>JAUXOK010000025.1 GCA_030682255.1 Bacteroidota bacterium | reverse complement strand
TAACGTTTTGCAGCTACCCGAAGGTGGCGATTTCGAAGCACTTCACTGTCAACCAAGGACAAACTTTGATAGATGCACAAATCTTGATTTAACCACTGAACCGCCACTTTTGGGTAGGTGCTGTTATAGCCTGTGCTTCTGTTTTTATTTCGTGAAAGGAATCATTAATACTACATAAATACAATAGAGCTACTGTTTTTAGGACTAGCTCTATTGAAGGTTAATTGTTATGTTTTTGGTCACTTTTTTTCTGTCCAACTTGCCAATAACCAATATCCTGCAAGTCCGGTTAAACCAAGATGTTCATATGTTTTTGTTTGACCACAACCATAAAATGTCATAATCTTTGGCAAATGCCGACATTCTTTAGTGTAGGAGAATGTATATTTTTTGTCAATTACATATGAAATGCTGTCTAAAGGACAGTTCATTTCTTTACTAACTCTTAATTTTAATTGTTCAATCCGTTTTTCAATAGACTTTCTATTTGATTTCCCAAAACATTGTCCAATGGGCTCATTAGTTGTTTGAGAAAATACAGCAACTGATGAAAAAAAAAATATTAAAAGCAGTAAACTTAATCTTATGGATTTCATATTAGCAAAATTTTAAAACTAACCCAGCAATAGTATATCCAGCTTTGTATGCAGCTTTCTCTGTCTTACTACATCTATTTCTAAAAATACATCTCCAAATCTCCAATGCAGCAATTCCAATTATTACAGCTATTGCAACTATCTTCCACCAAGGAATGTTATCTACTGCACCTCTGTCAGGGCTTTGTCGAACTGTTTTAAGTTCGTTAGCTTTTGACAAAATATAATTATATAGCTCTATTTCACTAGGAGTGCCTGCATTAACGGTTTCATTTAATACATTAATTAATTTTGTTACATCAACTGGTTTTATTTCCAAACCTTCGTAAAAGAACTTAGATTCCTGCACAAAATTAGAAAAATCAGCAGGGGGATGAGGTGGATTTGGCGGAAGATTATTGACATATTCTTGAAAGTCATTTATTGCAATTGTTAAAACGTCAATCCCTTTTTGATTGTATTGCTGACCTAGTCCTGCATAATAATCAATAAGGTCTTGTTCGCCTGTACTGTTTTCAATTCGACCCTTGGTTCGATAATAAAGTTCAGATTGACCAAATAATGAACAACTATCAAGAAAAGCTTCAAGAAAGTCAGAAAGTTCTTGTTCACCAATGCACTTTGTTGACATTAATAACGGGCTACTCATTAAATGAAAGTCAAGTGTAGCGTTCTGTTCTCTGTTTAAAATTTGATTTTCCATATGATTTAGATTTAAATTTGTCCTTCAAAAGTATAAGTCAAACTTCGTTTCTAAAACAAGCTATAACTTGTTTTTTTCTTCTATGTAATTTGGGTTTTCAATGTCTAGTAAAAATGAAATGGAAACGTTTAACGCTAAAGCTATTTTTTGTAGTGTAAGATATGAAGAATTTGCCGCCTTACGTTCAATTTGACCATAAGCGGATGGTGTAATATCAATTCTGTCTGCAACCTCAGCTTGAGTTAGGTTTTGAGATTCTCTGATTTTTCTAATTCTTTCTCCAAGTTGCATCTCTGTTAATATTTAATTTTGTTTTATGGAGTCGGTTTTTAGCATAGGCTATAAC
>JAUXOK010000022.1 GCA_030682255.1 Bacteroidota bacterium | reverse complement strand
GGATCAAGTTAAATAGTTGTGGGGTAAGCATATATTTTAGCAAGTCTAAAAAGGAATAAATTAATATCTCTGACACCTCTGTGTTGTGCTCTAAATGCTTTTATCTTAGCATTAAATGATTCAGCCGATGCGTTGGTGCTTCTATTATCGAAGTAGTTGATTATATTCTTGTAGTGGTTGTTTATAGTTCGAGAGATTGAATTAAATGCTTTGAAGCCCGACTGCTCTACTTTTTCACACCATTTAGCCAATCTTGTAAGCCCGTATATTTTCTGTTTAGTATTTGTAAATATCCATGAGAGTTCCTTTGTTAAAATATATGCTCTTTCAATGTCTGGGTATTTTTCAAATAAAATCAATGCTCTTTCTTGTTGTTCAGAGGTCCAGTTGTCTTGCCATTTATAAAGCAGGTAGCGACTTCTAGCCAGAAGCTGCTTTAATGTATCGCCATTGTCTAATACTTGTTGAGTATATGAATCTCCTGATTTTTTAGCTATTTCAATGGCTTCATTTTCTTGGTCTATAGCTTCCCATCTGTGTTTAATTCGTATTTCTTGAAGTGCTTCCGATGCCAATTGCTGGACATGAAATCTGTCAATTACTTGAATTGCATTTGGAAAGCATTTTCGTGCAATCAGACCCATGTTACCTGCAAGATCTAGCGTTATTTCTTCAACTTTTTTACGAGCCTTTAAAGACATCTGTTGAAGAAACGGAATAATATTATCCGACTTTGTGCCTTCTATTATTGCAACCAAAGACCCACGTTTACCTTTGGCGTCTTTGTTGGTAACAATGGTATAGAGTTCGCCATGTGATAAAGAGGTTTCATCTATCGATAATCGTGGACCCAAATTATATTCAAAAAAAAGCCCCTTCTTCGCGTTATATTGATGCTCCCATTGTTTAAAATTACTGAGCTTATTGCGGTAGTACCGCTGCAAAATCTTGCCTTTAACACCATAAAATGATGCAACTGTTTGGATGCTATGCGCCTGCGTATCGATGGATCTGTTTTAAAAAAGCCGCGAAATCTTTACTTATTCGCGTGCCATTTGCAACAACCGACCAATCTCGTGATAAGACTTTTCCTGTATCATGGTTCAACCATCGTCTGCGTTTAACATGCATAAAAACTTCTTTGCCACGCAACGGGAAATCTTGAAATGTAATCTCTGAATGAAAGCCTTTTGACTCAAGCTTCTGTGTTTTATATTCCTCTGGAATTTGATTTAATTCTTCGAGGTATAAATGAATATTGTCATTGTCAAATCTATGATTCTTTAATTCAAAAAAAGATTGTACGCCCTCTGGTAAAACCAAGTTTAATATAATGTGTAATGATTCGTGCATTATTAAAATGCAAATATCTTAATAATTTCTATTACCCCACAAGTTTTGGACTTGATCCG
>JAUXOK010000024.1 GCA_030682255.1 Bacteroidota bacterium | reverse complement strand
TGTGTCGTAATTTTCATCAACATTCATGCGGCTTTGTTTGGTAATCACAGAAGGCTCGTTCTCGTATTCCATAAAGCCGCCATTTTCGCCTTCGTTGTAGTTAACGAATTTACCATATTGCTCTATGAATCTAACTTTAGCTTCGCCTGTTGGTCCGTTTCTATGTTTTTGAATAATCACTTCGCCAAGTGATGGGTCGGCTTCATAGCCGTCAGTTTGTTTGTAATATTTCGGACGCCAAATAAATCCAACGATATCGGCATCTTGTTCTATACTTCCCGATTCCCTCAAATCGCTCAATTGTGGTTTTTTATCGCCTGCTCTTTTTTCTACATCACGACTCAACTGCGCTAAGGCAATGATCGGGATATTAAGTTCTTTAGCCAAACCTTTCAAGGCTCTGGAAATTGAACCTATTTCTTGCTCCCTGTTGCCATTTTTGCCAACATCTTCGCCTCTCATCAATTGAAGATAATCGACAATTACCATCTCGATGTTGTGTTTGCTGTGCAGCCTTCTGCACTTTGCTTTGAACTCAAAAATGGGTAGGGAAGGGGTGTCATCTATAAAGATTGGCGCCTTAGAAAGTTTTTGTATTTTAGAGTGCAATTGTGTCCATTCAAATTCTTCTAAATTGCCTTTTTTAAGTTTTTCACTTGGTAATTCACTCTCCGCTGCAATCAATCTTGTAACCAATTGTGCTGCACTCATCTCTAGTGAAAATATGGCTACAGGTTTGTGAAAATCTACTGCTGCATTTCTAAGCATGGTAAGCGCCAAAGCAGTTTTTCCCATACCGGGTCTGGCAGCTAAAATGACTAAATCTGATTTTTGCCAACCTGCAGTAATGTCATCTAAATTTTTGATACCACTTGGAATGCCTGTTAATCCATCTTTTTTATCGTGGTTGGCTTCAATGATGCTAATGGCTTCGTTGATGATGCTAGAAATTTCTTTGTAAGAACGTTTCATACCATCATTTTTTACTTCGTAAAGATCTTTTTCTGTTTCGTCTAACAGTTTGAAAGCATCTGTAGTGTCTTCAAAAGCTTCAGAGAGTGTGGTGCCAGAAATTCGAATCAATTCTCTTTGAATAAATTTCTGAATAACGATATGCGAATGGTATTGAATATTGGCAGCAGAAGAAACTCTACTTGTGAGTTTCGCAATGTAATAAGGTCCACCAACTAGGTCAAGCACTGCTTTTGTTTTGAGTTTTTCTGTTACTGTAAGAATATCAACAGGTTGATTTTCGTTGTATAAATCAATCATCGACTCGAAGATATAACGGTGGTTTTCGTTATAAAAATGTTTGGCTTTTAGGGTTTCGATAGCATCTCTGAGCGCATCTTTTTCGAGCATGATGGCACCCAAAATGGCTTCTTCAAAATCGACTGCTTGTGGTGGTATTTTTCCTCCTGCGTCAAGGGTGGTAATTTCGGTTCTTTTTTTCTTAATACTTGGACGCTCTAACATGTTTGCGAAACTAATGTAATTAAACTTTTATTTTGAATAAATGTTATCAATGTTGTTGTGTGGATTTTTGTTAACTATTTGTTAATATCGTGTCTTTTATTCTGATTATCGATTGTCGAAAAACTATGTTTGATAAAACGCAAGGCATAATTCCTGTTAAGACCTCACCCTAAATCCCTCTCCAAAGGAGAGGGACTTTTTGATTTCGAAAAAGACAAAATCCCTACTTCCTATCCCGCAGTTTCATGCGGGACCTATCCCCTAATTCCTATTTCCTTCCTCCTAAACGTCCGACAAATTGCGCTTTTTGGGTCTTTTTGGCAGTAGAATTTATAAGAAAGTTTATTGGAACAATTTTAGTAATATGTTGTTTATTATATACAAATGTTAATGTTAAATGCTGTTAAATGTAAAAACAACAAATATTATCATTAATTTTGTTATTGAATTTTAAAAATGGAAGCTAAATTTTCACCAAGAGTTAAAGAGGTCATTCAGTACAGTCGTGAAGAGGCCATCAGATTAGGACATGAGTTTATCGGTCCTGAACATCTACTATTAGGCATCATTCGTGAGGGCGAAGGAACGGCTCTTAATACCATAAAAAATCTTGAAATTGATGTTTTGAGATTGAAAAAATCTATCGAGGATGTAATCAAAGGAACTGGCATTAATGTCACCAATTTGGGCAATATCCCATTGACCAAACAAGCCGAAAAAGCCTTAAAAATAACGTATCTTGAAGCCAAGATATTTAAAACTGATACCATCGGAACCGAGCATTTGCTATTGGCTATTCTGAGAGATGAAGACAATATCGCTTCTCAAGTTTTGGCGCAATATGGAATTACTTATGAGTTTTTTAAACAAACTTTAATTGAAGGACCGGATACTGGATTTAAACAAAGTCCACCCCGCAATGCTTTTGAAGATGAAAATTCAGAACCATTGGAGGAAAAGAAATTGGAAGATTTGAAAAAGAAAAATCCAAAATCAAACACTCCTGTTTTAGATAATTTTGGAAGAGATTTAACCAGATTAGCCGAAGATGGTAAACTAGATCCCATTGTTGGTAGAGAAAAAGAGATTGAAAGGGTTTCACAAATTTTATCTAGAAGAAAAAAGAACAATCCTATTTTAATTGGAGAACCAGGTGTTGGTAAAACCGCCATTGCAGAAGGTTTGGCATTGAGAATTATTCAAAGAAAAGTTTCCAGAGTATTGTTTAATAAACGTGTTGTTACTTTAGATTTAGCTTCTTTAGTTGCAGGTACAAAATACAGAGGGCAGTTTGAAGAGCGTATGAAAGCCATCATGACAGAATTGGAAAAAGCCGATGATGTAATTTTATTCATAGATGAAATTCATACCATTGTGGGTGCCGGTGGCGCTAGTGGTAGTTTAGATGCCAGCAATATGTTTAAACCAGCTTTGGCAAGAGGCGAGGTGCAATGTATTGGCGCAACGACTTTAGATGAATACCGTCAGTACATTGAGAAAGATGGTGCCTTAGAAAGACGTTTTCAAATGGTGATGATTGAGCCAGCATCTCAAGATGAATCCATTGAAATTTTACACAATATCAAAGATAAATACGAAGCCCATCACAACGTTACTTATACTGATGAAGCGATAGTGGCTTGTGTGAAAATGAGCAACCGTTATATCACCGATAGAAATTTACCAGATAAAGCCATTGATGTATTGGATGAAGTGGGCGCAAGGGTGCATATCACGAATATCAACGTGCCACAGGTGATTTTGGACTTAGAAGCACAGATAGAAGCCATTAAATTAGAAAAAATATCGGTTGTAAAAAGTCAGAAATATGAAGAAGCTGCCAAATTGAGAGATAGAGAAAAAAACCTCATCAATCAATTGGATGAAGCTAAAGCCGCTTGGGAAAAAGAAACAGGCGATAACCGTTTTACAGTTACAGAAGAAAATGTAGCTGAAGTGATTGCCATGATGACAGGCATTCCTGTTAAACGAATTGGTCAAAGTGAAGGTAAAAAACTCTTAACCATGGAGGCAGATCTCAAGAAAAGAGTGATAGGGCAGGATAAAGCCATTGAAAAACTTTCTAGAGCAATTCAAAGAACTAGGGCAGGGTTAAAAGATCCAAACAAACCGATTGGTTCATTTATTTTCCTTGGTCCAACAGGTGTGGGTAAAACAGAGTTGGCAAAAGCTTTGAGCGAATACATGTTCGACAACAATGATTCGTTGATTCGTATTGATATGAGTGAATTTATGGAGAAATTTGCCATCAGCAGATTGGTGGGAGCGCCTCCGGGATATGTAGGGTATGAAGAAGGCGGATTGTTAACCGAAAAAGTAAGAAGAAAGCCTTATGCTGTTGTATTGTTTGACGAGGTAGAAAAAGCCCATCCAGATGTGTTTAACATCATGTTGCAGATTTTGGACGAAGGCTTTATTACCGATAGTTTAGGTAGAAAAATTGATTTCCGTAATACGGTAATTATCATGACCTCCAATATTGGTTCACGTCAGTTAAAAGACTTTGGAACAGGTGTTGGTTTTGCCACATCCAACAAAGTTTTGAGTCAAGAATCAGAAAGCAAGCAAGTGATTGAAAGCGCTTTGAAAAAGTTTTTCTCACCCGAGTTTTTAAATAGAGTAGACGACATCATTGTATTCAACAGTTTGGAGAAACCAGATATCATCAAGATTTTGGATATTCAAATGAAAAAAATGTTGAAACGCATCGAAGATTTGGGGTATAAAATCGAACTTTCAGAAGAAGCCAAAGACTTTATTGCCGACCAAGGTTTTGATAGCAAATTTGGCGCAAGACCACTTTACAGAGCCATTCAAAAATATTTAGAAGACCCATTGGCAGAAGAAATTCTAAAAGGCGAAGTTGTTGAAGGTTCTACCATTCAAATAGAGTTGGACAAAGAAAATAACTTGCTGAAAGTCGCTAAAGATATTCCACCTACAACACCTAAGAAACCTAGGAAAGTTAAAGGAGAATAATGAAAATCTTCATTGGATAAAGTCCGTTAGTTTGCTTTATCTGTGTTATTCATTTTGTGTTAAAGAGAAACCTATTAACTGTATAGCAAGAAATTAAAAAATTTAAAAATGAATAACTTGTTATATAAGTTGCCCATATTATTCCTGATTGTTTTCCTAAAAACAACATTGAGTGCGCAGTCTATGCTTGATTTAGAAACTGGAGCTATTTTTTCGGGCTATAACAATGTAAGAATTCCTGGTAATTTGGGTACCAATTTTTCTCTTAAAAATGATTTAAAACCTCAAACAAATTTCTTTTATCGTTTGAGAGCAAATTATGTAATAAAAAAGCGACATTCGTTTTCAGTTTTATATGCTCCACTTAAAATCAAATCAGAAGGCAATGTGGCAAAAGATATCTTTTTTGAAGGGGTTTTATTTCCTGCAAACACAGAACTTAAAGGTGTTTATCAATTTAATTCATACAGACTCACTTACCGATATGATATCATCAACAAGCCGAAATTTGTTTTTGGGTTAGGATTTACAGGAAAAATCAGAGATGCTAAAATTGCACTTTCTTCGCCTGGACTAAGTTCAGAAAAAACGAATGTTGGATTTGTACCAATCGTAAATTTTAGATTCAAATGGAATATAGATGATAAATTTGGATTACTATTAGATGGCGATGCGCTTGCAGCGCCTCAAGGAAGGGCTGAAGATATTCAATTAGCTGCTACATATCAACAGTCTGAAAACATCGGGTTTCGTGCAGGTTATCGTATGCTTGAAGGAGGTGCGGCAAATAATTCAGTATACAATTTTACGCTCATTCACTACGCCTCTTTTGGAATAACTTATACTTTTAGTAGAAAGAACTCTACCAATTAAATTTATAACTTAATAGATTCACCAAACCTTTAACCTTGGTTGATATCATATGCAATTTCAAGACGTTGTTGGTGTACTTTTCTCATGAAGAATAAGTGTAACACCAATAACGGCAAAAGGTTAAATCCATTCTCCCCATAACACCCCAAAAAAACCTCCAAACCTGCATCCTCATCAAAAAAGGCATCATCCGACACTAAAAAGGTGCAAGCGATAGCAGAGTAATAAGAAATGCCAGAGTGAAAAAACACATAATCACTCGCAAGTTGCGAGAAATAGATATAGCTAAATTATTTAAATAGTTTGCTTATTTGAAAGTTGGAAGCAATCGTTAATCCAAAGTTAGTAAAAGGATTGCCGTTAACACCTGGATAATAACCAACTTCTACTTTGCCTCCAAATCCTGTCTTATTGATATCTTGAGATTGAAAACCCATACAAACTCCAAATCTAGAGAATTTGGTGTCTTTTAAGCTAACTCTTTGAAAGTTATAGCTATTATTTGTTAATTGTGAAAGTGCGACATCATCCAATTCTGCTCTGTACAGAACTAATAAATTGGCATAATAAAAAGTCATTTGTTGTGATTCTCTGTAGCCATAATTTTCTATTTTTGCTTTCCAATAACCATAATGTCCGCTTCTAAATCCAAATGATAAAGTGCTGTATGTCATATATGTAGTAGTTTTGTTTGAACCGTCAGGGAAAAAAGAATTAAAATTACTGCCATCTAAATTCTTGTAAATGAAGTTCCTCCCTACCCCTGTATACAGTGTAAAACCACTTTGGTGTCCTAAATGTAAGGATGTGAATTTGGTTTTTGGTACAACTGCAACAGCATAATATTCTGTATTTCCAACGGTTTTTAAACCAAAACTAGTGCTTTTTTCAACAGTTTTAGTGTTAATAATCAATCCTAATCCCAAATTTAAACTGCGAGAATTTTCTTCTTTGTAAACGCTGGTATGTCTAAATTGATTGCCTGAAATATCATCTGCATAATTAAATCGAAATTTAGCTCCTAAAAAAATCTTCCCTAATTTGCAATCTAATCCCGCATCAGCAAATAAATTGCTATTTGAGGTAATTGCTTCTATTTCTATGAAAGGTAAACTTAAACTAATGAAATTTGGATTTAAATTTTGTTCAATAATTTCACCATATACCTTTTTGTTTTCGTTCCATTGAGAAAAACCCAATAAAGGGAAGAAAAACATTAAACTTAATAATTTAAAATTCATTTATTGAAAGATATGTTCTAAGATTAACTTACATTTTACTTTAAGACCAAATGTTATAAACTCTGCATCACAAGACACAAGATTTGAATTACAACCATTGTTAAGTATAATATAACTATTGCTTTTTAGATCCTGATAAAATCTAGAGTGATTTTTAGATAAAATACTTACATCAATAGAATTATTGTCTAAATTAGTTGAGTTATAAGACAATATTGAATTAAATATAACGTCTTTATGGTATTTTATATTTAACAAATCGTCATTGTTAAAAATGTAATTAACAATTACTATTTCCTTATTTAAAGTGTCTCTATTTGTTTCTTTTAACGAATATATTTTATCTTCAATTTTAATTTCATTTTTAGCCAATAAACAATCTCCATTTATATTGATTTTCTCACATCCACAAGATCCACCCCCATCAATTACTGTTTCGTCAAAATCTTTTTCGTTATTAAAACAATGTAATGGTTTGTCTTGCATTTCAATATCTCTTAATTCTTTTTTTCTACAAGAATAAGTTGTGAATATGAGAAATGTCAATCCAAAATAAAACAGTGAAATAGTTTTTATCTTCATTTTAAAGATGCAAATATATTATTTGGATTCTTATTAAAAAAATAATTAGAATTTAGAAGCATTAACCCTCTCACCGTTTTCATGCGAGAAACCACTCAATCCTTCATCAAATCAAACTGTTGTACAATGGGTATCGAAACAAAAATTGAGACCATGAACAAATATTGGTAGGGCACAACGATAAAGCTATAGAAAAAGATTAAGGTGAGTTTCAGTGTGAAAAGTTGATAGTGTTGTATGGAGATTTGCTTTCTAAATTTTCTTAAATAGATGAAAAACAAAACAGGTAAACTGATGTTAACGATGGTTTGCATTTGTATGAATGCGGTGATTTTTTGGGTTAAATCGCCTGGCCAAAATGAGTAGAAATAATTGGCAAATCCAATGCCGTTGAATAACTGATAGGGGCGATCGCCAGGGGCTTGCCAACTTTGTCCTTGCCATTCTTTGATGTAAACGGGGATAAAGGCATCGAAACTATCGGTTAATAATTGGGGGTATTTTATAATGAAGGGAAATACAAAAATAACAAGGGCTAGAAATATTGAAATGAGGGAAAGTATGATGGTTTGTTTTTTGTTTTGGATAAATGATGAAAAGATATAAAAGGGTGTCCATAAAACGATTGAAAAGCGAGACATTAGAATGCTGGATAAACCTATTGCTTTTGCTACGGTGCTGGTTCTTAAGAGACTAAGTGCGAAAAATAAATAGTAGGCGCAAATGAGGGTTTCGATGGAGTGCCCCATGATGATTTTGTCGTCTAGATGAAAGGCAAAAAGCGTTAAATAGGGGAGAAGGAGTTTTATCCAAAGGTTAAGGTTTTCATTGGTTTTAGAAATTACATGAAAGCTATAAAACAAAATGCTGCCTATTAAAACAAACAACGCCATTAAACGGTAGTCAAAGTTCAGGTATTCAGAAATGGCAAAAGGTAGCCAATGCATGGGGAAGTAATTAGGGGTCCAGCTGTATTCGCCTTTGTGAATTGGTGTGTAAACAAATTCGTTGTTAAATAAGCGCTCTATATAGACATCTTTTGTGGTTGGAATGATGTCTGAGGTGATGATGTTGATTGGCGTTGATAAAAAGAATTGTTGAAAAAACAGGATGGTGAAAATTGCAAGCGCAAAAACGAGTATGAACGATTTTGTTTTATTTGGTTTTGAGGCTTCTGTTTTTGGAGTTATTGTTTCTTTGTTTTTTGAATTCTTGATTAGTTTGTAGGCAAACCAAACGATTGCCAAAGATGACAAAGTGGCAAGCATGGAATTGATGGATGTGGGCAGCCATTTTTTGAATAGGGAATGAAAACCAATTTCGAAGATAAAAAGGGCATATAGAATAGCAATGTCTTTGTTGATTTTCATTGGGTAAACAAAGTGACGAAAATAGTTAAATCCTTGTAAAATAAAAAAGGAGCCTTTCGACTCCTTTTTGTAGTTAACCTAAATAGGTTTTTAGTATTTTGCTTTTCGAAGATTTTCTGAGTCTTCTCAATGCTTTTTCTTTGATTTGTCTAACGCGTTCTCTGGTTAAACCAACTTTGTCAGAAATGTCTTCTAAGGTGTGAGCAGGACCGCCATCTAAACCGTAATAGTATCTTAAAACATCGCGTTCTTTTTCACTTAATGTAGAAATTACACGGTTGATTTCTTTTTGCAAAGATTCGTTCATCAATGGCACGTCTGGATTAGGTTCGTCATTGTTGTTTAAAACACCCAATAATGTGTTGTCTTCTCCTTCGGTCAAAGGCGCATCAATTGATAAGTGTCTACCACTTGATTTTAAAGCATTTTCTACTTCAATCAAAGGAATTTCAAGCATTTGAGCTATCTCTTCAGCGGTTGGTTCTCTTTCAAATTCTTGTTCCAATTTTGCAGCAGCAGCATTGATTCTACCAATTGAACCTACTTTGTTCAATGGCAAACGTACAATACGAGATTGGTCTGCCAAGGCTTGCAAAATTGATTGACGAATCCACCACACAGCATAAGAAATGAATTTAAAACCTCTGGTTTCGTCAAATCTTTTAGCGGCTTTAATTAATCCAAGATTGCCTTCGTTGATTAAATCCCCTAAAGTTAAACCTTGGTTTTGGTATTGTTTACTTACAGATACAACGAAACGTAAGTTTGCATTTACTAATTTTTCCAATGCGGCTTGGTCGCCTTCTCTAATTCTTCTTGCTAATTCTACTTCCTCCTGTGCATCAATCATTTGAACTTTAGATATTTCGTTCAAATACTTATCTAATGATTTGTTTTCACGGTTGGTAAACTGTTTTGATATTTTAAGCTGTCTCATTTATTTTGTATCAGGGATATTTTTTAAAAGTTTGCAAATATACAATTAATAAGATAAAAATCTCAAAAAGTGTGTATAATTGCAGTTCTCTCTTAGTAGCAAAAACCATACCCTTTTTGACTAGATTTTAAAATAAATTGCTTGGTACTTGTTTCTTTTTATGTTTAACTTTGTAATTATTTCATTTTTAATGTTCTCGCTTGCCTTGTTTTTTTAGAATTTACTGCTTTTGTTGTGATGAATTTTATTTTTAAATCTTTTTTGTTTGATGACGTTAAATCATTTTTGCTAATAATTTCATTGTGCTTTGTTTTAGCTCCAAATGCAGAAGCTCAATGTAAAACAAGTTTTTTAATTGGATATGGCAATGCGTTTTCAAAACCATTTATAAATAAACAACAATACCATTTTAAAACAGATGTTTACAGAGAGATGTTTTTTAATGCTCAAATCAAATACAAGCCATTCAGTTTGTTATACACCAACAAATTTGTAGGTTTAAGTCAGCAAAACGAAAGCATTGATTATACCTATCATTCAAATAATGCGATTAGTTCTGCATCCTATTTTAACGAGTTAATTTATAATCGGAGCCATCAGCTTTCATTTGCATACCAATTTTATCAGCATCCAAATTTAACAACCTATGCCATTTTGGGATATGAGCGAATGAAAACAAATTTTGAATACAATAACTATGTTGAATTGAATGACTCAAATGGCAATCGCTTGTTTGGCACAAATAAAAGTAATCCAACCTCTTTTTATAACGTTTATCATTTGTTAAACACAGGCGTTAATTTTGAATTAAACCTTTATCAATCTATTTTTTACCTCAATAATTCAATCGTTTACTATTTTCCTCTAAACTCCAATTTTAGGCAAAATTGGAATGGGATTCAAAGGATTAGCTATGAGTTGTCGCTTCATGTCAATTTGTCCAAAGTGTTTCAGACGCTTGTTGAGCTATGATTTTACTCGCATTTTAGATTTAGCCAATAACCTTATCATTCAAATTTATTTTTTATCCAAGCCCTCATTCTGTATATTTGCAAGTAATAAATTTATTATCATATTATGTCATTTACACTTCCAGAATTAAAATATGCTTACAACGCATTAGAACCTTTTATCGATGCTAGAACCATGGAAATCCATCATTCTAAACATCACAACGCTTATGTAACCAACCTCAATGCTGCAATAGTTGGTACAGAGATGGAAAACATGTCTATCGAAGATATTTGTAAGAACATCAGCAAATATCCAGTTGCTGTTAGAAACAATGGTGGCGGACATTTTAACCACTCTTTGTTTTGGGATATTTTAGCTAAACACGATGGTGCAGAACCTCAAGGTAAAATATCAGAAGCTATTAAAAATGATTTAGGTGGATTTGAAAAATTCAAAGAAGATTTTTCTAAAGCAGCAGCTACCCGTTTTGGTAGCGGTTGGGCTTGGTTATGTGTTGAAAATGGCAAACTAAAAATTTGCAGCACAGCCAATCAAGACAATCCTTTGATGGATATCGAAGGTGTAAAATGTGGTACTCCTATCTTAGGACTTGATGTTTGGGAACACGCCTATTACCTTAACTATCAAAACAGACGCCCTGATTAC
Organism: Bacteroidota bacterium; assembly: GCA_030682255.1. Classification (GTDB taxonomy): domain Bacteria; phylum Bacteroidota; class Bacteroidia; order NS11-12g; family UBA955; genus JABMMZ01. Next base: position 189,876 of record JAUXOK010000024.1, on the reverse strand, counting down.
ATCTCATCTTTCTTCAATTTAATTAATTGGGATGAAGTGAGCAGAAGATATACAGCGGCTTTGTAGTACTTTATAAAAATTTAATTGCCCCAATGAATTAAAAACTCATTGGGGCTTTTTTATGTGAAAAATTACATTAATTTGCTTTCGCATTCATCTTGCGAATGATTTTCTTCTCTGTCTCAGGCATCGTTAAGATTTCGCTGTTTATAGTTTTTGTCATAATCTTTGCGAAGAAATACAACAATGGATTAATAATTTGCATATATGAGGTTTATGGGGTTTATTTGTGGGTGATTAAATGATATTTAAAGATTGATGTTATTCATTTTTAAAAATGCTAATTGTAATGAAAGGATCTGTCCAAAACACAAGTTTTCAGCAAATCAAATGTCCTTATATTTGTCAATGATTTTATGAACTATTTAAATATATCCATTTTTGCATTACTTTTATTATTTAGTTCTTGTGGTGTAATTACAAAAGCACGCTATGGAAATGGTTTAAAACTAAACTTTGAATCAGGTTTTTTATCAAAAGAAAAATCTTCCAAAGGACAAAACCATCATAGAAGTATGAAAATCAAGGGTATTAAAAACCCAAACAATTCAATTATAGATTCTGTTGATGATTTTTCAATAAATACAGAAATCTTTTCAAGTGATTATATTGCTTTGATTTATGAAAGCCATCATATCAAAAAAGAAGAATCAATAAATAAGAATAAAGTAGAATTTGAGTTAAATAATTTAAATGAACTAGGTAAGAATAAAGTCAATTTAAAAAGAGAAAAAACAGCCAAAAAACATGATGAAAGACCATTAGCCCCATATTTAATTACTTCGCTAATACTCATGCCATTTATGCCTTATATTTCTATATTTATAGTTATTAAAGCCAAAAAAATTATCATAGAATCAGATTATGCATATAAAGGCTATCGTTTAGCTAATATAATTTTATTTTTATCTTATTTTTGGCTTATTTTAATGTTGCTTTCTTCTATTGTTGTTTTTACACTTTTCAGAGCATACTTTTTGTAAAATTAATAGTGAAATATTAGATCAATAGTATTTCTTTGCTTTCGCTCGCATCTTGCTAGTTATTAAGTTATCTGTCTAAATCATCCCCAAAAATCAAAAATTAAAAATCAAAAAAATCAAAAATACTTTATCCCGTCACCAACAACATAACAAACGTCACAACAAAACCCAAAGCATAACCTGAGTAGAGTTGGAGCTCGTTGTGGGCATTGGCTTTCAAGCGCGCCCAGCCAGCTAATCCAGCTAAGATGAAACTTAAAATTAAAAACCAAATAAATTCGTGGGTGTTTTGGATGGCGGTTAGATAGAGGTAAAGCCCTATGAGTCCACCTCCTCCAATGCCATGAGAACTGATGGTGAATTTTAAATTAATCAACACATTGAGCAGGATGCACAAGATGGTAGCAATTAAAAACCAAACAGGTAAACCCGAAAAATCGTTTTTGTATAATTGGTAAGCAGTGTAAGATAGAAGTCCCGAAACGATGAGGTAGGGCACTAGTCTTTGAGAAGGGTTGCTGAGGGAATAATCGCTGATAAACCTGAACTTAACAAACAAATAAAAAAATAAAATAGGCATCAACAGGGTGTTGATGGATATAAAAACAGAAAGGGTGTAAAACTGTTCGTCATAAAACTTGCTAAAATAATAAGGATGGAACTTTAAAATACTAAACAAACCCAAATTGAGCAATATCAATGGATGGGTGAGTATGGATATGATTTTAGAAAGTTTGTTTAAAAGCATGATTGGTGTTAGTTCAATGCTAGTTCAGGTACTTCTCTTGGGGCGTATTTTTTGGCTTTGTCGGCTATCGCTTTGATGTGTTCAGGTGTGGTGCCGCAACAACCACCAATCATGTTTACCCAACCTTCTTTCATGAATTCTTCCACAACATTTGCCATGGCTTCTGGCGATTCATCGTATTGTCCAAATTCGTTAGGTAAACCAGCATTGGGATAAGCAGTGGTGTAAACCCAAGAAACTTTGCTGATATCGCTGATGTGTGGCATCATGTCTTTAGCACCTAAAGCGCAATTTAGTCCAATGCTGAGAATATTAGCATGAGAAAGTGAATTCCAAAATGCTTCAGGTGTTTGACCACTCAGGGTTCTGCCACTGGCATCGGTTATCGTTCCAGACACCATGACTGGAATGTCTATACCTTTCTCTTCTTTGATAGTGTTGATAGCAAACAAAGCCGCTTTGGCATTCAAGGTGTCAAAAATAGTTTCAACCAATAATAAGTCAACGCCACCTTCTAATAAAGCTAAAACTTGTTCGGTATAAGCCACACATAAATCATTGAAAGTAACAGCTCTGAAACCTGGATTGTTAACGTCTGGACTTAGAGAAGCTGTTCTATTTGTAGGTCCAACAGCACCTGCAACAAAACGAGGTTTATCGGGATTTATATCTGTGTATTCTTGGGCTGCTAGCTTAGCAATTTTAGCGGCTTCTAAATTGATTTCATAAACCAAATCTTTCATTTTGTAATCTTCCATAGAAATGGATTGCGCATTGAAAGTGTTTGTTTCTATGATGTCTGCACCAGCTTCCAAAAACTGTTTGTGAATTTCAGAAATAATATGTGGTTGGGTTAAACACAATAAATCATTGTTGCCTTTAACCAATTGTTCAATGTCTTTAAATCTTTCACCTCTGTATTGTTCTTCACTTAAATGATATTTTTGTATCATTGTGCCCATGGCGCCATCAATAATCATGATGCGTTTGTTGAGGATTTCTTTGATAGTTTTGTTTGTATTCAAAATGCGATTGTTTTAAAAACCCCTCTCAACTTTTAAAATAAAGAGGAGAGGGGTTCGGGTTTAAATTAATTAACAAAATTTATAAAAAGAAGTTTTGCTTCTTTATTATAAGTGAATGCACTCGTTGTATGCTTGTGCTACAGCTTCCATAATGGCTTCACTCATTGTTGGGTGAGGGTGGATAGATTTGATGATTTCGTGTCCTGTGGTTTCAAGATTACGCGCTACAACAGCTTCTGCTATCATATCTGTAACACCTTCGCCTACCATGTGGCAACCTAACCATTCACCATATTTAGCATCAAAAATTACTTTTACAAATCCGTCTTTATGTCCGCTAGCACTTGCTTTTCCGCTAGCAGAGAAAGGGAATTTACCAACTTTGATTTCATAACCTTTTTCTTTGGCTTGTGCCTCTGTATAACCTACTGAAGCAACCTCTGGGTGTGTGTATGTGCAACCTGGAATATTGTTGTAGTTGATAGGATGTGGATGTAAACCTGCAATAGCTTCTACACAAGTAATGCCTTCTGCACTAGCAACGTGAGCCAATGCTGGTCCATGAACGATGTCGCCAATGGCGTAAACACCAGGAACATTGGTTTTGTAAAAATCATCTACCAATACTTTGCCTTTATCAGTTTTAACACCTGCTGCTTCTAAACCTAAGTTTTCGATGTTGGTAACAATACCAGCTGCACTTAAAACAATGTCACACTCGATGGTTTTCATGCCTTCTGGTGTTTTGATATTGACTTTACAAGATTTGCCGGCTGTATCAACAGATTCAACAGAGCTGTTTACTAAAATATCAACACCATTTTTTTTGTAAGTTTTTTCCATCGCTTTGCTTACCTCTTCGTCTTCAACAGGTAATATGCGTGGCATAAATTCTACAACAGTTACTTTTGTGCCCATGGTGTTATAAAAATATGCGAACTCCATGCCGATAGCACCTGAACCAATCACGACCATAGTTTTTGGTTGTTCTGGTAATACCATTGCTTCTCTGTAGCCAATTACTTTTTTGCCATCTTGTTTGATGTTAGGTAATTCTCTGCTTCTAGCACCAGTTGCTAAGATGATGTGGTCAGCTTCATGTATTTCTTTTTTACCATCCAAATCCACTTCTACTTTTTTGCTGCCAGCTAATTTACCATAACCTTTAACAACTGTGATTTTGTTTTTTTTCATCAAAAACTCAATACCTTTACTCATGTTGTTGGCAACACCACGGCTTCTTTTCACCACAGCTTCAAAATCATGGTTAAATTCTTTAACAGTGATACCGTAATCAGAACTGTGTTTTAAATATTCATATACTTGGGCTGATTTTAATAAAGCTTTGGTTGGAATACAACCCCAGTTTAGGCATACGCCACCCAATTCTGCTTTTTCTACTATGGCAACAGATTTACCTAATTGCGATGCGCGAATGGCAGCAACATATCCGCCTGGTCCGCTACCTATAACAATGATGTCAAATTTCATGATGTTAAAAATTTATTTGGCTGCGAAAATACATCAAACCCTTGGTTTTTTAAAATCCAATTTTTGAATTAATGTAAAATACCTAAAGTTTTAGTTTGACAAAGGACTTTCTTTAATGTTTAAATAAGTAAAATAATTCAACAATTAAGCTGTATAACATTCCGCTGCACAGCGGAACAACAATGTAAATATTTATAATCCATCTTTCAATCATTAAGTCTCCCCCAAAAACTCTCTAAACCAATGACCGCTTTCTTTGATGGTTCTATGTTTGGTTTCAAAATCTACATGAATGAGTCCGAAACGGGGGTAATAACCTTCTGCCCACTCAAAATTATCGAGCAACGACCAAGCAAAATAACCTTGAATGTCGATACCTTCATTTTTGGCTTTCAACACTTGTTCCAAATGCGATTGATAAAAGGCAATGCGTTGTGAATCTTGGATTGAATTATCATTAATTTGATCATTCAAAGCAATCCCGTTTTCAGTAACTATTATTGGGATGTTTGATTGGTAATTGTTGATTTTTTTAAGCACTTCGTAAATACTTGGTGGATGAATTTCCCAATTCATGGCTGTGAGTTCAGAGGTTCTTTTATGAGCTTCTATTTGTTTGATTTTCAAAAAAGGGTTGAACGGATTGTGTTTAAATACTTCCCTCGTATAATTTTGAATACCTATGAAATCTAAAGGGGTTTTGAGTAATTCCTCTTCTTTTTTTATCAAGTTAAAGTATTTTTTATTGAATATTTTTAATTGTTCTGTCGGATAGCCGAGACCTAAAATGGGTTCAAAAAACAAACGGTTGATTAAAGTGTCTGCAATTTCAGCGGCTTTTTGATGTTTGACATCTTGATTCAAACCCTCGATGTGTGTAAAAGAAAATGTAGAACCTACTTTTAAATCAGGGTTGATGTTTTTAATAACTTTAAAAATATGATGGATGCATAAGTTGGCATGATGCATGGCTTTGATAAAGTTTTCGAAACCTTTTTTGCCAGGTGCATGAATGCCAAAAAAATAACCTGCTCCCACAAATACAGAAGGTTCATTGAGTATCATCCAATGTTTCACTTCTTTGAATGAATGGATGCAAGTGGTGGCAAACAATTCAAACCAATTGATAATTTCAGGATTGGTCCATCCTCCTTTTTTTTCGAGCGTAGCTGGTAAATCCCAATGATAGAGTGTTACCCAAGGTTCTATGTTGTTTTTCAAACATGTATCAATTACTTTTTTATAGAAATCAATCCCACTTGGATTCAACGTTTCACCATCTGGATAAATTCTCGACCAAGCAATGCTGAATCTAAAGTGTTTAAAACCAAGTTGTTTCAGTCTTAGTATATCAGCCTCATAATGAAAATAAAAATCAGACGATTCTTGAATGTGATGTTTGTTTTTGATGCGATGTTTACTGAGGAAAAACTTCTTTTTGGGTTCGCAAAAATCATCCCAAATAGACAAGCCTTTGCCATCTAACAAAGCAGCCGACTCTGTTTGCGCAGCAGAAATTGACGCACCCCAATAAAAGTGTTCTCCAAATAAATTTGAATGCATGTTGGTAATCAAAAAGGAAATGCAAATTTAGTGAGGAAAACCAATATTAAACTCTTTCAAAATATTGTGAATCCCAACTTCTTCTTCCTCTTCGCTAGTTTCGAATTTTTGCAATTCAGGGTGTTGATACAAGGTCCAATTGTTGTTGTGAAATTCAAGAGAGGTGAGGTTTTCTACCCAATCGCCACTGTTTAAATATTGAATGGTTTTGCCATCTATTTCAACATCTTTGATGCTTGGCTGATGAATGTGACCACAAACAACTGTTTCACATTTTTGAGAAATGCCATAATTGACAGAAGCTGTTTCAAAATTATTGATAAAGGATATTGCTGATTTCACACTGTTTTTAATTTGTTTGGATAAAGAAAGGCGTTTGCCACCCATTTTTTCGGAACAAAAATTAACAAAAGTATTGAGCAATATCAATAAATCATAGCATTTACCACCCAGTTTGGCTAGCCATTTGGCATGTTGAATACTGAAATCAAACACATCGCCATGAAAAAACAATGTTTTTTTGCCATTCACATCCATTGTTACTTTGTTAACCAATTTGATGTTTCCAAAATTCATATCAGCAAATTTTCTTAAGAGTTCATCGTGGTTACCTGTGATGTAATAAATATCTGTGCCATGATTGGATAGTTTCAAAATGTATCTCACTATTTTCATGTGGCTTTTGGGGAAATATTTTTTAGAAAATTGCCAGATGTCAACAATGTCGCCATTCAAAATTAAGGTTTTGGGTTCGATGCTTTTGAGGTAATTCAGCAATTCTTTGGCTCTGCAACCATAAGTGCCAAGATGGACATCTGAGATTACCACCAAGTCAACGGCTCGTTTTTCTTGATTCATCATTTTTTAAGACAATGGCTGATGGATTTTAAAAACAAATCAGATATTAACGAAAAAATAAAATCTAATACTTTGCTAATCATGCTACAAAATTCGCTGTTGCATGTAAAATCAACATGAAATGTATGTTACTAAAATAAGTTAGTTAACAGGTGTAGCTTTTTTAGGATTTTTGAAACGCAATAGATTTTAGAGGCGCAATTAATTGTAGTGACGCAATGCATTGCGCCTCTACAATTAATAATTAACAATTAGACCATCACCTAATACTCCCCACCTACTTTTCTTGTATTCAATGTTGAATTATTAATAACAGGTAATTTTAATGGTTTTGAAGAAATGCTATTGGTGTCTGTCATACTCTCCATAAAAGCTATGATTTGTTTGATTTCTTTTTTGCTGAGTTCAAGTTTATCTGTGCCTAAGGTTTGAAATTCTAGGTCAATACCAATGCCAGCACCGCCTCCATTGTTATAAAATGTCATTGTTTCGTTTAGTGTTTTGTATGCTCCATTGTGCATATATGGTTTTGAAATGGCAATGTTTCTGACGGTAGGTGTTTTAAAAGAATATTCATAAAAAGGCACTTGTTCTTTAAGCAATGCACCCCCTCTGCCTTTGTCTGCGCCTAAAACTTGCTTTTTTTGATGTGGATTTTCTGAAACACCCAATACTTCAGATTCAGATTCAGTATAAAATGGAGGTACACTGCCATTGAAAACAGGTGCAAAATGGCAAGTGCCACAAGCTGCTTTACCCATAAATAAATTGAAGCCTGCTATGATATCTGTTTCTGATTTGTTAAATGTTTTTTGAGAACCTACAATCAATTGGTCAAATTTAGAATTGAACCCAACGATAGAACCGACAAAAACACTCATGGCAAATTGTGTATTTTGAATACTTATAGCATTTGAGGTGTCTAAATTAAAGGCTTTACTATACAGAGTTTTATATTCAGAACTTTGATTCAGTTTGTCTAAAATATCATTCCAATTGGAGTTGAATTCCGAACCGTTGGTGATGACATGTTCCAACTGACCAGTAAGGTCGTGTGCTCTTAAATCATGGAAATACCTGTCGCTGTAAACACAATTGATAAGGGTAGGGGAGTTCCTTTTTAAATTGCCTTCAAAATTATAAGCCAAACTTTTGGGTAATTGGTCTGTAAAACCTTTTTCAGGATTGTGGCAGCTAGCACAAGAACGTTGGTTATTGGCAGACAAAATGGGGTCGAAAAACAAAAGTTGACCTAGTTTTTTAGCATCTTCGTTAATGAACTGTTTCGGTACATTGATATAGTAATCTGCATTTAAAAAATCAGGCGCAAACAAATTATTGGATAGGTAATTAAATGCTTGAGGTTTATTATTGATTTCAGAGGGTAATTCTAGTTCTAACGTTAAATGCGCTGATAGCAATTGTCTAAAGAGTGGATTAATCACTTGGGTTAAAAACGAATAGCGATTGAATGTTTCAAAGTTGTTGTTTTGTTTTAAATATGTAATGCTTTTATTGAGTGTTTCAAAAATTGAATCACTCAATAATTTGTTTTTGAGCTCAATTTCAGATTGGAATAGGATTAAATCAGATTGCATGGTTTCAAATACACTCAAGGCATCTTGAATGCCATTGCCAGAACCAGGCGTGTCGAAACCTGTTAAACCCGTAGTTGCAATTCTGATTAACTCAATTCTAGCTGCAATAAAAATGTCTCTTGAATAAATTTCAGGTAATGCCAATTCATTCAACTGTTTGGTCATGTAATCCAATTGGAAATGCATGTCTTTTGTTAAGTATTCAGCGGAGTCATCAAAGAGTAATTCATCTAAAACCTGCAAGCCTTTTGGTTCAATCACATTGGCGCCAAAGCTGTTTTGTTCCAACTTTGGCAACGGAGCGCCATTGATATTTTCTTTAATAAATACAGCATCATAATGTTCAGCTAAATATTCCCAAGATTTATAGGCTTTTCTTAACTCCAAAAATGCAGTTTCGGAAGCTTTGAAAGGAGTTGTTTTGTTTTCAAACTTGATAATTTCAGATTTTAAAAATTGAATCTTTTGTTTGAAATTTTCAAAGCGTTCAGCGTCTTTTTTGCGTATAATTTCAATGGGAGAATTGCTGTTTTTGAATGCCGAAATACTCAATATGATGAGCAGTAAACCAGTGATGAGGTATGTTTTATTTTTCATGGATTGTAAACACAAAAGAACCGACACTTTCGCATCGGTTCTAATAGGTTATTTGTTGATTTTAATTATTATTCTACGATGAATTTTTGAGTTAAACCTTCAGTATTTCTGATAAAGTAAACACCAGACGTTAAGTCTTCTACATTGATCATATTAACTTCTCTTGCTACTTTAATTCTTTGACCTGTAGCATTGTAGATAGCAACATCAGTTGTTTGGTTGAACTGCAATTCTCTTGAAGTTGGATTTGGATAAACAGAGAACACATCTTTATTTGATAAAATATTTGCAACATCTGTTTTCTGAACTTTAAAACCTGAGATAGCATAAGTTAAAGAGTTGTTGTAAGGGAAAGTATTTGAAGTGCTTGGATGTTGTGAGTTAAATAACATAGTGTTTTCATCAATGGCAATTCCACCAGTTATTTCAGCACCAGGAGCACAAGCAGTAATTCTAATTAAATCATTGAAAGTAGGATTTGGAATACTCATGTCTAATAGAAATGTTTCACAAACAACATTAATATTTGAAGGCATTCTATTCCAATTAGTACCATTCAAATCTTCTTGAATAATTAAGTATTCTTTTCCATCAATATTGATGTTATGGATACCATCAGGATTTGAAAAATGAATTGGAGGATAAGCAAATCTATTTTGAGACGATGAAGCAGGTGCTAATGGACCACCTTCAATATAAGAGCGAATTAAGTTAGTAGCAGGGTCAAATTCTAAAACTCTACCATAGTAGTCATTAAATTTTCCAGCTCTAACAGAATCCGCAGCTTGAGCATCTGTTCCTGTAAAATTAACTCCTTTCAAAACTCTGAATCTTGCTTTGTAGCCATCAATTAAACCTTGACCAACAACACCATACCTCGCATTGCCTGTGTTGAATGTAAATGCATCTCTTCCTGTTTCTGTAATGTATAGTTTGCCATTAGCAACGGTTCCCCATTCTAATCTGTTGAACATTGATGCACCTCTTCTAACTGCTACAGTATTTAATTGCAACAAAGTATCTAAATTGTTTTCGATTGTTATCCATTTGGTTGGAGCATCTTGTTTGTAAACATACAATTGACCAGTAGTAAAATCATTGGCAGTTGTAGCAACAAATTTTGCTAAAATACCTGGAGAACCATCTTCAAATAAATAGACAGTTTTGTTGTCGTTCATCACAACTCCACCTTCCCATCCAGCTCTTCCCCAGTTGTATTGTTTTCTGATGGCTTTGGCGTTATTAGGGTCTATTTCAACCATCCAATTTAAGTTTTGGTATCTTTTCAATACTTTGCCATTAAAACCCGGAAATCCCGCGGGAGTTGTAGTTCCAATTACAAAGTCAGATGTATCTTTAATGCCATTGCCATTGTTGAAAATTTGAGGATTGCTAGACCGCATCCATTCTTCTGCAGTCCAAATTCTGCCATTTGGTGCATTGATACCACCACAATTCATACCAGTTTCACCCACAGTGTTCACAAAATCGACATTAAAGAATTTGCCTTTTCTGCCATCTGTTAAGGTTTGATCAACAACTTCTAATTGGTCGCCAGTTGTTCTTTTTAATTTAAACATGGTCATGCCACCACCATCACCTATTTTAGCATCACTAGTAACCATTTCATGATTAACTATTACATTGCCTAAAATACCATTAGAATTAGCTGGAGCTATAGAAAAACCGATAAAATCATGCCATTGTTTTGCAACAGTTTTACCTGCTGGATTGCCATAAGTGGCAGTAGTTTGAACGGTGTCAACACCACCAATAAACAACACTTGTTGTTTCAATGGAGATTTTGGCATCCAAATCGTTTTAACCGACCAAGCAGTGTCGATTTTAATAGGAAATGGGGTTTGAGCATTTGCTGTAAAAGCAGCTAAACCTGAAGCGATAATTGTAAAAATTTTCTTTTTCATTTTAATTAAATATTGTTGGTGCAAAACTGTAGCAGCTATGTTACCATTAGTTTGTTTTGAAATGATTAGATTGATAAGTTTAGGTTATGGCTATATTGATTTGCTGTATTTTTTTATTCTGAAATTTGTTAGTTAATTGTTTCCAATATGAAAAATACGAGAAGTATAATAGTTTCAAGCTTTTACATGCGTGAAGTTGTTTGTTAATGATTATATCAATGCAATGGTTTAAAATTTATTGGTTTTCCTTTTAATCAGCATGAGGAAATATAAATGCTTTTTATCTAAGTGTTTTCTATGTTTTGTTCTGTTTATATTCATTAAATGATTTGATTTTAAAACATTTGTTAATATAAAAACAATAGTTTTTGTTGTGAAAATCACACCTCAATGCTTTAAAATAATTACTTCTTGAAATTCGATGTCTATACTTTCAAACCTACTCATATTTTATTTTAACAACAGATGCTGTGCTTGTTATTACTTGCTATTTTAGAAAATATGCTTATTTGCCTTTTCAATTATTATTTCAATTGTTATATAAGTATTGCAAATGAAATAATATAACACTCATGTCTCATTATCTAATTTTTTAAACCATGCTATTCAGTTTTTTTATAGTATGCATATACTATATAGATGCATTTTTATATGAGTGATTGTAAAAATAATTACTTCTTTAATCTAGTTCACAATAAAAAAGTGCTAATTCAAAATAAATAAGTTGATTTTCGACTGGTATATCTAAATTAATATGATATGTATAATTAGTTTTGTGAAAAAATTAAAAAGAAATTACAGATTTTTCATTTCAACTTGATAATAAAATTAAAGTATTTAATAATGCCATGAGTATAAAAATTGCAAATAAAAAAACAACTAAAACTTCTAGAGTTGTTTCTAAAAAAAGAAATTTAACAAAAGCTAAATTAGATCATACTTTAATTAAAAAATATAATACAATCAAACCTAAACGAATAAACAAATCTTTGCCAACAATTAATATCTGTATTGTTGATGATTCGATAATGTTATCTTTAGGATTACAAAAAATGATCTATAAAAGTTTAAGAAGAATTTGCAATAGCTCATTTGAATTAAAAAAAACAATAAAAGATATATATGATCCATTTAAATTGGATTATCTGTTTTTAAATTATAATCAAATTGAAGACATAAGCTTTAAATTGTTCTATTTAAAAATTAAAAAAAATAATCCTAATCTAAAAATTATTATATCATCCAAAAAGTTTACAGACATAGATTTCACGTTGTTATATTCTTATAATATTAATGGTTTGTTAAGTAGTAGCTTAAGTTTTGATTTGTTTCAAAAATATATTAAAAATGTTATAATTAATAATAGTTATATAGATTATGAGTTGGTTTCTTCTATCATCAATCAAGAAAAAGAACAATATATAAGTTTAAATCGTAAGTTTATTGGGGTTAAAAATGAAATGATAATTCATAATAATTATCTATTCAATGAAAAAATCAAGGAAAATGAAAGAATAGAAGAAGAAAGTAGTGCTTTAGAGATTTTGAAAAATAATGTAACAACCCATCAAGACATTGTATGTTAAAATTAAATGTATGACATTAGTTTTTAATGAAGGTCATAAGCCTATTCATTAATTCATCTTTTTTTGATTTAGACATTTCGATTCTAGAACCATCAACTAAAACAAGATAACCGACACCATCTTGTTTGATGATTTCCTCAATGAAATTAATGTTTACTAAATAACTCCGATGAATTTTAATGAATGACTCTTTTGGTAATATGGCATCATAATGTTTAAAACTTTTAGTTGAACTTAGTTTTTTATCATCATAATATAGATTTGTACAAGATCCATCTGCTTCAACTTTTGATATTTTATTTAAATCAATGAAAATAGCTTTGTCTTGTCTATTGATGATCAATACGTTGTTGTTTAATTCAATAAATTTATGATAACTTATTTGAAAGCTTTTTGTTATTTTTTCAATTGTGTTTTTTAATTCAATTAAGGAAATTGGTTTAACTAAATAGTCAAAAACAGAAAGCTTAATAGCATCTATTGCATATTTTTCAAAACCTGAAATGATAACAATTTTTGAATGAATCGTTGAAGGTAATAATTGTATGAACTCAAATCCGTTGATGTTGTTCATTTCAATATCTAAAAAAATAACATCAGGTTCGTTTTCTATAGTGAATTTCAATCCTTCTTCTGCAGTCAAAAAGCTGCCCAAAACATCAATTTCATTTTTAAAGTAATCATTCAACATCAAATTTAAAGTTTCTAAAATACTAATTGAATCATCAATAATGATGGCATTTAATTTGTTCATGAGCTAGTTATGTTTTAGTTTTAATGGTAAATTTAATACAACTTTCGTTCCTATAGGTTTATTGCTATCATCTTTTAAATCGATGATGGTTAATTCAACGTTTTGTTTTAGTATATCACCATATAATTTCAATCGATTAATAACATTCTTATTGCCTATGGAGTTGTGATTGTTTCTTAGGTAATTTAAATCTCTTCCAACACCGTTGTCTTCAATGGTACAAATGAGACTTTCCTTAAATTCAAATTTAATAATAAGTGTCTTAGGGTCTGATTGTTTTTTGCTTAATCCATGAATTATGGCATTTTCAACAAATGGTTGGATTAACATCGATGGAATTTTTATCTGTTTAAGTAGTTGGGGATCTATGGTATCATAATGAATGTTGAATTGATATTCATTAAATAATAATAAACCCTCTAAGTTCATATATTCTTTTATGGTGTTTATTTCTGTCATGAGTGGCACAAATTGTTCTTCGGAACTATTTAAAATATTTCTCATGACTTTACCAAATAAACTCAAAACTTCTAAGGCTTGATTTTTATTGTCTTTTAATATCAAACGTTGTAAGCTCATTAATGAATTACTCAAATAATGTGGATTAATCTGAGAACGTAATGCTTTCAACTCAGCTTCTAGCATATTTCTTTCAATCTCTGCATTACGTTTTAGGGTGTTAATTCTTAATTTAAAAAACAAATAAAATAGGCTAAGTATGAGAAAAGCCCACAATGTGTAAGCCCACCAAGTAAAATACCAAGGAGGCAAAATTGTAAATTGGTATGATGCAAAGGGCATTTCTCCATTTTCATTATAATTGCCGGTACTTCGAACATAGAATTTATAGTTTCCTGGAGATAAATTACTAAAGGTTACACTTGAATTTTCTGTGCTAAAATTATATGACTTACTCCCTGAACCCTCTAGGTGATATTCATAGTTTATAGGTCCCGTGTTTTCAAAATCAATTCTTGAAAAGGAAAAAGTGAGATTGCCCTCTGTATGTTTCAATGTACACTTGCCTAATTGCAATAGGCTGTCATTGTCAATATCTCTAACTTTTAAACTTATTATCTTTACAGGTTTTGACTTTGTGAAAAAATCAGGATTTGATAAATCCAATTTATAAACCCCTGAATCACTTGCTATAAATAAGGTGTTGTTAGAAAATGCGAGAACCCTTTTTCCGTAATTGTAAAACTGAGAGGAACCTATAGGATAGCGAGGTATCCGCAATACATAATTATTTTTGGACTGCTCTTCTAACAACCATTCTTTGTCTCTATTTTGAAACTTTAACCAAAGTTGATTCTTTGAATCTGTTAGTGCCTCAATGCCTACTAATTCTTCTTTATAATTTTCATTTGAAACGATTGCTTTAAGTTTTTTTGACTTAGTATTGTATATAAAAACCCCTTCACCATCCACAATAAGCCAAATATTATCTTTGTCTTTTTCAATTAATTTTACTTTAGTAACCGCTTTAATTTTAGGATTTATAAATCGTGTAACCTTGTTATTCACATGTAAATAAATCCCCATTTCTGTGCCTATCAATACAGAGTCGGAGTTGTTTAGTTTTATAAATGAATTTACTTCTGAAATATCTCTAAAACCTGGTGGTATAAAAAACTGAATTTTATCCCCTTCTATTTTTGCATAAAATCCCATGGCACCAGACCAAACTGTTTGGTCTATAACCTTAAGATTGAGATAACCTTCATTTTCCTTGAATTTTTTATACTGATGGATTGATTTTGTTTGGTTATTGTACCTTATCAAACCTGTTAGCATACTCGAAATAATGTATTCGTCTTTACCGATAGAAACTACATCTGAAGGAAATGATTCATTATTATTTATATTTAGTGATTTACGGCTTATTTCCGCATGTCTTTGCAACTTAAAGTTACGACTATGAATAGTTAAAGTCGTATAATTATTGTCTGATAAGATCAAGAGTGAATCGTTCAATGGTTTTAAAAACAAGGCATTGAATTCTTTTTTGCTTGGCATAGCTGCACTAAAAGGCTGCCAATTCATTGCATAATGTGTGAACTTTATCAATTTATTTCCGTATGCCACCCAAGAATTGTTAAGATTATCTACAAACATTGCTGAAACACCCTCTATATCTATTCCATTTGGCTTTAAATATTTTTGAAATTTAGCATCCTCAAACAATGCAGCCCCACCCTCGCTGTATGTAACCGTAGTTTTATTATTTCTACTCATTAATATACCGCACATTGGGGAGTTCCCAATCTTATCTAGTTGTGTATAGGTGCCGTTTTTTTCTAATCTATTAATGAAATTATCATTAAAATATATTTGATTTCGATGGTCTTTTGCAATGCTCCAAACCCTCCCAACATGCCCTCTTGATTGCTCTAAATTTATAACTTTAACTATAGAATCTTTTATAATTTTGCACAATCCCCCCTCTATACCTACCCATACTGTATTGTCATCTGAATCTATCATTATGCCTAATGCTACTTCCCCTCCAGTATTGTATTTTTTAATTTTTGTTTCTCCCATTTTTCCAAAACTCAGTTTCAATACCTGGTCTTTGGCGCTAAGCCAAATATTACCCAACTTGTCTGGTTTTAAATTAAAAAACAATTGATTTTCTACGAGTGAATCTTTAATAATAACAGAAGCGATTTTCCCATACTTCAATTGGTAAATGCCATTCATATCATGAATCCAAAGATTACCCTTAAAATCCTCTACCATACCAATAATACCCTTAAATGAAGTATTGTCACTTTTTTTTATGGTCTTATAATGCGTGCCATCATATCTTACTATCCCCAAGTCAGTACCAAACCACATCATCCCATCTTTACTCTGATATATTGATGTTATAGTACCTTTTATATTCCCATTATGATTGACTAATTCTGAATGAAAATATTGCGCAAAAACATAAAAAGGCGAATGAATAATGAGGATTAAAAACATTATTCTTAAACTTCTTATTGTAATGATTGTATTATTATTGTGAATAGTTTTGCGAAACATTTCAATGAGTTTTCTATTGTTTTCTGGTTGATTTTGTAGTTTTATATCCTCTTGCAAATTTATTGTTATAATTTCGAATATAGAATAATTTTAATTTTTATACAGTTTACGTAACAACTCTTTAAGATCAGCTTTTTGTTCTGCTGTAATTGGAATTTTATGGTTTAAGTAATTCTCTCTTAGTTCTAAAAAATAGCTCCGATACAATCCCTTGGGTAACCCAATAAATTTTAAGTACTTTACATCTTTAAATAGTATTCTAAAACTTGTATTTTTAATGTTTATATGCCTATAGTCTTTAAAATAGGATTCTATAATTTTTCTTTTTATTTCAATTTGTGTATTTATGTTATCCATTGTTGTATTTTCCATTTTGTCATTTTTTGTTCTTATTTATCTGTGCTCTTCGTGTCGGAACCTGTCCTGAGCATAGCCGAAGGGTGGTGAATAATTTTATTTTACAAAAAGCCATTCAATATCCTCCGAATCCCATTTTTCAACAACACTTCATTAAAGTTAATCAATAAGCCTAGCTTCAAATCTTTTAATTTCAAATAGGTTAATAGTTGCGCTGTATGTATATCTGCTAATGCTTCTACACTTTTTATTTCAATGATTACTTTATTTTCTACTAACATATCTATTCTATAACCTGCATCGAGTTTTACACCTTTATACACTACTGGCAAAGCGAGTTGATGTTTTACTTCCAATCCCAATTCTTTGAGCTCATATATCAAACAGCTCTCATAGGTGCTTTCTAACAATCCAGGACCTAGCTGTTTATGAACCTCAATAGAGGCTCCAATTATTTTTGTTGCTATTTCGTTTTCTGTCATCACTATATGTGTTTTATCTCCGTGTTCTCCGTGACTCCGTGGTTAAACTCACCACAGAGACATCCTCCTGAGGCGGACAAGCACGGGCACAAAGGTTTTTCTCTGTGTACTCTGTGACTCCGTGGTTAAACTCACCACAAAGACATCCTCCTAAGGCGGACAAGCACGGGCACAAAGGTTTTTCTCCGTGTTCTCCGTGTCTCCGTGGTTAAACTCACCACAAAGACATCCTCCTAAGGCGGACAAGCACGGACACAAAGGTTTTTTTCTCCGTGTTCTCCGTGACTCAGTGGTGCGATTTTTTCTTTTAATTAAATGAGATAAAATATTTATCAAAACAACTCTGCAACCAAATAAGTAAACTGATTAATTTCTGCATAATAACTTAATCTATAAAAACTACCATCATAAGTATTTCTTATAAAAAAGAAATGAGCAGACCCATTAGCAGGTGGAATAACAGACTGCCATGTATTAAAATTAGCTGAAGTAAAACTATTTGTAGCACTAGCTGCCCCGAAACCTGTTGAATTCAACCAGCCCCAAGATTTTGTTGTTGCAGTAATTGTAGTTCCTGGATTTACATTCATTCTCATTTGTAAAACAGGAGATGTTCCATTGCTTACAATTGTAAATTCAAAATTGCCAATTGTTATTATTTGAGAAGTGCTTAGTGCTCCAGTTGATGTAGGTGTTGTGCCTGTGTATATAATTTTAGCATTTGTAGCCCCAGTCATAGTTGAAATCAATTGCTCTGAAACTTGCCCAGTACTAGGGTCCTTTACTAGCACTCTTGATGCAGTTGTAATAGTGGGAGTAGTAGCAATTCTTGCTGTTCCATTTACATCCAAACTATAACTAGGAGATACTGTACCTATCCCTACATTACCTATATCTGTAATACGCATACGTTCTATAGTTTCATCTAAATTTGTTGGATTAGCATTTGCTCCTTTTGTAAAAAAAGCTAAATGACCATCAACAAAACCATTTGACCTGATAGCAACAATTTTACCTGCTACCAATCCTAATCCACCGTTTCCAAAACTAATTCCAGACCCTTCTCCTATAGTTTGAGTTGGATTATGCAAGTGCAATTGTGTATTGTATTGTGCTGAAGCACTGGTTCCTCCTGTTGTTTGAGCTACTGCATTAATTTCTCTATTTGCATGCAATAGTGCCCTAGGTCCGGTAGTTCCGAAACCTATATTACCATTTTGGTCTATTCGCATTCTTTCTGACACAGTGGTTGTTCCATTTGTCGTTGTATTAAATCCAATATGGGACCCACTAGCTGACGAGGAATAATTTTCAGTTGCACGACCATTTATGGAAGCCGTATTTACAAAACCAGTTCCATTGTAGCCATTAAATAAAATAGATCCCAAAAGTTGTGCATTTAAAACAGCTGTAGGGGATGATTCTGTTCCATTTAGTCTAGACAATGCAATCTGTCCAACATTTGGACCTATTCCAGAACTTCTTATTTGTCCCAAAACATTAAATTTCGCTTGTGGAAGAACTGTACCAACTCCCATATTACCAGCATCGGTAATTACCAACTCTGTTCCAGCAGTTCGAGCTGTAGTTCCGTTGGATAAATTGGTAAGCTCTACTCTCCCGCTTGAATTATTATTTGTCCATTTACTCCCTTCATCAAAAGTGGCTACCCTTACCCACTTTGCGCCATCATTGTAATAATACCCCGGGGTTACATTGTTTGGTGCGGTTCCCGCTGTAGCAGTGTTGTAAACTACCATGCCTGCTACATGAGCTGTTAATGGCGATACATTGTTGGTAGCAGATAGCGTAAGCCTTGGCAATAAAAGGCCTTTGTTTGTGGATTCTAGTTCCAATAATGAATTGGACTGAATGGTAGTAGGGTTATTGCCTACTTTTACTTGGGCTAATAAATCTTGCTTAATTAATATTGCAAGAACTAGCAAAATTTTTGTAGTTGTTTTTTTCATTTTTTAAAATTTTAATTTGTTTTTTTTGTTAATAGGTTTTTTTCACACCACTATGTTTCTCATCAATATATTCAATTATAGTTAGCTTAATATTATTAAGAGTTTTTTCCATATTACATTGTTATGCCATTTTAGAATATTAATACATTGGATACGCTATTATCTGGTCTTCGGTATGAAATCCTCTGGCAAAATTAGAAACACTAAATGAGCAACTAGCACCTGATCCGCTTGTGCTACTTGCCATTTGCCACAAATAGTACCTTTTTGTTGAAGTACTTGTATTATTTAAAATAATAGTTCCATTTATAAACCCAAATTGCATAGGGGAACAAACGTATCCAACATATTGGTTGGCATTTCCAACCACATCGGATGTGGCATTATAGGTTGTGCCTGTGTTTATCTCGCTCCATGCTGCATGCCATGTAAAGCCCGAAGCAGAAGGCAATGAACCTCCACCATTCAGCGTAAGGGTTGCATTCACCGCCCACTTGCCGGGGGGGAGATCGATATAAGTTCCTATATAAAATGACGCCTGACACCAAGTATGGGTTGATGAACCTCCCGGAAACACACCTGAAATTGCGGGCCTTACAGGGGTATAATTAATCCATACTGGTGCAATATTTGCTCCTGAGCTTTGAAGAATCTGCCCAGATGTGCCAGAAATATTGTTTGGCATAAAAGCACCTGTAAGTCGAAAATTCCCAAATACATGTAAAACCTCAGAAGGCGAACTTACTCCTATGCCAACATTTCCATTATGCATAATTCTCATTCGTTCCATTTCACTTATACTGCCTAATGGGGTCGTAGAAAACACTAAACTACCTCCACCATTCGTAGTAGTCTGATTTTCTGCTGATAATGCATTTATAGATGCATTCCTATTGAATGAAGTTCCGTTTGCACTCTGAAACAATATTCCCGATACAGCAGATCCTGAAACAAGTGCAGTGTTTACAGAAGGGTCTGCATTGTTGGTTTTACGAATCATAATCCATGCGTTACTAACATCGCTAGTTGTTCCCCTTGTAATAGAAAAGTTTTGTATTGTTCCTCTAAAATCAAGAGTTCTGTTTTCCATATTTACTACTCTATTGCTATTAAGTGTTCCATTAGTTGTATAAATATTTTGGGGGTTTGCAGCATCAGCTACTCTTACCCATTTTGATCCGTCATTGTAGTAATACCCTGGGGTTACATCATTTGGTGCGGTTCCTGCAGTAGCAGTGTTGTAAACTACCATCCCTGCCACATGGGCTGATAGTGGAGATGCATTGTTGGTAGCAGATAACGTAAGCCTTGGCAATAGCAGACCTTTGTTTGTGGATTCTAGTTCCAATAAAGAATTGGACTGAATGGTAGTAGGATTGTCTCCTATTTTAACTTGGGCATTACCCCTTTGTGAAAATAATCCAACTGCTATTAGCAGAATTATGAATTTGTTCTTTTTGTTCATACTGTTTTTATTTATATGTTTTTTCTCCGTGTTCTCCGTGACTCCGCCTGTCCCCAAAGTAGTTGGTGGATGGTTAAACTCACCACAAAGGCATCCTCCTAAGGCGGACAAGCACGGACACGAAGTTTTTTTTTCTCTGTGTTCTCCGTGACTCCGCCTGTCCCCAAAGTAGTTGGCGGATGGTTTGTGTTACTTTCACCACAGAGACACAGAGGACACTAAGTTTTTTTTCTCTGTGTTCTCCGTGACTCCATGGTTAAACTCACCACAAAGACACAAAGAACACAAAGTTTTTTTCCGTGTACTCTGTGACTCGATGGTAAGTTTATTTCACCACAGAGACATCCTCCTAAGGCGGACAAGCACGGGCACAAAGGTTTATCTCCGTGTTCTCCGTGACTCCGCCTGTCCCCAAAGTAGTTGGAGGATGGTTTGTATTTTTTCACCACAAAGTGTTTATTCGGTTTTTATTTTTTCCATGGATTCTTTGATGGCACTGATGGTTTTTAAATTTTGAGAGGCAACGCTGTAATCTGGTGCAATGCTAAGTGATTCTTTAAAGCTTGCTATAGAAACATCATACTCTTTGTTTTCGTAAGCTAATAAACCTTTGATATTGTATAGAATTGCTTTGAGTGCTATTGCTTTTTCTTGCTTGGTTTTTTCGTCTGCTATTGCAATAGTGGCTTGATTAATTGCCGTATCTGCCAACAACATATTGCATGTAAAAAGCGCCTCATTTACTCTTTTTAGTTGCTGCTGTAATTGAAGAAGTGCATAGCCATGTTGTATGTTTTTAGTATTGGCATACAAGGCTTGATAAGCATCCGTAGCTTCAGTTTTTTGATTAAGTGCATTGGCCGATAAAGCCAATATTTCTGTGAGCATATCCGACTTGCGACCCTCCTGCTGTAGCTGTTTTACAATGGTGTATGCTTGAACACTTTGATTGGTTTGCAGGTACAGGAGCGCCAGGGTATCTTTATAGGGCAATTGATTTGGATTGGCAACTAAGTAATAATTAAGGGCAACGATAGCCGACCCATAATCTGACAATTGGAGGGCATTGCGATACACCGACAAATGGAGATTTTGAAGTGGCGCAAGTTCTGATGCTTGGGGTGATTTTTTACTTGTTTTTTTGTTTTGAGCAAAGCTTGGTAGTGTGGCTGCAGATAAGCAAAGCACACATGCGATTTTGGTGATTTGTTTCATTTGAATAGAGTTTATTTTTTTGTGTTTTAAACCAAAAGAGCAAGACACTGCGCCTTGCTCCTTGATATATCATTAGATTTATAATTTTATTGAATTCTGAACCAATTGGTACCATCGCTAATGATCATGATAGAACCGATGCTTGGGGTAAGTGTAAAAGCAGCAGCAGTAGTAGTACCGTAATCTACTACGCTGTTTACTGTTACGTTGTTTGTTGCATCTGTATTTCTAATGATGTAGATTCTACCGGCATTGGTACTAGCCGCTGCAGGGGTAGAAAATGTACCTGTAGAAAGCAATACCACAGAGTTAGCAGTACCACTTGTAGCTGTAGTAAGGGCAAAGGTTCCGTTTACTTCTAAGCGGCTATTGGGCGTTGTAGTGCCGATACCTACGTTGCCTAAGTTATTTATACGCATTCTTTCCAATACACTTCCATTAGCATTTTGTGTCCAAAAAGATAAACCAGAGGAAGAAGTACTTTGTTTGATGCCAAGTATAGCCGCTTGAGGATTACCTGCAGTACTCATTAAAAACTTAATACCTGAAGTTGCATCATTGCCAGCATTTGCAGCAGTATTTATGATATTTATTCCGCCAAAAGGATCATTCCAAAGATTTGTTGGAGAAGCACTAGAAGTATTGTGATAAAACGTTGAAGAAATCGCATCAGTTGAATTAACTGTCATTTTATAAATAGGCGCTACTGTACCAATACCTACATTACCATTTCCTAAAATAGTCATTTTGGTAGTAGGAGCATTATCAGTTGTGCCAGTAGCACCTGGTGTAGCAGTTTGGAATTGTATTGCAGAAGTTCCTGTACCTGTAGAAGTACCAGACATTAAGGTTAAATTACCACCGTTTCTATCTGTACCACCTAAAAATGCACCACCAGCTCTTACGCTTAATGCGTTACCTACAGCATCTGTAGTTCTACGCTCCATACCAATAGTACGAGCGATATCACCTCCTAAAGATAGTGTATATGATGGTGCTGTAGTGGCAATACCTACGTTGCCTCCCATAAGTGCCATAACATTGTTTTGATCTATTGTAACAGCTGTAGTACCAGCGTTAATGCCTATAGAATTGGTTCCATTTACTGTAATTACTTTACCGATAGCAAAACTTCCTGATCCTGTTATAGTATTATTATAACCTAATGTATATGCATTTATAGTTGATATGGTATTTGAACGCCCTAAAGCTAATGAACTAGTAGTAGTGCTTGTGGGACCTGAAATAGTATTATTAAAACCTAAAGCATAACCGTTGTTATTGGAGGTATTGTTATAACCAAATAAAAAGTTATTACCTCCAGTAGAGGTGCTTGTCGCTTGGTTTCCTCTCCCAATTAAATAATTGTGTGTAGAAGCACCTGTTACGGCAACATTATTTTCGCTACCTATTGCAAGGTTAGAGCCTCCTGCAGCGGCACTAATTTCGTTATTAATACCAAAAAGATAAGTATAAGTACTTGTATTATAATGTTTATTCCCTTGTCCTATGGCTATTTGTCTTGCACCGTTTGTTTCATTACTCACACCCAACAATACACTATACGTTCCTGCACCATTACCTATGTTATTTAATCCATACATAAAATGTGAACCATTAGAAACGTTATTAGCACCAAATAATACTGGGTAAGAGCTTACAGTGGCTAAGGCTTGGTTGCCTCTACCAAAAACAAACTGCTGTGTATGATAAGAAATCAAATTACCTTTCCCTCCTGCTGCTATACTACCATAATGTCTTAATTTTTGGGTAGAACCAGTTGCAGGTTTGTTGGTATCATAGTTTAACCAAGGCTCAACAGCAAAAGCTTTAGTTACATAAGCCGTTCCATTCCAAACCCAAGTGCTTCCATCTCCATCAACAATATACATGGTATTAGCAGCTTGTGGTGTAGCTGGGTCAAAAGTAGAGGTAACATTGTTTGGGTCGTTTGTAGCACTAGATACAAATACTGTATTGTCTGGTAAAGCTACTTCTCCTGCTTTTCTTATCCATTGTGTACCATCGTTGTAGTATTCTCCTGGGGTTACATCTCCAGCCGTAGCTATGTTAAAAACCGTCATACCAGCTACGTGAGCCGATAAAGGTGCAAAAGCAGTAGTGCTGGTTAGTTCTACTCTTGGTAAAAGTAAACCTTTGTTTGTAGATGATACATCTAATAAAGCATTTGCATTAGGCGTTGTGGTGCCGATACCAACAATGCCTTGCTTATTAAATACAACTTTTGCGGTTGATGTACCTGGTTCACCATCCATATAAAACTCATATGTATTAGAAGTAGCCCCATCGTTACTATTTACATCACCATAGAATCGATGTCTTCCACCACTTCTATAATGTAGCATTGCAGAGGTATTTAAACCACCAATAGATCTTTCTGAACTTCCAAAATATAAGTTAAAGGGTAAATCTGTTAACTTAATACTACCATTTACCTCTAATTTATCGGTAGGCGTTGTAGTTCCGATACCTACTCTCCCCGCATCTGTAACCACAAACTCAGTCCCAGCTGTTCTGGCAGTTGTGCCGTCTGATAGGTTGGTAAGGGCTACACGGGTGTTGGAAGGGTCGTTGGTCCATTTGCTTGCGTCTGCTGCATTTCCAATTCTTATCCAAGCATTTCCATCGTTAAAATAATAGCCAGGGGTAACATTGCCAGCTGTAGCCGTGTTGTAAACCGTCATACCTGCAACGTGTGCAGAAAGAGGTGAAGCACTAGAAGTGCCTGTAAGCGCTACGCGAGGTAGTAAAAGTCCTTTGTTGGTACTTTCTAATTCTAATACCGAGTTGGCATTGATGGTAGTGGGGTTGTCGCCCACTTTAATTTGGGCATTGGCCCTTTGCGAAAATAATCCTAGAATTAAAACTAGGATTAGATACTTGTTTGTTTTGTTCATATTATTTTTATATTACTGTTTTTTTATATATTTTTTTCACCACATAGTCATCCTCCTAAGGCGGACAAGCACGGGCACTAAGTTTTTCTCCGTGTTCTTCGTGGCTCCGCCTGTCCCCAAAGTAGTTGGTGGATGGTTAAACTCACCACAAAGACATCCTCCTGAGGCGGACAAGCACGGACACTAAGTTTTTCTCCGTGTTCTCCGTGGCTCCGTGGTGCGATTTTATCACCACAAAGACATCCTCCTAAGGCGGACAAGCACGGACACTGAGGGGTTTTTATCTTCATTTTCTTTTTATTGTATGTTTTAATTTAACGACTGCAAAATTCAGTTCAATGCTTGTTTCGGTATTGGTTACATTAAGTTCATCGCCTATCCAATCTGACATTAATACACTTGTTTGATTCATTATTTCTTTTTGTTTTTCTGGGTCTTCGGTTGTATTTATTGTTTCTAGGTTTCTTGTTAGTTCTTTAAAAGTTGCAAATGCTTCTATAATGGAAAGAGTGGTTTGGGTGGCTTTGGCACTTTTCAGAATTGTAGCTAGCATGTAAAGTCCTTTTTCTGTAAAAGCTGTTGGCAGTTTCACTTTTCCTCCAGGTGATAATGAAGACGAAATTTTCGACTTCAAATAATTCCATTCCTCTGAATTGAGAAACAACAAATAACCTGGTGGAAATTTATCAGGGTTGTTTTTAACTGCTTCATTGATTCTTTTGGTTTCTACGCCATACATTGCAGCTACATCGCTGTCCAAGATTACTTTTGTATCTCGAAACAGCATTATTTTGCTTTCTACTTCGCTATGGGTTAGCTTTTGGTTCATTTATAAAACACCCTCTAAACTCTTAACCATTAACTCTTAACCATTAACTCTTAACTCTTAACCATCAACTAACTACTTATTCAATACTATTTTAAATACTTTAATATCACCATTTTGCGAATTGGCTTTTATATAATAAACTCCATTGGCGTATTGGCTTAAATCAACAGATAATTCGTTATAATCAGTTTGGTTATTAAACTCATTTAAAACTTTGCCATCTATGTTTACTAAAACGAAACTAAAATATGAGTTTTCAGTCCTTATGTTTATTAATCCAAGAGAAGGGTTCGGGAAAATTTCAACATTCGACAAAGAGGAATTAAAGCTTTCAAATTTCAATGTTTTTACAGGAGAATATTCTGCGCTACCATCTAAATCTACTAAGTTTAATCTGTAATAGTTTACCCCCAAAGTTGGATTGGGATGCACTAATTGATAGTTAGTTAACTGATAGGAGTTGCCTTTAGCTTTTACTTCTCCAATTTTAGTCCAAGATTCTCCATTGGTACTAGTTTCCACTTCAAAATGGGAACTGTTTATTTCAGAAGTTGTAGCCCAAGAAAGCAAGGATTTAGTGTCTTCAAATTTGCTAGCCTTAAAGTATAAAAGAGAAATTGGCAAAGGGGTTAATTCCAATGTAGATTTACTGAAAAATGCAGCATCCGCAGTTCCAGATGTAGCAGTGTTAGAATAAGTTCTTGTATGTATTACAGAGCTAGCCACACTTCCTGCAGTGTTAGTGCCTATTGCGCCCGTTCCAATTTGCCATACGCCTTGGTTTTGTTGTGTGCTTGTTACCCATTGAATACCTTCGTACTGTGTCACAAAAGCTAAGGCATCGCCACCATTTGCAGTATAATCTGCACCATTGGTAGCGGTGTTGTGTTGCAAGGCTAATGATGCTCCAGAGCCAATAGTTGAAAAGATGTTCCAAGTACGGTCTATACCGTCTGCTGTTGTAACCTCATCGGAAGCAGATTCGCTATAGTTTTTAACTTGAACAAAGAAGTTATCTGAGGCACTTGGGGTAATTGTTGCTGGAGTAAAGTCAGATGTTGCTCTACCTACTGGAAAATTAAAGTAAGTAGAAAAATCTTCTTTTGCCATAAAACCCGTTCCGTTGGTTACCACGTGTCTGGTTCCATTGGCATTGGTAGCGGTGGCGGAAGAGGACAGCTCCAAATTATTACTTCCTAATATCACATGTCCGTCAATAAAATCCAAGCCTGATGTAATTCTTGTATTATTGTTAGTTAATGTCAAATTATCAGGATTATTGATGGCTATATTAATCAATGAAGGTTGAGCACCGCCTATAGTAGAGCTATTGCCTCCATCGAGTGTTTGAGCAGCAGAACCTACAAAAAGAATTCGACCTGTGCCTGCTTGAGTGGATGCTGTATTGGCAAATATTTCAGCATCAGGGCTTATAGTAGTAGTAGAACCTAACATGTGCAATGTGGAGCCATTTTGGAAATAGACTTGCGCATCTGCACTTAACTGTAAATTACCAAATACGCCCATTTCTCCAATTACAGAAAATGAACCATTGATATTGGTTTGAGCATTGGATGAACCATAAATGATAAACAATAAACCTAATAAGAGGAATCTGTTTATTTTTTTGGGGGATTCAAAGTGATAATTAAAGGGTAATTCTTGTAAATTCATATTAATGTAATATTATATTTTAATGGTATGTTTGATTTATGTGAGTGGAGTGTGAATAAATGTATTTAATAGAGCGCAAATTTATATATAGATGAATGCCTGTATTTATAGAAACTAATGAAACTATACTTTTTTATTGTGAATCTATACTTTTTTATTATGAAAATAAGTTTGTGTTTTTTTATTAGGGTAGAATAATTAAAAAATAGCGCATTTGTAACAATAAGTTAATCTCAGGTTTATCTTTTGTTGTATTTAACTTAACTTATATGTATGTTTTTATCTTTGTTTAAATATCCTAATTAAAATTTTTTTATTCATATTATTCGTATTGAAAAAATAATCATTGATAACTTATTAAATAAGAGATAAACTTTGATGCATTGGATTCCAATGATAACTAAATGTTTTATTAGTAATATTATCCGCAGTTAAATAAATGGTAAAAAAGAAATCTTGTGTAGATATCAAATAAATATGTTGAGTTGTGTTGTTTTTGAATTGATTGTATAATGTATGAGATTTCATAGTTAATAATTTTTTTTGAGCATTATAGATTAATAGTTTTTGTGTTTTATAGCTTTGTTCAGGTATGCTTATAAATTTAGATGATGGGTTATCATTATTCTCTATCCATGGCAAAATACCAAGAAATGGTAGTTGTTCTTCTGAGGAATATATGACAGTAAAATATTCTGAATGATGTGGTTCTTGGCTTGATTTATCTGATATTTTTAATTGCAATGAAGCGTTTAGAATGTTTAAATTGCTTTTGTTGTATAACGTTATTTGATACTCAATTTCTTGAGGGTTTTTGAGTTTTGGCAAAATTGTAAGATAAACTTTGAAGGATTGGATATAATTTTAAAGTTTAATGATAGAGAAATTTAATTTAGACATATCTCTCAAGAATATACTATTGAAACACGTTGCAATTTTATTGAATGGATAAAACATGACTTTTTTATTATGAAAGGCTACTTTTTTATGTTGAAAAATTCATCTTGTTTTATTTAATTTAAAAAAATAAATCTATTTTTGAAATTCTAGTTTTTAGTTAAATATTGTTGTTTAGTCCAGGTAAAACCTTCCTATAAAGAGGGTTTTCTGGTTTTAGAACAAGACCAATATAAAAATATCGCCAAATAAAGCTGGATATATGATATCCTCTTTTTTATTTCTAAAAAAGAAAAAAACATTAAATTGTTTTAGGGTTGACTTTACAGCATCTCTGTTTTAAATTTGTGTCAATGAAAACTATAGTTTTAATACTCTGCTTTTTTCAATTTTCAACTTTGTTATTTTCTCAAAGTATTATAAAAGTAAATAACAATAATAAATTATACTTTTGGGTAGAGAATTCTATAATAATTTCTACCAAAACTAACCCTAAAAATTTAATAGTATTAGCTAATTCTGATACGCTTGTTTTTTTGTCAAATTCTTTTAAATATAACCTAATCGATTGTGATATAAAATCTGTAAAAATCAGAGTTGGAATAATGAGGAATAAGAAAAAAGTTAATTGGTTAGACAGCGCTAATTATAATGTTGAGTATCTCATTCATCCACCTCTAGCTTCTTCTTTTTGGGCTGAAAATGACAGCATAAGTCAAGAACGCATTGATACTAAAATGACTTTGCAATTAAAATGTGGAGTTAGTGAACTATGTAATTCGGTATGCCCTTATGCTAAAATTTGTGCTTTCAATTTTAAGGTTTTGAGGAATGATTCTTTGTTGTATCAAAAGGAGCATTATGACAGAAAAGGATTGTTTTATGACGATGATTATTTTGTCAATGAAACAAATGACACCATAATGGAAAATATTGGTATGTCAAGGTCTATTTCTTGGAAAGCATTGAATTTTTTAATTCGCAATTCTAAAAAAGGAGATATTATTTTGTTTGAAAATGTGAAGGCTATCTTTTGTAGGGAAAATGAAATTGAAGTCAATACTGTGAGATTAATTATTAAATAATTTCCTCGCCCTGTTGTACAAAATCAATAACAGACAATTCTAATTGAAACCAGTAATTAAAAACTTCCTTAAATGAACGTGTTTGATGCCTTCAAAACTATTGGTTTCCATTTCATCTAAACTTATTACCCATTTGGGAAAATGGTCTTTTATTTTTTGAAGATTTCCAAATTCTCTTAACATCGTACTATCGTTTTGTATGGTTAATGCTACTTGGATGTAGATTTTTTCTCCGTCTTTTTCACATACAAAGTCAATCTCTTCATTGCCCATTACCCCTACATGCACTTTGTATCCCCAAATCAACAAATGATTATAAACGATATTTTCTATTATCTTCCCTCTGTCCTCAAGTCTGTAACCCCAAATGCCATTTCTAATGCCAATATTTTCAAAATAGTATTTTTCGCCCGTTTCAAAAAGGCGCTTGCCTATCACATCATAACGGCTAACCTTGTGAACCAAAAATGCATTGCTTAAATGATGGATATAAGTTAAAACCTGACTTACACCCATGTTTACTTTTTGAGATTTTAAATAATCACTGATTTTATTGGCAGAAAAAAGACTTCCAGTATTGCTTGCTAAAAACTGTATCATTTGTTCTAAAAAACGCACATTTCTGATGGCATAGCGATTAATGATGTCTTTATATACGATTGATGAGTATATGTTTTTTAGATATTCAAACACAATTTCGTCTTGCAATGGCAAATGTTTTAAATAAGGTAATCCGCCATATTTCATGTATTTTTCTAAAGCATTTGAATGTTCTTTCAAATGATGAAAATCTAAAAACTCATCATAAGACAAACTATAAACTACGGTTTCGATGTATCTGCCACTTAAATATCCAGCTATATCTCCAGACAATAAATTTGCATTGCTACCCGTACAATACAAATCCAACTCTTCATCTAATAACAAAGACCTCAAACCTATTTCAAATCCATCAATATCTTGAATTTCATCAATAAACACATAGGTTTTTCCTTGCTTTTTAGTCATGACATAATCATGTAAGTTTTTGCCTGTTTTTATAAAGTCAAAATTCAAATCTTCTTTATTGATATAACAAATAGTTGCTTCACTGTCCTTCGCGCGAATGATTTCAATGATTTGAAACAACAAATAACTTTTACCAACTCGTCTTTGTCCAGTAAACACTTTTATTAAGCTTTTGCCAATAAAGGGTTCCACTTTGTTGATGTACCTATTTCTATGGTGAATTTGAGAAGAAAATTTCATGTTTTTATTCAATATATCAAATAGAATGCGCAAAAATAGTATTTTTATTCAATATATCATACAAAAACCTTAAAAAACCAAAAAGTATTCGATGTGTTGAATAAAATCACCTCGCCCCATTCCTCAAAATCAAGAATGGAATACCATCTTTGATCCACTGTTCTTCTATGCCCATTTTGGGAACAACTTCCATTATCAAAGAGCCTAGACCAATGTCTAAATCGCCATCTTGATCAAAATCTGCTGCATCCATTAATATCCATCTGCCTTTGTTGACTTCCGGGAAACTGTATGCTTTGAAGTTTTTAGTGTTTGTGAGTCCAATGCCTTGGTTGTGAAAAAAGACAAAACCTTGTTCTATTTGGTTTTTGAAGTCAGGGAAAAAAGAAATGGCGGCTATGTCTTGTTTGCCGTCTTGGTCAAAATCGTGAATGAAGGCGGAATAAGCTCCATTTAAAGGCAAAAACAGGGTTTGTTTAAATTGGTTTTGTCCATTGTTTTCAAACAAATAAATACCGTGATAAGGCTTTAGGATAGGTAAAAAATCGGCATTGTCGCCTGCGGTGTAAACAATATCAGGAAAACCATCATTATTAAAATCCTGAATTCTCATGGAACTAGACCCATAGGAGGGTGGAAAACTGAGCACACGTTCTCTTTTGAAATTGCCTTTTCCTAGGTTGTAATAAATGTCTATCCCTTCGTCTGCTTGAGCAAAAAGGGCGATGATGTCTTTCAAACCATCTTGGTTCATGTCTATGATTTGTACTTTGGTACAGCCAGGTTTGTCCCATAAAATGTTTTTTTCGAATTTTCCGTTGCCTAAGTTTTTGTGCCATGCCAAACAACCCGTAAACTTTCCAAATTCAGCAATCACAAAATCGGGCAAACCATCTTGATTGAGGTCTTCAACCTTAGTATCCACTGGTCTTCTTAAATTGTCGATGATGATTTTTGAGCCTTCGATGCCTTGTTTTGGAAAGGATGTTACAATGCCTTTGGGATTATCTGTGGGAGAAAAACTGCCCATAAAAGTGACAAATAATTGCCCAGGCATTTCGTTGATACACACTGCACCTTCTTCTACTTCGATATTTCTTTTGATACTAAAATCAGCGTTCAGTTCGATGAACTGTTGGGTGTGGGCATCGCCAAAATAGAGTCCGCCATTTGGGTTAAATTGAAATAGGGTAGTAGAGGGTGGCGAATATTTATTGGGAGGAATAATGGTTTTGAAAAAAGGATTGTTTTTTTCTATTTTAAAAGTTTCTACACTGAGTTTTTCGGGTGCATTTTTAATGTAATAATCTAGTATGGCAAGCCAGTCTTTTTCAGAAAACAAGGGCTTTTCGGGGTAAATGTTTTTGATTTTCAGATGTTCGTCTGCGGGATTGTTTTCAAATAAACTCAAACGCTCTTCGGGTGTTTTGTAAAACCCCAAAAAATGTCCCATTTTGGGTAAAACATGATTTTGCCAAGTGTTTTTGTCTAAATGATTGGGTTCGGGCAATAAATGACAGCCTTGACAATATTGGGCGGCTAAAGCTTTTCCTTCTGATTCTTGCTTGGTTTTAGTAGGATTGCAAGACCAAAACAAAAGATGTAAGGCGGCAAATAGTACAAAGAAAAGAATTAAACGAATCATTTTAAAATATAATGGTGCAAATTAAAATACCTATGTTGTTGGATGTGTATATTTAGGTTAAATTTGGGTTAAAAATGAATAATTAAATTAATGTTTCAAGTTTTTGATTTTTATAATGGTTTAATAATCAAAGATTTTATAGTTAATTTTCAATTACTTTTATTCATTATCTTTGATACATTAAAAATCATCTATTTAAATGAATAAAATTACGGTTCTTACATACTTACATGAGAATGAAACCCAATTTGATCGTTGTATATCTGGGCTTGAAAGACAAACTTACAAGGACTTCGATTGGGTGATTCTATCTCATAAAATGCCTCAAGAGCCTATAGGAATTCCGCATCAGGTATTGTTATTGCCAGAGGGAATGCATGTTAGGTCGGATGTAATGAATTGGGCTTTCCCTCAAATTAAGACCAAATACATTGCCTACAATGATTCTGACGATAGTTCTTTGCCTAATCGTCTCAAATTGCAACTAGATTTTATGGAAAATAACCCTAAAGTTGACATCAGTTCAGGAATGTTTTTTGTTAATGAAACAGAAAATACTTGGCCATTGCATGAAAAACATGATATGATTGCCTCTTTTTTATTAATCAATTGTCCAATGGTTCACCCTGCTATAATTATTAGAAATAGAATCGGTCATTTTGGTGTTAAATTTAAATATAATTCTAACTACGTTCGTGCTCAAGATTATGACTTTTGGTATCAATGCATCAAATCCGGTTTGCGTTTTCATAATTTACAAACTCAAGTTATATCATATCATGTGCCTCCAAACAAGCCTTCTAATGATACGCAAGAACAAAGTGCTATTGAAATTAGAAATCAGATATTGCACGAAGCTGGCATTGTTATTCCTATTACTTTATACCAAATTTATCATGATTTTTGCAAACTTCAGCATTTAGATCAGGTTGATTTGATTAAATTATTGGATTTTGTTAAAAAGCATAAATTTAAAAAAATGTTCAAGAATGCCAAAAAAGCCTTTGCTTGGCAATTGGATTTGTATATGAAACATCATCAATTAAGTAATAACTCGGAATTTGTTAAACTAAAGTTATTGCTTGAAAAAGAAAGTTTAATTAAAAGACTTTTTTCTTAATTGTTTGCTAATTCCTAAATTCGTGCCATGCATTTATATACAATAGACACGGGTTTTTTTAAATTAGATGGTGGTGCCATGTTTGGTGTGGTACCCAAAACTATTTGGCAAAAATTGAATCCTGCTGATGAAAACAATATGTGTAATTGGGCCATGCGTTGTTTGTTGATAGAAGACGGCAATCGTTTAATTTTAATCGACAATGGTATTGGTAATAAACAATCTGATAAATTCTTTGGATTTTATTATTTAAATGGTGATGCCACTTTGGATTTATCTTTGGCTAAACTAGGTTTTCACAGAGATGATATTACAGATGTGGTTCTTTCTCATTTGCATTTCGACCATTGTGGTGGAAGTGTAGTTTGGAACAGCGATAGAACCAAATATCAAACGGCTTTTAAAAATGCAAAATATTGGAGTAACAAAGAACATTGGCAACATGCTTTGGACAGTAATCCAAGAGAAAAGGCGAGTTTTTTAACTGAAAATATTATGCCTATTCAAGAAAGTGGGCAATTGTTTTTTGTTGAAAATGGCAATGAAGTGGCTGATTTTATGACCTTGCCAAAAGTATATGGTCATACCGAAGCTATGATGTTGCCACATATTAATTACAAAGGTCAAACCATTGTGTTTTGTGCTGATTTAATCCCGTCTATGGGGCATTTGCCTGTGAATTATGTGATGGCTTATGATATCAAACCTTTGGAGAGTATGCAAGATAAGTTAGCTTTTTTAAACCAAGCTTTCTCCAATCAAACCATTTTGTTTTTCGAGCACGACCCAATTAACGAATGTTGCACCGTTACCAAAAATGAAAAAGGACAATTTATACCTGATAGAATTTTTAAATTATCTGATTTATAAGTTAGCTTTAAGTACTGCTTTTACTTCATCCTTTTCCATCATCCATCTTTCCATTTCTAAATTATATTTTTGTTCTATATTCAGGGATAAAATATCGATGGTGTGAGTTTTATCGGACTTTAAATTGGTGTTTATTATCTGAACCAATTCATTCTTTGAATTAAATGTAAAAGTTCTTGTAAAAGCAGAATCATTAACAATCAATTGATTGGGTTTATAAATGATGTTTTCATTTTTTTGACGTTTAATCAATTCTTTATCTTCAAATAAATATCTCAGTAATTTATAATCTATAAAATCCATATTTATCAAGTCTTGATCATTTAAATCATCAACAGGGTAATACTTTGGATAAGAAGTTAGAGTAGTTTGTTCACCCTTAACTGTCACAGTGTAATTTTCACTCACAATCGAATCATCAAAAACTTGTTTGATATAATAATTTATACTTTTGTTTTCTTTCAATCCAATACATTCTGCATCATAAGTAAACTTAGCACCAAGATTATCTTCAGTAAACCTGTATTTAGCTTCTATGGTTCTGGCTTGAGCCGCACTTTCAATGAAATTGATATAAGTGTCTTTTTTGATTTTTAATTCGTTTTTACATGCGAATAAGTGAGTAATTATAATTAAATAGATGAGTTTTTGCATGTTTTATTGTTGTTATCATGGCAATTTATGAAATAATTTTAATATAACCAAATTTCTTAATGAATCCTATCGCCTCTCAATTCCATAGATTTCATAATGTCCGCCTCGGCAATCAAAAATTCGTTCCATCGGTTCATGACATAATCAGCAGGTAAAATACTTTTGGCTAAGTTTAAAAAAGTGTGGTAATGACCTGCTTCACTTTCCATAAATTCTCTGTAAAATACTTTGAGTTCTTCATCTTGAATATGCAAACTTAATAACCTGAAACGTTCGCAACTTCGTGCTTCTATCATGGCGCTAATTAAGAGCTTTTCTACTGCTACTTCATCAGGTTTTAATCCTCTTTTTTCTATGCCAAATAATTTATTGACGTAGTCGTCTTTTCGAGGCATTTCAAATGGTAAATCTCTTTTTTTGAGTTCTTTTAATACACGTCTAAAATGCCCCCACTCTTCAGCAACGATGGGTGTAACTTCTTCGATGATTTGCGGATAATGTGCATATTTAACAATGAGAGAAATGCCAGTTGTAGCAGCTTTTTGTTCACACCATGCATGGTCACTAAGGATATATCCGATATTCATTTCGGCAATATTCACCCATCGTGGGTCGGTTGCCATCACGAGTCCGAGTTTAGTTTTTTGAAGGTCTTGCATAAAATAATGAGTGATTAATTTTTTAGAATCATCCATGCAAAATTAACCGAATTAAAGGAAGATTCCATTAATGGAAGTTAGAAATTTGAAGTTAGAAGTCAGAGTTTAGAATAAGTTAGAATTAAGAACGCAGAATGAGGAATTTCAGATTGTAGATTTTAGAATTCAGATTTCAGAATAAGTTAGAATTTAGAATGCAGAACGAGGAATTTTAGATTTTAGATTTTAGAATAAGCTAGAATTAAGAACGCAGAACGAGGAACGCAAAATATTAGAACGGAAAACCTAAACTACCATTAACAATTAACCTCCCGCAGTTCACATGCGGCAAACTAATCAACCACATCCTCCTCATGATAATTCAAATCTTTGCTAAAAGTTTCTTTCATTAAATATAAGGAAATTAAAGCTATTGCTAAACAAATGCCCCCAACAATGAATGCTGCACTTTGTACGGTCATGTGTTGACTTAGGTATTTGAAAGACAGTGAAATGGGAACTACGCTGAAGCGCACAAAGTTAGGAACAGTGTTTGTAACGGTGCTTCGGATGTTAGTGCCAAAGTTTTCGGAAGCCACTTGAACAAAGAGTGCCCAATAGCCAGTTCCAATGCCAAGAAGCAAGCAACTGATTCTAAATTGAGTGAAATTTTGGGTTGGGGTGTTTAAGTAATAGATGATTAATCCAAGTGACAGAAATAGATAAATGTAAATTACTTTTTTTCTACTTTTAAGTAGCTGACTTAATAATCCGCTAAATACATCACCAACACTTAAGCCAATGTAGGTGAACATCACTGCTGCGCCTAGCATCGTTTTGGTGTCAATACCTTCAACAGTAATGAATCTTGGCGACAAATTAATTAAAACGCCAATCATAAACCAAATAGGAACGCCTATGGCAATGGATTTGAGATAGAGAAAAGCACGAGCTTTGGTTTGAAAAAGCATGAAGAAATTACCTTTCGAAATAGATTTGTCGGTTTTGATTTGGCTATACATACCAGATTCAAATGCGCCAGCTCTTAACGCTAAAAGTGCCAAACCCAAGCCACCACCAAGAAAATAAGCACTGTTCCAAGTTAAATATTTGCCAACAATGGCTGCAAAAACAGCTCCCAAAGCGCCAAATGAAACAATTATCATAGTGCCAATGCCGCGTTTGTCTTTGTGCATTGTTTCGCTAA
Source organism: Bacteroidota bacterium (assembly GCA_030682255.1). Taxonomy (GTDB): domain Bacteria; phylum Bacteroidota; class Bacteroidia; order NS11-12g; family UBA955; genus JABMMZ01. The sequence goes on along the minus strand of JAUXOK010000024.1, from coordinate 153,384 downwards.
CAAGCGTTATTCCTGCGCCTAATTCTCCTGCTAAACCAATGCCTGCTATAAATCTACAAACCACATACTGATTGATATTACTCACCATGCCATTGGCAATATTAGCAAGGGAATACATGATGATAGAGCCAAATAAAACAGAAACACGTCCTTTTTTATCGCCTAAAATACCCCAAAGCAATCCACCAATGAGCATGCCAAACATCTGCCAATTAAAAAGTGTTATTTCATAAGTTTTGTATAGTTCGCCTGTGATGCCAATGGCAGCCAAACTCGTTTCCTTTACAACATTAAAAAGTATTAAATCGTAGATGTCAACAAAATAGCCTAAGGCAGCAATAACAACAATCCAATAGGCATTTTTTGGTTTGGTCATAGGTGCTTAAAAACTGGTGCTTAATGTTAATCTAACGCCACTGAAAGCTGGTTCTACTCTGCAAATACCACCAGTGCAATTCACGCCTTCCACTTGTTTGATATATGCCAATGTTACAACCGTTGGTCCATCCGTATAACCCACAAAACCACTGTAATAGTGTATAATTTCCGAAGGAATGGTACTAGAAGGCGAGCGATGCGGTACAGTATTCACCATGTCGCCAACACTGAAACTCCAATGTGGTGCATGGTTGATTTCAAGAATGGCATTGGCAAAACTGCCTAAATCTTGATCTGAATGCAAATATTGAGCTTCAAAACGCAGCGATGTTTTCTTAGTGATTTTGTATGTGTATTCAACAAAAGGGGTGATGGTTTTTACATCAGGGTAAGTCGTATCTTTTTGCTCATATCGTTGTTGGTCGTAATAAATATTTTGAACCCCTAATTTAATTTTAGAATTTTTGTTGATTTTGTGTTGCACCTCAGCATAGTGTTCACTGAATAAATGTTTCACGTTGCCATTTCTGTCACCATTGGCTTTCAGACTGTTGACACGCGATACATTAAAGGTAAAAGTGGTTCCCCTTTTTGGTGTAACTGTTAATTCTCCTTGAAAAGCTTCCTCCCCCAAAAATTGTGTCACAGCATTGTATCGCGCCAATAATCTATAAGTATTTTGACGGGTGATGGAAGGCAGATAAGCAATCAAGCCATTGTTCAACGTTTCGAAAGGAGAGGTTCTGAAACTAAAATCCTCGATGCGTTTGTATTGCAAATTTGCTCCAAAAGATAAACGTTTCTTTTTACCCAAATTAGCCTTTGAATAACTCAATGTATTAAAAATAATGTTACCATCTCTGTTAATTAACGAACTGGCATCTTGATTAAAAATAGCTTCTTTGGTTTTGAAAAGATATTCAGAATAAAACTTAAAATCTTTGTATGAAATATCTGCATAACCATTGAAAGCATATGTATTATATTTAGGGATAAAACGGGTTTCTAAAGGTTGAGCATTAATTTGAGAAGCAACAGTGTTCATTGTGCCTTGGTCAAGCGCACGGTTTACAGTTGAAGCGCCAAATGTAAAAGTCAAATCCCCAATTCTCGAAAAATGTTCGGCATTAAATCCTTTAATAGCTTCAGGCGAAACACCAAAACGATCGCCAGTAAAAATATTCCCCTTCTGTTGCCCAACAAAACCTTTCAGATTTAGGTTTTTATATTTGTATTTCACTCTTAATCCTTGAATAGCATAATCTATCCCAATCAATCTATCCTCATAAGCCCTAAAAATCATTCCCGAGGCAAACTGATCATAAAAATGACCAACAGTAATATTTAAATTGCCAATATCCTTAGACGCCTGCCAAAAACCTACGCCCTGTTTGTTATAAACACTAATTGGATTCAAAAGCGGAGAATTATTAAACAAATCATACCTTAATGAAAAACTGTAGCCCTTCAATTCATAATTCAAAAACATCCACGCATCTGCGCTCGATTTGTATTTGTTATAAACCTCTGTAGAAGCCCCAATCTTTTCATCTCTGTCATAAGCCTGCACATTACTCATAAAATTTCCAGAAAGCTTGCCTCTGTCTTCGCTTTGAGCAAAAGTTTGAGTAGCCATCAACACCATTATTAAGCCAAAACCATATTTCATTGAAGGGTCGAAATTAAGACAAATCTAATTATTTATAAAAGATTTGTTTTTGAGATAATTAATCAAGTGAAAATTAATGATATGAAAATTAATTAAGTTTGTATGTTAAATAGTTTATGAAAAATTGTTTTTTTTAATATTACTTAGCTTTGGGACATTAAAAGCTCAAGAAAACGACATCAAATGGGGCATATTGCTTTCACCTGAAATCAAAAATAGAACTTTATTTAATAACTCTTTTGATGGGTTTAGAGATAATGAATATGCAGGGTTGGGTTATTATCTAGGCTTAATTGGTTTGCCCTGAGGATTGAACCTACTTTAAACGCAAATTTCATCAATCTTTATAAAAAATCATTATTTAACGAATATTTGTTCAATATTGGCTTAAACACCAAATGGGTTATTAATTAAATGCTTTGTTTTTTAAGTATTTAACTTTTTACTAAAACATCTTACATTTTATATTTACTGCCCTTGTCCTAATGAAAATCCGATTTTGCCATCAAAAGTATATAAATTTTCTGTTTTGATAACTTCGATTTGATGTTGGTTAAACAAGGTCAATAATGTGATAATGTCATTTTGAGAAATGGTAGAACCATTTGTGTGCTTATATCTGCATCTCCAATGATCGGTACAAAATGTTTCTTCAAAACCATTTGGCCACACTTTAATGCCTCTGTTAGAAATCATACTTAAAGCGATGTTGTTATGAGCTATTTTATTTACTTTTTCTCCAATTTCATTGGCGTTTGTGCCATTCCAACAAACAAAAATATCAACACCGATTAATTCTTTTTTTGCTTCTACGCGTTTTTGGTAGGGTTTTATTTGAATGCCAGCAGTTTTTTTATATTTAACAGCTTTTAATTTTTGAGGTAATTGTCCTAGTCTTTCTATGACAGCTTGAGCAAATTCTTGTGTTCCCACTTTTTTAACACTGATATTAGAAGTATAAATATCAGCTGTATGAATGCCATCCTCTAATGTTTTTAACCACGCATTCTGAATTAATTCAGCAGATTCTGTTTCACCAATGTGTTGTAACATTAAAACAGCACCTTGAATTAAGCCAGATGGATTGGCAATGCCTTGTCCTGCAATGGTTGGTGCAGAACCATGAATGGCTTCGAACATAGCAAAACCATCGCCTATGTTAGAAGAACCAGCCAAACCAACACTTCCTGCTATTTGAGCGGCAATGTCTGAGATAATATCTCCGTATAAATTTAAAGTAACTATGACATCAAAAATTTCGGGTGTATCAGCAATTCTTGCTGAACCAATATCTATGATCCAATGGTCTTTTTCAATTTCAGGATATTCTAATCCAACTTCATTAAATATGGTGTGAAACATGCCGTCTGTTTGTTTCATAATATTGTCTTTAGACATGCAGGTTACTTTTTTTCTACCATTTTGTTTGGCGTATTCAAAGGCATATCTAACAATTTTCTCACAACCTGGTCTGCTGATTAATTTTAAACATTGTATAACTTCATCGGTTTGTTGATGCTCAATGCCTGCATATAAATCTTCTTCGTTTTCTCTGATGATAACCAAATCCATTTGGTGTTTGCTATCTACAAAAGGTGTGTATGTAACACATGGTCTAACATTGGCATACAAACCAAGTGCTTTTCTTGCAGTAACATTCAAGCTTTTATATCCACCACCTTGGGGAGTTGTAATTGGTGCTTTTAAAAACACCTTGTTTTTTTTGAGTGTATCCCAAGCAGAATCAGCTATGCCTGATGTATTGCCAGATAAATATACTTTTTCCCCAATTTCAATTTCATCAATTTCTATTTTTGCACCTGATGCTTTAATGATTTCAATGGTAGCATCCATGATTTCTGGTCCAATGCCATCGCCTTTTGCAATTGTGATTCTTTTATTTTCCATTTATGAGTATTTTTTTTGAGTTAATATTTTATATGTTGTCTATGAGTACTTTATAGGTTGGGTCTTCTATCACATTCACTTCAATTATCTCTTCAGCATTTTTCAATAGTTTTTTGCAATCTGCACTCAAATGCTTCAAGTGAATTTTTTTTCCAAGTTTGTGATAGCGTTCTGTGATTTTATTGACGGCTTCAATAGCAGACATATCCACTATTCTACTTTCGGCAAAATCAATTATCACTTCATTTGGGTCGCTCAAAACATCAAATTTTTCGTTGAATGCAGTGACTGAACCAAAAAATAAGGGGCCATATATTTCATAGTGTTTTACACCATTTTCATCTACTGATTTTCTTGCTCTGATGCGTTTGGCATTGTCCCAAGCAAAAACTAAAGCCGCAATGATAACACCAATGATAACTGCTAAAGCCAAATTGTGAAGAAAAACCGTTACCAAAGTCACCATCACCATCACAAAAATATCTGATTTAGGCATTCTTTTAAAAGTCTTTAAACTTGCCCATTCGAAAGTGCCAATGGCTACCATAATCATTAAACCAGTTAATGCCGCCATAGGAACTTTTTCTATCAAACCTGAACCAAACATCACGAATACCAATAACATAACTGCCGCAACAATGCCAGATAAGCGAGCTCTTGCACCATTTGAAACATTTATTAAACTTTGACCAATCATGGCACAACCGCCCATTCCCGAAAATAATCCTGATAAAATGTTAGCAGCACCTTGCGCAACCGCTTCTTTATTGCCTCTACCTCTTGTTTCTGTAATTTCATCAACAATATTAAGGGTTAATAAACTTTCGATTAAACCAACACCAGCAACAATTGCAGCATAAGGAAATATTAAAACAAGTGTCTCTAAATTAAAAGGAACACTAGGAATGTGGAAAGGAGGGAAGCCACCCTTGATAGAGGCAATGTCTCCAACTGTTTTGGTGTTGATTCCAAAAAAGGCAACAATCCCAAACACAATTAATATAGCAGCCAAAGATGCAGGTATTGCTTTTGTGATTTTGGGTAATCCAAAAATAATAAGCATGGTGAGTAATACTAGTCCAAGTAAAATAAAAAGTGGCGAACCTGAAAGCCAATTACCATTTAAATCTTTGAATTGCTCCAATTGTGACATGAAAATAATAATAGCTAAACCATTTACAAATCCAAAAATCACAGGATGAGGCACTAATCTAATGAGTTTACCAAGTTTTAAAAAACCTGCAGCCATTTGAATAAGTCCAGCTAAAATAACAGTTGCAAAAATATATTCAACCCCATGAGACTTAGCTAAAACTACAATGACAACTGCAACAGCACCCGTTGCTCCTGAAATCATGCCTGGGCGTCCACCAAAAACAGAAGTTACTAAACCCATCATAAATGCAGCATACAATCCCGTTAAAGGTGATAAACCTGCAATAAAAGCAAACGCTACAGCCTCAGGTACTAATGCTAAAGCTACAGTTAAACCAGATAATACTTCAGTCTTATAATTTACTTTTTGGCTGAGATCAAATAGATTTAAATACTTTTTCATACATGAAGCTTTGAATAAAAATCATAGTTGTAATACAATCTGACTTTTTGATTTTTTTTAGTTTTTAAACCAAAAAACAACTTAATTACTGCCAAAATACAATGTTTTCTATCAAAGTTGCAAAAATAGGCTTTTAAAATTAAATAAGCAATGAATTAGCAAACGATAAACCCAAAAATGATTTATTCATCTATCAAAGATTGCCAATCATAAGCTTTATCTTGACTGCCCTTAAAATCTATGGTTTCTTGATATGTGTCCTTGTCGATTTTGATAAGGTCTATTTTTGCACCTATAAATTCTTCAATATCTTTAAGAAGCGTTTTTTCTTCTTTACTGCAAAATGATACTGCATTTCCTTTTTTGTCGGCTCTGCCTGTTCTGCCAACTCTGTGAACATAACTTTCTGCTTTGTCTGGCAAATCATAGTTCACAACATAATCTACATCAGCAATGTCAATACCTCTGGCACTTACATCTGTTGCAATTAAAATTTTGGTTTTATTGTTTCTAAAATCTTCTAATACTTTAAATCTTTCTTTTTGGTCTTTGTCGCCATGAATGGTTTTGGTAACGATATTTGCTCTTTCCATAGCTTTACAAACCCTTTCAGCCCTCACTTTGGTTCTTACAAAAATTAGAATTTTACTGTCAGGATTTTCCAGTATCATGCGCTCTAGAAAAAAACGTTTATCATCCATTTCAATCATCGCCACAGCATGTTCAATATTTTTATTAACGGGATTTTCTGGTGATATTTGAATTCTGATGGGGTTTCTAACAATAGAGTATGCTAATTTTCTTATTTTATCTGTTATGGTTGCCGAAAAAAATAAAGTTTGTCTTCTAAAGGGTATATGTCGCATCAAATCTTTGATGTCTTTTAAAAAACCTAAGTCAAGCATGTGGTCGGCTTCATCCAACACCAAAGTTTCTAAATTTTCTAGTTTTATATAGCCTTGACTAATTAAATCGAACATCCTACCTGGTGTTGTAATGAGGATATCTACACCTTCTTTGAGTTGTTTAATTTGTTTATCTTGTTCTACTCCACCAAAAAGACTCATAATCTTGATGCCAGTATTAAAGCTAATTTGATGAAATACATCACTAATTTGAATGGCTAATTCTCTAGTTGGAACCAATACTAAACATCTAATTTGTCTGTTTTTCTTTTTGTTTTTACTCAAATAGTCTGTAATTGGAATTGCAAAAGCTGCTGTTTTACCTGTTCCTGTTTGGGCAATTGCTAAAACATCTTCTCCTTTCATAATTGGAGTTATAGCTCTGTATTGAATATCTGTAGGTCGATTAAAACCAAGTTTATCCAAATTAGTTTTAATGATAGGATTCAGATTGTATTTGTCGAATTTCATTGAAATTATAGTGAAAAAAAAAGCCCTGAAAATTATCAGGGCTTTCAATAATTTAATTTTTTATCTAAGTTTTTTCTTTCCTATACCACTAGAAGGTAAGGATTTGTTTCTTTTTTTGCTGTTTCCAATTGGAGAACCGATACGAATCATTGCACAACGGAAACCAATAGTAGAGGTTGACAATGTTTCGTCTAACCATCTGCGAGTTCCAGGGCTCATCCAATAAGCTCTGTCATTCCATGAACCACCTTTGTAAACTCTAGCTTTGTCATTAATTAAAGTTGTAACACCATATTCATAGACTTGTTCATCGTTTTGATAAAGCGTTGCATCTTTGTATCCAATGTTATCAGAAACTTTATAATTTCTTCTATTGATATTTTCTTCTTCAGTTACTGGTACGAAAATCAAACGACCTAATGAATCTTTTTCTTCAATTTCGCCATACTGATCTAATTTAACTTTAGAGAATACATTACCACGGAATGCATTAAAATCATCAACATCTTCAAAAGATAGTGGACGATATACATCCATTACCCATTCAGAAACGTTACCAGCTAAGTTGTATAATCCGTAATCATTTGGCCAATAAGCATCAACAGGAGTAGTGATAAAGCCTGCATCATTTAATTGAGAAGCAATACCACCTTGGTCTCCTTTATCTCTTTTGAAGTTAGCCATGATTTTACCTCTATCTTTTTCTTTGCCATGAGTCATTCTAACAGTTAAGTCATTCCATGAATAAACTCTTTTTTCGTCTGTATTTTCAAACTGAGAATTACCAATTGCACCTTGTGCAGCGTATTCCCATTCAGCTTCAGTTGGTAATCTATACTCAGGTAATAAAATACCATCTTTAACAGCTACATCTCTTTTGCCTTTTTTAGTTCTGTAATCTTTAGGCATTCCTTTTTGTTTTTTTCTTGTAGCTGGGTCGTATTGATTCGCTAAGTATGATTTTGTGTTAAAATTATTTTCATCTTTTACTTTAAAATCTTTATAAGGATGAATTTTTTCTCTGTCTAAAATCATTTCGTTTACTCTGTCTGTTCTCCATGCAGCAAAGTCTGTTGCTTGTAACCAACTAACACCAACAACTGGATAGTTTTTGTATGCAGGATGGCGGAAATAATATTCAACATAAGGTTCGTTAAATGCCAATCTATTTCTCCAACAAAGTGTATCAGGTAGTGCTTGCTTATACACTTCTGGATAAGATTCTCCGAAAACTCTTTGTAACCAATAAACGTATTCGCCATATTGAAGATTGCTAACCTCTGTTTGATCCATATAAAATGAATTAACTGTTACTTTTCTTTCAACGTTGTTATATTCATATAATACGTCTTGTTCTGCTGTACCCATTACAAAAGCCCCTGCAGGAACTAAAACCAAACCTGGACCTGTTTCTTGACCTTTGTATTTGTGGTTTTCAAAACCACCCCATTTTCGGCTATTGTATCCAAAGCCAGTTGTTTGTGATTTGTTTTTGTTGGCACAAGAAGGAGCTAGCAATAGAATTGAAGCCATTAAAGTGGACAAAGCCAATAAACTTTTCTTTCTTTTCATGTATTTATTTTGTGTGTGTGTCTGTTGTATTAAACTGCAAAAATGTAAAAATATTGTGTAATGAGCAAATTTTTATCAAAAATCAGGACATCTTAAAGGTTTGAAACGTAATGGTCTGTCTCTTAAACACCAATCTACAGTAGCACTTACCTCATGACTACCAGGAGCAGCAGCTCTAGCAGATGAAACAGTGATATCGTAACTGTATCCAAATTTAAATCTATCTTTTCTAAATCCTAATAATACCATTAAAGCATCAGAATTTCCATAAGTGCCTAATGTTTGTCTATACCATAATCCAGTTACAATTGGACCTTTGTTTACATAAAATCCAAAATTTAACTGAGTAAAGTTTTGTTGCATCATGAATAATGCGTTTGGTGAAAATGTTGCTTGAGAAAATCTTTTGTTATCAAGTGGAATTACAACTCCTGTATGAAAAGTGTATCTTCTTGGTACAATGCCATCATTGTTACTGTAAAAAGATTGAACAGGTTGTGTAATGTTGTGCATCGCAAAACCAGCATAAAATTTTTCTGAATAAGCTAGAAATCCAGCTGCGAAATTAGGATATATAACACTTGAATTAGCCGTAGGTTCTTGTGTAGGTAATACAAATCCTTGGGTAGGATGAATTTGATCTCCAAATCTTAATTTGGTATGGTCAATCGCTTTTTGAACAAAAGAAGCTTGTAAACCCGCTCTTAAGAAAAAAGTTTTATTGACTGGTAATACATAAGAGTATACACCACTTAATGAAGTTGTAGTTAATAGTCCTGCACCAGCTCTATCATATGTTGCCATTAATCCAATTCCACCACCAATTTTATCATAATGTTGATCATAGCTTGCATTAAAGGAACGGAACGTTCCTGGTAAGCTTGGCCATTGGTTTCTGTAATTTAAAGACATTCTACCTGCAGAATTTCTTCCACAAAATGCAGTTCCGGCCATTGCAGGGTTGGTATAAACTGGTGCTGCATAGAATTGTGAAAATTCAGGATCTTGAGAATAGGCTTGAAAAATAGCTGCACAAGATGCAATAAATAAGTAAATTTTTTTCATCATCGATTTAAGATTAAACGGATATTTGACAAAGATATTGTCATTTTTTTGTAATTTCATACTTTTTTTGTAATTTTTTTTAAATATTATCGTTAGCTTGGTATTAAATAACTATTTTTGTTTCAAATTTATGTCCAATATAAAATTTATAGCCTTTTTTTTAATTTTATTTGTTTACCCACTAAACACAGTTTTTGCTCAAAATGTTGCCTCAACTTCAAAAAAAAATATTCTTTGGCAAAACAGCGTTTCATCACAAGCTCCTTTTGCCTTAAATTATTCAATTAGTACTCAATTTATAAATGGTGTTTTTCTGCCTTGTGTCGCTGAGAATTTGCCAACTAATGGTAAATCAGAGATTATTATCAAAAACCCACAGTTCGAGGTATTAGTTGGTTATGATTATTTTAAACGCAATCAACTTAAAAATTTGAAAAGTGAATTGTTGTTCAATTCTCATTCTGTAATACAAGGTACACAATTGTATACAACCTATAATCTTTGTCCTTTTAAGTTTGAAAATGGTCAGTATTATTATTTAAAATCATATGATGTAGAAATAAAGATATTAGCACCAATTTCTAGTTCTATGCAATCCATATCTAATAAAAGAGCTGTTACAAATTCAGTTTTAGCTACGGGGCAATGGGTTAAATTCAGTGTTTCTAGTGATGGTATGTATAAACTTGATAAAGCGGCTTTGACTGCTGCTGGTATTAACGTGAATACAGTTGATCCAAGAACTATTAAAATATATGGACATCAAGGTGGCATGTTGCCTGAATTTAATGGTGATTTTAGATATGACGATATCCCTGAAAATGCTATCCAAGTAATTGGAGAAAATGATGGTCAATTTAATGATAATGATTATGTGTTGTTTTATGCGCAATCTCCTCATAAATGGAAATATTTACCAGCATTAAATAGGTATAAACATGAAATGAATATTTACTCAGATAAAACTTATTTTTTTCTTACTTATGGAGGGTCGCAAGGTAAAAGAGTATCAAGTAAACCTAATGGTTCTAATTTGACGCCAGATATCGCATATAATTGGTATGATTATTTATTTTTTCATGATGAAGAAAAAGAAAATATTTGTAACGAAGGTAGAATTTGGCTTGGAGAAAGATTAGATCAAACTCCAGGAGTTACATTCAATCATGCTATTCCTTTTTTAAACACACAAAAAAACATCCAAATTTATTACGAAGCTGGAGCTGTTTCTCCAACTAATAGTAATTTAAACGTTGCCATCAATGGACAAAGTGTATCAACTATGAACTTTTCATTATTGCAACAACCTAAATACGATTGTTTTACTAGTGGAGGAATTGGAATAGGAACTGCTGTTGCTATTGGCACCAATGTGAAATTAGATTTTAATTATAATCGACCAACATCTAGTTCTCGGGCTTGGTTAAATTATTTTGAAATTCATGCTAGCTCTAATTTGGAATTTAATGGCAGTTCGATGACCTTTAGAAATATAGCTTCAGCTCAAAATGCTATAGTAGAATATCAAATTAAAGGTATGGGCGCTTCAAGTCTGATTTATGATGTTTCTGATCCTGTAAACCCCAAAATTCAGACATTTTATAACAATGGATCTTTGAATATTTTTAGAGATGTAACTCAAGGGAAAATTAATGAATTTATTGTTTTCAATGAAAATTTTGGAGTGCCAGTATTTGAAGGCGCGGTTGCCAATCAAAATATACATAATACAGGGGTTGTTCAGTATATAATAGTAGCACCTAAGGCTTTTTTAGATGCAGCTAATAAGTTAGCCGACTTTCATAGAACTACCAACAATCTAAGTGTATTGGTAATTACACCCGATTTGATTTACAATGAGTTTTCCTCTGGTTCTCAGGATATATCGGCATTAAGAGATTATTTTAAATTGGTGTATTACAATAATTTAAATCCAGTTAATTCATTAAAATATGTGATGTTAATGGGGGATGCTAGTTTTGATTACAAAGATAAAATAGCCAATAATACCAATTTTGTTCCAACTTATGAATCAGAACCTAAATGGAATATACCTCAAAATGTAAACGGCTTATATTATTGTTCAGATGATTTTTTTGGATACTTAGATTCTTTAGATGGGAGATGGTCTAATGAGCAATTGTTGGAAATTGTAGTAGCTAGAATGCCAGTTGCAAGTGCCAAAGAAGCCATGGATATGGTGAATAAAATTTTGAATTATAAAAGTCCTCAATCTTTAGGTAATTGGAGAACTAATATCACTTTGTGTGCTGATGATGCTGATGAAAGTTGGGAAACAATGTTTGTACAAGATTATGAGGAAATTTCGAATTTATTGGATACAACAGCTCCAAATGTTAATATCAATAAGATTTATTTTGATGCGTTTAAACAACAAAACTTAAGTGGTTCTCAAAGATATCCTGATGCTCAAATTGCTATTAAAAAAGATTTTGAAAGTGGCACAATGATTTTTAATTATGTTGGTCACGGAGGTGAGCAATATTTGGCCTCTGAAAAAGTGATAGATATTCCACTTATAAATGGGTTAAAAAACATAAACACTTTGCCTGTTTTTTTTACAGCGACATGCGAATTTAGCCGATTTGATGATGCGAGAAGAAAAAGTGCTGGTGAATATGTTTACACAAATCCTGACGGTGGGGCTATTGCAATGTATACTACTACAAGAATAGTAGGCGCAAGTGAAAATGCGGCTTTAACTTACTTTTTTTGGTCAAATTGTGCCTATGTAAAAATAGGCGGAAGATGGCCTACAATGGGTGAAATATATAAAAAAATGAAAAATAGACCTTTCGGTTCTCGAAATGATAGATTTTTTGCTTTTTTTGGAGACCCAGCATTAACAATGAATTACCCTGAAGATATTGTTAAGATAGATAGTGTAAATGGCAAATCAATCAACGTATCGAATTTAGATACAATGAAAGCATTGAGTAGAATGACATTTGTTGGTCATATAGAGGATGTTTTAGGAAATAAAGTTAATGCATTTAATGGCAAAGTAAATTCTGGTTTTTTTGATAAACAAAGCCAATTTTTAACACTTGGAAATGATAATGCACCCAATTCAATTATTCCTTTTAATTTGTATTCAAATCCTTTATTTAAAGGGGAAAATACGGTAGAATCAGGCAGTTTTAAAATTTCATTCGTTGTGCCAAAGGATATTAATTATAATTTTGGATTAGGTAAGTTTGTCTTTTATGCAGATAATCAATTAAAGGACGCTTGGGGAACTAATAGAAATATCGTTATTGGAGGCACTAATTCGGATGCAGCAATTGATGAGGTAGGACCTGAAATTGAAATAGCAATCAATGATTATTCATTTGTTAGTGGAGGAATTACAAATAATTCGCCAATATTATTGGCTAAATTGTTTGATGAAAATGGTATTAATACTTCTGGAAATGGTATTGGAAGAGATATTATTGCAATTATTGACAAAGGCACTCCTAATGAAAAAAGATATGTGTTAAACAATTTTTATAAATCACAATTAAATAGTTATACTAATGGTGAAATTGAATTTAAAATTGAAGGCATCAGTATTGGCAAACATACATATACACTTAAAGTGTGGGATGTTTATAATAACTCGAGCGAAGCAACTATAGAATTTAATGTTTTATCCTCAGAATCAATTGCCATCGAGAATTTATTAAATTACCCGAATCCATTTAATAATCGTACAATTTTTCATTTTGATCATAATAAACCAGGTGAAACTTTAGATATTGTTATAAATATTTATACTATCACAGGAAAAGTAGTTAAAACCATTCAACAAAGTATATACAATGCCAATATCCATGTTTCCGAAATTGAGTGGAATGGACGTGATGATTTTGATGATAAATTATCTAAAGGGGTATACATTTATAAATTGAATGTAAAAACAAGCGATGGTAAATCATCAAATAAAACAGAAAAATTGGTAATATTAAACTAGTTTTCAAAAAAAGATTATATTTGCAAAATTGAGAATAAGTTTACTAAAAACCAATATCCAAAATTAAATGTTTATTTTTAAAACCAATATGTCAAAAAAGTTGACGATTTTATTCACTAGTGCATTGTTTTCTAATGCATTAATTTTAAGCGGGCAAGGTAACGGATTGAGTAGAAATCAGTTAGCTGGTCAACAAAATGTAATTACCACAGCAGTGCCTTTTTTAACCATAACCCCTGATAGTCGAAGAGCAGGTATGGGCGATGGTGGTGTCGCTAGTTCTCCAGATGCTAATTCTGTTTTTTGGAATGCCGCTTCTTTGGCGTTTTCTGAAAAAAGCGGTGGAATTTCGACCTCTTATGCACCTTGGCTGAGAAGTTTAGTGCCAGGTATTTCATACAACTACATTGCTGGTTATGGCAAATTAACCAAACGTTCGGTATTAGGTGGTGGATTTAGATTTTTTAGTTTTGGTGATATTAATTTTACAGATGATGTAGGAAATCCTTTAGGTGTTTTTAATCCAAGTGAATATGCCGTGGATGTTTGTTATGCCGCTCAATTAAGTAAAAACTGGGCTATTGGAACTACTTTGAAATTTATAAATTCTAACCTCGCAGGAACTCGACCATTAAATGGTATAACACCAAAAGTTGGAAGAAGTGGGGCAGGAGATATTTCAGCAATGTATAAAAATACTCTTACTAAAAAAATTAGTGGTGTCGAAAAAAAGTTTGACTACAGTTTTGGCATAAACTTGCAAAACCTTGGTGCAAAAATCACCTATTCGGATAGAACAAATAGAGAGTATCTGCCAGCAATGTTAAGAATTGGAACAGCTTGGTCATACGATATTGATGAATTTAATTCATTTACAGCCATGTTAGATTTTAGCAAACTCATGGTGCCAACACCAGGTATAGAAATTATTAAGAACTATCAAGGTAGTGATTCAACAGACATTGATAACAATGTTTTATATGAAAAAACCAAAAGTGAAGACCCTGTTATAACTGCCGCTTTAAAATCTTTTTCAGACGCTCCAGGTGGATTTAGAGAAGAATTGAAAGAATGGAATTATTCATTGGGTTTGGAATATATTTATGCGAAACAATTCATGGTTAGAGCAGGTTATTTCAATGAGCCAGCAACCAAAGGTAATAGAAAATATTTAACATTTGGATTTGGCTTAAAATACAAGGTTTTCGGATTAGATGCTGCCTATATAGTGCCATTTCAACAAGCGCATCCTTTACAAAATCAATTGCGTTTTACACTGTTGTTTGATTTAAATGCCTTTTCTGAAAAAGATTAGTTAATTTAAAAAAGGATTATATAGTTTTTCGTGACCTATGGTTGTCTCGCTTCCATGTCCGCTATACACTTTAGTTTCATTGGGTAATACCATCAGTTGATTTTGAATAGATTCAATCAAGGTGTCATAGTCGCCACCTGGTAAATCTGTTCTGCCAATACTCTGAAAAAATAAAGCATCTCCAACTATAACAAATTGATTGGATTGAGAATAAAAACTTAAACTTCCAGGAGAGTGACCAGGTGTAAATATGATTGATAGCGTTTCGTTACCTATTTTTATAACATTGCTTTCATCAATAAATTGAGTTGCCATAGGTGATTCATCATAATTTAATCCATACATTTTTGCTGTTTGTAAACCAGATTCTAAAACAGGAATTTCATTTTTATGTATAAACAATTCCAATTGATATTTATTGACACAATAATTATTGCCAAATATATGGTCAATATGGCAATGTGTGTTTATCAATTGAATCGGTTTTAATTGATTTTCTTTGATAAATGCATCTAATTGAATTTGTTCTGAAGCAGTATACATGCCTGGGTCTATTATGACGCATTCTTTTTGGTCGTTATATAAAATATAAGTATTTTCTTGAAAAGGATTAAAGGTAAATGATTGAATTTTTAACATAAATTTGAATTTACAAAGATGATGAAAATTATTAAAATCACTTATTAATAGAGATAATAAATAGGATTCGTGTATTTGAGTCCTTTATTAAAGATGTTCTGTCTTAAAAAAAACTCAAGAAGTATTAAAGTTTGAATCAATACAAACTTTAATATATAGATAGAATAAATAGTTGGGATTTTGAATAATTTTTATGATTCGTTGGAATCATTCTTAAAAGAATTTGCTTCTGTTTGGTTTTCTCTCGGTTTTGCAACAGTAACAATCATTTTTCTTTCGTTTAGTTCTTGTCCATTGAGTGCTTCAATCGCTCTCAATCCATCGTCTTCATTAGCCATTTCAACAAATCCAAAGCCTTTGCTTCTTTTTGTTTCTTGATCTCTAACAATTTTTGCACCTATAACCTCTCCAAAAGGTAAAAATGCATTTTTTAGTTCCTCAGTACGAAGTCTGTAGTTTAAATTTCCAATGTAAATTCTCATTTCAATAAGCTTTTTAAGTTAATTATTAACAAAACTAATGGTTTATAAATAATTTGCAATATTTTTTTTTGAGAAAAGTGTTAAATTAATACAATGTATTGATATACAGATAATTATTTTTTGTCTGCAAGGGGTTTTAATTGACTGAACTATAATTACAAAACTTACTTGTTTTCAAAACTGTTTTTAATCAATAATAATAAATAATTTCTGTGCTCTTTTGTGTCAGAATTGGCTGTAGCCAATGTAGGTTGCAAAGTTTTTTGAATGTTTTGTAGTTGAGCTGAGCATTTTGATTTACTAATATTGTCATACAATGGAGATTTTACAACATTGATTAAGCTTTGTATATATAATATTTGTGAATTTTGTCTGAAAGTATTTACATTTGATGATAAATCCTCATTAAAAATAGATTGACTTAAATCTTTTAACATGTCAGATAAATGATATTCGTTGCCATATAATCTACTATCAGTAATTCTTTTTAATGTATTTTGATGAAGGATATGTTGTAATACTGATTTTTGAATATTGATAATTCGATCATGAATTTTTGGATCTTCAGAGGAAGAGAAGAATCCAAAACCTCTTCTTTGTTGTTGAAGAAATGGTATTAGTTCTGATGGTATTTCAATAGATTTTGGAGAAAAAAGATAATCATTAAGCCATTTCATTGCAGATTTTTGCACTTCTAATGGCACAGGTTGATAGGGTTTGTTTAAAGTTATTTGATTTGAAAATGAACGATCTATATATATGCCGCCTATATATCTTGATACAACCCCTGCTTGAACACCCCATTCTCCTGTTAAAACTAAAAAATCATTTCTTAATAAATCATAACTTTTGTTTTCTTTTGGATAGTTTTTAAGTAAATTATTTAAAATATCTTTAATTAAAAGAACTCTTTCTTTTGCAAAACCAATAGCATCATTGCTTAAATCACCAATCATGACTCTAGGGTCAATAGCTTTTCCAGGAGATCTCATATCATCGGCATCGTTTCCAAAAGCAAGTTCTTTTTCTGTACTTCTTGCTAAAATATTTTCAAGCCTTTTTTTCTCCTTTTCAACATCTTTTTCTTCAAAATATCCAAATTCAATTGCCCATAAATCATAAGGTCCTGGTTTAGTTGTATAATAAAGTGGGGTTAACCCTTTTCTATTACTAAAATTTACTGCAGGATAATCCATAACGCTTCCAATAAGTCCGATTGTTTCGGTTTTTTCATTGTTATATAGGTCATTGAGTGAATGAAGTTGCGAAGCTATCATGTTATGATTCAATCCTAAAGTATGACCAACCTCATGTAGAATTAAGTAATGAAGGGATTGTTTAATTAACTCATTTTTAGATGCATCATCAGCATTTAATGATGATAAGTGGGTTAGTCCCAATAAATTTTGGTGATTGAGATTATTGCCTGCTAGACATAAATTATGACCATTATGATCCACTTCTGATAATTCAATGCCATTTTTTTCAAAAGTAGCTTGGCTTTTTAATCGATTTGTTATAAATACCCATTCTAACATGATGTCGGCTCCTAGTATTTCTCCTGTTCTTGGATTAACAAAACTAGGTCCATAGCCGCCAAAAGGAGGTTCCGGACTACTTGTCCATCTTAAAACATTGTATCTGATGTCACCAGCATCCCAATCGCATGTATCTGGTTGTTCAAAAATTTGAACTGCATTTTTAAAACCGGCTTTTTCAAATGCTTGATTCCATTTTAATATGGCGTCTTTTATTATTGGTCTGAGAGCTTTAGGTGTAGTGTTTTCAATCCACCATGTTATTGGTTTGATGGGTTCAGAAATTGCTAACTCTGGGTTTTTTTTCTCCAAATGCCATCGGTGGATCATGTCTCTGTAATTGATATGATTTGTGGTTGTCATATCATTGGTTTGTGTTAAGAAATAGCCAATGCGAGGATCATCAAATCTTGGTTTAAAATTATTCTTGGGCATTTCTATGATACTATGTTGCATATAAATTTCAATAAAACGACCATCAGTGATAGCAGAAGATCCCGTTCCACGAGAATTTGGGTCGTCATAAACATATTTAACGATGATGTCAGTGTTTTCTGGATAGTTTTTAATGTTATAATACCTTGTTTTTGTTTTACTTAAATTGCCTAGACCAAAACTTAATGGATTTGGAATAGACATCCCTTGTTTTATTTGATAAAGAGCTTCAGTTAAAAATATATTGTCAGCTTCTATTAAATAGTCTCCTTTTTTTGAGTCAAATGCAATTATTTTTTCAGTTGCCATGAGGGCATTTGTAATATTAGAATGTGCGGATTTATGAATTTCATTTTCAGGATTAAAATAAAAATTGGTGTTTTGAATAGTAAATTCAATTTGATTAAAATATTTAGAAATTGTAAATATTTTATTGCCTCTAAATGTGCCTTTATTATGTCCTGTTGTGGTATTGCCATTTTCCACATAGCTAAAATATATATATTCCTTATTAAATTGTTTTTCATTTACAAGCATTAATAAACTACCTGTTGAAGTGTCTCTATATAATTGAAATAGACCATCTATTTTTTTGCAACGTTTAATCTTTTCGTTAATTGAAGTTGAATTGCTTGGTGCAACTACATTCGTTATAGGGTTTGTAACTTTGTTTTTTTTCTTTTTACGTTGAGCATTTGCATTCGGAACAAGAATAATTAAACAACAAATAGACAATGTAATTATTTTTAATAAGGGCATAAGTTTGTGCATGTCGCAAAGTTTATGATTTTTTCTGTAATTTAAATATTCAAAATGAATGAATTTATAAAAAATGTATATGTTTGATTTTTAAGCAATTGAATTTGTTGTTTTTTTGTTTTTAATATCAAATTATTAAGAAAATATTTTGTTTAGTATTTTTAAATGAAATAAAAGTACATTTTTTTCGTTATTATAAAGTTAAAATGCATTATTTTCGTCCATTGTTAATTTTTAAAATGAAAGTACGTTTATTACTTATCTCTTTATCAACGCTTTTATTGAGTAATTATTCCATTGCTCAAAAAAAAGAAGCATCACTTGATTTTGGTTTATACCTTGGCGCAAGTAATTACATGGGAGATTTCACAAAAGGATCAATGCCTGTAATGGGAGAAACAAAGCCAGGAGGAGGATTAATAGCTCGTTATAATTACGGACCATACCTTTCTTTTAAGGGTACTGCTCTTTACGGTAGAATTGAAGGAGGAGATTATAATTTTTCTTCAGATCCAGTAAGACGCAGACGAAACTTAAGTTTCAGATCTGATATTGTAGAATTTTCGATTCAGGGAGAATGGAATATAAGAGGTTATGAAAATACAAGAGCATCATATGCTTGGACTCCTTATTTGTTTGCAGGAGTTTCTGTATTCAGGTTCAACCCAAAGGCCCAGTTCAATTACGTTTCAGGGCTCCACGATCCTACGCTTCAATCCCAAAATGGAGATTGGATTGAATTACAACCCCTTGGTACAGAAGGACAAGAAACCACAAAATTTAATGATAAACGCAGGTATTCACTAACTCAAATAAGTATTCCGCTTGGATTTGGTGCTAAATGGCAATTAGATGATCATTGGGCTTTAGGATTTGATTTTGGGATAAGAAAAACATTTACAGATTATTTAGATGATGTTTCTACAGTTTATGTAGATGATATTATTGTAGGGGGTGCCAGTGGTCCAATGGCTTTAGCGATGAAAGATAGAAGTTTGGAAGTTAATGAGTTGAAATTTGAAAACGATGAAGTAAGAGGTGGTTCAGGCAAAGATTGGTACATATTTACAGGACTTACTCTAACTTATAGAATTTTAGGTGGCAAGCAACCATGTTTTAATTTTTAGCCTATCGAATCAAAGCTACTGTGCGATTTTTAAAGATATTATTTTTTATTGGAATTTATAGTTCCTTATCAACTTTATTGTTTTCACAAAGATATAGAAATGGCATCAATGAATTTGGAATTCAACTTGGTGGTAGCAATTATTTTGGCGACTTAGCTCCTGAAATTGTTTTAAAAGAAACCCATTTTGCCGCAGGTGTTTTTTATAAATACCATCATTCCAAATACTTTACAAGTAGATATCAATTTACTTATGCTTCAATTTCTGGGAACGATAACAATTTCAATTCAAATTTATATAGAAATTTATCTTTCCAAAGCCAAATTTTCGAATTAGGATATTTTACGGAATTTAATTTTAAACCATTTGGAATTAATGTGAGAGAGGAACATAAAACTGTTTATGTGTTTTCAGGCATTAATTTATTTCATTTCGATCCTAAGGTTAGATTAGCTAAGGGTGATTTAGTAAGCCTAAGAGATTTAGCCACAGAGGGACAGGTAGTTGATAAGAAAAAAAAGTACTCATTAATTCAACCTGCTATTACTTTAGGCATTGGATATAAATTTAACATTGGAAGAAAATATGTGATTGGAACTGAAATTGGTTTTAGAAAAACTTTCACCGATTATTTAGACGATACAAAGAATAATTATCCTTCTTATGCAGCAATTTTGGCAGCACAGGGTCTGACTGCTGCTGAAATTTCACATGCACAAACACTTAATAATCAGCCACCAATTCATCCAAATACGATGAGAGGAGACAAGCATTTAAAGGATTGGTATTTCATATTTGGTATAACAATCTCAAAAAGAAGTGTTAATTTACAGCCATGTCCATCATCCATGTAAACTAATCAAAAAATAAAATTACATTTGCACCCATCAGAAAATGTCCGAAAATTTAATTGATCAAATAGATACAGATAAATTACCATTACACATCGCTATAATTATGGATGGAAATGGAAGATGGGCAAAAAAAAAATCTTTACCTAGAGTTGTTGGTCATGAGTATGGCGTAAAATCAGTAAGAGTTGTTGCAGAAACTGCAGCAAAACTTGGCGTAAAATACCTGACATTATATACATTTAGTACAGAAAATTGGAACAGACCGGCATTTGAAGTTAAAGCTATTATGACCTTGTTAGTTAGAACCATTCGAAGTGAGATCAAAACATTGCAAAAAAACAATATTAGACTCAAAGCGATTGGAGACATTGACAACTTGCCCCCTGATGCAAAAAAAGAATTATTAAGTGCAATTGAATTAACTAAAAATAATGATAGCATGGATTTAATTCTAGCTTTAAATTACAGTGCAAGATGGGATATTGTTCATGCTACAAAAAAGATTGCTGAAATGGTTAAAAATAATGAAATTTCAATCAATGATATTAATGAATCAATTATTTCAAAGTCATTAACTTCGGGAGAATTTCCTGAACCAGAATTATTGATTAGAACCAGTGGAGAATTAAGAATTAGTAATTTTATGTTGTGGGAATTGGCTTATGGCGAATTTTATTTCACAGACATATATTGGCCAGAGTTTGACAAAAATGCTTTTTATAAAGCTATTTTAGACTATCAAAAAAGAGAAAGAAGATTTGGAAAAACAAGCGAACAAGTTCACTAAAATGAGATTTGAAAAACATATTAAACCATTAGGGTTATTAATTGCTTATTTTATTGGAAATTTATTAAATGCACAAGATACATCTAGAGTAAATCTTGATTATTTTAAGTTGGATTACAACAAACCAACAGAATATTTAATTACATCAATTGAAACAAAAGGAAATAAATATATTGATAAAAATATCATTATACTTAATTCAAATCTAAGTTTTAATCAAACCATTAAAATTCCTGGTAACGAAATTTCTCAGGCCATTGATAATTTATGGAAGCAGAATTATTTTTCTTATGTTGCCATATCAGTCAAGAAAATCGAAGGGAATAAAATATTTTTAATCATAGAAGTTGAAGAAAGACCTAGATTATCCAAATTCTCATTGAGAGGCATTGGAAAGTCTGAAGCCAAGAATTTAAGAGACGAAATTTCAATTAAAAGAGGCATGATAATTAATGAAGACATGCTCAATAGAGTTAGACGGGAAATAAGAAATCATTATTTCAAAAAAGGTTATTTTGGCGTTAAGATGGATATTAAACAAGAAGCTGATACTATA
This sequence comes from Bacteroidota bacterium, assembly GCA_030682255.1. Taxonomy (GTDB): domain Bacteria; phylum Bacteroidota; class Bacteroidia; order NS11-12g; family UBA955; genus JABMMZ01. The sequence continues at coordinate 131,390 of JAUXOK010000024.1, read as the reverse complement.
CCAAATCAAAATTTCTTACGAATTTTTATCGATAAAGGCGCCAAAGTAAAAGTACATGATATAGAATTTGCAGGAAACGACAAAATAACTGATGCAGAACTTAGAAATTCATTATCAAAAACCATCAGAAAAAGGCATAAATGGAAACTGTGGAAATCTTCAAAATTTATTGAATCAGAGTTTGCCGAAGATAAAAAGAAACTTATTACAAAATATAATAGCAAAGGATTTAGGGATGCAACCATTACTTTTGATTCCGTTTTTGTTATCAATCCCAAAAGAGTGGCCATCAAAATTGGTGTCAATGAGGGCAGTAAATATTATTTTAGACATATTACTTTTACCGGTAATAATAAATACAGTAGTTCAGATTTAACTAAAGTATTAGGAATTAAAAATGGTGATATTTATGATGTTACAGTTTTAGATGAACGTTTGTTTTTTAGTCAAAATGGTACAGATTTATCTAGTTTGTACATGGACGATGGTTATTTGTTTTTTGGAGTAACACCTATTGAAACAAAAGTAGAAAACGATAGTATTGATATTGAAATTAGAATTATCGAAAGAACACAGGCTACATATAATAGAATCATCATTAAAGGAAATACCAAAACTAGCGATCATGTGGTTTTAAGAGAATTAAGAACTCGACCAGGACAAAAGTTTTCTAGAAGTGATATAACCCGTTCAATCAGAGAATTATCGCAATTAGGATATTTTGATCCACAAGCAATGGGTGTTAATCCAATTCCAAATCAAGCAGACGGAACAGTCGACATTGAATATACTGTTGCTGAAAAAGCAAATGATCAAATTGAGCTATCAGGAGGCTGGGGAGGTAACAGAAATCAGAATATGCAAAATTTAAATCCTGCATTTGCACAAGGTGGTTTTGGTGGTTTTGTAGGAACATTAGGTTTAACCTTGAATAATTTTTCTACCAGAAAATTGTTTAAACCATCCATGTGGAATCCATTGCCTTCTGGAGATGGACAGAGGTTGAGTATCAGAGCGCAATCAAATGGTTTGTTTTATCAATCCTATAATTTTTCAATAACAGAACCTTGGTTGGGTGGCAAAAAGCCCAACTCATTTACTACAAGTTTATATAGAACCAATCAATCATTTGATTCTAAGAAAAATTCTGATCCAACCAAACGATTTATAAGAATTACAGGTGCTTCACTATCACTTGGAAAAAGATTAAGGTGGCCAGATGATTTTTTCTCGGCTTTTTATTCTTTAAGTCTGCAACAATATGACTTACAAAATGCAGGAGGTGCATTTGGTTTACAGATAAATACTGGAAAAAGTAATAATTTAGAACTAAAATATATTTTAACAAGAAGTTCTGTAAACGAACCAATTTTCCCAACACAAGGTTCTACCTATACATTAAGTATTGCAGCAACACCACCAATATCGGCATTTTCAAATAAAAATTATTCAACCCTATCGGATGATCAAAAATATAAATGGATAGAGTATCACAAATGGAAATTTGATGTCGAAAATTATAATAAACTATTCGGAAAATTTGTTTTAGCAACAAAAATTCGTTTCGGTTACTTAGGTTATTACAATAAAGGTTTGGGCTATTCTCCGTTCGAACGTTTTATGGTTGGTGGAAGTGGATTAAATAGTTTTGGTCAAATAGGTACAGAAATAATTTCATTAAGAGGATATCCAGATAGAACCATTACAGAAAATGCTGTTGGTTCATCTACAAATGCAGGAGCAACCATATTTAATAAATTTACCTGTGAATTAAGATACTCAATTACAAATTCACCAAGTGCTTCTATTTATTTACAAACATTCATAGAAGGTGGAAACGCTTGGGTTAATACTCGAAATTTCAATCCATTTGACATTAAAAGAAGTGCAGGTGCTGGAGTTAGATTGTTTTTACCAATGTTTGGTTTATTAGGCTTAGATTATGCTTATGGTTTTGATTGGCAAACACTTAATAGAGGTTTAACGACCAAACCTGGTCAATTCCACTTCTTTATTGGTCAACAATTCTAGATTTTATTGATAAGTAAAGTCATTAATTAAAAATCTTTGGAAAGTAATAATAAAATGTTACCTTTGCAGTCCGTTTTAAAAAAAACGTGTTCTGAAATATGAATTTATTAAGAGAGTTTGATATAGAGTTTGTTAAACTTAAAGAGGGTAATCATCATTTTGAATTCGTAGTTAAGGACGATTTTTTTAAAGCATTTGAAAGTTCTTTATCAGTACATGAAATCAAGGTTGATATTGATTTTATAAAAAACACTAGCATGTTTACATTGAATTTTACTATATCTGGTAAAATAAATACAGAATGTGACAGATGTTTAAACGATCTACAATTGCCAATCTTCGGAGAATATCAATTGTTGGTTAAAATAACAGATAGTGAATTAGAAGATGAAGATGATTTAATATACATCGGGTCGTCAGATTATAAAATTAATATTGCTCAACATTTATTTGATTACATTTATTTGTCAATACCAATTAAAAAAACGTGTAATGACATTGGACGAAAATGTGATCCAGCTATTGAAGAAAAAATAACAATGGTTATAGATGTTGATACTACTGGAGATGATTTGCCTGAAAGAGACTCAGATTTTGAAGAAGAAACATTATAATACAATATAAATAACATAATAATATGCCAAATCCTAAACGAAAAATATCACGCACAAGGAGAGACAAACGTAGAACCCACCACAATTTGGATAACAAACAATTTATTGCAGATCCAACCACTGGTGATATTTCTTTATACCATCGTGTAAACCTAGAGACAGGTATGTACAGAGGCGTAAAGGTAATGAAGGGTCGTAACGACTAATTTTAACTCATGCGCATTGGTATAGATGCAATGGGGGGAGATTTTGCCCCCTTGGAAGCTGTAAAAGGATGTATTGCTGTTAGAAAGCAATATCCCGATATTTATCCTGTTCTTTTTGGAAGGAAGGCAGATATTGTCGAATGTTTCTCTAAACTAGGTGTTTCTGATTCATATTTTGAAATTGTTGATGCTCCTGAGGTTATAGAAATGGGAGAACATGCAACTAAAGCTATAGCCCATAAAAAAGGTTCTAGTATCAATATTGCATACAAACATCTTGTAGATAAAAATATTGAAGCCCTCATTGGAGCTGGTAATACTGGTGCTATGTTAGTTGGGGCGCTATTTTCTGTTAAAGCAATTGATGGTGTTCAACGTCCTACAATTACCTCAATTTTACCTAAACTAGCTGGTGGTTTTGGGGTTTTATTAGATGTAGGGGCAAATGCAGATTGTAAACCAGAAGTATTAAATCAATTTGCTATACTAGGTTCACTATATGCACAATATGTTTATGGTATTTCTAATCCTAAAGTTGCTTTATTAAGTATTGGAGAAGAAAAAGAAAAAGGAAATATTCTTAATCAAGCTAGCTATCCTCAACTTGAAATGAATGATAGAATCAATTTTGTCGGAAATGTTGAAGGAAGAGATTTGTTCAATGATAAAGCTGATGTTATCGTATGTGATGGATATACAGGTAACATTGTCCTTAAATTATGCGAAGATTTTTATTATTCTTTAACCAAATTAGGTATTGAAAATGAGTATCTTGATAAGTTTAATTTCAAAAATTATGGCGGTACAGCAATTTTAGGAGTCAACGAACCAGTTATAATTGGACATGGTATTTCAAAGGAAGATTCTTTTGCTAAAATGTTTAAATTAGCCAAAGATGTTGTTGAGTCAAAATTGATAGAAAAAATAAAACAATCTTTTTAAGTTTTTTTCAGAACTTATTTATAATTTGCACCACTTTATTATAATTATAGTTACTTTTATTAAATGAGTAAAATTACAGCTGCTATTACTGCTATTGGTGGATTTGTTCCTGAAACCAGATTAACAAATCACGACCTTGAAAAATTAGTTGATACTAACGATGAATGGATTACTAGTAGAACTGGTATTAAAGAACGCAGAATACAAAATGAACCAGGAAAAGCTACTTCAGATATGGCGGTTGAAGCTGTCAACGAGTTGTTGAAGAAAAGAGGCATTAAAGCCGAAGAAATAGATTTATTAATTATTGGAACTATTACAGGAGATTTAGTTTTTCCTTCCTGCGCTAATATAGTTTGTGATAAAATTGGAGCAATTAATGCTTGGGGGTTTGATTTAGCTGCTGCTTGCAGTGGTTTTTTATACGCACTTGAAACTGGTGCTAAGTTTATCGAAACTGGAAAACATCAAAAGGTTGTAGTTTGTGGTTTTGATAAAATGAGTGCTATAATTGATTATACAGATAGAAATACTTGTATAATTTTTGGCGATGGTGGTGGAGCCGTTTTATTAGAACCTAATACAGAGGGTTTTGGAATCATTGATTCAATTTTAAAATCTGATGGCAGTGGCAGAGAATTTTTACATCAAAAAGCTGGAGGCTCTCTCAAACCACCAACTCATCAAACTATTGATGCAAGAGAACACTACGTATATCAAGAAGGTAAATCTGTTTTTAAATTTGCAACTACTAATATGGCGGATGTTTCTACTGAAATTATGAAGAGAAACAATTTAAAAGCAGAAGATATCAATTATTTATTGGCACATCAAGCCAATAAACGTATTATTGATTACACAGCTGAGAAAATGAATTTGCCTTCTGAAAAGGTTTTAATGAACATAGAAAAATATGGCAACACAACCAGTGGCACTTTGCCTTTGCTATTTTGGGACTTTGAAACAAAATTCAAAAAAGGAGATAATTTAATTTTAGCAACCTTTGGTGGAGGTTTTACTTGGGGAAGCATCTACATCAAATGGGCTTACAACAGTTAATACAAAACATAAATCAATAAAATAAGTTAATAATATGGATATCAAGGAAATAGAAAATTTAATCAGATTCGTTTCATCTCAAAAAAACGTAGGTGAGGTAGAAATTGAAAAAAAAGACTTTAAGTTAGTTATTAGAAAACCAAGTCAACAAGTAATTTCAGCACCACAATATATTCAAGCTCAAGTTGCTGCTCCTGCTCAACAAGCTGCTTTGCCTGCTGCAACTTCTACTGAACAAACTTCAGCTCCTGTAATTACATCGACAACTCCAGCTGCTGAATCTAGTAATTTAATAACAATTAAATCTCCAATGATTGGAACATTTTACCGTTCTTCAAGTCCAGACAAACCTTCTTTTGTAAATGTAGGTGATGAAATTAAAGTTGGTAAACCAGTATGTATCATAGAAGCTATGAAACTATTTAATGAAATTGAGTCTGAAGTTTCTGGCAAAATCGTTAAAGTATTGGTAGATAATGCTACACCGGTAGAATACGATCAACCACTTTTCTTAGTTGAACCAAACTAAGATTAACTGTTTATTGAATCAACAATAAGTATAGCTTATGTTTAGAAAAATATTAATTGCCAATAGGGGAGAAATCGCCCTGAGAATTATCCGTACTTGCAAAGAGATGGGAATAAAAACTGTTGCCGTTTATAGTACTGCTGATAAAGAAAGTTTACATGTTCGTTTTGCAGACGAAGCTGTTTGTATAGGTCCTCCACCAAGTAATTTATCGTATCTTAAAATTTCAAATATTATTGCTGCCGCAGAAATTACGAATGCAGATGCCATTCATCCTGGATATGGGTTTTTGAGCGAAAATGCTAAGTTTAGTCAAGTTTGTAAAGATCATGGCATCAAGTTTATTGGAGCTACTCCCGAACAAATTAATGGTATGGGCGACAAAAGTAATGCCAAGGATAGTATGAAAAAAGCTGGAGTACCAACTATTCCAGGTAGTGATGGATTATTAGACTCTGCTGAAGAAGGTATCAAATTAGCTCAAAAAATTGGCTATCCTGTAATTATCAAAGCTACAGCAGGTGGCGGTGGAAGAGGTATGAGAATAATTTGGAAAGATGAAGAGTTTGAAAAAGCTTGGGATTCAGCTAAAACTGAAGCTGGTGCTGCTTTTGGAAATGATGGTATTTACATGGAAAAATACATCGAAGATCCGCGACATATTGAAATTCAAATTGCTGGCGACCAATACGGCAAAGTTTGTCATTTAAGTGAGAGAGATTGCAGTATTCAAAGAAGGCATCAAAAACTTATTGAAGAATCTCCTTCGCCATTTATGACACCAGAATTGAGAAAAAAAATGGGTGATGCTGCTAAAAAAGCTGCTCAATGTATCAATTATGAGGGTGTTGGAACTGTCGAGTTTTTAGTAGACAAACACCGTGATTTTTATTTCATGGAGATGAATACTAGAATTCAGGTAGAGCATCCTGTAACGGAAGAAGTTATCAATTACGACCTTGTTAAAGAACAAATTTTAATCGCAGCTGGTCAACCCATTTCAGGTAAGGATTATGAGCCAATGAAACACGCAATCGAGTGTAGAATAAATGCTGAAGATCCATATCATAATTTTAGACCAAGTCCAGGTAAGATTATTAATTTTCATATCCCTGGTGGTCATGGTATCAGAGTTGATACTCATGCTTATGCAAACTATGTAATACCTGCCAATTATGATAGTATGATTGCTAAATTAATTGTGAGTGCTCAAACCCGTGAAGAATGTATCGTTAAAATGGAAAGAGCCTTAGAAGAATTTGTAATTGAAGGTGTGCAAACAACCATTCCTTTACAAAGACAAATTATGGCTAATCAAGATTTCAGAGATGGTAATTTTACCACTGCTTTCATGAATACCTTCGATTTTAAATAATTTATTTTTATGATGATGCGCAGTCTTTTACTTTTTTTATTGCTAATTAGTTTAGCTCATTCTATTTATTCACAAAAATCATTTGAACAATGGAAGGCTTCTCAAAAAGGTACTTATTTTTATCTTAATATTTTTGATGATAGTACATTCGTTTTATTAAAAAGCAAGGATACGCTTGTCGGTAATCACATGATTTACAATAATGAAATTACAAAATCAAAAATAAATGTAGATACGCTCTCTAAACCTCATAAGTTAGATTTAGTAATTTATGATGCCAATATGACCACAGTTGTTTTTCAATATTTGGGGATATTTGAAATGTTAGGCAAACAAAAGATGAGAGTTAGATTTGATTTTGGAGAAGGCAAACGTCCTGAGCATTTTCAACCTCTAGGAAATCCTGAGACTTTACTTTTTATAAAACAGTAGTATTATTTAGATGATTGATATAGATATACACATCTGTCAATAATACGTTTCATGAATACTCGATTTTATAATTATCTTTGCATCAATAGTATAATATAAATGTGTGGAATAGTAGCTTATATAGGGCCTAAAGAGGCGTATTCAATCGTTGTAAAAGGGTTGAAAAGATTGGAATATCGCGGATACGATAGTGCTGGCGTTGCATTGGTAGACCAAGATAGCCTCAATATTTATAAAACCAAAGGTAAAGTTTTAGATTTAGAAAATCTTTGTTCAGACAAAAATATAAAAGGAAATTTAGGAATGGGGCATACCCGTTGGGCGACACATGGTGAACCCAATAATGAAAATGCACACCCTCATTTATCTCAATCAGGAAATTTAGCTGTTATTCACAATGGCATCATTGAAAACTATGCTACTATTAAAGAAGCTTTAATAAACAGAGGTCATACTTTTTTTAGTGATACAGATACTGAAGTACTGATTCATTTAATTGAGGATATTCAAGTTAATGAAAATATAAGTATTGATGAAGCTGTTAGATTAGCATTGAACCAAGTTGTTGGGGCTTATGCCATTGTTATTTTGGTTAAAAACGAACCGGCAAAATTAATTGCTGCTAGAAAAGGAAGTCCATTAGTGGTTGGTATAGGAGATGAAAAAGGTGAGTATTTTATGGCGAGTGATGCATCTCCAATTGTTGAATACACCAAAAATGTAATTTATTTAAACGATGGCGAAATTGCTATTGTTAAAAATGGTGAATTATCAGTTAAAACTATTGATAACGTAACTAAAACACCTTTCATACAAAAACTTGAAATTAATCTTGAAGAAATAGAAAAAGGGGGTTATCCTCATTTCATGATTAAGGAGATTTACGAACAACCTAAATCTATTTTGGATAGCATCAGAGGTCGTTTAGATTCTCATACGGGTCGTTTTGCTATGAAAAGCATCCAGGAGTATGAAGATAAATTAAGAAACATAAAACGTCTGATACTGATTGGCTGTGGTACTAGTTGGCACGCTGGTTTGGTTGGCGAATATTTATTTGAGGAGTTTGCAAGAATTCCAGTAGAAGTGGAATACGCATCAGAATTTAGATATAGAAATCCGGTGCTATATCCAGACGATTTGGTTATTGCTATTTCACAAAGTGGAGAAACTGCCGATACTTTGGCTGCTATAGAATTGGCTAAAGAAAAAGGGGCTACAGTATTTGGTGTATGCAATGTTGTTGGTTCATCTATTCCAAGAATGTCGCATGCAGGCGCTTATACACATGCAGGACCAGAAATTGGGGTAGCTTCTACAAAGGCATTTACAGCTCAAGTATCTGTTTTAACTTTATTAGCATTGGCTGTGGCTCAAATTAGAGGTACAATTTCCAAAGATAGACTTCAATTGGTGATGGCTGAATTGGAAAATATACCTAGTTTGGTAGAAAAAGCTTTGAAAACCAACGATGCGGTAATGAAAATTGCAGAGATTTTTAAAGATTCAAAAAACTTTTTATATCTAGGAAGAGGATTTAATTTTCCTGTAGCTTTAGAGGGCGCCCTTAAACTTAAAGAAATTTCATACATACATGCGGAGGGATATCCAGCTGCCGAGATGAAACATGGTCCAATTGCATTGATAGACGAAGAAATGCCAGTTGTAGTTATTGCGCCAAACAGAGGTATCTACGAAAAAGTAATTAGCAATATTCAAGAGGTGAAGGCAAGAAAAGGCAAAATTATAGCCATTGTTACAGAAGGTGATACCAAAATTAAAGCTATGGCAGACCATGTGATAGAAATACCAGATTGTGACGAAGCGCTTTCGCCTTTAATAACAACTATTCCTTTGCAGCTTTTAAGTTATCATATAGCCGTATTAAGAGGTTGCGATGTAGATCAACCTAGAAACTTAGCAAAATCTGTTACAGTAGAATAACTGAAGCCTGTTTTATTTTGTATTGCTCAATTAAACCATGAGTTAATCCCATCGTTTTAATAACCAATCCTAATGGGGTATTAAAACCTTTATCCTATTTGTTTTTAATTAATTTTTCTATGCATAGATAAATTAAGTAATAATAATGTTTTTTGTAAGATTAAGAAAATTTAAAAACATTAATATATTTGTTGAGTGCTTTAGAAAGAAAGTATATGAAAACAACATGAAAAACACTCCAATTATACAATACATATTTTGCGGATTAGTTATGGTGTTCTTATCCGCTTGCGACAAAGACCCTAGCAAACCAAGTTATCTAAAGTTGGGTTGTTTATGAAGTTTTTCTAATTAGAAATGTATACTTAAATACTTTGATTGTATTTTAACCAAGTGTTGATGATGTGTCTTTTAAATCGTTTTTCTTCTAGTTTGTTTTGGGTGTTTAATTGGGCTTCTATTCTAAATTTTAATTTGTCGAACTTGGCTTCTATTACTCTTAGTTTTAAGGTGTCCTTGATTATTATGTCATTAATGGCTCCTGTGTTTTTAAAAATATAGTTTTCTATATCTTCAATTTGTTTTACTTGATCAATGGTTTCGATAAAATCTACATTTACTTTGTAGCTATTCCCTTTTGTATAGTTAATAACTTCTAAGCCTAAAACATTGGTGTTGGGTATAAAAATCATATCATCGTCATCATTAATAATTTGTAGATTTAACAATGATATATTGATAATCCTACCTTGATGTTGCCCTATTTTTATCATATCGCCAATCGAAAATTGGTTGTTGAACATCAATATCATGCCATTTACAACTTGTGCAATATAATCTTTAGTTACAATAGCAATTGCAGCAGCGATAATCGAAATTGAAGTGAAAAATTCTCTTAAACTAACACCAAGCATCAACATCATTAATATGATTAATAGGATGGAGAGTATGATGTAATAAATAGAATTGATGCCTACTGTAAAATTGTCGGCATATTTTATTTGATTCCTTTTTTTATAGACCAAAAGGGTAAAATATTTTAATAAATAAAGACCAACAATCAGAATAATTAAAGGAATAAATTTGGGATAATGGGTCAAAGTCATGATTTAAATCTAGGGTAATTTTGAGTGGCAAAGATACTAAAATATCATATCTTCTTATTATAATGTCGGAGTGGCGGGATTTGAACCCACGACCTCCAGCACCCCATGCTGGCGCGATACCAGGCTACGCTACACCCCGAAATAAATTATCTTGATACTGCGGCTGAACTTACTAAATCGGTTAAACTTAATTCTAAGCCTTTGCTACTGATACCTGTAGATTTGGGGTTAAATTGATGTATTCTAATCATGGCTTGGTGAATGATTTCTGAAACATCTTTCAAAATAGCTAAGTCATTTACTTCAGAACCTTGTTTCATTAAATATGCAAAAACCCTAGCCATGCCACAATTGGCTACAAAATCAGGAATTACGGCTGTATGATTGTCCATGTATTCTGAAATCGGTCCCATGAAAATTTCTTTGTCTGCAAATGGTACATTGGCGCCACAACTAATTACCTCAACGCCTGAAGCTACCATGCGTTCGGCTTGGTTTTGGGTAATCAATCTTGAAGCCGCTCCTGGAATAAAAATTTCCATTGGCATGTCCCATATTTTTGAGTTTACTTCTTCAAATGAAAGCATGTCGGGATGGTAGAGTTCATTTCCTTTTCTGTTTAAAAATAAATCTCTTATTTCTTCGAAACTAAATCCTTTTTCTTTGATTAATCCACCTTGTCTATCGATGATACCTGTTATTAAAACACCATTTTTAGAAAGATAAAAAGCGGCTGCTGCTGCCACATTACCCCATCCTTGAATGATTGCATATTTGCCGTTTAGATTACCTCCCCATAGGTTGTAGTAATGTCTAACTGCCTCGGCTACACCCCATCCTGTTATCATATCGGCAATGGTGTATTTTTTAGCAACATCTGGCGTAAATCTTTCATCTACTATCGGTAACAAAACACCTTCTTGCAATCTGCTGATGCTTTTTAATTTTTCTTCTGGAGAATAATTTAAATGACCATTAACAATCCCTTCTTGAGGATGTAGTAAACCATTGGCTGCTGTCATTGGAATTACTTCGTGTATTTCATCCACATTTAAATCGCCACCTGTTCCGTAATAGTTTTTTAACAAAGGTTGAACTGCTTTGTACCAACGTTTTAAAACACCTTCTTTGCGAGGGTCGTTTGGGTCGAAATTAATACCTGATTTTGCACCTCCAATTGGAGGTCCACAAACTGAAAATTTAACCTCCATGGTTTTTGCCAAACTCTCTACTTCTCTTTTATCTAATCCTTTGCGCATTCTTGTGCCACCGCCAGCAGCGCCTCCTCTTAATGAATTAATAACCACCCAGCCTTCAGCTTCGGTTTCAGCATCTTTCCATTCAAATACGATTTCGGGTTGTTTATTTTCAAATTTATCAAGTAATTGTTTCATGTAAATATTGGTCTTTTTTATAGAGGTGCAAAGATAAACTCAATTTACTTATTTTAAAAGATTTATCGCAGTTCGTTTTTGTTAAAATTTATCCTAATTGTCAACTTACTTTTTCTTATCCTTAGCCAAAGTAATTTTATAGTTTTCGGTATTGCCTGTCATTTTAATATTAATGAATTTGACACGTTTAATTGGGTCTAATGTGCTTATTTCATCTTCTTTGTTAGGGTCTATTTCTTCTGGTTTTTTGCCAAATAACTTACTCATACCAGCAGCAGTTACTAATTTTAGGGGCACTCGAAGATAATACTCAAAATTAAAATCCATGTCTTGTTTACCTGATATTTCAATAAATCCAAGCGATGAATTGATTAACATTTTGGGAATAGTGGTCACGCCATTGATTATATCAATGTGGTTTGCCAAAGTATCAAATAACACTTTAGAAAGATTTTTATCTTTGAAAAAATCAGCCAAATATTGCATAGGTCCATAGTTTTCTAATCGACCTTTAGTAACTTCAACATCCAAATGTATTTCAGAATCATTGATAATAGGAATCATATCAGCATGCATATGGATTTTTCCATACAAGCGTCCTGTTAGTTTGCCATGCAACTGCTCTGAAATGAGGTGATCTTGCCCAAAGTTTTCGAACTTAAACATGAGTTTATCTAAATCTACATTTTTTAATCGGATGTTTGGACTAAAATATATTTTCTTTTTATCAGAACCATTGAAATATCCTTTAATGTTTATATTGCCGCCTGCTGCCAATAAACTCATGGTATCAATGTATAAATAGTGATTTTCTTGTGAGCGAAATTTAGAATAAAAGTCATCTAATATGTAGCGGTGATATCTTAAATGTTTGATGTCGAAATGGAAACTCATGTCAGGGAAGGGTACATCAAAAATATTGAAGGCTGCTTCGTGATTGACAGGTTTTGTATTACCTGTTTTTGGAGGTGGGTTGTAATTAAACAATTCATCAAAATCTAAATAAGGTGCAGAGATGTATATTTTATTGTCTCTTTTTTTGATTTTTTTATCCGTTCCGTAATAATAGGTCATATTTGTCGAAAAGGATGATTTACCAATTTTACCTACTAAATTTTCAATAGTAAGATGTTGGTCTTCTATATGAACTCTGCCAGAAAATTTCTCAAAACGCATTGGGTGAACTTTCATGGTGGCTTCTATTTGGTCGATATAAATATCTGCTGAATGCAAGCTTTTGTTAAAATGTAAATCAGCAAAACCATGTGCTTTAAATTTTTTAAATTCTTCGTGTCGATAGTCTTCTGGTACATGGTTTTCGCCTCCATAGGCAAATAAATCTTCTAAATGCAACAACCTTGAATCTAACGCAAACTCAATCTTAGTATCACCTTTAGGGTTTTCGTTAAACCACAAATCATAGTTTAGGAGTTTGCCAGCAAAATGAAAGTCACTTTTATCAATTTCTCCTGTGAAGTCAATAATTCTAAAATTATGCTCATCAATCAAAACATCAGCATGAAAATCATGTAAGGCATGAGGATAGTGTTTCATTTTGGCATACAAATCTTGAATAAAAAATTCTCCAACGGGTAGAGTAGGTGATTCTGTAAGCGCTTTTGCAGAACTTTTAAAAGCAAATTTTACACTGAAATTTTCGATTTGTTCGTCAAATGGTTTGTTGCCTACCTTGCCTGTGTTTGTAAGCTCAAAAATATCTAAATATTTAGAGTTGATGGATAATTCTGTGGATACTAATTTATCCGTATGGTGAATGATAGCTGGCAAATCACTCACTGTGCCTTTAATGGAAATATCAGACTTTCCGACTTTCATGTTAAAGTAATCGATTTTAGCTTCGCTACCTTTTACAGTGGCATTAATATCTAAATCATTAAGTGCTAAATGATATTCTGGTGATGAAAAACTGAGGTCTTTTACCATCAATTCAGTGAAGTAAGATTCGTTTAATTTTTCAATACTGCGTTCGGGGTGTTCTAAGTCAATGATGTCTCTGAAATTCATAGTGAGCTTTACACTTCCTTTGAGGTTTTTGAGATCTTCTAAATTAAAAAACTTAGCCAAAAAATCAAGTTCAAAATCTGAAACAAGCTTTAAATCAATATCAGGCGAATCAAAGTTTTTTACAATTAAATTGCCGCTAAATTTTCCAGCTTCTGGACGTGCAGCAAAGTCCATTAAGGAAAATGCCATGGTAGAAGTGTTGCGCGCTTCGCCATTTGTAAAATGTCCTTTAAACTGCAATTGGTCTAATTTTTTTTTGTTAATTGTATTAGAAAAATAAGCATCAGAACAACCAAAGTTTGCATCAATTTTAGGATTGTGTCCATTAATTGACTTGCCTTTTATTGAACAATCAAAATACACTTTGCCTTTGTTTTCATATTTTTTTAATGCAGGCGCTAATTTTTCGGGAGCAAAGGCGATAAATAAGTCGAAATTGGGTTTTGCACCTTCAAATTTTAAGTCAAGGTTCATGTCATCATCAAAATCAATGGTGCCTCCCATTTTAAATAAAGCTTGTTCTAGATATAATTCTGAAGGTTTGATATACAAAATTTGTGTAACATTGGTGTATTCTAATTTGGTGTCTAAGTCAAAGTGTTTGTTTTTTATGACTGTGCTGTCTCCATCTTTCAAAACAGACAATAAAAATTTAGAATCTAAGGAAACATTTGTAGACTCTTCGTTTGTTTTAAATTTAGATTTAGCTTTACTGATTTTTAAATCTAATAATACATTGTTTGCCTCGTTGAGTTTATCAATTTCAATATTAACTAATTCAATACGCCTTAAATCTAAATGTAATTCTTCGCTGGTTTCTTCTGTTTCACTGGTGCTTTCTAAAGCTTTTGAAATATTAAATTCGCCATTTTTATGCTGTATGATGTGGATGTATCCATCTTTAAGTTTCAATGATTTGATATCAAATTTACCGCTAATGAGGGTTGTTAAATCAAAGCCAAGGTAGATGTCTTTAACATCTAAAATAGGCGCTTTTTTTTGGTCTTTATCTTGATATATTTTTACGCCTTCTAAATCAATGGAAATATATGGGAAGTTAGCAAATGGCGAAATATGGCTTTCTTGCAGTTCTATTTCACCAGTAAAATCATCGTTAAGTGTTTGAATCAGTACTTTGACTATAGCGTCTTGCTTAAAGTATAAAATACTTGTGAATACGCCAAACAGCAACAAAGGAAGAGCTAATACATAAAGCAGTAGCTTTTTAAGGCGAGATGTTTTCATTGAAATTTATTTTTTGCTTTGCGAAAATAATGTAAAAATTCGTAAAAAAATTTCTACAAATCTTATTTTCCTCTACCTTGAATCATAATCAAAACGGTGTAAGCTATGATTTTGAAATCTAATCCTAAACTATTGTTTTCAATATACAGAATATCGTAATACAAGCGTTCTATCATTTGTTCTACATTTTCTGCATAACCGTATTTCACTTGACCCCAACTGGTGATGCCAGGTTTTACTTTTTGAAGTCTTTTGTAATAAGGTGCTTTTGAGATGATTTGATCAATAAAGAACTGTCTTTCTGGTCGGGGTCCTACAATGCTCATGTCACCAATTAATACATTAAAAAATTGAGGAAATTCATCAAGCCTAGTTTTTCTTAAAATTCTGCCTATGGATGTAATTCGTGGATCGTCTTCTCTTGAAAGTTGTGGGCCATTGGCTTCTGCATCTGTTTTCATGGTTCTGAATTTGATGATTTTAAAAGGTTTGCCTTTTAAGCCAATACGCTCTTGTTTAAATAAAATTGGACCTTTGCTACTTAGTGTTACTAATATTGCTATTATTAGCATCATAGGAAAAGTAAGTAAAATGATTACAATTGAAAATGAAATATCAAAAATTCGTTTTACGCTTTTTTGCCATTGAGGCATCACTTCAAAATCAATTTCTATTAAAACAGCACCTAAAATATTATTCATTTTTACCATTCTAGTAAAAATTGAATACATGTCAGGAATTATTTTTAAAAATACATTTTCGTTTTCTACAATATTAAATACGGCACTTAACTTATCATGTTCGGTAGATTCTAATGCAATGATCAATTCCTCAATTTGATAAGTTTGAATCAATGATTTTAATTCTGTGTATTTACCAAAATAAGGAAGATGTTTACTCAAAGTGCTTGTTTCTTCACCATTTACTGTAACAAAACCAATGAATTTAAATCCATTGTTGATTTTAGCGTTTTCTAATTCTAAATACAGTTTAAGAGCTTTTTCATTTGAGCCAACAATCAAAGTATTAAAACCAATTTCACGCCTTTGTATTTTTCTATTAGTAATAGTAGATAAAATAAATCTACCTAAGTAAGTTAAAAGTATTTGAAGTGTTAATAATAATGTAAAAGTTTGATAATAACCCTTGTAGCTACTTACACTGTCATCCAATAAGAGCGTAAAAAAGATAACGAGTGTTCCAAAAAAACCGGTGTAAATGGTTTGAGTTAATTCTTTTAAACGCGAACGTCTGAAAATGTTTTTATAATAACCAGTTAATTGATAAATGATAATCCAAAATATTGGAATGGCAATAATACCTAATAACAGTTTAGTGTCGTTTTCTAAAGGAATCTGGTAATCGCTGTGTGCGGTATCTATGTATTGTTTTCTGAACCAAAATAATAAAAACCATACTATTGCAGCCGATAAGTAATCGGAGAAAATATATTTTATAGTTTGAATTTTGTTGTTCAATTCAGGTATATGAGTTTAATGTTGTCTAAATATATTTGAGGAGTGCCTTGAAAATCGCTGTTTTTGAAAATACCAATAAATATTTTTGTTCTGGTATTATTTGGTAGATTGCCAGTTTCTGATTTTAGGTTGACGTAGATTTTTTTCCATAGCCCACCAGTTTGGTTTACCACCAATACCGGTGATTGAATAACCGAAAATCCATCATCTGAGTATATACCTATTTGAACAAAAATGTTAGATTTAATATCTAGCTCTAAGTATACATCTGATCCTTTGTTGGGTAAAGCAAAGTTAGAAAGAGTGCTAATTTCAAATAAAGCAGTTGTATCAGATTTCATTTCTATTAATCCGCAATGACTAGAACCTGAAAATGGAGCATCTACTCCAGGAGTATTCATTTGGATAATTTGAATAGAATCATTGGAATTACTTAAACCTGAAGGAGAAATAGAAAGTGTTTGGTCGTCAAAATCTTCAATCCACGCAAAGTTTGTGCTATTGCGATAAACAGATGTTGGAAAAATAGAGTCAGTTTTTAAGGCCCTTAATGTTTTATTGGCTGTGTGATACAAATAGGGGATGTAATATTTCTGATTATTGACTGTAGCATTTTCTTTGACGTTCGGAAAAATTTCTATAATAGCATTGCCTTCATGGATTACTGGAATGGTGTTTGGAATTTGAAAATTACCAATTTCTTTGCCATTCACAAATACTTTGGCACTGGTTATTTCGAAAGTATTGAGTCCTTGCGTATTTGGATTGGTTGTAAATGTAAATGGCGCAATGTATAAATAAGCGGGTTTAATCTCCTTTTCTGATTTGCAAGACAAGAGAAAAAACAAGGCTAAGAAAGGTGAAATTCTAAACAAATATCTCATTATAATTGTAGGTCAAGTCTTGCAAAACACTCACAACATCCATAGATTCTTCGATAGAAACTAATGGGGTGACATGGTTTGTAATACAATCTACAAAGTTCAGTAAATCTTTTTGAATTATATCAAAGTAAATAATGTTTTTTTCGGTTTTTTGAATTTGTGGTTGGTCTGTCAAATTTGAATCAGTAGAGTGGAATAAGCTTAAATGATTATCATTTTCATCATAATGCCTAGTTTCTTCCATACTGTAAGCATTAATATCTACTTTAATGATTTTCCCTTTTTGATAAAGCTTAAAGATGTTGCTATCTTGGTTTTCTATTGAATTTAAAATAATTTCAGCAGTGGTTTTATTATCAAATAGAATGTTGAATTTAATTTCGTCAGGACTAGCTGGTTTGCTATTGAAAATGTAGTGTTTGGTGATATCTACTTTTTGAATAGGGGAGTTTACACATCTTAAAACCATGTCAATATTTTCTAACAACAATTGTTTTGTTGCAATTTCTGATTGTTTGGTTTGAAATGGGACTTTAACGTTGCTCTGAATAAAACTAGGTTTGTGACTGAGGTTTTTTGCTGCAATGTATTGACAACTATTGCCTAAGATATTTGAAATTGCAAAAATGACATCTGCTTCTTTGGTCAGTTTTTGAATAACAGACCAAGCATTGTAATCTAAATCAGGGAATTTTTCGACCATGATGTGTTTACTACTTCTAACAGCTTCAACAATTAATCCTTGAATACTAATGTGTTCGATGCCACAAAACACAACGGCATCCAAACGATTGATAAAATCTGTAAACGGATAAATGCCATAAAAACTTGCGAAGTTATTTGGATTAGAGGTATCAAAAGTGCCTACAATTTCATATGCTGGTTGTTTACTAATATTGTCAATGTATTTTTGACAAGCATTTATTTCACCTGCAATTCCTATTTTAATTTTTTTAAACAAATTATAGTCGTTTATATTTGTTGCAAATTTGCAAATCATTCGGTAAGAGTGTTTTTTTATTTATTAACCGTGTACTAAAGAACATACAATTTTGAACAAAGCAGAACTAATAGATACTTTTAAGCATCAAGGACAACGCAATGAATTAATCGATTTATTGCAATCAAAAGGCATCAGCAATGCTTCCGTTTTGGAAGTGATGAGACTCATTCCAAGGCATTTGTTTTTACCCGTAGATTTTGAATCTCATGCCTACGAAGACAAAGCTTTTCCGATAGAAGAAGGGCAAACCATTTCTCAGCCCTACACTGTTGCCTATCAAACCCAATTGCTTAATATTAAAAAAGGCGATAAGGTTTTAGAAATAGGAACAGGCAGCGGTTATCAGGCTTTGGTCTTGATGATGTTGGGAGCCGAATTGTATTCTATCGAAAGACATGCTTTATTAAGTCAGTTATCTATAGCATTGCTAAAAGATGTCATTAAAGCTTTTAAATTTAAAATAGATTATCAACCACATTTTTTAGTGGGAGATGGCACCAAGGGTTGGTTACAAAAAGCGCCTTTTGATAAAATTATTGTTACAGCTGCTGCACCTGCTGTGCCTAAAGCATTGGTTAATCAACTGAATGTGGGTGGCAGTATCATTATCCCCGTTGGGCAATCTTTAAAAACACAAAAGATGGTGAGACTCACCAAAAAAGAAGACGGCAATTTCTCTACAGAGGTGTTTGATGAATTTAGCTTTGTGCCTTTATTGGGTGAAAACGGGTGGTAAATGCTAATTTAAAAACAATTTATTTACATTGCAAGACAAACAATCACTTTTTGATAAAACCAAATTAATACAGACTTAATATAGTAAGTTCAATTTTGCATCATCAAAAATTCGAAAAAAATCATGAAATTAAATTTAATCAAATCTTCATTGCTAGCTTCTTTAGCATTAAGTATTGCATTCACATCTTGTAAAAAAGATGAAACACCAGAGCCTCCAAAACCACCAGTTATTGCTCCTACAGACACTTTAGTGGAATTATCAGGTTCATTAACTACTCAAACATTAGATGCAACAAAAAAGTACTTATTAAAAGGTATTGTTGTAATTGATGACAATATTACTTTAACAATTCCAGCAGGAACAGTTTTATTTGGTGAGAAAAAAACCAAAGGAACATTGTTAGTTAAAAAAGGTGGTAAATTAATCGCTGAAGGAACAGAAGCTAAACCAATCGTTATGACAAGTAACCAAGAGCCAGGTGAAAGAGATAAAGGTGATTGGGGTGGAGTAGTTGTTTTAGGTAAAGCTAATGTTAACCAAAACAATCCAGCTATCGAAGGTATCACACCAGCTGCAAATTTCGGAACTTTCCAAAGTACAGCTAACGATGCTGATAACAGTGGTATAATCAAATATGTTAGAATTGAATATGCTGGTATCGCATTAACACCAAACAATGAAACTAACTCATTAACAATGGGTGGTGTAGGTTCTGGAACTACAATTGAATATGTACAAGTTACCTATGGTGGTGATGATGGATTTGAATGGTTTGGTGGAACTGTAAACGGTAAATACTTAATTTCATACGGTACTTGGGATGATGACTTTGACGTAGATTTTGGACACTCAGGTAAAATCCAATTCGGATTAGCTGTTCGTGATCCATTTGCAGCTGACCAATCTGGTTCAAACGGTTTTGAAGTTGATAACGATGCTTCTGGAACTACTGCAACACCAAAAACTTCTGCTGTGTTTTCTAACATGACCATCTTAGGACCATCTTATGACTCTTCTTCTAGATCATCTTTCAGTGGTAACTACCAACACGCTTTACACCTAAGAAGAAATTCTGAAATCTCTATCCTTAACTCAGTTATTGCTGGTTTCCCAATAGGTTTAAACTTAGACGGAACTTTACCTAACTATATTAGTGGTGCAGGTGTATTAGATAAAAATATCTTAGTAAGTTCAGCTGTAAGAGGTAGAGTTGCAAGACCATTCTTTAACGGTTCATCTGCTAGTACTGCGGTTCAAGATTATTTCTTAACTACAAAATCTAACTTAACTTTCAACGAAACTACACCAAGACCAACTGCAACTACAGCTTATGCTAAAGCATTTGATGATGCAGGTATCCCGGTTGCTTTAGTAATGGGTTATAGCACAGTAGCTGGAACAACAGGTGACTATCCTCAAAATCCAAACTTTGCTACTTTCACAGGTGCAACACAATCAGGTGCAGCATTCACAGATGCTAAAGTATCATCTTGGTTTACAAGCACAACATTCAGAGGTGCATTCGGAACAACAGATTGGACAGACACTTGGTCTAACTTCAATCCACAAAATATCGCATATTAATAATTAATATCTATAAACTTTAGAGAGCCTCCCGAAAGGGGGGCTTTTTTTGTGCCACATAATTTTGAATTCACTTATTTTTTCGAAGTCTATTTTTATTTACAAACAATATTTTTTCTAGAAATTGGCTTTTAAAGAAAGGATGAAATTTCTACCTGGGGCTACCATGCCCGAACTATAAGGGCGGTATCTTCTGTCTGTTAGGTTTTCTATGCCCGACTGGATGGTGAAATTTTGATGAAATTTATACATCGCTTTGAAATTTAGGGTGTACCAACTTGGGCTGTAGGGATTTCCGTTGGTATCCTTAGCATAAAGCGTGGGTTTCATTTGTTCTTCGGGGTTTAGTTGTGTATTACTAACTGCTGCGCTATACATGGCATACATCTGCATCATCAATTGTTTTTTTTGAAATGTAAATTGTGTTAATCCAAAGGATGGGGCGGCATGTCTGGATGGGCTAATTATGCCATTGTCCATTTCCTCCTTACCTCTCTGATAATTGTATTTAGATAGTAGGTTAAATCCTGAACCTAATTTAATTTCCACCCCTAAATTGAATCCATAAACGGTTCCGCTGGCTGCATTTTGTATGGCGTTTACTTGGCTCATTTGTCCGTTATAAAGTATGCTATCTTGTCCGTTTACTTGAAAAGGTCTTCGAACCATTGCATTGTCTAAATAGGTGTAAAAGCCTGTCAAATCTACTTTGATAATATCTTTTAAAATTTTTGAAACATTTATTTCTCCATTGTAGGCGTACTCTGCTTTTAATGAAGTGTTTGGTACTACAACTTCGCCACTTACAAAATCAAAAACCTTGCCCATATCGTCAACATTTGGTGCCCTGAAACCTGTGCTAGCATTGGTGCTCAGTTTCCATGTTTTGTTTGGGGAATATACAAAGCCTAAGCTGCCTGTTGTAGCAGATTTAAAATTGTTGGATTTTGTAAAATCAAATGGGAAGAAACTTAAGTGTCTGGTAAAATCGGAACTAAGATTAAAAATATTGAATCGAGCACCTGTTTGCAACAAAAACTTATCAGAAAAAACATATTGATAATTTAAATAGGCGGCATAGCTGCTCCATTTAGAGGCTGGATATCTGTCGGGTACTGGGATGGTATTACCATTTCTGATGTCGATGGCTGAACCCCTCGATATGACATCATTCAAGACATATTCTAAGCCGTAGTAAAACCTGTTTTTTTGAGTAGTTTTTTCAAAATCTATGTTGGCGGAATATGCCATCACTTCCTCCTTATTGGTTCGCAAACGATGGTGATTCAATCTTCTGTCTATTCTACTCTCTTCAAAATATTGCTGAGCCAATCGGATGTTCATCACATCATAAAGTTTGTTCTTTTGTTGATGCGAAACAATTAAATTATTCATCATCCATACTTGTGGACCATAATTCCAAACCGCAGAAATAGGTAGCCCATTGGATTGCGTTTCTATCAATCTGTCATATCTGGAATAATCCGAAGTTTCAGAATAATGAAACCCGTATTCAAAATTCCATTTTTCATTGGGTTTAAATATGAGCTTTTGCATCATGTTTGTTTGAGAATAACCTGTAGGATTTTGCACTCTAGGATCAAGGTTATTTAGAACTCTATCAATGCTGTCTATTCTTTGAACATAATACTTTTTTAAATATTCATCTTTGCCATATTTACCCATTTTCAAATCCCCAAACTTAGAATGTGTCAAACTGCTTACAGACGCCCATTTTTTACCTCCAACATTGACATCAAAATGATGGGTGGCTTCGTTATTTGCAGATGAAAAACGACTGTTTGCTTTGCCAATGATAAATGGTTTATCCGAATTGGATAATTTAGGTGAAAGTGTTTGAAAACTCATCACACCTCCAATGGCATCACTGCCATAAATAATAGACCCTGGACCAAACAAAACCTCGGTATTTTCGATAGCAAATGGATCAATCGATATGACATTTTGCAGATTACCTGAACGAAAAATGGCAGAATTCATTCTGATGCCATCAATGGTGTAAAGCAAACGATTGGTAGAAAAGCCTCTTATCATTGGGCTCCCGCCACCTTGCTGACTTTTCTGAACAAAAACTTCGCCAGAAGACACCAATAAATCAGCAGCAGTTTGAGGATTGTATAAAACAATGCTTTTGGAAGAAATAACAGATATCTTAGATGGTATTTGACTAGATGTCTGTTTCCAACGGGTGGCAGAAAATACCACTTGGTCAAACTGAGTAATGGTTGAAATAAGCAAAACTTCAAATTTCATTTTAGCTAAACTATCATAACTCAGTCTCTCTGTTTTATAGCCTAATCGGCTAATCTCTATGGGTGTAGCACCTTTAAAAATTGATATATCAGCTTCCCCATCTGAGTTTGTTGTTATAATTTCAGTTTGGTTGGTCGTTTTGTTTTGGCTCTTTATAGTTGCCAGTTCTATTGGCATTTGTGTTTCGTTGTCTTTTAATGTTATTATTTGAGATTGCACAGAACCTAACAAACCCATAAATAATAAAAACAACATTATAAATCGTATCACTTTTGTTTTTTAATGTAGATTTTAAATGGAAAAATTGACTAATTATTGTTTAATTAAATAGTCGTTAATACTTTGATTATTGGTCTTAATAAAATTAATTATTGAACAAATAACCCCTGCAAGTTTGAATAATTGAAATCAACTAAAACAATGATTTCTTGTTAAATAAAACAAATTCTAAACTCGTTTAAGCAAAACTCTCTGGAGGAGGCACAAGTGGAGCACCCATTAAAAATTTGTACGATTTGTCTTTAAATTCTGGTTTTGCAAGTTTGGTTTGCAAATAGAATTTCAATGCCGTCTTGGTTTCGGAAAAATAAATGGATTTAAAAAATTGAATCAAACGTTTGTTTTGGTCTTGATTCCTGGGATAATTCCCCCAAGCTAAATCAACCAATTGAATTAATTGTTTATTGAGTTTCGTTTCCTCGTGGTCCCACCAACACCAATAGAAAGTAGTATCACCTTTTGTAGCTGTTTCCACAATGTCATACATCTGTTCTTGGTATTCAAACTCTTTAGCGTGTTTCCAATTCAATTCGGATTGTTTTTGAGATTCAGTAAATTTAAGCAACACCAATTCTTGCCTATCGGTTTGGGCAATCAAGTGCCATTTAACAGCTCTTTTCACTTGCTTTTTTTGATATTTGATAAACAAAACCGTAGAAGCAATTGGAACTACCAAACAAACCATCAACAATATGACATACCTAATGGGTTTCAGTTTTTTTAAAGATTAATGCGCAAATATAACAAAAAGCCTTTTTATTTATTCAAATTGATTATTAGAAATATTTTACAGTGAATTTTAATAATACTACCATGTCAATTTGAATTGTATCAACAATTGGTATAAAAGATATATTTTTGCAAACAATGATTGCGCGTCAGTCTATAGACGATGTTTTAAATGTGGCTCAAATTGAGGACGTTGTGGGAGAATACATTGCACTAAAAAAAAGAGGTGCGAATCTTTTAGGCAGATGTCCTTTTCATGATGAAAAAACTCCTTCTTTTACGGTATCGCCTACTAAAGGCATCTACAAATGTTTTGGTTGCGGTAAAGCGGGCAATTCTGTAAGTTTTTTGATGGAACATGATAGCTTAAGCTTTACGGACGCTATCAGAAAATTAGCTCAAAAATACAATATTACGCTTCAAGAAGACTCGGTTCAAAATAAAGAAGAATACAATGAACAGCAGCAACGCAAGGAAAGTTTATACACCGCTTTATTGTTTGCAAAAAACTACTTTGTTGAACAATTAACGTCTGATGAAGGCAGATTAGTAGGAGATAGTTATTTTAGAGAAAGAGGATTTACACAGCAAACAATAGATTTGTTTGAATTAGGTTATTCCCCTCAAGGTTGGGAAAGTCTTGTGAATGAAGCTAAAAAGAATCAATTTAATTTAGATTTTTTTGTTGATGCTGGTTTAATCAAAAAGAAGGAAGATGGCCATTATTTCGACATGTTCAGGCATCGGGTTATTTTTCCTATTCATGATTTAACAGGCAGAGTGATTGCTTTTGGGGGCAGGCAATTGGTGAAGGACGATAAATCTCCTAAGTATTTAAATTCACCCGAGACTGAAGTTTATCATAAAAGCCATGTTTTGTATGGCATTTTTCAAGCTAAGAAAAGCATTCGCAATCTGAACAATTGTTATTTGGTGGAAGGCTATACAGACGTTACATCCCTGTATCAATCGGGGATAGAAAATGTGGTAGCCTCTTCTGGAACTTCATTAACTGAAGGGCAAATTAAATTAATTAAACGTTTTACAGATAACGTTACGGTATTATATGATGGCGATGCTGCTGGTATCAAAGCGTCTTTGCGAGGCATTGATTTACTATTAGAACAAGGCATGAATGTTCGTTGTGTGAGTTTTCCAGAGGGAGAAGACCCGGATTCATATTGCAAACAATTGGGCTCAAAAGAATTTAAGTTATACTTAGACAATCAATCGGAAGATTTCATATTTTTTAAAACCAATTTATTGATGCAAACAGTGGGTAATGACCCTATCAAGAAAACTGAGGTTGTAAAAAATCTATTGGTGAGTATTTCTCTTATTCCTGATGCGTTAAAAAGGGCAGTTTATGCAAAGGAGTGTAGTAAATTATTGGAAACTGACGAAAGGCTTTTATTGGTTGAAATTAGTAAGCTTAGAAAAAACAAAAGTCATATTGAAAGTCAGATTATTGATAAAGAGATTACTGATCTATTGAAAACCGATGTAAAAATAGAACAAAGTTATTCGAGCACCCAAGAACAAGAAAAAAATTTAATCCGATTACTCATACAAAGTGGGCATAAAAAATTTATGGAGGAAGCCACTGTTGCAGATTTTGTTTTTAAGGAACTAAGAGAAGATGAAGGCTTAGAATTGGAGCATCCCATCTACAAACAAATAATTGAAGATGTTAAAGATCAAATGGATAAGGAATTCATTTTTGATGAACAATTTTTTGTAAACCATCATAACACAGAGGTTAGGACAATGGCTGCAGATTTTTTAACAGAAAAATATGAACTCAGTCCACATTGGGGTGAAAGTGGATTGAATATTAAAACAGAAAGAGAAAATTATGTCAGAGATTTGCAGTCTTTATTTTTATTCCTAAAAAAATCTAAGATCGAGCAAATGATTAAAGAAAATTTGGAAGAAATGTTGAAAGAAGAAATAGCGGAAGAAAAAGACAAATACCTACATTTTCATATTCAGTTGATAGCAGTAAGGGATGATATTTCTAAAATATTGGGTACAGTAATTAATTATATTTAAATGTTAAAAAAAATCTTCATAACTATATTAGTTTTACTTTTTTGTAAAGATATTGTGGCTCAAATGGTTTATTACCCTTTGGGGAGCTTGGGTGAAAGCGAAACCTATCGAAACAGGGTTGTTAATTCTGATTTTAATTTTTATTTTAAAAATGATTTGCCGGTTAGGTTTTTGCAATTTAAAAATGATACTTCTATTATTCAAGAAATCGCAATAGATGAAACTTTTACAGATAAATATTTAAAAATAGACAATCTAAAATTAAAGTCAGTTCACACATTCAAAAAAGCTTTTTCAAAAAATTTTTATCTATATCGTTCTGCTTTTTATGCCCAAGTTGAAAAGGATTACGTTATTGTAATAAATCCTGTTTTGAATTTTCAAGGGGGCAAGGAACAGCAAACCGCAAAAACACTTTTTCAAAACACAAGAGGAGCTGAGATTTGGGGCAACATTGGAGGTGCAGAACGAGGTGTTGGGTTTTATTCATTATTTACTGAAAATCAATTATTGATGCCCAATCCATACCGTTTTTTCCCTGATTCGCTCAATTTTGTGCCTAGTGAATTGTTTTTCAAGAATTTTAAGAAACAAGGGGCTGTAGATTTTTTTCAGGCGCGTGCCTATTTCACTTTCAGTGCTGTAAAAAATTACATTAAATTCCAGTTTGGACACGATAGACATAAAATTGGTAACGGTTATCGCTCCTTGATTTTAAGCGATTTTGCACCACAGTATTTATTTTTCAAAATCAATACAGATGTTAAACGTTTGCATTATCAAAATCTATTTACGCAGTTTAGCGACAACGGTCAAATTTTAGGAAACACACTTTTTGGAAAGAAATATGGCGCTTTTCACCGTCTTTCCTTTGATGTGGCAAAGAATTTTAAAATAGGAGTCAATGAAATGGTAATTTTTGATAGACAAGATAGTACCCAAAAGAATCAATTTGATTTAAATTACCTTAATCCTGTAATTTTTTACAGAGCAGTAGAATCCAATCTTGGCAGTAGAGATAATAGCTTAATGGCGCTCGATTTTGAATGGCAAATTAAAAATAAATATGTTGTTTATGGTCAGTTTTTGTTAGATGAATTCAACTTAAAATTTCTGAAATCCGAACCAAATTGGTGGGCAAATAAATACGCTTATCAAATTGGTGGAAGAGCGTTTAATTTATTTGGACTAGAGAATTTGGATGTGTTGGCAGAATACAACAGATGTAGACCTTACACTTATTCGCATTATAGAACTACTCAAAGTTACAGCCATTTTAATCAGCCTTTGGCACATCCTTTAGGAGCCAATTTCAGTGAAACAATTTTTGAAATCAAATATCGCCCTGCTTATAAATGGTTTATATCTTCTGTCAATCTTATTTCAACTTCAGGTAGAGATAGCTCTCTGATGGGTAAAAATTATGGCGGCAATGTATTAAGAGATTACAGCAGCAGAGCAACAGAATTTAATTCTCAAATGTACATGGGACAAAAAACACCGATGTTTATATCAGAATTAATGGTTTCCTACATGTTAAAACACAATTTGATGCTTGATTTGAGAGTGAACTACCGCAAGCAAAGCAATTCAGATAACATGTTTTTAACATTGGGGATGAGGTTGAATACTTCAATCAAAAAGTTTGATTACTAGCAAGAAAAAATTAATACTTTTATTGGCTTAATTGTTTTTTTACTTTTTATTGATTTACATTGTATTAACCATTAAAAAATATTAATTTTGCAAAAAAATAACTATTTGGTAAGATTGACATTTGATAAAGGTTTCAGAAATGCCGTATTGAGCTTAGCTATCAAGACTATCAAGCTTAGATATAAAAATTCTCTTTTAGGGGTATTTTGGAGTATGCTAAACCCAATATTGTTTTTAATAATTCTAATTATTGTTTTCAGTAATTTTACTAGTATTGATAACTATGCCTTGTATGCACTTAGCGGACTAGTTTTTTGGAATTTTTTATCCTCATCAATACTACAAGTATTAACTTCATTTATTGATAATTCATCTATACTTAAATCAATAAATTTACACCCATTTAGTTTTCCATTATCAGCAACTTTGGCGGCTTTAATTAATCTGCTTTTAACCTTAATTCCTTTTTTTGTAATCATGTTTTTTTTAGGTTATCAGCTAAATTTTAGTTTATTGTTTTTAATACCAATGCTCATAGTAACATCTGTGTTTATTCTTGGTTTTGGTATGTTATTGGGAACCCTCAATGTGTTTTTTAGGGATATTCAATTGCTTTGGAACACAATCATTCCAGCGTTTTTTTATTTTACACCAATTGCCTACACAGCAGACATGTTGCCAGAGAGCAGCAGAGGCTTATTAAAGCTCAACCCATTTTATTACTTCATTGAATCATTTCACGCTATATTTCATCAATCTAAAATTCCACAAATGGATGATTTTTTGATGTGCTGTGGCTTAGCTTTAGTTTCTTTTGTTTTAGGTTACTGGGTTTTCAGAAAATACAGAAAGGGGTTTATTTCAAATATATGAAATCAAACAATGATATCATGATAAAAATGAGCCAAGTGGATATATGCTTTTATATTCAAGAAAATGGTTTTATATCATTCAAAGATTTCCTTTTGAATATTGGTAAATATAAATTTCTTCAAAAAAAGTTTGTCCTTAGAGATATCAATATTGAAATAAAAAAAGGGGAAAGTATTGCCTTATTAGGAAAAAATGGTTCGGGCAAAAGCACCTTATTGAGGGCAATGTCTGGCATTATTGAACCCGAAAAAGGTAAAATAGAAGTTAATGGTATTATAGCGCCATTGTTAGGGTTGGGTGTTGGATTAGAATATGAAATGAGTGGTATAGAAAATATTCAATTATCATGCGCTTTGATGGGTTTAAGCAAAGCCGAAACTAGAAAACTGATGCCTGAAATTATAGAATTTTCTGAATTGGACGAAGCCATACATTGGCCTGTTAAAAGATACAGTACTGGTATGATGAGCAGATTAGCATTTAGCATTGCCATAATGAAACAACCTGAAATTTTATTAATTGATGAAGTTTTATCTGTAGGAGATATCGGATTTCAACAGAAATGTTTAAGAAAAGTTGAAGAGATAAAAAATAATGGAGCAACAATTGTATTCGTTTCTCACAATTTTAAAGAAGTTCAAAAAATGTGTACAAAAGGTGCACTTGTTAATAATGGTTCTATTGAATTTTATGGAGATATAAATGAAGCTGGTGCTAGGTATGATCAATTATTTAATAACTAAACATGAGAGATAAAAAATTAACTCAAAAAAATATTTTACCAAAAAATAGCTCACAAAAAGCGGAGTATGCTGCTCTTCTTAATACAGTAAAAATATATGAAGATAGAATTAAAGAAATTGAAAGTAGTACTTATTGGAAAATATATTTATTTCTTACTAAAACAAAGCTAATATTAACTAGTGATAGTTATTTAAAGAATGACAAATGGCGATTTTTTCAAAGATTAAGATTTCTGTTTTCTAAACCTGGATTGCTATTAATTGCCAAATTTAATAAACAATTATTTTCGCTCATGTTTGGAAAAGTTAATAATTTCATTGGATTAAGCAAGGGGTTTGAAAAAGTAAATTACGAGCAATATAAAGAGAAAAACTTTCCAAGGGAGAGTGATTTAGAGGCAATGGTATCCAATATTGGCAACTATGATGTACAACCGCATATTCAAATATTTGTAATTGTAAATCAACATAATTTCAAATATATTAATGATTTTTTAAATACCTTAGAATCTCAAATTTATACCCATTTCTTTGTAACATTTGTATTAGATAAGCCAACAGAAAAAATGTTGTTTTCTTTTGCAAAAATTGTGAGTAATGATTTTAAATATTCATGGATTAATAATGATGATATTGAGCATTCAAAGCCAGATATACTATGCGATTATGCAATGTTTGTAAAATTAAATTGTATGCTTCGAGCTGATTGTATTTATCAAATTATTAATGAAATTAATGCACATAGAGTTGCAGATTTTATATATTCTGACAATGATTTCATCTGTGATTCGGTTGAAAAAAAGACCACTAATCCTTATTTTAAGCCAAAATGGAGTCCTCATACAATTTTATCCAGAAATTACATAGGCAGACTTTTTTTAATTTCTAAAAGTGTCTATGAATCTACAGAGATGCATAGCATGGGTAATATTTATAAATTAGTTCTAAATTTTTCATCTTCTGCAAAGTCAATACAACATGTTTCAAAAATTTTATATCACGAGTATCAAGAAGATTTAACCAGTGATAAAATTCAAAAAGACCACCAATCTTTGAATGATTTTTTATCATATAAATATCAAAATGGACATGCGCGTTTGTCTGAAGCATCATTAGGGTGTTTTGAGCCGGTTTTTGAAACAGATAATCCTTTGGTTTCAATTATTATACCATCCAAAAATAAATCAACAGTTTTGGATGCTTGTATTCATTCTATTGTTAATTATTCAACCTATAAAAATTTTGAAATTATTATTGTAGACAATGGTAGTGAAGAAAAAAGTTTTTTTAGTTCTGTTGCTAATTGGGAGTTTCAATATCCACAACAAATAAGATGCTACAGGATGGATATTCCTTTCAACTATTCTGTTTTAAATAACAAAGCTGCAGAATACGCGAGTGGTGATTACTTGTTATTCCTGAATAATGATACTCAACTTATTTCAGAAAACTTAATAGAGGAGTTGGTTAAGATAGCGCAGTTAAGTGATGTTGGAGCAGTGGGTCCTAAATTGCTTTATCCAAACAACACTATTCAACATGCAGGTATCGTGTTATCATTAGGAGATACTGGCGAACACATTTATTCTGGGGCACATAAAGACACGGCAGGATATTTTAACAACACCAATTGTTTAACAAATTATTCGGCTGTTACAGGTGCTTGTATGATGATTAATAAAGATCGTTTTGACGAAGTAGGAGGATTTGATGAAAGCTTGGCGATAGATTGTAACGATGTTGAACTTTGTTGCCGATTGTATACTGCAGGTTATCACAATGTATATGTGCCATGGGTTAAAATGTATCATTACGAGTGTTTAACAAGAGGAAATCCGATTATTAGCAACCAATCTATGGTAAGGCAATCTGAAGAAAAAAAATATTTCATTAACAAATGGGGACATCTTATCAAAAACGACCCGTTTTATAATAAGAATTTAACAAGGATTTCAAAAAAATATGAATTAAAACATGTCTGAACAACCTAGAGAGATTTTATTTAGTTTTATAATTCCTGTTTTTAACACTGGAGATTTTCTCATAGAAACTTTAGATTCTATAATAAATCAAAACTTTGATTTATCGAAAATTGAAATCATTATCATCAATGATTGTTCTACAGATTCAAATACAATAACATTAATTAACCAACTTAATGCAACTTGTGTTTACAAAAATAAATCAATTGATGTAATTAATAATTCCCAAAATATGTGGCTAGCAGAAACTAGAAACATTGGAGCAAGAAAAGCAACAGGTAAGTATTTAGTTTGCTTAGATAGCGATGATACCATAGAGCCGGATTTTCTTCTTTTATCAGATTTAGCATTTGCAGCTTATCCAAATGCTTCATGGGTATATCCCAGTGTTCGAAAGTTTGGATATAAAAATAAAACAGATTTTGCACCAGATTTTTCAGCTAAAAATTTATTTCTACAAAACTATCTTGTTGCAGTTTCGCCATTAAGAAGAGATATGTGGCTAAAATTAAATGGTCAAAAAACAATTCATATTGCTCAGGGAATTAAATTATTTGAAGATTGGGATTTTTGGCAAAGAGCTATAGGGAAAGGTTATTTTGGAGTGCCAATTAAAAAAGTAATTTTTAATTACAGGCAAAATATAAGTTCACTTATAACTAGAAGTGAAGATGAAGGCAATTTATCAACATTACTTGCATATCGTAAAAATTGGCAAAGTGTTTTTGGTATCAAAAAATCACAAAATAATTTTAATAATCATAATTTTAAATACAATATCAAAAATGGTTTGGTTTATAAAATTATAAGAAAGATTTCACAACTATTGTTAAAAAGAGCACCTGTTAATATTAGCATAAAGGACATATTTTATTTTTTGTTTGCTCCTAAGTTATTTATTAAAAGTAAAGCCAGTTCAGATGTAAAATTCACTAAAGCGCATAAAATGGCTGGA
This sequence comes from Bacteroidota bacterium, assembly GCA_030682255.1. GTDB lineage: Bacteria > Bacteroidota > Bacteroidia > NS11-12g > UBA955 > JABMMZ01. Next base: position 99,257 of record JAUXOK010000024.1, on the reverse strand, counting down.
TTTAAACAAGGTTTCAAACTTGATTTTGGTCATTCAACTAAGGTTGTAAATAAATTAAATCAAACTGTATTATGCACTCATTTTTGGTGGCATGTTGGTGGCGCTGAAAGCATTTTATATGATTATCTTGATGTTTTAAAAAATCACAATTACAATGTTGTAGACGTAGTAGTAAATGGCAATAACGAAGCAAAAGCATTAAAATCAAAATTTGCCAGTTTGTCTAATCAACAATATGCTTTGTGTGATGTGGCAGATGGTCCATATCCTCAGTTGTTAGCTTTGTGGCATATCATTAAGAATGAAAAGCCCAAAGTAATTTTAAACATGAGCAATCCGTTGCTTTATATTCTTAGTCCATTAATTAAAGAGAAATTCCCTAACACGGTTATCTATGATTTACTACACTGCGAAGATTTTGATGATAACGGTTGGTTTGAGGCTGCCTATCAATTTCAAGATTTTATAGATAGAAGAATTGTAACAAGCGATTTTTGGAAAGAAGTATTAATTAAAAAATACAAAGAAAGACCTTCTAAAATTGACGTTATATACAATATGATTAATTATTCAGCTTTTACAAATAATAATTTTAAAAGAAATGAATTGCTTATTCAAAATAAAATTGATTGTAATAAGAAAATTATAGGTTTTATTGGTCGCTTTCAAGAACAAAAAAAACCAGATGTATTTTTGAAAGTTGTAGAAAAAATGCAATCTAACACCGATTATCATTTTGTAATGGCAGGACAAGGTGAAATGTTGCCAGAAATGCTGCCATTAATGAATCGATTAAATAATTTAACTTATATAGGTTCAACTACTAAGCCAGAGAGTGTTTTGCCTATGTTTGATATAGCCGTTTTTCCAAGTAAATACGAAGGTTATCCATTAGTTGGAATTGAAGCAGCCTTTGTTGGATTGCCAATTATAGCCTCTAATATTGTAGGATTTAGAGAACAAATTCAAAATGGAAATTTCGGAAAATTATATGATGTAAAAGGAGATGAGGACGATTCTGATGCTATTAAATTTTTATTACTAAATCACTATAATGAAATTTTAGAACTTGGAAAAAATGGCCCCTCGTTTGTTGATAAATTTCACAATAGAGAAGAAATTATTCATCATATTTCTAATGTTTTCAAATTATGATGTTATTGTTTTTGTAATACTATTTTTTTATTCAATAAAGTTGATTTAAATACATCTTAATAGTATTGCTCATGCCATATTCCAACGCATCACAAATTAATGCATGTCCAATACTTACTTCATCAAGATTAGGAATGTTTTGCGCAAAATATTGAAGATTGTTTAAGTCTAAGTCATGACCAGCATTAACACCCAAATCAAATGTATGTGCTTTTTGAGCTGTTTTTATATAGGACTCAATTGCAATTGCTCTGTTTGTTAAAAATTCTTTGGCATAATGTTCAGTATAAAGTTCTATTCTGTCAGTTCCTGTTTCTTTGGCGCTTTCAATCAAAGTTTCATCAGGGTTTAGGAAAATACTGGTTCTAATTTCTGCTTTTTTAAGTTTGTTAATAATATCTCTTAGAAATGAAAAATGAGTTTTAGTATCCCAACCATTATTGCTAGTAAGTGCTTCAGGTTTGTCGGGAACAAGGGTAACTTGTTCTGGTTTTATTTCTATAACCATTTTAATAAATTCTGGGCTTGGAAATCCCTCAATGTTAAATTCTGTTTTTACAACTTTTTTTAAATCATAAACATCCTTGAACGTTATATGTCTTTGGTCAGGACGAGGATGAATGGTAATGCCATCAGCACCGTATGATTCAATTTTTTGGGCAAAAACAATTAAATCAGGATTATTGCCACCTCGAGCATTGCGAATTGTAGCTAGTTTGTTAATATTAACGCTTAGTTTGGTTTTGTTTAAATATGACATGATAGTTGGAAGCTAATATTTGTAAGTTGATGGTTGTTGATTTGATCATAAGAACTACCTATTGATTCTATGTTGTCATAAAATGTTTTAGAATATCTTAACCAAAGTGTACATGATTTGTTTAGTTTTATTTTGCTCATAATATAAAAACGGGTGCCTTTGTTTTGAAAAGCGGGAACAGAAAACGTATATAGTAAATCATTCTCGAAGGCATAAACTCTGCTATTATAATCTTCTGATTCAAAATACATATACCTTGCAATGATACTATGGTTTTTATTTGTTTTGATAATTAAATCTTGAAAAATTAATAACCCTGTTGATTTTTTATTCATTGCAATGTTATAAAAAGTTTGCTCAAATCGGTTTTTTAAAGTGATATTTTTTGATACAATGTTTTCTAAATGAAACCTGATGATTTCTCTGTTGTGTAATGTTAAGCCTCGGATATTGTCGGTTGAACCAATGTTTTTTTCTTTCTCTTCTTTTCTATATCTGATATACCACAAGTATTTCTTGCGCTTTTGATATTGCAATTCAATCATCATATCTCTACCTTTAGATGGTGCGTCTATCAAGTATTTTAACCAGTCAAATTGATAAAAATCTGCGTATGCATTGATGCTGTAATTTCTATATGGTTTAAGTGATAATCCGGTGTAAATTGCTTTTTCATTTCTGTTGTCTACCGATTCACCTATGGCATTAGTGAAAGTAGTTTGATAGTCTTTTTGATAGTTTCTGTGAAGAATATTTATTTCAAGGTTTTTATCCAATGATATTAAAATGCCATTAATGTAAGACAAGCTATTTATCTGTTTGTTACTTGAAAATTCGCCATACAAAAGAATATTTTTAAAAAGGTATTGGTAATCTAAACCTAAGTTAAAATGTTCTTTTTCGTTGGAATAAAAGGCACGATATGATTTTTTTGAATCTATTAAAGGTGTTTTGTCATATGAAGTATAAACGCTAGTAAAGCCAAATTTGAGGTTTTTTAATTGCATCGAAATATTGCTGCCCATTATTTGTCTGCCCAACAATCCTTTTTTGTTAAGTTCAGTTAAGTTTCGATAATTACCTGTATTGACAAGGCTACTAAAACCATCGCCTGCTATTGAATCATTTTTAGTAGAGGCATCAATTTTTTTGTTAGAATAAAAACCTGTTATCATAAGGTTTGGATGAATTTTAATTGTTGTACCTATTCCTCTTAAAAATTCATTTTCGTTGAATGAACGTGACACTCTTATTCCATTCTGAAGGCGCATGGTATTTAAAACATATGGTGATTTGCCAAATGCCAATCCACTTCCAAAAGTTAAACCTTGTCCAAATGCAGCCTGAAAATCACCAATGATTAATTGCTGTATAGCACCATATTTTTTTAAATTAACAAATCCAGACAAGAAGCCATTAGAAAAGGTTTCACCATCATCTTTTTCTCCTTGAATACCTATGTTTAAGTATGGATTGATTTGACAGCGATATCTCACTGAAAGTTTATTTGGATCGCCCAAAAATTTGTTTTTATTTGAATCGGGCAAACTATATCCAACTGAATTTTCAAGTCTTCGGTTGTTTTGTATAACTATTTCATGGGTTGAATTTTTCCAGAAATTTTTTTTATCAAAAATGGGAGGGGTATAATCAGTTCTAATAAAATATTGTAGAATCAAAATTAATTCAAAATCCAAAGATTCAATAACTTGCAGTTCGTATATGTTTTTTAAAGGTCCATATGTGTTGATGTGATTTAAGATTGCTTGAGCTTTTTGAGGTGTTAGTAATGGTATCTTAAGAAGTTCGTTATAGTTTGAACGGTTTATATAGATGGGGTTTTTGTAAAGATATTCTATTTGGTCGTACAAATCATTATAATCTACCTCACTTTCTATGTTGTCAATGTATTTTTCAATGACATCTCTGATTATGTCAAATTCTTTGTTTTGAGCCTGTATATCAATAGAAATACAGATTAGTAATATAGCAAGTATTAAATTAATTTTTGCTAGCAAAATGATAAATAAAGCTAAGTTGATTGCTTAATCCTAAGTTTAATTGATAGGTATGAGCTGTTTCTATTTGGATGTTTTTTTTCTTAAAACCTATGCCAAAAGACATATTAGGTTGCAAAGTTGAAATGCCACATCGAAATGAAAATTGTTTGTTATAGTCATAGTTTATACCTGTTTTGAGATTGGTTTTGTAGATATGGTTTTTCTCTATTTCGCTAACAATAAATACTTTGTCGTTTATAGAGTATTTGATTCCAAATCTAAATGTTCTAGTCATTCTCTCATCTTGTATGTCTCTGAATTTTCGTGCAAAAGGATTAAAAACCATGAAACTGCTTTTAAGTTTACTGTTGATATTGGCGGCTAAAGAAAAATCAAAAGTTGTGGTTTGGTTTGAACCGTAGTTCCTTATTGAAAAAAAATGATAATTTATACCAGCCCCAAATGAAAAATCTGGGTGAAACTCATGAGCAACACTAGCTCCAATTAATTGATCTTTAAGGATATTATTTCCAAAGGAAGAACATTTTAATCCATAACCAAAATGTTTAAATGGCAACACAAAACTTAAATGACTTTGATTGACATCTGATAATAAAAATTGATTGTTATATGCAAAACCTAAACTAGCGTTTTTTTGCCAAGGCATTAATGACGGATTGTTTGAGGCACAAAATGCATTTTGAATTAGTAAACCAGAACCGCCTAAGCCAGCCGCATGGGCGCCAATTGTGGGATAATAGCCAAGGCCAAAAAGCCTAAAGTTTATCATAAAAAGAGTGAAAACCAGAAGTTTTTTTGTCATTTAGTAGTTGAAAGCAATAATAAATAAAATATTGAAAAAAAAACATTTCTAAGTGTCAAATTTTTTTTAAGTTTGAGGGGTAATAAAACACCATATTTTTTAAAAAATGATTAAATCTAGATTTGCAGTGATAGGCTTGGGAAGATTTGGGGGCAAAATAGCCCGTCAATTGGCAAGAAGAGGAGCTGAGGTTGTAGCAATTGACGATGCCGAAGAAAGAGTAGAAGCACTTAAAGAAGAAGTTGCATTAGCTATAACACTTGATGCAACAGATTTAAAAGCACTTAAAAGTTTTAAGATTGATGAGATGGATGCGGTTGTAGTTGCTATTGGTGAAAATTTTGAAGCATTAGTTTTAACCGTTGTAAATCTTTTGGAGTTAAAAATTAAACGTATCATTGCCAGGGCTGGGTCGGCTCATCAAAAGTTGATTTTGGAGAAACTCGGTGTTATGGAAACGCTATCACCAGAAGAGGAAGTGGGTATATTGGTGGCAGAAAGATTGATTCACCCTAGTGTAAAAACCTTTTTGCAATTGCCCGATGGTTATGAAATTGCAGAGATAAATGCTCCTAAAAAAATATGGAACAAAACAATAGCAGATATTGAATTTGAAAGTTCATTTAATTTAACATTAATTACAGTTAAAAGATTGTTTGAAATAGACAAAAAAGGTAAAATTGAAAAAGAACGTCATTTACTCGGGGTAGTTTTACCATCAACAATTATTTATGAAAATGATGAAATCATAGTCATGGGTAAAGAAATTGACATAGAGAGATTTATAGAAGTTAACAATTGATTATTATATCAATATAATATTCTCAATTAAATTAGATGTCCATTTTGTCATGAAAATCTCATGTGGCACATCAATTGATTAATATAAACAATAATAAAAAATGGATTTTAATAAACTTATATTTGGCGGTGGCATGGAGCAAGATGATTCTGAGGGTGGCGACTTGTTTCCTTTGTTTTCTCAACAAGAAGAAAAAGAGAGTAATAAAATGATTGTGCCTGATAGTCTGCCAATTTTACCGATTAGAAATACTGTCTTGTTTCCGGGTGTGGTGTTTCCTATCACAGTTGGAAGAGATAAATCGATTAAATTAATTAAGGATGCAAACAAATCAGATAAAATTATTGGTGTTTTTGCCCAAAAAAATCCAGATACAGAAGAGCCAAGTATCGAAGATTTAAATCCTATTGGAACCATGGCTCAGATTATCAAAATTTTGAGAATGCCCGATGGCAATACTACTGCTATAATTCAGGGTAAAAGAAGGATTGAATTAGGCGAACAAGTTTCTACAGAGCCATATTTAAAAGCAAATGTTAAAGGGCTAGATTATAAAGATGAAAAACCAGATAAAGAATTAAAAGCTTTAATTAGTACTATCAAAGATACTGCCTCAGAAAACATCCAATTATCTCCAAATATTCCTACAGAAGCAAATTTTGCTCTAAAAAACATAGACAGTGATAGTTTTTTAGTGAGTTTTATAGCATCAAATTTGAATATTTCTATAAACGAAAAACAAGAAATACTAAATACCCATACGCTTAAAAAAAGAGCTAATATGGTATTTGAACATTTGATAAATGAAAATCAAATGTTAAAGTTGAAGGATCAAATTCAAAATAAAGTTAAAGTTGACATTGATAAACAACAAAAGGAATATTTTTTACAACAACAAATTCGAGCCATTCAAGAGGAGCTAGGCCAAGACAGTCCTGATAAAGAAATTCAAAGTCTGAGAGATAAAGGGCGTATTAAAAAATGGCCTAAGGAAGTTGCAGAAACTTTTAATAAAGAACTAGACAAATTAATGAGAGCTAATCCTGCTAGTCCTGACTATTCTGTTGGCTTAAATTATGTTCAAACTCTACTGGAATTGCCTTGGAATGATTTTACAAAAGATCATTTAGACTTAAAGAAGGCTCAAAAAGTATTAGATAGTGATCATTATGGCATAGAAAAAGTAAAACAAAGAATTTTAGAATATTTAGCTGTTTTAAAACTTAAAGGCGATTTAAAAAGTCCTATCATTTGTTTATACGGTCCTCCGGGTGTGGGTAAAACTTCTTTAGGTAAAAGTATTGCCAAAGCATTAGGTAGAAAATATGTCAGGGTTTCTTTGGGTGGTTTACATGATGAATCAGAAATAAGAGGACATAGAAAAACCTACATAGGCGCTATGCCAGGTAGAATCATTCAAAATCTTAAAAAAGTAAAATCAAGCAACCCGGTTTTTGTGTTAGATGAAATTGATAAAGTTGGTAGAGATTTTAGAGGCGACCCATCCTCTGCATTGCTTGAAGTGTTAGACCCCGAACAAAACAGCACGTTTCACGATAATTTCTTAGAATTAGATTATGACTTAAGCAAGGTGATGTTTATTGCCACAGCTAATAATTTAGACACCATTCAACCTGCTTTGTTGGATAGAATGGAAGTTATAGAAATTAGTGGTTATACTGTAGAAGAAAAAATTGAAATTGCTCAAAAATACTTAATACCCAAACAGAAATTACTGCATGGGTTAAAAAAAGATCAGTTTAAATTAAGTAATAAAGTTTTAGAGAAATTAATTGAAGAATATACCAGAGAAAGTGGTGTTAGAAATTTAGAGAAGAAAATTGCATCTTTGGTGAGATACAACGCTATGAAAATAGCCATGTTTGATAATTATGAACCATCTTTAAATGACGATGATGTGCTACGAATTTTAGGTGTAGATAAAATGGACAAAGAAATTTATCAAGATAATGATGTTGCGGGTGTAGTTGCCGGCTTAGCATGGAGTCCTGTAGGCGGAAGTATATTATTTGTTGAAAGTACTTTAACTAGAGGAAAAGGAGGAATCACTTTAACTGGAAAGTTGGGTGATGTTATGAAAGAAAGCGCAACCACAGCTATTACCTTTTTAAAAGCACATGCTGAATATTTAAACATCGATTACAAAGTATTTGGTCAATGGGATGTTCACATTCATTTTCCAGCTGGTGCTATTCCAAAGGATGGTCCTAGCGCAGGTATAACCATATTGACATCATTGGCATCTTTATTTACTCAAAGAAAAATTAAACCATTTTTAGCTATGACAGGAGAAATTACTTTGAGGGGTAGGGTATTGCCAGTAGGTGGTATTAAAGAAAAGATTTTAGCGGCTAAGCGATCAGGGATCAAAGAAATCATTATGTGCGAAGACAATAGAAAAGATGTTGAAGATATACCTCAAAACTATTTAGTGGGTTTAAAATTTCATTATGTAAAAAATATGCTAGAGGTACTTGATTTGGCTTTGTTAAATGAAAAAGTTAAAAATCCACTAGATTTTACAATTTTATCTGAGGCTCCCAAAAGCACTTCTTAAATCAGAATTTAGAAAAAACGAAATTTAATCTTATTTTTGACTGATGAAATATACTTATAAATTTAATTCTGTTTTATTGTTTACTGTGATGTTGGTATTTGTTTGGTCGTGCAAACCTAAAAAAGAATTGTCTAAAGCGCCCGAAAACACAAAATGCAAAGAAGAGATAACTTATGCAAAAGATATTGCTCCAATTATCAATCAAAATTGTGCTGCAACATGTCATAGTGCTATTAAAAAAGCCTATGGTATAGATTTGTCTACATACGAAGGTTTGGCTAGTGAGGCGCCTAAAAAGAGATTCATGGGTTCTTTAAATCACGAAGGACTTTATCCCAAAATGCCTAAAAAAGCCGAAAAATTAGATAGTTCAACTTTGGCAAAAATAAACTGCTGGATAGAAACAGGGATGAAGCCTTAGTTGTTATTGAAGATATATTTCTAGACTTTCAACTGCGCCATTCAATTCAACCCAAGCAACAGTATTGAGACCTAAGTCTAAAAACATAACTGGACGGTCTTGTCCAGTTTTTTTATCTGCAAATACTCTAATAGAAATTATTCTATATTTTTGATTGCCATATTCACAAGGGAGTGTTTTAACATCAAAATCCCCATCTAGAAAAAAGTATTCGTAAAAATCATCACCAGTTGTTTTATTATAGGTAGCTTGTGGATTCGGAAATCTAGTTTTTCTGTAAAATTGAATATGCTTGTATGTGTTGTTCAAACAATTACTTATAAAGACTGAATCGCCTACATCAACTCTGCGAGTGCTATCAGTTGATTTAGCGTCTACATTAAAAAAAGAAATTGAAAATAAAAGCGTAAATATGGCTTGTTTCATAGTTTTAAGAACGGCAAATTTATTGCCAAATTAAGTATTTTTTTGATTTTTGAAAAATAAAATGTTATTTAGCGGAATATTTTAAAGACAATGGAAGAGAACAGAGAGCAAAATGCTATTTTTTCAAAGAGAGTAAAAGCAGGAAAAAGAACTTATTTTTTTGATGTAAGAAGCACAAAATCAAATGATTATTTCTTAACAATTACAGAGAGTTCGAGGAAGTTTGATGATGGAAATTTTATTAAAACCAAAATTTTTCTTTACAAAGAGGATTTTAATAAGTTTTCGGATGCCTTAAATGAAACCATCAAACATGTTAAAAACGAATTGTTGCCTGAATATAATTTTGATGAATTTACACGAAAAGAAGAAGATTCAAATCTCTAAATATTTTTAGAAACCAGATAATTGTCTGGTTTTTTTATGCAATCAGGTTAAGGAGATTTTCCTTAATCCTCATTTTGATAATAAATTTTGTAATATTTTCTACCATCTTTTTCGGTACCTTTTTCAATCATTTCTTTATTGCCATGAATATAGATATGAAAGTTTTTGTCCAATTTCAAAATGCTTTTAAATATTTTAGTTTGTTTTTTTACAGCTGCTAAAGAAATATCAAACGAATCTTCTTGTTCTATTTGATGCTCTTGTTTGTATTGTGTTTCAAATCTACGAAATGAATCTATCACTTTTGGGTCTTGAAACACCTCTTGTTCAAATTCGTCTTTCTCAAAATGGTCTCTATTTTTGAAATAATCAACTGAACGATTTAATAAATCTATTTGATCGGTTTTTTCAAGTTCAAAATCTTGGATAATCGCTGTTGTTAAATAGTTTTTGGCAATACTTAAAAAGTTTTTGGTTTGATGGAATTCGTCTTTACAGGGTCTTAAATTTAGAAATTGGTCTTTCCAAAATTGGGCTTCTCCTGCTTTATTTGCTTTATCCGTTATACAGATTTGATAGCCTTGATCTTCATCTAAGTCAAAAATCAAACATCCTTTGTCTAGTTTGTCAGGATTGATTCCAATTTCTGAATGTAAGTTAAATTGTTGCCCGTTTTTTTCGAGTTTAAAAAAACTTTGTTTGTTTTCAGATTTAAAAATACCAATGGCATCTACTATTTTATGCCCAATTTCCATGTCGTGAAAAAATGCAACAAACAAGTCGCCCGATTTAATATTAGGATGATTGGAATTTTCATACAAATGTTTTGCAAAATTGATAGAACTAAAATGAAAATCGGCTTGCAAAGAGAATACATCTCTGGCAAATTGGAATAGAGGATTGAGTATAAAGTCTTGGTTAGAAGAGGTGAAATGATATAGTTCAACCGCATCAAATGATTTTAAGAAAAAATGTTTTAATCTTTCATTGAGTCCTTCTTCATTGACATCTAATATGGTTTTAGAAATTTCTAGGTCTTCTCCATTGTTTTTGTTGCCAACATGATGAACTGATACTTTTGTTAATTGAGTGTTATTGATATTAAACATTGTGTTTTGAAATTCCTTTGCAAAAATATAGGAATTTAATGCGCAAAAAAAAGCTACTTATGGTGGAGTAGCTTTTTTTTAGTGTTTAAATAATGATTTAGTTTTAGTTTCTTACAAAGTTCTTACGCCATTGCCTTTCTTTTTAAAGGCCATCCATTGTCTTGATGTTAAAACACCATGAATACCTTTTATAAAGTTTTTATGACAATTTTGAATCGCTTCTCTTGCTTTTATGGCCAATGTTTTACTTTCTCTGTTGTATGCTTTTCTTAGTTCAGAAATTTTATATTTAAATTCTCTTTCTGTAATTCTACCATTAGCGTAAGCTTTTCTTAGTATATCCACTTTTTCTTTGTAGCTATTTTGTAGTTGTGAAATAGCCATGCGATATCTTTTTATCGAACTGTATTTGCAATCTGAGTATTCTTTATGTAAAACTCGGATTTTTGCAACTTGATCGCTAGACAAATCTAAGTTTTTCAAGTTGTTTAAATACTTGTCTATATCATTGTTGTTAAAGTGAGCGCCTGCATTGCCCGCATTTCCATAATTGCCCGCATTTCCACGATAACGATATGGCTTTACTTTTTTACCAGTGTCTCCAGAGATTGAATTAACATCATCCCATTGAATAAAATGATCTTCTGATTCAATGTCAATGTCTTCGATAATAGTTTTTTCATCCATTAAAAATTGTTGTTCAATTTCTTGATCTGACAAGTTTTGAGAAATGGTTTCTTTTACTTCTACATTTTCTTTTTTACAAGAACTAAAGAAAGTGATGCCTATAAAAAAGGCAACTAAAGCGGGGGTTAAAAATTTTGTTTTCATGACTGTGATTTATTTAAGGGTTAAACTTGCCTTTTTGACCACAGATGATTATGAAGGTTGCATCAATATTCTAAAAATATTTAAAAATAATGCTCTATTGTTTTAAAATACAGGTAATTAAATAGTATTTAGAAAATCTAAAACATTGACATTATCTGCATAATCCCACAAATTTGGTTGTTGAGATTTGCCAAATGGAATCACCTCTTCGTTAATTTTTTTATGACAAACTACACATTGCCATAATTCTTCATGCTGATTGATATAAGCTTTTGCATCTTCTATATCGTTATAATAATGATAATTGAGAGTTGCAATTGGGGCATGTGGTTCTTCCTTTTCTTGAAACAACATAAATCCATTGTCGTAATGTTTGGTTAAATTCATCAAAAGTATGGATTTATGATACATGTAGTTGTTGTAATATTTGTTGTGATGAACAATGTCTATGTACTTATCATAGGCTTCGTAAAGTCTTTTGAGTTGAAAGTCTTTTGGTAACAATAAATGGGTAACATTACGGCAACCCAAACCAAAATAGGTGTATATATCATCCGCTAAGGCAGTTAGTTCATTTTCAGTTTCATTGCCAGTTAAAACAGCCACAGAGGTTCTGTTTTTACGAATTATTTTGGGGATTTCTTTGAAGTAATATTCAAAATATCGAGCTGAATTATTACTGCCTGTTGCTATTAAAAAATCGATACCCTTGAGAGATTCAGTAATTATAATCTTGTTTATAAGTCTATCATCAATAGTTTGAAGTAACATTACAATATGTTTAATGAGCACTTCATCTTGACTAGATGGTTTTATAACAGCAGTTTTGCCAGATGCAACAACACACAACAAATCATGTAAGCCAACAAGTGGAATATTACCTGCCATAATAATTCCCACTTTTTTGTCCGAAACCTGTGTTTGATAATCACTCAACCATAATGAGACATGCTCGCTAGTAAGAGTTTTTGCCCAATGATTGATAGCTGTCATAATGTTTTCTGGTGTAAACCATTGATTATGAGTATTTGCTTTATGTATTAAAAACTCATCTACGTTTGATAATTCTACGCCTAATTGCTGGTAGATTTTTATGATGTCTTGTTTCGTCACGTTATTTAGATTAGCGGCAAATTTAATCAATAAGAATTACAAACACTTTATAAATTGATTTCAACTATTGATAATGCTTTAATATTTTCTAAAAGATGGTTGATGAATCTTGTGATTCACTCTGATATTAATTATTAGATGTATAATGTATAAAACATTGATGATAAAAAAATATATTATTGAGTCAAAACAATTATATCCAGATTTTATTTCAAAAAAAAGTAAAATAATTTTTTAAATAAAATAAAAAGTCCTATTTTTGCAATCCATTTAAACAAAAGATGATTTATATTAACGTAAAAGAAAACGAAAATTTAGATAAAGCCCTTAAAAAGTACAAAAAAAAGTACGAAAAGATAGGTATTATTAGAGAACTAAGAAGTAGACAAGCCTTTGAAAAACCATCTATCACACGTAGAATGGAAATTAAAAAAGCAGCTTACAGAGAGTTTGTTCAAAATCAAGAAGCGAAATAATTCATAAAAATATATTAATTTAGCGTCCGATATCAAATATGTCGGACGTTTTTTTTATACAACAGTTTTCTGATTACCTAACAACTGAAAAAAAAGTTTCAGTTAACACTTCAACGGCATATGTTAGTGACATTAAACAATGTTTAAACTATTTAGAAAAGGAATCTGAAGTATATCAAATCGATTCAATTAATCATCATTTAATAAAAAGTTGGTTAGCTCAATTAATGAGTCATTCCTATGATGCAAAATCTGTTAATAGAAAAATTTCTGCATTAAAAGTTTATTTTAAGTATCTATTAAAACATCAATTAGTCAAAATAAATCCGATGTTAAAAGTAGTTTCACCCAAAACAAGCAAAAAATTACCCATATTTGTTAACGAAACTTCAATTAATTCAATTTTTGAAACATCAAAATCGGATAGTTCAGATATATTTGAAGAACAGTTAGCCAACGACATATTACTAACTCTGTATACAACCGGAATAAGATTGAGTGAATTAATTGAATTAAAGAAACACAATGTAGATTTTAATAACTTAACTATAAAAGTATTAGGAAAAGGTAATAAAGAAAGGATTATTCCAATTACAATAGAATTAGCTGAAGTATTTAAAAAATATTATCATGAGTCTATCAATTCTAATCATTTATTTACAAATTCTAAGCAAAAGCCACTTTATCCTAAATTTGTTTACCGAAGTGTTAATAAATTATTGTCATTACATACAACATTGAAAAAGAAAAGTCCACATGTTCTGAGGCATTCTATAGCAACACATTTATTAAACAATGGGAGCGATTTAAATGCAATAAAAGAAATATTAGGCCATTCAAATTTAGCTGCAACACAAATTTATACGCACAATAGTATTGAAAGATTAAAAAAAATATATAATTTAGCGCATCCAAAAAGCAATGAATAGAATTTTGTATAATTGTTGTTTGTTAATAGTTTTTAATACAACTATAGCCAATATTTTCTCATTGATTTACCAAATTACAGATAACCAAGACCAAAATTATAAATAGAGAACAAAAACCTTTAACCCATAACCAATAACTACCATGGATATTCAATTTCAAACACTCAATTTTAAAGCAGACAAAAAATTATTAGATCTTGTTACAAGCAAACTAAGTAAATTGGAACATTTTTACGATAAAATTATTGATGCAAATGTCTATTTAAAGGTTCAAAAGTCGGACGACAAGGAAAATAAAATCATAGAAATCAAATTAAACGTATCACAAACGACTTTATTTGTAGAGGAAAAAGACAAAACTTTTGAAATCGCATTAGATAAAGCAGAAGATGCAATTAAATCTATGTTGATAAAATACAAGCAAAAAATGACTCAATCATAGTCATATCAATAGTTTTAAGTGATACGTTTTATTGTTTTATTGAATTTACTTTTAGTAGAAAAGAAGGATATTGAAATTTTTTACAAAAAAAAATCGAAAAGCCTTTGAAATATCAATAAAAAGTGCTTTTTTTGCAGTCCTTTTCAGAAAAATCTAAAAAGTACGTTCTTTAAAATGCCACTTTAGCTCAGCTGGTAGAGCAACTGATTTGTAATCAGTAGGTCGTTGGTTCGATCCCGACAAGTGGCTCAAAAAAAATGAGGGGAGTTTCCAGAGTGGCTAAATGGGACAGACTGTAAATCTGTTGCTTCGGCTTCGGTGGTTCGAATCCACCACTCCCCACTTTTCAAAAATATGCATTGTATAATCTTTGCGAGAGTAGCTCAGTTGGTAGAGCGACAGCCTTCCAAGCTGTAGGTCGCGGGTTCGAGCCTCGTCTCTCGCTCTGTTAAGCGTTTGAAAGAAAAGCTTGTAGGTCGTCTCGGTTAAACCGAGAAGCCTCGTCTCACGCTTTATTTAAATTGTAAATAGTCAAAAAAACTCAACATACTATTATTAATATATTGATATACTATTACAAATATACAATATGATTGAAAAGTGCCTCCTCAACCAAAGCTAATGGTGTATTAAATATGGATATAATCTTATTAAGTATCGCCTTTTTTTGCATTAATACAATGCAAAAAAAAATAGCTACCAAGAAATACTAGGAATTTAGCCGTTGTAGCTCAGGGGTAGAGCACTTCCTTGGTAAGGAAGAGGTCAAGGGTTCAAATCCCTTCAATGGCTCAAAACAAAAAAATAGAAACATAAAATAACATCAAATAAAATAAATTCAAAATCATGGCAAAAGAAACATTTGACCGCTCAAAAGCCCACGTTAACATTGGTACAATTGGCCACGTTGACCACGGTAAAACAACTTTAACTGCTGCAATTACTAAAGTATTAGCAGAAAAAGGATTTTCTGAAGCACGTTCATTCGATTCAATCGACTCAGCTCCAGAAGAAAAAGAACGTGGTATTACTATTAATACTGCTCACGTTGAATATTCAACAAATACACGTCACTATGCGCACGTTGACTGTCCAGGTCACGCTGACTATGTAAAAAACATGGTAACAGGTGCTGCTCAAATGGATGGAGCAATTTTAGTATGTGCTGCAACTGATGGTCCAATGCCTCAAACACGTGAGCACATCTTGCTTGCTCGTCAGGTAGGTGTTCCTCGTCTAGTTGTATTCATGAACAAATGTGACATGGTTGACGATCCAGAATTGTTAGATTTAGTAGAAATGGAAATCCGTGACTTATTAAGTTTTTATAGCTTTGATGGTGATAACACGCCAATCATACGTGGATCTGCTTTAGGTGGATTAAACGGTGAGCCTCAGTGGGTAGAAAAAATCATGGAATTAATGGATGCTGTTGATACTTATATCCCAATTCCACCAAGATTGGTTGATCAACCTTTCTTGATGCCAATTGAAGACGTATTCTCAATCACAGGTCGTGGTACTGTTGCTACAGGTAGAATCGAAAGAGGTGTAGTTAACGTAGGTGAGGCTGTTGACATCATTGGTTTAGGTGATGAAAAATTATCTTCAACTGTTACAGGTGTTGAGATGTTCCGTAAATTACTTGATAGAGGAGAAGCTGGTGATAATGCTGGTATCCTTTTGCGTGGTATCGATAAAGAAGCTATCAAAAGAGGTATGGTTATTTGTAAACCGGGTTCAGTTACACCACATGCTAAATTTAAAGCTGAGGTATACGTATTGAGCAAAGAAGAAGGAGGTCGTCATACACCATTCTTTAACAAATACCGTCCACAATTCTATTTCAGAACTACTGATATCACAGGTGAAGTTTCATTGCCAGAAGGTGTTGAAATGTGTATGCCAGGTGATAACATCACTATTACTGTTCAATTAATCGCGCCAATCGCAATGGAAAAATCACTACGTTTCGCAATACGTGAAGGTGGAAGAACCATTGGTGCTGGTCAAGTAACTGAAATATTAGACTAATAAAATAAATACACTACATGACATAGGCTGTTAGTTGCAATACACTAACAGCCTTTGACATAGACGGGAATAGTTCAATGGTAGAATAGAGGTCTCCAAAACCTTTGATCAGGGTTCGAATCCTTGTTCCCGTGCAATTAAAAAAAACATAATGGAAAAAATCAAAAACCTGTGGAATAGTTCTGTAGATGAATTGCTTAACAAAGTGACTTGGCCAACTTGGGATCAGTTAAGAGAAAGTGCAATAATAGTTTTAATAGCTTCTATTGTATTTTCAATTTTAATTTGGCTTTTAGATTATGCATTGGGTTTTGGACTAGACTTTTTATACGGGGTAACAAAATAATATAATGGAATCAACTGATTTACAGTGGTATGTTGTTAGGGCCGTTTCAGGTCAGGAAAAAAAAGTTAAGGCAAATTTAGAAAGTGAACTTATAAAAGGTAAATTAAATGAATTTGTTCCTCAGATTTTAATTCCTATGGAAAAGGTTTACAAAATAAAGGATGGCAAGAAAATTGCCAAAGAACGTAATTATTTCCCTGGTTATATTTTAATACAAGCTAAATTTTATGGTGAAGTAGAATCTACTATAAAAGGTATAAATGGCGTTGTTGGTTTTTTAGGCACTAAAGATAAACCAGTTCCACTAAGACAAAGTGAAGTTAATAGAATTTTAGGCAATGCTGATGAGAATGGAGCTATTGATTCAGATGTTACAGAACCATTCATTGTAGGCGAACCAATCAAAGTAGCAGATGGTCCATTCAGTGGGTTTAGTGGAGTGATAGAAGAAGTTAATGAAGAGAAAAAGAAATTAAAAGTAATGGTTAAAATTTTTGGAAGAAGAACACCATTAGAGTTGAATTACAATCAAGTAGAAAAAGAATAATATTTTAATTATATATATATGGCAAAAGAAATAACAGGTTATGTAAAATTGCAAGTAAAAGGCGGACAAGCAAATCCCGCACCTCCCATTGGACCTGCATTGGGCTCAAAAGGTGTAAACATTATGGAATTCTGCAAACAATTTAATGGACGTACACAAGATAGAATGGGTAAAGTTTTACCGGTTGTATTAACAGTTTATTCTGATAAATCGTTTGATTTTATCATAAAAACACCGCCAGTTGCAACACAAATTTTAGAATTTACCAAAGCAGCAAAAGGTTCTGCAGAACCAAACAGAAAAAAAGTAGCTGAATTGACTTGGGAACAAGTTAAAACAATTGCTGAAGAAAAAATGCCGGATCTAAACTGTTTCAATATTGAATCAGCAATGAATATGGTAGCAGGAACTGCAAGAAGCATGGGTATAACAGTTGCGGGAGACAAACCTTTTTAATTTAGAACGAAATGGCACTTACAAAAAATAGAAAAAACGTAATAGGAAAAGTTGATAGCGCTAAAGTTTATTCATTGAATGAAGCTACTAACTTAATAAAAAATATCACTTTCACTAAATTCGATTCATCAGTTGATATTGATGTTCGTTTAGGTGTAGATCCAAAACAAGCTAATCAAATGGTTAGAGGCGTTGCAACATTACCACACGGAACAGGTAAAACTGTTAGAGTTTTGGTTTTATGTACTCCTGATAAAGAAGCTGAAGCAAAAGCTGCTGGAGCTGATTATGTAGGTTTGGACGATTATATCGAAAAAATTAGTGGTGGTTGGTTAGACATAGACATTATCATTACCATGCCTGCTGTTATGGCAAAGCTAGGTAAGTTAGGAAAAATATTGGGACCAAGAAACTTAATGCCAAATCCAAAATCAGGAACTGTTACTCCTGATGTTGCGAAAGCCGTTACTGAAGTAAAAGCTGGTAAAATCGACTTTAAAGTTGACAAAACTGGAATCATACATACTTCTATCGGTAAAGTAAGTTTCCAACCTAATCAAATCGCTGAAAACGCAATTGAAGTTATTCAAACGCTCAGCAAACTAAAGCCCTCTGCTTCCAAGGGGACTTATTTCAAAAGTGTGTATATTAGCTCTACAATGAGTCCTAGTATTTGCATCGACTTAAAATCAATTCCAGGAATTTAATCAAATTAAATGAAAAGAGAGAACAAAAACGCAGTCATTGCCGAATTAACAGAAAAGTTCAAAGAAGCTAATAATTTGTACATTGCTGATACATCAAGTATCGGAGCAGTAGATACAAATATTTTCAGAAGAGAACTTTACAAAAACGGCATCACCATGCTAGTAGCAAAAAATACTTTGATATTAAAAGCTATGCGCAATTCTGGAAAAGATTTTGGTGAGCTTGAAGGAACTTTAAAAGGTACTTCTGCTTTATTATTCAGTGAGAATATGAAAGCTCCAGCTCAAGCTATTCTGAAGTTCAGAAAAAAAGGAGATAAACCTGCTTTAAAAGGCGCCTACATTGATAGTGCAATTTTTATTGGAGATAATCAACTTGTAGCTTTAACACAATTAAAATCTAAAGAAGAGCTTATTGGCGATGTGATTGGATTATTACAATCACCAATTCAAAGTGTTGTATCAGCACTACAAAGTGGAGGAGGTACCATTGCAGGTATCGTTAAAACATTATCAGAAAAAAATTAATCAAAAACAAACAATTTAAAAAATCAAAAAAATGGCAGATTTAAAACAATTCGCAGAACAACTAGTAAATCTAACAGTTAAAGAAGTTAAAGAATTAGCAGACATTCTTAAAAGTGAGTACGGTATCGAACCAGCAGCAGCAGCAGTTGCAGTAGCAGCTCCAGCAGCAGGCGGTGCAGCAGAAGCAGCAGTTGAAAAAACTGAATTTACTGTAATCCTTAAAAGCGCAGGCGCTAACAAACTTCAAATCGTTAAATTAGTTAAAGATTTAACTGGTTTAGGCTTGAAAGAAGCGAAAGAATTAGTAGACGGAGCTCCAAAACCTGTAAAAGAAAATATCTCTAAAGCTGAAGCTGAAGATATTAAAAACAAACTTACAGAAGCTGGTGCAGAAGTTGAGATTGCTTAATCCAACATATTCCACCCTTTAACACTGATAGACCCACTTTAACCGATGGGTCTATTGGTGTTTATTTACATTTTTTAAAAAACTCGGTTTAAAACATTCATACAAACAATAAATTTTACAAAATTGGCAACAAAAGTAAAACAACCAAAAAGAATCAACTTTGGCTCTATCGAGAAAATTGTTGATTATCCAGATTTTCTTGATGTTCAGTTACAATCCTTCAAAGAATTTTTTCAACTTGAAACCCACGTTGACAAAAGAGAAGATGAAGGCTTATTTAAAGTTTTTCAAGAAAACTTCCCTATTAATGATACTAGAAATATATTTACACTAGAATTTTTAGACTATTTTGTTGATCCACCAAGATATTCCATCCAAGAGAGTATTGAGAGAGGATTAACTTATTCTGTGCCATTCAAAGCTAAATTAAAGCTTTCTTGTAATGACCCAGAACACGAAGATTTTGAAACGATTGTTCAAGACGTATATCTTGGAACAATTCCTTATATGACTCCAAGCGGTACATTTGTAATTAATGGTGCTGAAAGAGTTATTGTTTCTCAATTACACCGTTCACCTGGTGTTTTCTTCGGTCAGTCTTATCACACAAATGGAACCAAATTATACTCTGCCCGTGTAATCCCTTTTAAAGGTTCATGGATTGAGTTTGCTACTGACGTTAATAACGTTATGTATGCATATATTGATAGAAAGAAAAAGTTTCCTGTTACAACCTTATTAAGAGCTATTGGATTTGAATCTGATAAAGATATCTTAAACATCTTTGGTTTGGCTGAAGAGGTTAAAGTTTCAAAAACAGGTTTGAAAAAACAAGTAGGCAGAAAATTGTCCGCAAGAGTTTTACGCACTTGGGTAGAAGATTTTGTTGATGAGGATACCGGTGAGGTAGTATCTATCGAAAGAAACGAAGTAATCATTGAACGTGATACAATATTAGAAAATTCTCATATTGATGAAATCGTTGATGCTGGTGTTAAAACTATCATTCTTAATAAAGAAGAAGAAGGTAAAAATGATTTTTCTATTATTTACAACACCCTTCAAAAGGATGCTTCAAACAATGGTAAAGAAGCCGTAGAATTAATCTACAGACAATTAAGAAATACTGACCCGCCCGATGAAGAAACTGCTCGTGGTATCATTGAAAGATTATTCTTCTCTGATAAACGTTATGATTTAGGTGAGGTAGGTCGTTTCAGAATCAATAAAAAATTAAACTTAACTACTTCAATGGATGTTAAGATTTTAACGAATGAAGACATTATTAAAATCATAACTTACCTTATTGAATTAAGTAATAGCCGTTCTGAAGTGGATGATATTGACCATTTAAGTAATAGACGTGTAAGAACAGTTGGTGAGCAATTATATGCTCAATTTGGTGTTGGTTTAGCGCGTATGGCAAGAACCATTCGTGAAAAAATGAACATCAGGGATAATGAAGTATTTACTCCTACCGACTTGATTAATGCACGTTCATTATCATCTGTTATCAACTCATTCTTTGGAACCAATCAGTTATCTCAGTTTATGGATCAAACCAATCCATTGGCTGAAATTACTCATAAAAGAAGAATGTCTGCTCTTGGACCAGGTGGTTTGAGCAGAGAAAGAGCTGGTTTTGAGGTGCGTGACGTTCACTATACCCACTATGGTAGATTATGTACAATTGAAACACCTGAGGGACCAAACATTGGATTGATTTCATCTTTATGTGTTCATGCTAAAATTAATGGTATGGGCTTTATCGAAACACCATATTGGAAAGTTGAAGAAGGACGTGTTGCTTTCGAAAAACCAGTAGTTTATTTAAGTGCTGAAGAAGAAGATGGTAACGTTATTGCACAAATTAGTGTAGATACAGACGACAAAGGTAAATTTAAAACTAAAGAAGTTAAAGCAAGATTTGAAGGTGATTTCCCATTGGTTGATCCGGAAAAATTAAACTTTATGGACGTTGCACACAATCAGATTGTATCAATAGCAGCTTCATTAATTCCTTTCTTGGAGCATGATGATGCGAATAGAGCCTTGATGGGTTCAAACATGCAACGTCAAGCCGTACCTTTATTAAAACCAGAGGCTCCAATTGTAGGAACTGGTTTGGAAGGACGTGTAGCGAGAGATTCAAGAGCATTAATCATTGCTGAAAATGATGGTGTAGTGGATTATGTAGACGCCAATGAAATTAGAATACGTTATGATTATACAGAACATGATGAGTTGATTAATTTTGTTAGTAACATTAAATCATACAGAATAACTAAGTTTTTAAGAACTAACCAAAGTACATGTGTAAACCTAAGACCAATTGTTAAAAAAGGTCAAAGAGTTACCAAAGGAGATGTAATGTGTGAAGGATATGCTACTCAAGATGGTGAATTAGCAATTGGTAGAAATCTAAAAGTGGCTTTCATGCCTTGGCAAGGATACAACTTTGAGGATGCGATTGTTATCTCAGAAAAAGTAGTTAGTGATGATTGGTATACTTCAATACACATTGATGAATATGAATTAGAAGTTAGAGACACAAAAAGAGGTGAAGAAGAATTAACCAATGATATTCCAAATGTGAGCGAAGAAGCTACTAAAAACTTGGATGAAAATGGATTAATCAGAGTAGGTGCTGAAATTAAAGAAGGTGATATCATCATCGGTAAAATTACGCCTAAAGGTGAAACTGAACCTTCTCCTGAAGAAAAGTTATTGAGAGCAATTTTTGGGGATAAAGCCGGTGATGTTAAAGATGCTTCATTGAAAGCTTCTCCATCTACTGAAGGTATTGTAATTGAGAAAAAACTCTTCACTAAAACCAAAAAAGAAAAAGGTGCTAGAACTGAAGAAAAAGCTAAATTAGCTAAAAATGAGATTGAGCACAAAAGAAACAAAGAAAAAATTACTGAAATATTAGTTCAGAAATTATTCAAGGTTTTGAATGGTAAAACCTCAGCTGGTGTTAAAGCTGTTTATGGTGATGATATGATTCCTAAAAGCACCAAATTCACGCTTAAAAACTTATCTAGTGTTGATTATGACAATGTAAACTTTAGTAATTGGTCTTCAGATGCTGAGAAAAACGAAATTGTATACAGAATTCTTAAAAACTACAAGTCTCAAGTAACTGAATTATATGCTGCATACAGAAGAGAGTATTATGCAATTACTGTAGGTGATGAGTTGCCAACTGGAATATTGAAAATGGCAAAAGTCTATGTTGCTCAAAAACGTAAGTTGAAAGTAGGTGATAAAATGGCGGGTAGACACGGTAACAAAGGTATTGTTGCTCGTATAGTTCGTGCAGAAGATATGCCTTTCTTAGAAGATGGAACGCCTGTTGATATCGTATTGAATCCACTAGGTGTACCTTCAAGGATGAACTTGGGTCAAATATATGAAACAGTATTAGGTTGGGCTGGAAAAGAATTGGGATTAAAATTTGCAACTCCAATTTTTGATGGTGCAACTCCAAATGAAATCAATGAATATACTTTGAAAGCTGGTTTACCAATCAATGGTCAAGTTTATTTATATGATGGATTAAGTGGCGAGAAATTCCACCAACCAACAACTGTGGGTATTATCTATATGTTAAAACTTGGTCACATGGTTGATGATAAAATGCACGCTCGTTCTATCGGACCATACTCTATGATTACGCAACAACCTTTGGGTGGTAAAGCACAATTTGGAGGACAACGTTTTGGTGAGATGGAGGTATGGGCATTAGAAGCATTTGGTGCTGCTAATATATTAAGAGAGATTTTAACTATTAAATCTGATGATATCATGGGACGTGCAAAAACTTATGAGGCTATTGTTAAAGGTGATAATATCACACAAATCGGTATCCCAGAATCATTCAACGTATTGATTCATGAGTTAAGAGGTCTTGGTATCGAAATGTCATTCGAAGAATAGTTTAATCGCAGTTTTATACAATTAAAAAAAAGAAAAATTAGTAATGTCTACAATAAAAAAGAGTCAAAAAATAAAAAGTAACTTCACCAAAATTAGAATTGGTTTGGCTTCTCCTGAAAGTATTTTGCAAAAATCTTTCGGTGAAATTTTAAAGCCAGAAACCATTAATTACAGAAGTTATAAACCTGAAATGGGTGGATTATTCTGCGAAAGAATTTTTGGTCCAACCAAAGACTATGAGTGTCACTGTGGTAAATACAAAAGAATACGTTACAAAGGTATTGTTTGCGATAGATGTGGTGTTGAAGTAACAGAAAAAAAAGTTAGGAGAGAAAGAATGGGACACATCAATTTGGTGGTTCCTGTTGCTCATATCTGGTATTTCAGATCATTGCCAAATAAAATTGGTTATTTATTAGGTTTAAGTTCTAAAAAATTAGATTTAGTTGTTTACTACGAAAGATACATTGTTATCAATGTTGGTGAATACGAAGGAATTAATAGATTAGACCTTTTATCTGAGGAAGAGTATCTTGATATTCTTGAAAAATTACCTAAAGAAAATCAATATCTAGATGATAAAGATCCTAAAAAATTCGTTGCCAAAATGGGTGCCGAAGCTTTGTTGGAACTTTTGAGTAATATGGATTTAGATGGTATGTCTTATAGCTTAAGACACCAAGCTGCAAACGAAACTTCTCAACAACGTAAAGCTGAAGCTTTAAAAAGATTGAAAGTTATCGAAAGTTTTAGATCGGCTAATAGAGATAACAACATTAACAGACCAGAATGGATGATTCTGAAAATGTTACCTGTTATTCCACCAGAATTAAGACCATTGGTGCCTCTAGAAGGTGGACGTTTTGCAACTTCAGATTTGAACGATTTATACAGAAGGGTAATTATCAGAAATAACCGTCTTAAACGATTAATCGAAATCAAAGCGCCTGAAGTAATCCTAAGAAACGAAAAAAGGATGCTTCAAGAATCTGTAGATTCATTGTTAGATAACACTAGAAGAGCTAGTGCCGTAAAATCTGATGGTAACAGACCGCTAAAATCTTTGAGCGATATGTTGAAAGGTAAGCAAGGTCGTTTCCGTCTGAATTTGTTAGGTAAACGTGTGGATTATTCAGGTCGTTCTGTAATTGTGGTAGGTCCTAAACTTAAATTAAGTGAGTGTGGATTGCCTAAAGCAATGGCGGCTGAGTTATTCAAACCGTTTATCATCAGAAAATTGATTGAAAGAGGTGTTGTTAAAACGGTTAAATCTGCTAAAAAAATAGTTGATAAAAAAGAACCAGTTATTTGGGAAATACTTGAAAACATATTAAAAGGACATCCTGTTCTTTTAAATAGGGCTCCAACTTTGCACAGATTGGGTATTCAAGCATTCCAACCTAAATTAATTGAAGGTAAAGCAATCCAATTGCACCCTTTAACTTGTACAGGTTTTAACGCGGATTTTGACGGTGACCAAATGGCTGTTCACGTACCACTAGGTAATGCAGCAATTTTAGAAGCTCAACTCTTAATGTTGGCACCCCACAATATCTTAAACCCTGCAAATGGTTCGCCAATTACAGTGCCATCTCAAGACATGGTGCTTGGTTTGTATTATATTACCAAAGGTAGAAAATCAACCAAGGAAAAACCAGTAAGAGGTGAGGGTATTACATTCTATTCTCCAGAAGAAGTAACCATTGCTTACAACGAAGGTAGCATTGATTTACACGCTCACATCAAATGCCGTTTATTAGACTTGAACGAAAAAGGTGAAACTGTTCCTAAAATCATTGAAACGACTGTTGGTAGAGTATTGTTTAACAAAGTTGTTCCAGAAGGTGTTGGTTACATCAATCAATTGTTGACTAAAAAATCTTTGAGAGATATTATCAGCATGTTTGTTAAAGAAGTTGGAGTTGCAAGAACTTCAAAATTCTTGGATGACATGAAAGATTTAGGTTTCTATTACGCTTTCAAAGGTGGATTGTCTTTCAACTTAAATTATGTTGAAATTCCAGATGCTAAAATCAGTTTGATTGAAGGTGCAAGAAAAGAAGTAGATGAGATTAAATTTAACTACGAAAATGGTTTTATTACCAACAACGAGCGTTATAACCAAGTAATTGATATTTGGACAAAAGTTAACTCACAGGTTGGTGAAATCTTGTTAAAAGAATTGGCTGAAAATGATCAAGGTTTCAACCCTGTTTATATGATGCTAGATTCTGGTGCAAGGGGTTCAAAAGAACAAATTCGTCAGCTTGGTGGTATGAGGGGATTGATGGCAAAACCACAAAAAAATGTTGGTGGCGGTGTCGGTGAGATTATCGAAAATCCAATTTTATCAAACTTTAAAGAAGGTTTGTCAGTATTGGAATACTTTATCTCTACCCACGGTGCTCGTAAAGGTTTGGCGGATACGGCTTTGAAAACTGCAGATGCTGGTTATTTAACAAGAAGATTGCATGATGTGGCGCAAGATGTAATCATCACGCATACAGATTGTGGAACTTTAAGAGGATTAGCCTTGTCTGCATTGAAAGATAACGATGATATTGTTGAATCTTTATATGAGAGAATTCTTGGTAGAACTGGATTATACGACACTTATCATCCTGTAACAAAAGAATTGATTGTTAAAGCAGGAGATGAGATAGATGAAGATAAAGCCCGTCAAATTGAAAATGCAGGCATTGAAGAGTTAGAAATTCGTTCTGTATTAACATGCGAAACCCAATCGGGTGTTTGTGCTAAATGTTATGGTAGAAACTTAGCTAATGGCAGAATGGTTCAAATGGGAGAAGCGGTTGGTGTTATTGCAGCACAATCAATCGGTGAGCCAGGAACACAGTTGACATTAAGAACATTCCACGTGGGTGGTACGGCAAGTAGTATTGCTGCTGAGTCTAGAATTGTTTCTAAACATGATGGTATTGTTAGCTTTGATGAATTAAAAACAGTTCCTAGAGAAATAACTGATGAAGATTCTGGCGAAACAGTTAAAGTAGAATTGAACATTAGCAGAAGTGCTGAAGTGAGAATTCTTGAACCTGAAACCAAAACCATTTTAAATACATTTATTGTACCTTATGGTTCATTTGTGTTCTTTAAAGAAGGTAAAAAAGTTAAAAAAGGTGATAGAATCTGTTCTTGGGATCCTTATAACGCGGTTATCTTATCTGATATGCCGGGTAAAATCCAATTTGATAATATCATTGATGGTATCACTTTCAGAGATGAATATGATGAGGTGACAGGTTATGGTGAAAAAGTGGTTATCGAAACCAAAGATAAAACCAAAACGCCTGCTATCAGAATCATTGGTAAAGATAAAACTTTATTGAAAGAGATTAACTTACCAGTAGGGGCTCACATTGCAGTAGAAGATGGTAAAACCATTACTGCGGGTGACATTATTGCAAAAATACCTCGTTCTGCACGTGGAACAAGAGATATCACGGGTGGTTTGCCTCGTGTTACTGAGTTGTTTGAAGCTAGAAATCCTTCAAATCCTGCAACTGTTGCAGAAATTGATGGTGTGGTTACTTATGGTGGTATCAAACGTGGTAACAGAGAAATCACAATTTTAAGTAAAGATGGCGAAGAGAAGCATTACATGATTCCATTATCTAAACATATTTTTGTTCAAGATAACGATTATGTAAAAGCTGGTTCTCCTTTATCTGATGGTGCTATTACACCTCAAGACATTTTGAGAATTCAAGGACCAACTGCTGTTCAACGTTATATTTTGAATGGAATTCAAGAGGTTTACAGATTGCAAGGTGTAAAAATCAACGACAAACATATCGAAATCATTGTTAGACAAATGATGCAAAAAATGATTGTTGAAGAACCTGGCGATACGCATTTCTTAGAGAATGAAATAGTTGAGAAATGGGAACTGTTCGAAGAAAACGATTGGATTTACGACCGTAAGTTTGTTTTAGATGCTGGCGATTCTGAGAAATTAAAATTAGGACAAATTGTTTCCTTGAGAGAATTGAGAGAAGAAAACAGCCAATTGAAACGTCAAGATAAAAAAGAAGTTTTAGTTAGAGATGCTGTTACTGCAACGGCTGATGCTGTACTTCAAGGTATCACAAGGGCATCATTGGCTACTCGTAGCTTTATGAGTGCTGCATCGTTCCAAGAAACAACCAAAGTATTAAACGAAGCTGCTATTGCAGGTAAAGTAGATTACATGAGAGGTTTGAAAGAAAACGTTATCGTGGGTCACTTAATTCCAGCAGGAACAGGTATGAGAAAATACGATGGTATAGTAGTTGGAAGCAACGAAGAATTCGAACGTCTTCAAGCTACTAAAAGATTAGCAGAAGAAGGCGAAACGCTTGCTATCTAATCTTAAAGATTTATAATATTATTAAAAGCCATTTGTGATTATCGCAAATGGCTTTTTTTATGTTAAGATTCACTTAAATAGTGTATGGGCTAATCCTCTTCTATCAATCTTTAATCCTGCATTATATGGAAATTTTTCGATTTCAATGATTTGTTTCGGTATAGCATACTTGTTGTATGATTTTAAAAAATTAAAATCCTCATTTTCAAAAACACTCTTATTTAAACAAACCAAAACTATCTTTTCGCCTAAACTTTCATCTTTGATAGAGCTGATATAAAAAACATCTTGGAAGCTTGTGTTTGCGTAAATTAGAGATTCAATAATTTCAGGATTGAGTTTAACCCCACCTGTGTTGATGATGTTGTCATATCGACCTTTGATACTAATTTGATGCTTATCAGAGATTTCTACAATATCTGTCGTTTCAATATATATTTTATGAAAAGGACATTTTATCATTAAGCAACCTTGATTGTTTGTTTTGATTAAAACATCTTCAAAAACAGTGAAATCAGTATCTGTTTGAATATTTCTTAATGCAATGTGAGAATAAGTCTCTGTCATACCATAGCTGTGCCAAAAAATGGTTTTACTATTCAATGATTTGATATTGTTTTCGATACTTAGAGACAATTCTCCGCCACCAATGATAACGTGTTTGAAAGTTAATAATCTTGATAAACTAGCATTGTCTGCCATTACATGAAACAGTTGAAGGGGCGTTAATGAAATGATGTTGGCTGCTGTGTTTTGTTGCAATGGATTTAAGCTTGGTTCTGTGATTTCAATGTCAATGTGCCAAACTTTGGCTCTTACCAACATCATCAATCCACCAACTTTGTCAACCGGTAGGCAACATAGGATTTTATCTGTAGCTGAAATGTTAAGTTTTTTGGCAGTATTTTTGGCACTCCAAATCATCCATTCTTTTTTTAGTTCAATGTTTTTGGGCTCGCCAGTGCTGCCAGAAGTTTTTAACTCAAAATGAGTTTCTCCGGCTTCCCATTGTTTGTAAAATAACTCTGCTATTGCTTTTTGATTCATTAAGATTTGATAAATCGTTCAGTCAATTCCAAAAATTGGTCAACCTCATCAAAATTATTGTAAATATGGGTAGATACCCTTAAGCAGTTAATGTTGTTTTCTGGTACAAATCGCGTTATGATTTTCTTCTCATATCCTTTCTTTTGTAGCTCTGCCATGTCTTTGTCTTTGATTTTAAAAGCAATTTGCGCACCTCTCGAAATAGATTCTGTAGGAGTTAACATGTCTATTGTCGTACCCATTGCTAGAAGATTTTCTTGTAGATAAGTACTCAATTGCTTCACCCTTTTTTCGATTTTAGCAACACCAATCGTTTCCTGAAATTCAATTGCAGCTGCTATGCCTTTAAAGGATGCTGCATTTTGAGTGCCATAGAAAAAGCGATGACCATTCTCTGCGTAGCCTTTCATTGATGGTGGATTTATAAGCATATCCCATCCAGTGTCAACACCTGCGCCACCATACAACACTTTTAATTGATCTCTCATATTTTCTGCGACATATAAAAAGCCTGTCCCTTTAGGTCCAAGCATCCATTTGTGACAACAACCTGCATAAAAATCGCAGTTTAAATCTGAAATACTCAAAGCCAACATGCCAGGGGGATGAGCACCATCAATGAAACTGAAAATATTTTTTTCTCTAGCTATTTCACAGATTGCTTTAACTGGTAAAATCTGACCTATCGTGCATGGAATATGAGGCACACTAATCACCTTAGTTTTGTTTGTTATCGCTTTTTTAAGATTATCAATTGTTTCTTCGGCTGTTTTACCAAGCAAAAATGTTTTAATTACAATGCCATCTGTATAAGCTTTGTTTAGCCAAGGACCAGCATGTCCAACATGTTCATGTTGTGTCATGATAACTTCATCGCCTTTTTTTAAATTCAAACCACTAGCAATAATATTGATGCCCTCTGTTACATTTCTAGTTAGGCTGATTTCTTCTTTTTTTGTACTTAAAAATCGAGACAAAGCCTCAATGGCTAAATCCTCATTGCCGCCATATCTGCCCGAAGTTTCAATATCCATCATGTCTTTTTGAATGGCATTGATAACAGGGTAGGGCGAAGGACCCATTGTGCCATTGTTTAAATAGATTTTATCAGATTGAAGCGGAAATTGGCGTTTAACGAGTTTCCAATATGATTCATCATCGCCATTATGATTGGTTAAAGTATCAAGATTATTGCCAAATAATGGACTTTTATTAAACGCCAAAATGCCAGTAAGTAAAAGTCCTTTTTTAATAAAATCTCTTCTCTCTTTCATAATTTACATACAAACATAAGAGAACAAAGTTAATTTACCAATAATTTGTTGAGTGTGGTTTTTAGCATCAAGTTGCCTTGAATGAGTTTATACTAAGCAAAGTATAAATAATGGGCTATGCTATCAAAGAGATGTAAAGAATCAAATACATAAAAAAAGGTTGTTTCAAGTCTGAAACAACCTTTTTTTATGTAAAATTTTTTTATTCGTTTAATTCATAACGGTCTTTGCCATTCCATCCAAACGACAAACCAAAGCGAGCGCCATTATTACTAGGGATAAAAAAGAAATTTAATGGGATATTCATTTTGCCACTTTTAAAAGTTTTTCCAAAAGCAAATAAGAAACCTGCTGTAGCATAAACGTTTCCTCTACTATCCGGTCTGCTTACTATACTCAATTCTTTGTTAGGGAATAAATCACGGTCTGATTCTAAATACCATTTTTCATTACCATTTGCGTCATTTTCATAAAATCCTTTGGCCATTTTTGTTAAATTAAAGGTTGGACCAAAAGCAAACTCCCATCCATTTACGTTATTTCTCAAACCATTTAAAAAACTAATACTAGGAATGACTCTTCCTTGGTCTAAACCAGTTATTGTTGGAATAAATTCAATCAATGCTTGAAAGTTGCCTTCGTTTAAGTATTGTTTTTCAAACTGATAGCCAAATTGAAACATCATTGGATAACTTCCGTATCCACCTTCATTGGGTTTGTTTTGAATAACCTCTGCAGCTACACCACTAAACCCAACCAATCCAATTCTAGGTCCGTCTGATTTAAGGATTAATTTGTATGGATTATTTACAGTGTTGTCGAATTCAGATTTCATAGTTAATTTTTTGACTGTATTTTCGTCATTTGGGATATTAAACATTTCGTTAATGGTGATTTTAATCATCATCAATTCATTGCCGGAAATATTTAAAAAATCTTTAACTAATGTTTTTTCAAAAGAGCCTGTTTTTACATCAAAGAGCCTAAGTGTCACATTGACTCTATCCCCCAAAAGTTGTAAGCTGCCTGTAAACATTTTGTCAGTTTTAAAATATACACCCATTTCAGATAAACATGTTTTGGAAAAACAACCTGTTGTTGTAATGTTTTCTTTTTTCGAAATGTATTCTATTTCGTAATTATCCATTACCTCATATTGTCCAATTCTAATGAGTTCGTTAATTAGAAATTGGATGGCTTGCTGTTGGTTGAAATTGTAACCACGAGTATCAAAATCTAGAACTGCAATGTCTTCTTTTTGAGGCTTGTCATCATTTTTTTGAGCTTTGACTGAAGTGATGCTTAGTAAAATAAAAAGCATTAATTGCCATAATCTGTTGTTGTTTTTTGTATTCATATCAATAAAATTTATTGATGCAAAGATGTAATTGAAGTTAAACATAAGATTATGGATTAACACAAGACTGTTTACATTAATGTTAATGAATCATAAAAACCGTTTAGATTAGCAATTATAAATTGTTGTTTTTGTGAAATTTGAATATGTGAGATGTTTTTTTGCATTTATTGCAAAAAAATTAATCTTTACAAGTAAAGATTAATAAAAAACAAAGCAGTTAATAATTAAAGTTTTAATACCAATTTGATTTATGAATTAATCCAAAATAATATGATATTATGACGAAGTATTAGTTGTTGAGTAAAATGCAACTAGACTATTAAAGATATGCTTATGGTACAATTGGACTAATAAAGATATGCTTTCGGTATGAATAATCAAACAACGGCTACTGAATAATAAATTTAAATGTAAAAAACATATTACCACTCCGCACCTGGATGAACCCTTTGTAAATACTGCATTTCTGCTAATACAAAACCTAAATGTTCGCTGTGTATGCCATTTTTTCCGCCTTTTTGAAAAAAGTCGTTGGTTGGAATTTGGATGGTAGCTTCATCTAAAATGGCTTTCACTTTTTCGTGCCAAAGTTGTTTGATGTTGTTTAAATCAGCTCCAATACCTGATTGATAAGCAAGGGTTTCAATTTCTGAAGGAATGAATAATTCGCCTGTAAACTCCCATAAATCATTAACTGCATTTTGAATTTTTTGATGACTGATTTCTGTGCCATCGCCTAATCGTATCATCCACTCGCTACTCCATTTTAAATGATAAGCAGATTCTTTGATGGCTTTGTTAGCTATTTCAACAATTCTTTCATCTTTACTTTTCAATAACTCATGCTGTAGATAAAAATGAAAAGTGTCAAAAAAGAACTGTCGGCATATGGTGTAAGCCCAATCAATATTTGGTTGTTCAACAAGCAAAACATTTTTAAATTCTAAAACATCTCTTAAAAACGCAAGGCTATCTTCTGTGTGATTGTCTCCTTTTAATTGTGCTGCATATTGATAAATATTCCTCGATTCGCCAAATAAATCCAAAGAAATATTGGTTAAGGCAATATCTTGTTCTAAAATTGGTCCATGTCCACACCATTCTGCAATTCTTTGACCTAAAATAAGGCTGTTGTCGCCCAAATGCAACAAATATTGAAAGGTAATCTCTTCTTTATTCATCTGGATTTTTACATGTGATTTAATTCCTCAGGCAAAACATAAAAGGTAGGGTGTCTGTATATTTTGTCTGTTGCTGGTTCAAATAATGCGTCTTGTTCATTGGGTTCATTGGCGTATAAATTATTGCTTTCTACTACCCAAATGCTCACACCTTCCATTCTTCTAGTGTAAACGTCTCTGGCGTTTTCAATTGCCATTTGATAATCCGCAGCATGAAGACTACCAACATGTTTATGGCTTAAACCTTGTTTTGCTCTTATAAAAACCTCCCATAGAGGCCATTCGTTTTGATTCATTTTAATTGTCTAATTGTTTTTTAACTATGCGGCTTGTTGACCTGATTTCACTCTGTTTTTTCTTTTTTGTGCGTAAGCATTAGCAGCATCTCTTACCCATTCGCCATTGTTCCAAGCATCAACTCTAGCTTTTAATCTTTGTTTGTTGCATGGTCCATTGCCAGCTACCACGTTGTTAAACTCATCCCAATTGATGATTCCAAAATCGTAATGACCTCTTGCTTCGTTCCATTTAAGATCTTTATCTGGAACTGTTAAGCCCAATAACTCAGCTTGTGGTATGGTTACATCAATGAATTTCTGTCTCAATTCATCGTTACTGAATCTTTTAATTTTCCATTTCATGCTTTGAGCGCTGTTAGGAGAATTGTCGTCATTAGGCCCAAACATCATGATACTTGGCCACCACCATCTATTCAATGCATCTTGTGCCATGGTTTTTTGTTCAGGTGTGCCGTTGCACAAACTCATCATGATTTCATAACCTTGTCTTTGATGAAAACTTTCTTCTTTGCAAACCCTAACCATCGCTCTTGCATATGGACCATAACTGGTTCTGCACAAAGGCACCTGATTCATAATGGCAGCACCATCAACCAACCAACCAATGGCACCCATGTCTGCCCAACTTAAAGTGGGGTAATTGAATATGCTGCTGTATTTAGCTTTGCCAGTATGCAATTCATTGTACATTTCATCGCGCGTCATACCAAGTGTTTCGGCAGCAGAATATAAATATAAACCATGTCCAGCTTCATCTTGTACTTTGGCCAAAAGAGCTACTTTTCTTCTTAAATTAGGCGCTCTAGTAATCCAATTGCCTTCTGGCAACATCCCAACAATTTCGCTATGGGCGTGCTGAGAAATCTGACGGATTAAAGTTTTTCGATACTTTTCGGGCATCCAATCCCTAGGTTCGATTTTAACTTCATTGTCAATTTTATTTTGAAAAATATCTTCTAAATTTATTTCCATGATTTATTGCTTACAAACATAGTAAATAACATTCCTTTTTACAAGAAGTTTTACTATTTTTTAAATAAATATGATTTTAAAAATGACGCTTATCATGTTTATTTGTAATATTCATCATTTAACAAATATTGTTGATTTTAGATATTTGCAATTCAAACAATTAGATGATTAATATGTATAATAAAACAATATTTGTAGCTCATGATTTTTCAAAAGCATCAAAAAATGCGATTAACATTGCAGCTCAGTTTGCAGAAAATTTGAATGCAAGATTATATGTCTACAATGTAATTCCAGTTGCGCTATTAAGTGATATTGAAAACTCTTATGTGTTTAATCCAGATGAAGCCATTAAACGAAATACTACTTTAATGCGAAGAATGATTGCTACAGTAAGAAAACAACATAAAGGATTAACAATTGTTTTTGAAGTGGATTATGGTTTAGTAATTCCCCTTTTAACAAACAAAATTGCTGAAATAAAACCATGGTTAGCAATTCTAGGTGTTAAGAAAAGAAATGCTTTTGATAGGGTTGTTTTTGGTGATGTTTGTTCTGATTTAGTTGATTTGGTAGACGTGCCGTTTATGGCTATTCCGAATAACTATTCAAAATTCAAATTAAATCAAGTGGTTTATGCTTGGGATGGGCAATCGAGCGATGTAGAGCATTTGTCTTTTATAAGAAAATTATTGGTTAACGATGGTGCACAAATAACAGCATTGAATGTAACACACTACGATGAAAAAACACAAAATTTAGTTCCGAAATTTAAGCTTAATCTAAAAAAGTTTTTTTATAAACACAAGTCTCATGTTGTTCAATTAATTGGTTTGGATAATAAACAAGCTGTAAATAATGCCTTGTTAAAAATAAAACCAGATTTATTGGTTGTATATTCGCATCGTTATAACTTTTTCCAAAAATTATTTCATGCTAGTTTTTCTAAAAAAGCGATACAATTCAGCAAATCACCGATTTTAATAATTAAAGAATCAAAAGAATAAATTCCTTTGATAATTAAAGAAAATATTATAGAATTAAAAGAAGTTAACAACAACTTACAATGTTCACATTGTGGGTTGCCTTGTGATGTTCAACCCGTTATTCAAAATGATTTAGTATTCTGTTGTTCTGGTTGTTCTGCCGTATATCAGTTGTTAAACCAAAATGATTTATGTGCTTATTATCAAAATGACAAAGGCTTAAAACCTGAAGTTGCCAATAATGCAGAATTTGAATATTTAGACAGTAACGAAACACGAGAAAAGTTTGTGATTTTTTCTCAAGGAACTACAGTTCAGTTTCGTTTTCTAATTCCTGGCATGCATTGTAATTCTTGTATTTATCTATTAGAAAGATTAGAACGCTTATTAAATGGTGTTGTTTCATCAAGGGTCGATTTTTTCAACAAGGAACTATTAGTTACAGTCAATCAATCTGAAGTTAAATTATCCGCATTGGTAGTTTTGTTGTATCAATTGGGTTACAAACCTGATTTAACTTTATCTAATCAATCTGGTATTAAGAAAAAACGAATTTCAAACCGTGCAATCAAAATTGGTATTGCTGGTTTTGCTTTTGGAAATATCATGATGCTAAGTTTTCCTGAATACTTAGGACTTTCACTTGATAAAAGCAGTTTGGTTTTAAAACATTGGTTCGATTATATCAGTTTGGCTTTATCCATTCCTGTGCTGCTTTATTGCTCAACAGAGTTTTTTGAAAGCTCATGGAAAGCCATCAGGCAAAAAACATTGAATATCGATTTGCCTGTTATGATTGCAGTGCTAGCCACCTTTATCAGAAGTGTTTATGAAATTTTCTTTTTAAACCAATCTGGGTATTTGGACAGCATGACAGGGATTGTTTTTTTATTGTTAGTGGGGCGATATTTTCAGGATTTAACCTATCATTCCTTAACATTTGATAGAGATTATAAATCTTATTTTCCTTTGTCTGCTCGATTACTCAAAAACCAACATGAACACGAAACCGTTAACATCACACAGCTAAAAAAAGACGATTTAATTGAGTTGCGAAACGGAGAGTTATTGCCTGCTGATGCCATTGTAGAGAGTAAATTTGTAACAGTTGATTATAGTTTCATTACTGGCGAATCGGTTCCTGTGGCTTTACAAAAAGAGGATAAAATATTTGCTGGGGCTAAAATTTCTGGTAATCCTGGTGTTTTTAAACTTTTAACCACAACCGATAACAGCCGTTTGGTTAAACTTTGGTCGGTAGAAAAAACAAAGGACGGAGCAGATAATTCTTTAACTGAAAAAATTAATTTTTATTTCACTTTAGGCTTAATCATTATCAGTGTGTTTGCCTTTGTATATCAATATCAAGTGAATGGTATAGGTGATGCTTTTAAAGCTTTGACTAGTGTATTGATTGTAGCTTGTCCGTGTATTTTGCTTTTAGCGACTAATTTTGCGAATGGCCATCTTTTAAGAACCCTTAAGCAAGAAGGGATGTTTGTGAAAAATAAATCTACCATTACCAAGTTGAATCAATGCCAAACCATTGTATTTGACAAAACTGGTACTTTGACTGATAATTCTCATTTTAAAATAGAAAATATTAGTAATCTGAATGGACAAGAGTTAAGTAAGTTAGCACTTATTTGTAGACAATCCATTCATCCATACAGTGTGGCATTGAGCAAACTATTTTATATACCAAATACTTCATTTACAGTAGATTCATATACCGATATTGTTGGCAAAGGTATTCAAGGTAAAATTGCAAACGATGTAATCAGAATTGGTAATGCTGAATTTTTAGGTGTCGATTCAGATTTAAGTTTTCCTGACAAGGGTTTGGTTCATGTATCAATCAATTCAGAATACAGAGGATACTTCACCTTATCACACGATATTAGAAAAGAAACTGAATCCATTTTAAAAGCACTTAAAAAACACGACTACGAATTGTATTTGTCGAGTGGAGATAGTTTGTTGAACCAAGAAATTGACCCCAATTGGTTTGATAAAGTGATGATTAAGCAAGAGCCAGAAGACAAAGTAAATTTAATCAAATCATTAAAATCTGAGGGCAAAGTGGTTTGTATGACAGGCGATGGTTTGAACGATGCGCCAGCCTTGAATGAAGCCGATATTGCCATTTCTGTAGCCGACAACACCAGTGCGTTTTTCCCAGCCTGTGATGTATTAATTAAATCGGATGCGTTGAAAGATTTTCCCAAATTGTTGCAATTTATCAAAGCTTCCAAATGGGTCATTATCATCAGTTTTGCTTTTTCATTGATTTATAATGCGGTGGGTTTGTATTTTGCCATAACAGCTCAACTTTCGCCTTTGTTTGCGGCTATCTTAATGCCAAGTAGTTCCATGACAATGTTGCTACTGACGTGGTTGTTAACAGCTTTGATTCATTGGCATTTTTTTAAGAAAGAAAATTTGAAAATTTAATTATTAATTAACTTTTTTATTAGATTTGCAATTGTATCATTTAACTAAATCAAATTAATTTAAGATGAAAAAAATTGTTTTTTTTACATTAATATTTATTTCATTAAATCTTAAAGCTTACAAGCTTGATAGTACATTTAATATTGGTTTTACTACAGGTTCGTATATATTTGAATTCAATAAAGATTTAACATCATTAAATAATCAAAATGGTGGTTTTAGATTTCACTCTATAGGTTTATTCGGTAATTATTGTTTTGGCATTAAATTACAAAAAAAAATAACTAATAAAAAACAAATTACCTTTTCAACTATTTATTCAAATGCTGAAATTGAATATTTAAGACATACTAAATTCAGTTTTAATGATGGAACCTTCTTGAAATTAAAACTTAAAGGAATAGTTTTTAATACAATGATTCAATATAAAGTATTTAAAAATTTGAAGTTTAATTATGGAATTAGTCATTATTTAAATATAGTTAATAAATTTGATAATGTTGAAGTAGCTAAAGAAGTAAATTGGTATGATGAAAATGAAAAAAGTAGATTAAATAAATATTCAATAGGCATAAGTACTGGATTAGAATTTAATTTATTTAGAAGGTTTAGTGCAGAATTTAATATGATGAGTGGACTAAACGAATTAATAACTTTAAAATTAAAAAACGATAACAGCAATTTTGAATTTCCACAAAAAATTAGATACATGGGCTTATCAATTAATTATAAATTACTTTAAGCTAGCTTTTCAATTTTATAAATTCTACCATAAATTTCAAAATTTGATAACACTACCTTGAATTTTTATTTCGGGTTTTTTAATTAGCTTTGCATCTTAAAGTTATATTTTTATAATGAAAACAACCAACACAATTCTTGCAGCCCACGATTTCAGTCCTTCATCTAAAAATGCGTTAAATATTGCCGCTGAAATTGCATTAAAAACCGATTCTAAACTATTGGTTTACCATGTTGTTTCAACCTCTGTTTTGGCAGATACAGTTAGCACAGTTAATTATTCTCCAGATGATGAAATTAAGAAAAATGAAGGACTTTTAAAAAGGTCGGTTACAGCACTAAAGAAAAAATTTCCTGAACTAAAAGCAACGGGTTTGGTTGAGTTTGGTTTTTTGATACCAACAATAGCCGACAAAATTGAAGAAGTTAAACCTTGGTTAATGGTTTTAGGTGTTAAAAAAAGATCGGGTTTTGATAAAGTGATTTTTGGAGATGTTTGTTCAACTTTGGTTGATAAAATAAGCACCCCATTGTTGGTAGTTCCTTTGAATGTGAAAGTAATGAACCTAAACACCGTGGCTTATGCCTGGGATGGCAAAACCAGTGAAACAACGCAATTAAATCCACTGAAAACATTGTTAGGCAACACACTTTCTGATATCGTATCTGTAAATATTTCTCACTACGATGCTGATGTAGAAAAACGTGCCAATACATTCAATGCAGCAGTTAAAAAAATGTTCCCTCAACAACAAGTTGACTTGAAACAAATATTAGGTTTGGATAAAGAAACTACTATGGAATCTGCATTAGACAAAATGAAACCTGATTTATTGGTTGTCTTTTCTCATCACTATGGTTTTTGGAAAGGATTATTTCACAAAAGTTTCGCTAAACAAGCGGTTAACTTTAGCAAATCTCCTGTGTTAGTGGTTTATTAATCAAGTACTTGACATTAGGTATTGGTTCTTCTAAATACCCTTAAATTTTAGACACGTTTTTTTAAAATAAATCCATACTTTTGCGGTTTGTATAAATTATATGGCGCAATTTGAACTAATCATGCCTAAAATGGGCGAAAGTATAGCAGAGGCAACTATTACCAAATGGTTGAAAAATGAAGGTGATACCATAAAATTAGACGAAGCTATTGTCGAAATTGCTACCGATAAGGTGGATTCTGAGGTGCCTTCTACTAATGAAGGTATATTAATTAAAAAACTTTGGAACGAGGGTGATGTAGTGCCTGTTGGTGCTGCTATAGCCATTATTGGTTCTGATGCTGCTCAAGCTGTTTCTACTTCGCCTGTTAAAGAACAAAACAATGTAGCAGCTGCTGTTAAAGAAGTTGTGAGCATGGTTGATAGTGCTGTCAAAGCTGTTGCTGCGCCTGTTTTAACTCAAAGTGCTGAAGGTAGATTTTATTCGCCTTTGGTATTGAACATTGCTAAAACGGAAGGCATAGGCATGGCTGAATTGGATTTGATAGCTGGTTCGGGCAAAGATAATAGAGTGACTAAGGGAGATATTATTAAATACATCGAAGGTGGTCGTCAGGCACAAGGTAATTCTACCCAAACAACTTCAACTGCACCAGTAGTTGAAACAGCCGTTTCTTCAACACCTGTTGCTCCAAAACCAACTGCATCTAAAATTACATTAATGCCGGGCGATGAAATCATCGAGATGGATAGAATGAGAAAATTAATTGCCGACCACATGGTGATGAGTAAATCTACCAGTCCGCATGTTACCTCATTTGTTGAAGTAGATGTTACCAACTTGGTGATGTGGAGAGAAAAAATAAAATCAAAATTTGAGAAAAAAGAAGGTGAGAAAATCACTTATACCCCGATATTTATTGAAGCGGTTGTTAAAGCCATCAAAGATTTTCCGATGATTAACATTTCTCTAGACGGTCAAAATATCATCAAAAGAAAAAACATCAACATTGGTATGGCAGCGGCTTTACCTAGTGGAAATTTAATTGTACCAGTTATCAAAAATGCTGATACCAAAAATTTGTTAGGTTTGGTAAAGGATGTCAACGATTTGGCAAAACGTGCTAGAGAAAACAAATTACAACCTGATGATATTCAAGGCGGCACCTATACGATTACCAACGTGGGTACATTTGGCAATGTGATGGGAACACCGATTATCAATCAACCACAGGTTGCTATATTAGCAGTTGGTACTATTAAAAAGAAACCAGCAGTTATAGAAACCGAGTATGGTGATGTGATAGCCATCAGACACATGATGTTCTTAAGCCACAGCTACGACCACAGAGTGGTAGACGGAGCTTTGGGCGGTTCATTCATCCGCAGAGTTGCCGATTATTTGGAGCAATGGGATGTGAATAGAGAGATATAAGAAAAAGAAAATTTTAGTTTGTTACTAAATTCAGTATTAGAATAGTCGCCAAGTTGCTGAACTGATTTTTTTTATAATACTGTTTGACTATATTCTTTTTTCTTTAAGCAAAAATTAACACGAATTTAGGCTAAATTTGATTAATTATAAAAATAAAAAAAATATTCAATTTCTTTTTATCCTTATGTTTGTTTTTTGGGATTGACTAAATTTTTAAATATGACAAACATTGGTGCGTTTGATAAATTTAAACAGCAATTAAAAATTTTAAAAGTAATATTAATTGTTTTGATTGGAATTAAAATAATCAATTTGTTAATTAGCTATGTGTTCTTGGGATTTTATATAAGTATTGAACATCATAAAATTATAAATATGTTTGTGTGGGGTTTTCATTATGCTGTTGTTGTTGTTTTCCTATGGTTCAATTGGAAAAAGATGCCTTTAACTAAAAAGGTTAAAATCAAATACACCTTTGCATTTCTGTTAATTGGGGTTATCGGCATGTGGCTTTGGCTTCCTAATAAAAATGAGTTAAAGCATATGGTATTAGATGATTTTAAAAAAAGGTAATCAATTATATTAATAGTTATAAAATCTTTATATGCAATTTAACCTTAATTTCGTAAAATGAAACCTCACAAACGAAAACTATTTATTGCATTGCTTTTGATGTTTGTTTTAATTGTTGGATTAACATTTTGGGCTAACTCGCACATTGTTAATAGGAGTAAGGATTTTCTAATAAATGATATTAGCAAGGTTGTTAACACAAAAGTTGGGTTATTGTTAGGCACAAGTAAAAACTTGCCAAATGGCAATAGAAATGCCTATTTTTATCATCGTATTGATGCAGCGGTTCAACTTTTTGAACAAAACAAAATTAAATACATCATTGTAAGTGGTGACAATAGTATAAAAGATTATAATGAACCATTGGATATGAAAAATGAATTGATAAGCAGAGGAGTTCCTGCTCAAAAAATATTCATGGATTTTGCAGGTTTTAGAACCTTCGATTCTGTCATCAGAGCTAATAAAGTTTTTGGGCAAGATACATTCCTAGTGATTTCACAAGAATTTCATAATGAAAGAGCCGTATTTATTGCCAGAAAGAACGGGTTAGTAGCATTTGGTTACAATGCCAAGAATGTATCAGTAAAAGCAGGCTTTAAAACCAAATTAAGAGAATATTTTGCCCGAAATAAAGTTTTTTTAGATCAATGGTTTAACACTAATCCTAAATTTTTAGGCGAAAAAGTTGTTGTTGAATAAATTGCAAATGTCTTTTTCTATACTTTAGATTAAATCAAATCAAAATGCAGTTATCCTGTTGTTTCAAAAAAAAGATACGATTTTTCGGGTTGATAACTTATGCAGCATATGTATTTAAAATAGTCCAATAAAATGTAATACCGAATCCTTTGGTATAATTTGACATAAGTAATGGTATTATATAACATTTGAAAATCAAAAAATTAATATTTCTAGTTGTTTTCTTTTTTGTACAATTATTTGGGCATGTTTAAAAGTATCAAAAAATAAGTGCTGTGATAAAGCTAACTTTGAACTTATGAATAAAATATTCAAAGGATTACTATTTTGTGGTTTAATTACTGCATGTGTGCCACAAAGGAAATTAGATGAATTACAAGTGAAATATAACGATTGCCAAACTTCACAAAAAAACTGTGCAGATCAATTACATCTTACAAAAAATGACTTAGAAACCTGTAATGATGACAGAGGTAAATTAAAAACAAGAATGTTAAGTTTACAAGCTGATTCTTTGGAGTGTTATACAGCACTGAACCGTACCCAAAAATTGTATGAGCAATCGGAAACGACTTCTCAAAAAATAATAGATAACAACCGTTACGAAAACGAAAAGTTAGCTAAAGAATTGAATGCTAAAAACGAGGCTTTGAAAAATAAAGAAAGTGAATT
Source organism: Bacteroidota bacterium (assembly GCA_030682255.1). Taxonomy (GTDB): domain Bacteria; phylum Bacteroidota; class Bacteroidia; order NS11-12g; family UBA955; genus JABMMZ01. Next base: position 57,033 of record JAUXOK010000024.1, on the reverse strand, counting down.
GAACGAGAAAGAAGCATCTTTGATGTTGGCACAAAACAAGAATAGAGATTTAGCAAGTAGTTTAACCCAAACAGAAAACGATTTGAAATCTAGAGAGCAAAGGGTGAAAGAATTAGAAGCTATTTTAAAAGCCAAAGACAGTGCCGTAAATGCTTTAAAATTATCGATTCAAAAAGCATTGGGTAGTTTTCAAAATCAAGGTTTAACAGTGGAGATTAGAAATGGCAAAGTATATGTGAGCATGGAAGAAAAGCTGTTATTCAAATCAGGTAGTATCATCGTTGACCCTAAAGGGGAGTCTGCCATATTGGAATTAGCAAAAGCCTTGAATCAGAATGGCGATGTTTCTATTCTAGTAGAAGGACATACAGATAATGTACCAATGAAATCACCTACCATTAAAGATAATTTAGATTTAAGTGTATTAAGAGCCACTTCAATTGCTCGTATATTAACTACACAAGGAGCAGTTGACCCAACACGAATAATGTCTGCTGGTAGAGGCGAGCATTTTCCTGTTGATACAGCAAACACACCTGAGGCAAGAGCCAAAAACAGAAGAACTGAAATTATTTTGACACCAAAATTAGACGAATTATTCTCTATTTTAGGTAATTAGTTTCGGTTTAGAAATGCTTCAACTGAATTTAATTGTTATTGGCAAAACCAATGAATCTTATGTGAAGGAAGCCATTTCCAAATACAAGCTTTTGTTGAGCAAATATTGTAAGTTTGAAATTATTGAACTTGCTGATGTAAAGAATGGCAACAAATTGCCTCCTGAAAAATTAAAGCAAGCCGAAGCAGAGTTAATAAAACCTTATTTGCAGGGTAAATCTATTCAGATTTTATTGGATGAAAAAGGTAAGCGCATGAGTTCGGAAGACTTTGCGTTATACTTTGAAAAACAGAGTGTGTTATCCTCTAAAATCAATTTCATCATTGGTGGTTCTTATGGTTTTACAGAAACCATGAAACATGAAAATCAGTGTATTTCACTTTCAGAAATGACATTCAATCACCAGATGGTGAGGATTATATTGATGGAGCAAATTTTTAGAGCTTATACGATTCTAAAAAATACGGGGTATCATCATTGAAAATCATTCGAAGTTAAGAGTGTTTTTTACCGAATATACTAATAATGGTGTGATCGGCTCCGAATAGAACTTTCATAATATTTTCCAATATTTATCGGAATGGCATTATCCCGTAAGAATACCCGAGAGACCATAAAGTAGCAGCGAAGCAAAAAAGAAATAATATATTGTTAAGTATTTCATCATTTGACAGCAAAGCAATTTAGGATGATTAATAAAGTAGCCAGAGATCCTGATTTTAATGATATTGCAGACAATAATTACCCAACAGTTTTTGGAACTATTGGAACATATTCCAAATCTAATGAAGAATAAAAAAAATGACTTCGAAGAAGTCATTTTTAAAGTAGCGATTTGAAAAAATATAATCTAAAACTTATAACCTAAACTAAGTCCAAATCCAGTATTTTTATAATCTCTTCTATCAGCTGTAAAACTTTTGTTTGATGCATTTATTTTAGCTAGACCAAGTTGTGTGTTCATATGAATATTGATGCCATTTTGAAATTCATATCCAAAAAACAAGTTTGCTCCAAAATCTATCGGTTTGAATGCATATTGTTCGTTTGGATTCACATCATTGTATGAATTTGTGAATTCAATTTTTCTTTCAGATGAAGTGCCATCAATATTTGTTTTTCTTTTACCACCTATGCCATAGGCTAAATATGGTCCAAAACCTAGCATGATGCGACCATTGCCCAAAACAGGTTTGTATAATAAATTCATTGGCAACTCGATATAAGATAAATTGAAATCATCGGTTCTTTTAACACCTAAGATTGTAGTAGTGCTTTTGGCACCCTTAGTTGTAAAAAGCAAACCTGTTTGAAAATAAAAGTCTGTTGCAACCGGGATGTCTAAGTTAAACCCAACATTGTATCTAGGAACTAAACTAAAATCAAGAGTTCTGCCTTCATCATCTTTACCATTGAAGGTTTGAAGGTTGGCGCCAATTTTTAGTCCAAAGCTTAGTTTTTGATCTTGTGCTTTTGCTCCCAAAAATGAGATAAAAAGTAATGCGGATACAATGGTATGTTTCAAAATATGATATTTAAAGGGTTTAATTACTTTCGTTTTTAGCATCTTGTTTCATTTTTTCGTTGGCAGATATTGCAAATTCTACTCTGCGATTTTTGCTTTGACCGTCTTCGGTATCGTTACTGTATTTTGGTTCTCTTTCGCCAAAACCAATGGTTTTAATTCTACTCGAAGCAATTCTATGATTGATTAGGTAACTAGATACAGCTTTAGCACGTTTTTTTGATAATGTCATGTTGTAACTATCAGATCCTTTGCTATCAGTGTGACCATGTATTTCGATATCTGTATCAGGATATTTATCTAATATGGCAATTAATTTATTAAGTCCACTTTGAGCTTCGGTAGTTAAGCCATAATTGTCAAAACCAAATAGGATATTGCTCGCAAATTCTATTGTAATACCCTCGCCAACTCTTTCAACCGTAACACCCGGAACATCTCTTTTAATCTCCTCTGCTTGTTTATCCATTTTTTTGCCAATTACCGCTCCAGTAACACCTCCAACTACGGCACCAATTACAGCGCCCATGGCAGTATTTCCTGCTGCTCTACCTATAACTGCGCCTGCTCCTCCGCCTGCCACTGTTCCAACTGCTGCACCTTTTTGAGTGCGACTGAGTGATTTGCATGCTGGATAAAGGAAAGATAATGTTAATAATATAGTTAGTAAATAGGTGTTTGAAAATTTCATCTGAGATTGTTTATTTAAAGTTTCAAAATTATCTTAACGTCCTTTGTTTATACTTACACAATTAAAGTTAATACTTGTATACTTAAATAACTATTTAATGATAATTTATGATAGGATTGAATATGTAATTAGCTTGCTTATCTTTGTCGAAATTAGTTGATAAATTTATTCATGGTTTAGGGATGATTTTTTACATTATTTAATGATTGTATTTAAATAATAGCTTAAATGAATGTTTAACATCAAATTTTTAATAATAAGATTTTCAAATAAACCCTTCCAAATGAAAAATAAATTTAATCCTTGGCACGATGTATCGCCAGGCAATGATTTGCCAGGTGTGGTAAATGGCATCATAGAAATTCCAAAAGGCACAAGAGCCAAATATGAATTAGATAAAGAAAGCGGACTATTAAGACTTGATAGAGTACTTTATTCATCTGTTTATTATCCTGCTAATTATGGTTTTATACCTCAAAGTTATTGTGATGATAAGGATCCTCTAGATATTTTAGTTTTGTCTCAAATAGATGTAGTGCCTATGTGTATTGTACCTGCTAAAATCATTGGAGTTATGAGGATGTTAGACAATGGCGAGGCAGACGATAAAATTATTGCAGTTTCAGCAGGCGATCCCAGTGTAAGTCATATCAACGATATTTCTGAATTGCCATTACATTTTATATCTGAAATGAGAAGTTTTTTTGAAGATTATAAAAAATTAGAGAATAAAACAGTTGTAGTTGAGGATTTTTTGGATAGACAAACTGCTATTAAAATTCTTCAAGAAAGTTTTGAAATGTATCAAGCTTTATTTGGAAAATTATAAAGTATTTAAACCTATAATCCACATAAGAAAACTATTGCTTTGAGGTATATGCAGATTTTGGGATAAGTAAATTGATTAATCGCTTTTTCAATCATTTTTAAAATATAACATAGTTTTAAATTCAAAGAATGTATAATAGGCTGTAATTATTCCGATGATTAATATCAAAACTAAAGATATTATCTTAAAATTTACTTGAGATATTTTTGACAAAATGTACTTTCCTATAAAAGTGCCAATAAATCCAATTATTAAAAGAAATGGGATATAAATTAAAGTCGTTTTATTTAAGTATCCATTTAGAAAATATACCATTGAACGGGTAATATCTATCCCCATATCAATCGCTGCAGATGTTGCAACAAAAACACTTTTCTCTAAATTGAAAGCTGCCATTGTTAGACCTCTTATAGCGCCACCTGTGCCTAAAATTCCTGCTAAAAATCCCGATAAACTACCACCAATCCATGTTTCTCTTTTACCTGTTTTAAAGACTAGTTCTTTTCTAATAAGAAATAAAAGACTAAAACTTATTAGAAAAACAGATAAGCCTATTTGTAAAAATAAGGAATCTATATATTTGCTTAAAACACCTCCAATAATGACAAAAATTATGGAAGGGATACCGATATTAAGGATGAGTTTTTTATCTAAGCCTTTTCTAAATAGGAAAATTTTACTAAAATTACTCGATAAATGAAATAATGCAGTTAAACCTAAAACAGTATGAAAATCAAAATAAAAGTTTGCAAATGGAACAAAGAATACAGATGAACCAAAACCACCTATTGTACCTAGTATTTCGGCTAATAAAGCCAATAATAAAAATACAATGTTAATCACACAGTTTTAATAATTGTTCAACATCATAGGCATGATGAGCATCAAAACTTCTTCTTCCAATTCATTTTCAATTGGCAATAGTAAACCAGCTTTGTTTGGCGTAGATAGTTTTAATAAAACTTGATCGTGGTCTACATTTGACAATAATTCAGATAAAAATTTAGAGTTAAACCCAATTTCGATATCTTCCCCATCATACTCGCAGGTACGTTTTTCATTTGCCTCGTTAGCCATTTCAATATCTTCTGCACTAGCGGCTAATTCATTGCCGGTAATTTTGATTCTGATTTGATGAGTTGTTTTGTTTGAGAAATTTGAAACCCTTCTAACAGTATCTAAAAATTCTAAACGATTAATTGAAATGATGTTGTTGTTTTCTTGAGGAATTACAGATTTGTAATCTGGGTATTTTTCATCTATTAAACGACAAGATAATTTCATGTTATTGCTTGTGAAAAACACATTAGAATTGTTGAAATCTATTTGAATTGGAGTAACATCATTACTCAAAGAAGATTTAAGTAAGTTCAAAGCTTTTTTAGGAAGGATGAAATTGTGTTCCAAGCCTGGTTTTACATCAGTTCTTGTTACTTTTACTAATCTATTAGCATCAGTTGCAACAAAATTGATTTGATTTTCAGAGATTTCAACAAAAACTCCAGTTAGATTTAGTCTTAAATCATCATTACCTGTAGCAAAAACTGTTTTAGAAATACATCTAAGTAACACATTAGATGGGATTGCAAATGTGTGTTCTGATTCTATAAGTGGAATTTTAGGAAAATCGATACCATTTTGACCAGGTAATTTAAAACGTCCATTTGCAGTACTTAATTCAATACCAAATGTTTGTTCACTAACAGTAAATGTTATTGGTTGGTCTGAAAAAGATTTTACAGTTTCCATTAATAATCTAGATGGAATTGCAACAGAAATATTCTCCTCAGATTCCACTTGAAGTGAAGTTGACATGGATGTTTCTAAATCAGTTGTTGAAATAGAAAGGGTGCCGTTTTGGATCTCGAATAAGAAATGGTCAAGAATTGGTAATACAGGTTTAGAGACTATGGCACCATTCACTTTGATCAGGTGTTCAAGAAGGATAGGAGCAGATATTAAAAATTTCATAAGTATGTTTAAAGAATAACTGCGAAAGTAGGAACACTCTATTAGTCTATATTCACATTATTAGGTGTTTTATTCACAATATGAATTTTGAATAGATAAAATCCAATTTAAACTGATGAATTATTTGAGCGGATTAACGTCTATTAATTGAGTTTTATATATAAAAGTTTTATTGTTTTTAAGCCTTATAGTAATTGTAAAAATATCTTGATCTGTTATGTTAGAAAGATTGATTTTAGGTTCCCAAACTATGGTGTTTAATCCGTAGCCATTTTCGTTTACTTCTTGAATCAATTCAATGTTATTGCCATTGAGGTCTTTCATTGAAACAGTTGCTCCCTCAAGATTTTGTTGTATTGAAAAACTCCATTTTTTAAAAACCAACATCTTTGGAACCAAGTTTTCTGGGGGCCAAGCTATGAACTGGTTTTTAAATTTATTGGTATCTAGTTCTCGGCTATTGTCTATCGCTTTGATAACTGAATAGTTTTTTGATGTACCCATACCCAAATACAAAGATTTTGGGTATAATAACCATCTTCTATGACCAACAGTAGGGTGAGCGTGTCCCATAGCAGCAGTAATAGCAATAGAAGGATTGGGTTCTTTGATTAACAAAGCGTCTTTTAATACATCTGCTCCAGCCGGTATAAAGCATCGCCATCCATCATTAGGTTCATGGCTCATAGATTTATTTGCTTCACACATCATAGCCGCTATTTCGCAATACAGATTGTTTTGTTTGCTTAAAATAATTTCTTCGGTCAAACCTGCATTTCTTCTAAAATAGTTGATGCGATTTTGAACCAATTGAGTAATACTAGCAGACATAAATCCTGGTTTGCAAGAGTCTAATGCACCATTCCAAATAAATTCTGGAACACCTGGATCATTTTTGCCTTTTATTCCAATTCTAGATCCGAAGTAATTAACTTTAAAGTCGTTTATAATTATTTTGCGCCAAAGTGGTTCTAATATCTTTGTTGTCTCAGGATATTTTTTATAAGTCTCATGCCATGTTAAACGAGATAATTTGAAGTCAGCGGAATCTGCCGTCTCTTCAATCAATCTTAATCTGAACGATTTAGCATAATCTTTAAAGGCTAGTGTTTTGGGTTGTTCCTTTAAACAAGCATCATTTAGTAGTATGAGAGGTAGAATGTTATAATAAGTTTGAGGCAATGTGTTTTGTTTTTTAGTATAATCTAATCTTGCTATTTTGTGTTGTTTTTGAAGCGGATATAATTCTATATACCGGGTAAAAAGTATGTAAGCTAATTGTGGATTCTCAGGTCTGATGTTGACAGGATGGATATTCGAATTTGATTTATCTAGAGGAAACCAACGGCTATTGAATGTGGCAAAACAAGCCTCATTGATGTTGTAATTTGCAAAGTATTCATATAGTTTTTCTATGCAAGTATTTTGATTCAAGCCAGCAAAAATGTCGAATTTTAGGATTGTTTTCAGGTTTTTGTCTTTTGCCTTTTCCGATTTCACTTGAGTAAATTTAATTAATAAACTATCAAATTTATTTTGTTCGTTTGCCTTAGCCAATCCGTTAAATAGAAACAAATAAAGTGCATTTTGTTTGTGATTTAAAAATGAATCAGATGGGAAATCTTTTAAACCATTTTCGACAGCTAACAAATAGTCTTCGCTAGGTAAAAGTTTATTTAATTGATGCACCATCAATTTGTAGGTCATATCGGTTAAAATGGGGTCGTTTGGCAAAATGTCTCGTCCTTTTTTTACTATGGTATAGGCTGTGTCAAGGTGATTATTGACTATATAATATTCTGCAAGTTTTCTGAACGGCTCTTTAGAATAACCATAAACTTTTGAAGAGCTATCCATCACAGCGTTATATATCATCTCTAAACTAGTTTTGAAATAAGGCAAACTTTCTGTTCTTTGTCCCATTTGCCAATAACAATCGCCAGCCAATACAATAGATTGAGTATCTTGGCTTATATCAATATTTCTTTTAAATAAAGGAAGCGCTTTCGAATATTTTTTGCCATAATATGCGTCTAAGGCGTCTTTGGTGTTGGCTTTTAATAAAGTTTTTAGAAAATCTCTATTTTGATTTTTAAAGGCTACTTTTGCGCTTTCTGTTGGTGTTTTTTCTAAAGCTTTCTCGGTAAATTTTACAGCATCTTTAAAGGCATTAGGAAAACTTTCAGATATTTTTTTGTCTCTAGAAATTTCATACATGATTTTTGCTTTGAGAAACAAAACATTCGCATTGTTTTTTGTAGAGGCGTCTTCTAGGCATTTATTGATTAATTTATTGGCGGCTTTTAATTGTTGCTTTTCAAATGATATTTTTGCTTTCTCATAATTTTTCATTTGAGAAAAAACCAAATTTGAATATATTAGGAAAAGAAGGGTTATTATATGAGATTTCATGGAATATATTATAAAACTATGATTTGACTGATTTATTGTTGCTTTGCATAAAAAGTTTATCAACACTCCATGCTTGAGGTTTTTCTGAAAATTTGGATTTCGTTTGTTTCCATGTGTTTTCAAAAAAGTCTGAATTTCGATATTGATTTAAAGCGTCTATGCTATCCCATTTACTGTATGTAAATAATATATTTAGATTGGTTTTATCTTGCCATAACTCTAAATGTTGACATCCTTTTTGTTCTAGTATTTTCTGTTTAACTGCTTCAAACAATGCTTTAAAAGCTTCTACTTCTTCTAGTTTGAATGTCATTTTTACAATTCTAATCATGATGTTAATTCTATAATGATTTTAGTGTTTTCTTTGATTCTAAGTAATTTCATGGCACTTCCCATTTTTATGATGAGTTTTAAATAACCATTTTTAGAAAATAAAACACCAGGATTTCCATCTGAAATTTCAAATACATTTAAACTGATTTTTTGAGTAATAATTCCAATATGATTTTGAACTTTTATATTGAATGATTTGTTTGAGATAAAATCTTTCAAAGTTATTTCGTCAATATTAAAATAACAATTACCATGAAAATCAATATGTATAACCTCAGCAGTTATTATATTGCCATTAATAAATGGTTTTCTACTAAATAAACTAACGTAATTTTGAGCTTTTTTTAATAAATTAAGTTGATTGTTAATGATGTAATTAAAGGCTTTATCTTCATCTTCAATTGAATAGGAAAATACTTTTTCAGAATCAATAGAATCTACAATAAGAGATAGAAGTCCATTGTCAGGTAAAACATAGTAGTTAGTTAAATGTTGATAAACAACACATTGTTTGGCATTGCCTACTTTAATAACTATGATATGTTTTTGATTATCAGTGTTTTTTATTTTTTTTGCAATAAATGCAGCCTCATTGATGTTGTTTAATCGTATATGATGAAAAAAGTCAATAATTATTGCACTTGTGTCGTTTTTCAATATCGATTGTTTCATTAAGCCAATTTGATAAGCTTGTGTATTAAAATCTGATATTAAAAAAAAGTGATTCAATTGTTTGTATATTCGTTGCAAAAATATTCAGTAATTAGCCAAATAAAAAACCAATTTAAACATTGTTAGAAAAGATTTTTAAAACAGAAGATTTAGACGTTCATGAAATGAATGTTTTAAATAATTTAGTGACAGGGAAATTGAAAAATTATTTTCCAAAACTAAAAATAATTCCTCGTGGAGATGAAATTAAAATTTTAGGAGAGGAGGATCAAAGCCTTAGGCTTATAAGTTTGTTAAATATTTTTGTTAAAAAAATAGCATTAGGTAATGAAATATCTGATCATTTTCTTGATGAGATGTTTGGTAAAAATAATAATGAAGAGAAGAAACCCTCCGAATTGCTGAATGAAACTATTTCTGAAGCAAATACAATACTGTATGGTGTAAGTGGCAAACCCATCAAAGCACGTACCCCAAATCAAATTAAATTGGTAAAAGCGATTGAAAAAAATGACATTGTATTTGCCCTTGGTCCTGCAGGAACGGGTAAAACATATACTGCCGTTGCTGTTGCCGTTAAAGCGTTGAAAAGCAAAGAAATTAAACGAATAATCTTAACACGCCCTGCTGTTGAGGCAGGAGAAAGTTTAGGTTTTTTGCCAGGTGATTTAAAGGAAAAGATAGATCCATATTTAAGGCCATTATATGATGCTTTGGATGATATGATTCCTTCAGAAAAACTAAAACAATATCTAGAAAATAGAACAATTGAAGTGGCTCCCTTAGCATTTATGAGAGGTAGGACTTTGGATAATTGTTTTGTTATATTAGATGAAGCACAAAATACAACCGATTCCCAAATTAAAATGTTTCTAACAAGAATGGGACCTTCGGCTAAAGTTATTATAACAGGAGACATGAGCCAAGTAGATTTACCTGCAAAACAAACATCAGGACTTTTGAAAGCAACTAGGATTTTATCAAAAATTAAAGGGATTAGTATGGTGATTTTAACTGTTGAAGATGTTGTTAGGCATCGTTTAGTAAAAGATATCATCAAAGCATATGAAAGTGATAAGTAGGTTAATTTATTGATAAATAACACATTAAGTGTTTTTATGACCAAATATTAAAACGGTGTTTAAAAATATTTTACAAATATTTTACAAAGAGTATTAATTTTGTTTGAAATTTAAATGAACCCAACAACAGCAAAAATGGAAAAAGGATTAATGGCCACCAATTTTTTTCTTAAAGACCAAACTAGTTTTTATAGAGGAAAGGTAAGAGATGTTTATACCATTGATAATGAGATTTTGGCAATGGTAGCTTGTGATAGAATATCAGCTTTTGATCATGTATTACCCCGAGCAATTCCTCATAAAGGAGAGGTTTTAACTCAATTAGCAGCCTATTTCTTAGATGCTACCAAAGATATAATTCCGAATTGGAAAATCACGGTGCCAGACCCCAATGTAACTATTGGAATTAGATGCGATACGATTCCCGTAGAAATTGTAGTAAGAGGTTATTTGTGTGGACATGCATGGCGTATATACAAAACAGGAGAAAGAATGATATGTGGTGTTAAGATGCCCGATGGCCTTAAAGAAAATGATAAGTTTCCAGAACCAATTGTAACACCTGCAACTAAAAATCCAGAAGGACATGATGAAGATATTAGCATTGATGATATTGTAAGTAAAAAAATTACAAATAAAAAAACAATAGATAACATCGTTAAAACTTCTTTAAAGCTCTATGAAAGAGGTGTTGCAATGGCAGCAGAAAGAGGTTTGATATTGGTAGATACTAAATATGAATTTGGGATTCATGATAAAACTTTGATTTTGATTGATGAGGTTCATACACCAGATTCAAGTAGATTTTTTTATTTAGAAACCTATGAAAAATTACAAAAAGCTGGTAAACCTCAAAAACAACTTTCAAAAGAATTTGTAAGAGAATGGCTAATGGAAAATGGATTCCAAGGCTTAGAGGGTCAGATTGTACCAGATATGTCTGATGAATTTGTTAATAGTGTTACAGCTAGATATACTGAGTTATTTGAAGCTATGACAGGCAAAAAATTTGTAGAAAGAAACTATGCCAAAGTTTTAGATACTATTGAAGAAAACATAAATAACGCTATTGCTACTCTAAAAAATTCATGATCAAAACTTTTCTTATTTGTACAAATCTATTTCTAGGTTTTTGCATCAGTTTGCATTCGCAAACAGTATCTAAATTAGCTGGACAACAGTATGTAGGTAATGGAAAATATAACGACTTAAGAGACAAATTGAAAGATTCAGTATGGTTTTCGGCACCAATGGGTATCGAAATAGATACATCTGGCAGAATTTATGTTTCAAATGAGCACAATATATTTTGGATTAGTGGTAATACATGTTATTTAGCTGCTGGCACTATGTTAGATCCTTTAGAATCAGGTTCTGCTGATAGTAAAGATTTTGCTGGTATTGTATCTAGATTTGCACGCCCTGCTGGTTTGTCAATAAATTCTAATACTAATGAAATGTTTGTAGCAGATTTAGATAACAATCAAATTAGAACCGTTGAAAAATTTATCAATATCGCTACTCAGCAAGCTGTAACAACGTTTTCAGGAGTTAGAATTTTTTCTAATCCTTTACATTTAGATGGAGCCAAAGCAACAGCGAGATTTAATGCGCCTGCTGGTATTGCAGTTGCTTCTAATGGAGATGTTTATATTGCAGATAGAGCAAATCATTGTATTAGGAAAATATCTGGTGGAACCGTTTCTACTATTGCTGGCAGTCCAGGAAATTCTGGCAAAGTAAATGGTATTGGGTCGGTTGCCCGATTTACAGCTCCTTACAATGTTTTTATTGATGGCAACAATCTTCTTGTTTGTGATTTTGGTAATACAGCCATTCGCAAAATAAACTTAAGTAACAATGAAGTTACAGATTTGATAACAACTGGTTTATCTGGTCCAAGAGATATTTGTAGAGTGGGTTCTGCTTTAATGATTGCCGAAGAATTATGCATTAAAAAATATGAAAATAATGTATTGTCAGTATATGTAGGCAATGCTAATGTATCTGGTTATGTAAACGCAGTTGGAACTTCAGCTAGATTTAATGATATTACTTCATTGGTTTATGATGAAAGAAAAAAACTAATTTATGCTGTTGATATGGGAAATAATGTTATTAGAAGTATCAGTTTAGATTTAAAGCCTGTTTCTAATTTTACTGCTTCTTCAACTGCTGCAACAAAAGGTCAAACAATTATATTAAGAAGCACAAGCAATAATATGCCTACTTCTTTTAAATGGTCTATTACACCATCAAATACATATACCTTGTTAAATAATTCAAAGTTAACCGATAGTTTAATTTACATTTCTTTTTCACAAGCTGGGGCTTACACAGTAAAATTATGGGTTGCTAATACAAGCGGTGCAGATTCTCTTCAAAAAAACAATCATATTGCCGTAAGTTCTGTTACTGCAGCTCCTGTAGCTGATTTTTCTGCAAGTAAATTAATGCCAACGATTAATGAAGTTATAGATTTGATTGATTTATCTACCAATTCTCCTGCTTCTTTTAAATGGAGAATTCAGCCAGCTACTTTTGAATGGGCTTTTGCAACAGATTCTACCTCTCAGTTTCCAAAAGTTAAATTTTTAAATATAGGTAAATATCAAATAACCTTGATAGCTACAAACGACCAAGGGAGTAATTCTTTAACTAAAGTTGATTTTATCAATGTTCAATTAACGTCTGTTAATAGTTTCTTGTCTCAATCAACCCTAATATATCCCAATCCTTGTTTCAATGAATTAAATCTAAAATTGAAAGATAATCAATCTAATGTTGTTATTAAAAATCATTTTGGACTCAAATTAATAGAATTAAATTCAGAAGAAAATATTTTGAAAGTTGATGTGAGTTCATTTCAAAATGGTTTGTATTTCATAGAAATCAATAATTCATTTGGAACTGAAATAATTAAATTTAATATTCTTAGATAGGATTTAATATTATCTATGAATCAAGAGTTTGCATTAGCATTATTAAAAGCTGGCAAAAATGTATTTTTAACTGGTTCGGCAGGTGCAGGTAAAACTTATGTTTTAAATCAATACATACAATATTTAAAGGAAAGAAGAGTTCCAGTTGCAATTACAGCTTCTACAGGAATTGCTGCAACACATATGAATGGTATGACCATTCATTCTTGGTCTGGAATTGGCGTAAAAGATTCTTTATCTCTCGTAGATCTTAAGTTTATGGGCGGTAAAAAATACATGTCCGATAAAATGGATTTGGTAAAAGTTTTAATCATAGATGAAATTTCTATGCTCCATAAAAACCAATTAGATTTAGTAAATCAAGTTTTGAAATTTTTTAAAAAAAATTCATTGGCTTTTGGAGGCATACAACTGATTTTAGCAGGCGATTTTTTTCAATTACCACCAATTGGTAGCGACATCCAATCAAATAAAGAAAAATTTGCATTTATGTCAGAAGCATGGCTAGAAGCTAAGTTAAATATCTGTTATCTGACAGAACAATACCGTCAATCTGATAATAGTCTCAATCAAATTCTAAACGAAATGAGAGCTGGCAATGTTTCAGACCATGCAATTGCTTTGTTAGAAAATGCATCTACTAATAAGCCAAGTGAATTAATAAGTACTAAATTATATACTCATAATTATGATGTTGACAGAGAGAATAGAGCTCAATTAGCAGCATTAAGTAAAAGTCCTAAGATATTCATGGCCAGTACCAAAGGTAACGAAACATTGGTTCAAATGCTTAAAAAGTCAGTTTTAACGGATGAGGAATTAAAAATTAAAATCGGAGCCAAGGTCATGTTTATCAAAAATAATTATGACAAAGATTATATGAATGGCACGATGGGAGAAGTAGTTGATTTTAGTGAAGATGGTTTTCCAATGGTAAAAGTAAAATCAGGTAAACTAATTGAAGCAGAACCTGAGGAATGGAAAATTGAAGATGAAAAAGGTAAAAAACTAGCTGTTTTTAACCAAGTGCCATTGCGTTTAGCATGGGCAATTACTGTTCATAAAAGTCAAGGAATGACATTGGATGCAGCTGAAATTGATTTAAGAAAAACATTTGAAAAAGGTCAAGGTTATGTGGCTTTAAGTAGATTAAAAAATATAGAAAGTTTATGTTTACTTGGTTTTAATCCAATTACATTGATGATGGATGAATTGGCATTGAAAGCAGATAAACGTTTTCTAGAATTGTCGAATGAATTAGAAAAGCAATATGATTTGAAAGAATTAGAAAAAGAATTCATTCCATTTATAGATGCTATTGGTGGCATTTCAGATTTAAATGAAATAAAAAAGGCGAAATTTAAAGATAAGATTAAGAATTTTAAGAAAACAACTTACCAGTTAACACAAGAACTTATCGAACAAGGTAGAACATTGAAAGAAATTGCTGAGGAACGTGGTCTTGCAGTTGATTCTATCATTGGTCATTTAGTGAAAATTAGAGAAACCAATCCTGAAATTAATTTAGAAAGATATAAACCGGATGCTTTTTTAATCAGCGATGTGCAAGAAGTTTTTAAAACACTTGTCAATGAAAAGAAAATGGATGCAAACAAAGTGCAACTAGCACCAATTTTTAATGCACTAAAAGGTAAGCTTAGCTATGGTGAAATAAAATTAGCTTTACTTTACGTTAAGTAAAGATTTTAGGATTTCTACCTTTGCAAAATTAAAGACGCTTTCAATAATTGATTTCGTTATTAAGTTGCAGTGTTAAATATAATTCGTTAATTATAAATGGAGTTTTTTAGATTTTATTCTTAAAACTAATTCTACACTTTTTGAAATTAATTCAAGTCAATCACCTCAGATCCTTTGGTTTTACTAATATGGCAACAATCTGTCGCAATAATAAATGTGTCAACATGAACAACAGTTCCTTTTTTCAAAACAATAAATTCAATTGATCGCGTGTTATTGTATCCTAAAATTTTTAAGTGTGAGTCGTCTGCAATTATGTAAGAATTATTAAACGATAAATTAGTGCCATCTTGAAAGTGCAGTAAGGTTTTTTCTGGCAATAAAAACGATTGGGTCTGTAAAGTGTCATTACTGTTTATCTCTACTGTTGCCATAGCAAAAATCTGAGTGCAAATGGCATCTTCGCACTTATTTTTAGTATCGTTGCAAGACACAAAAAATATGAATAAGAGAAAAATAAGGATTAAGTTTTTAAACATGATTTAAAGCTTGTTCAATGTCGTTCAAAAGATCTTCGATATCTTCCACACCAACACTTAATCTTAATAATCCATCAACTACTCCAGCTTTTTCTCTTTCTTCTTTTGGAATACTAGCATGTGTCATACTTGCAGGATGATTTACCAGACTTTCTACACCTCCTAAAGATTCTGCCAATGTGAATATTTCTACATTGGTTGCAAAGCGCATGGCTGCTTCAAAATCATCTCCTTTTAATGTAAATGATACCATGCCACCAAAACCACGCATTTGTTTTTTTGCAACATCATGTCCGGCAGCATCTTCAAATCCTGGCCAGTATACTTTACCGATTTTTGGGTGATTTTTTAAAAAATATGCCACTTTTTCACCATTTTCACAATGGGCTTTCATGCGTAAATGTAAAGTTTTAATACCTCTGATTACTAAAAAACTATCCATAGGTCCTGGGTTTGCACCACAACTGTTTAAAATGAAATGGAGTTTTTGATATAAATCATTATCGTTTACAACCAAAGCACCCATTACCACATCACTGTGTCCACCTAAATATTTTGTAGCACTGTGCATAACGATGTCTGCACCCAAATCCAAAGGGTTTTGAAGATAGGGCGAAGCAAACGTATTGTCAATTGCTAAAGTTATGTTCTTAGATTTGGCAATGGCAGCAACAGCTTGAATATCTACGATTTTAAGAGTAGGATTTGTAGGTGTTTCTGCCCATATCAATTTGGTGTTTTCATTGATATATGCTTGGATATTATTAGCATCATATAAATTGATGTAATGGAATTTAATGCCAAATGGTTCGTATATTTTTGAAAACATGCGGTAGGAACCACCATATATATCATCGCCAGTAATAACCTCATCTCCGGGTTTTAATAGTTTTATTACAGCGTCAATAGCACCCATACCACTGCTAAAACAAATAGCATGTTGGCCATTTTCTAGAGCAGCTAAATTGTTTTCGAGTTGGGTTCTTGTCGGATTTTTGCCTCTCGCATAAGCGTATCCTTTATGTTTTCCGGGATATTCTTGTACAAATGTGCTTGTTTGGTAGATTGGTGTCATCACTGCACCTGTAGTTGGGTCAGGTTCTATGCCTGCATGCAAAGCTTTGGTTCCAAATTTCATAATCGGGAACAAAACTAATTCAAAATTACTTAATTCAACAAAATACTATTTAAAAAATAAAGGATATGTTTATAAACTAATAGTTTTTAGATTTGGGCTGATGATTAATCTGCCTTCGGTTTTTTCTTTCACATAGTCAACACTCACTTCTGGTGCTATTTCTATCATTTCAAAACCATTTTCTGTGATATTAAATACACCTAATTCGGTTACAACTTTTTTAACACATTTTAAACCTGTAATTGGAAGTGTACATTCTTTTAGAAGTTTGGATTCACCAGCTTTGTTAACATGTTGCATAGCCACTATGATGTTTTTAGCACTAGCAACTAGGTCCATAGCGCCACCCATGCCTTTTACCATTTTACCTGGTATTTTCCAATTTGCAATGTCGCCTTTGTCGTTTACTTCCATAGCGCCTAGAACTGTTAAATCTACTTTGCCAGCTCTTATCATGCCAAAACTCATTGCACTATCAAAAAAAGCTGAACCTGGAATGGTTGTAATGGTTTGTTTGCCAGCATTGATTAAATCAGCGTCTTCTTCGCCTTCAAAAGGAAATGGTCCCATGCCTAACAAACCGTTTTCGCTTTGTAAAATAACTTCTACGCCTTCGGGAATATAATTTGCAACCAAAGTGGGTATACCAATACCAAGATTGACATAAAATCCATCTTTTAATTCAAGTGCTATTCTACGTGCTATTTGCTCTTTTGTTAACATACCTGCAAAACAACGCATTTTTAAAACAAAATCAAAGTGATTGCTAACTTTGGTTCAGTAATGCATTTTATGGTTATAATATAGTCAAATAGACTTTATGGTAAATGTCGATATAATAAATAGTTCAATGATGCTAAGCAATCCCGAATATTGGATATTCGTTAGGACTATAATTTGTTCCGATTTTTTCGGAATTGTTTATATAATCGAATTATCTTATGGGATGTAATATTCATTTCTAATAGCAAACATAACAATTCCAATTGAATTATCAGTGCCAATTTTACTCATCAAATTTTTTTTATGAGTATTAATTGTGCTTTCTGCAATACATAGTTTATCTGAGATTTCCTTAGTTGTTAGTTGATCAGCTAATAACTTCATGATTTCTATTTCCCTGTCAGAAAACATCGGTTTTATTAAATCTGTTTTAATGTTTTTTAAATTTAATAAATATTCTATCCACTTTTCTTTTACTTCAGGTGTTAAATATTGATTGCCATCAAGTATCAAATCTATCGCTTTTTTCATTTCTTCTTCATCAGTGCTTTTTAGAATGAAACCATTAACCCCTAATTTTAATAATTCACCAATTTGACGTTTATTATCTAACATTGATAATATCACTATTTTAATTTCCGGTAATTCTTTTTTTAATACTTTAGCAACTTCTTCTCCATTTAGAATTGGCATATTGATATCAAGAAAAATAAAATCAATATTATTGAGTCGGCATAATTCTATTGCTTGAAGTCCATTTTCTGCTTCATGAATTGTTTTTATTATTGGGAATTTAGACAAAAGACTCATTACACCTTTTCTGAATACAGGATGATCGTCAACAACCATCACATTTAAACAATTTATATTATTTGTTTCCATTTAAAATTCTATTTTTAAATTAAAGCCTTTTTCTCCTATTACTTGAATTTTTGCATTGATTAATCCAACCCGAGTATATATGTTTTTCATACCAATTCCCTCGTTTAAGATTGACCGTTCTTTAAACCCATTTCCATCATCTGAATATTCAAAATAAAATTTATTATTATAATTTTGTAAATCAATTATAATTTTATTTGCTTCACTATGTTTTTGAGTATTAATGATTAATTCTTGTATTATTTTATATAAATGTATTTCGTTTTCTTTTATGAATTTTGAATTTTGGCAATTTGTTGTAAAAACAAATGTTTGATTTCCGTTTTTGTTTGAGTCTATTAATTCAGATATTGCATTTACAAGCCCATATTTTTTTAATGATAGTGAAGTTAAGTTATGAGAAATTTGCCTAACTTTTGCTATCGATTCTTTTAATTGATTTTTGGCTAATTCTTTATTTTTATTATTTTCTTCATTATCTGTTTTTATAGCATCAACTGTGAATATTATTGTTGAAAGGGTTGGGCCTAATTCATCATGCAAATCTCTAGATAATCTCTCTCTTTCATTTTCTTGACCTATCAATATATTATTTAAAGACTCTTTTTGTTTTAAGTTTATTTTTTTAAAATAAATTATAATTAAAACAGTAAAGAATACGCCCATAATTAATAGTGTTAATGAAAATACTAATACTAATATTGAAGATACATTAGATTCTATTTGCATAATAAGCTTTTCGAATAAAACAAATTTAAAGAAATATTAGCAAATGCATTAATTAACATAAAAGCATAATCAAATATTTTTATATTAAAACTATCTCGAACTATGCTTGGATACACAAAAATAAACAATATAAATAAGTAATATAAAATCCTTGCACTAGCTATCCAAAAAAAACTACTTTTATAAGGCAAAAATTCAAATGTTTTAAAAATTATTAAATTAGCAATTCCACTTTGAATAATTAAGAATAAAATTGCAGAAGTAAAAAATAACAAACTGAAATTAAATTCATAATAAATAAAAAAGTTAGCAAAATAAAGTATTGCCAATATTGATCCAAGTAAAATCCCGAAATTTGTTGACCAAGAATAAGAAAGTTTGTTTTTTGCAAATAAATAGGTGAAGAATAAAAGGTCAATTATTAAAAAAAACTTAAATACAAAAAAATTATTGATTTGATAATGGCTTATAATATTAGAAATTATTTCTACAATTACAGAAAAAGACAAGAATGCAAGAAAATATTTTTGATGTTTTAAAAGAACTTTAAATCTTAAAACCCCTACAAAAAGAGGTATTAAGATAGAATAAATACTTAAATACTGAATTATCATTGATGATTTAAAGGATTTGTTATACTGCAAAGATTAGGACAAGCTTTTCCATATTATGCAATCAAACCATTATAAAAATCGTCTTGATTTGCTTTTACTCCAACAATTACTAATTTAGGTGAATTGTTTGTGTCTTGTGCGTAATAAATTCTAATTCCAACACAATCTACTTGATTTAAAATATTTTGAATAGCTTTATTTTCTTAAAAATTTAAAATAATCGTTTCAAGTTCTATTTTTAATACAAAGATTGGTTATTATTTTAGAGCCCAAACTAGACTTAAGCTATAATCTCTTGACTTTTAAATCTCACATGTTTTACTATATTTTGACAAAACTTTTTTTTAGTTTATAATTACTTTATTGCAATAAACATTGTTTTGATGTTTTATTTTAACTAAGTATATTCCAGGTTCTTCTAGTTTTATAATAGTGTTTTTTTCTGTTAAGTTTTGCTTGATTATATTCCTGCCAATTTGATTGAAAACTTCTAATTCAGCATTCCCCAATATAAAATTTGTTTCTATATTAATTTCGCCATTGCTTGGGTTAGGGTAAATTGTTGTTATTACTTTATTATCTATGTTGTCTAAAGAAGTTGTTGGAGCACCTGGTTTGTGGTAATATTGAACATAAGTGCTACTAGTTTCCTTTTTAATTGTTAATAGCTCGTAAGTTGAATTAAACCATTTGTATGTAAAAAATACTTTAGTTGGAGATATTGAATCTTTGGATACTGTTCTAAAAACATTAGAGAATGTTCCACTCGGTAGTTTTAATGTTCCAAATCCATCATATTGCACAACGGCATTGATGTATATACCATCTGAAGCCGCATATCTATCGGTAAATTTTTCGTTAAATTTAAATGGAAATTTCAGAAGTTGTTGACTTGATATATATTTTTCAGCGCCAAATGTAACATCGACATAACCATCGTACAAAAACATATTAATTTTTTGTTGATAATGAAGAACCTTCACACTTGATGTCTTTGGATTATTTTCATTGACAATATAATTAGAACTAGGAAAATCAAATTGATAAGCTGAGGTACTTCCGCCATTAGCTCTTATCAATGTATCTCCAGCAGCTGCAGTTAATGTTGTAAAATCCCATGTCACGCCATTACCTGCTGTAATAGGATTCGGATTAACATTATTTGTTGAATAATAATATTTCATTTTTCCTTGTGTAAGACCTTGAAAAGAAATGGTATTGAATGTTATATCTTGTTGAGCATTCATAACAAAAGAAATAGATACCATGAAAATTGTGTAAATTGTTTTTTTATTCATTTTTATTATTTTTTTAAAATTGTAATTATGAGACTTTGTGTTCATTTTATTTGTTGTTTAATTTGTTGTATTGTTGATTTGATATTTTTTAAATTTAATTTTATCTCATTAGTTAACAGTTATCTTACACAACTGATATTTACTGGCTCCTTGTTCAGGTCCTGCGGGCATTTCCATTATCAATAACAATTGATTTCCAAATCGTCCAAAAATTTTGCTATTGAATGTGACATTAAAAATCGCATCTTTATACATTTCAATCAAAGGAATAGCGTTTTTAACAGGCTGGTCTTGGAACATCAATGAGCCATTGCCATCAAAACCACTCAAGCATGTCGGGTGAACCATTCTTGAACCATATTCTTCCAGCGTGTGTACATTGCCACTGGCATCTCTCCAACCTGGTCTGCTTAACCCAACAGTTTTTACAGGAACATCAGGAAAATTAATGTTATTCCATATTAAAAATAAATTATCATTGTTATATATAGGTAACATACCTCCCCAAAATTTATACCTTCTCTGTGTTCTGTATTCTTGGGTTTTATCAAAATAACCTACCCATTTGGTTTTACCATCAATGTCTAGATGTAGAACAATACTTGCTTGGTGTTTTTTACTAAAATCTTCAATCATCTTTGTAGGGTCGGTATTAGGGGTAGATTTGCTTGATTGAGTATATTTCTCGATAAACAACGATAATTCTCCTTTGTCATTTTCTAAAAAATCAGTAAAAATGTAATCACTGTTTAAATCATTATCCAGTTTACTGCCTTTGCTCCCTGTATAAACATTACTAAAAACTTTTTCACCTAAATAATCTACTATGTTTTTTACGATTTTCCCATTTTCATCAACACTCACATAGTAGTAATGAGATAATCTCAACCAATTTTTGTCATCAGGGTTTAAAAAGCCAACAACTGTAGAATGTCCAGCTTTATTTACAAATGATTTGTACCATGAAATAGCTTTTTTGTCAAAGTTTATATCCGTACGGCTTAGTTTTCCATCTGTTTTAATGGTTACATAAGTAGCAAATTCACCTTCTTTTTTTGCATCCCATTTTTTGAATATTTGCAAACAGCCACTGTTTGTAATAGTCAAAGCATTGTGTTCATTTCTCTCATTAGGAATACCACTATCCATGTCTTTTTCAATTATCTTTTTCAACCCATTTACTTCATAAACCATCACATGCCATTTTTCATTGGTTTCTTTTTCAAATGGAAATACGCCAATGATGCCAATTTTAGAACCATCAGGTGATACTGCAAAACGATAAGTTGGTGATCTATAAAATTTCTCAATAACAGTTTTGCCAATTTCAATTTCTTCACTAAATTTACCTTTGTCATCGATTGTTTTAGCAATAATTCTATAGGTTCTAGATTCGTTTATATAATGAAAAAAAAATGCTAAAGCTTTTCCATTACAAACTTTGTATTTCAAAAAACCAACATGATCTTTTGGACTTTTAACTTCCATTACTCCTTCTGCAGAATATATTAGTTTAAGGTTGTTGTCATACTTTTCAATCATGTGATAGGCGTTGGGATTATTTCCAGTTTTTTTATAAATAAAGGTGTGGTTGTTATCCATTGACAATACCTCTGAAATTTCCTCATCTTTATTAAAATCATCTACGGCACTCCAAGTGTAGATTAAGTTTTGTGCATTTAGGCTCAGTAAATTTAAAAAGAAGCTTAAAATAATTGTGTATTTCATATAATTATTGTTTAATTATTGTTTAATTATTGTTTTCAAAATAGGCGTTATATTCTTTGACAATATCAAAAAAGTTGGTTGATTTATATCCTTTTTCTTTGTTCTTGATTTTTTCAGCCATTTCAGGGTAATCTGATACAATTTCAGTCATTTTTTTAACAAATGAAAAAACTATTCCGTCATAAGTATAACAATTTCCTTCTAGTTTTTGAAAAACTTCATCAATTTTATATCTTCTCTGATCAAATTCTTCTTGAGATTCACTAGAACTTTTTGACATTCCACTAAATCCTTCTTTGGTAGAGTACCAAACATACTTTGAAATTCGACCTTCATTAACTAATAAACAAAAATTATTTACTTTGGCTAAACCACCGCTATAAGGAATGGACTTGTAAAACTTATCTGCAATTAGGTATCCTTTAATGTCTTTGGGTCCATATTTATCCACTGGTTTTTTGTCTGCTTCACTTAAATAGAACTCACATCTATTTTGATTGCTATATCCAATTCCACCGTTAGAACATCTAATGTTTGCTTCAATATACCCCCTAACTGTGTCATTATTTAGTTTAATGATATAGCCAGGATACCTTTTTCCTACTTGATATACTGCAGGGTCAAAATTTTGCCCATAATTTAAAAAATAGATTGAAATACTAAAAATAAGTAAAATTGATTTTTTCATTCCTCAAATCTATAAATGAAATTTTACAAAACAATGAAACTATTGAATTATAAATAAAAAATCATCAAATACTACTATACTAATAATAGAAAACTATTACATAATTAGATTTTTCTTCGGAATAAATTTGTCATTCAATTATATTTATAACCAGCCTCAACATCTAGTTGCAAGATTGTAGAGTGAAGTTAATCTGACTTGTCAGACAATTATCTTTGTGTCTTATTAAGGAGAATTCTTTAAGGCCCATATAAATAAAAAAATTTTCAAAGCTAAAGCCATTCATTTTTATTGAATACTGTTTTTATAGATTGCAATTCGATTTCGAACAAAACTTAATCGGATTATGTCTTGTATTTCAATGTCAAAGAAAGCTAACTTATTTAAAGTGTCTAAAACTAAAAAAAAGCTCATCATTCGATGAGCTTTGAGTACCCAGGGCCCCGATTGTATCGGGGCACAGCCTTGAATCCAATTTGTAATTACCAATTGATATCAATAAGGTGTTTCAAATATTTTCTACTTTTCATTTTTTTTAATCGTTTTTCTTCTCTGATGGCTTCAAGTTCAGTTTCAAAACCTTTCATTTTCAAAAGAATGTAAGGGACACCATTTTTAGTTGATTTAACAAGTCCTGCATTGTGTCGTTCTTTCAATCTTTTTTCAGGATTTTCTGAATAACCTATGTAATACCTATCGATTTTAGAAGAATATAATATGTAGACGTAAAACATATAGAGTAAAAAAAGCTCATCTTTCGATGAGCTTTGAGTACCCAGGGCGGGACTTGAACCCGCACAGCCGTGAAGCCACAGGATTTTAAGTCCTGCGTGTCTACCGATTCCACCACCTGGGCAAATAGGTTTAAATTAAAAAAGCCCATACTTGGGCTTTTAACCTTTTGAGCGAGAAACGAGGTTCGAACTCGCGACCTCAACCTTGGCAAGGTTGCGCTCTACCAACTGAGCTATTCTCGCATAAACTTTTTTTAGAACTTTTCTCCCTTTCGGGGCTGCAAATATAGAAAAAAAATTATTTTCGCTGCAAATTTTTTTCAATTTTATTTTTATGAAATATCAATCCTCTTATTGGGAATCATCAGTTTTGTTTAAACCCTTTGATTTTATTATACTTGGCGCTGGTTTAACGGGTAAGCAAATTGCTCTAAAACTAGTTAAAAAACATCCCAAAGCGCGAATTGCTATCATAGATAGATTGCCTTTTTCTTATGGAGCATCCACCAGAAACGCAGGATTTTCATGTTTTGGAAGTGTTTCTGAAATTATAATGGACTTGAAAAATACGGATGAAAAACTTGTTTTTGAATTAGTAAAGCAGCGTTTTTTAGGGATTCAAAAGTTAGTTGATGAGTTTGGTGCAGAAAATTTTGATTTTATTCAAACAGGCGGTTTTGAAGTTTTTACATCAGAAGTTGAATTAAATCTTGCGATTGAAAAATTGCCTTTTATTAATCATCAGTTAAAACAACTATTAAACATTGATGCCATGTATCAAACCAAATCAATTGCTGATTTTAACTTTAATTACATGTGTTCAGCACTTTTTAATCCTTATGAAGGCATGTTAAATCCAGGTAAATTAAATCATACATTAAGCAAAAGGATACATATTAGTGGTGTAGAACCTTTGTATGGATTGAATATTGAGCAATTAGTTAAAATGAATGATGGATACATGCTAAGGGCCGCAAATGGTATGGCAATTAAAACCCAACAATTGATAGTTGCAAATAATGCATTTTCATCTTTGCTTTTTCCAGAGTTAGATATTGTGCCAGCTAGAGGGCAAATAATTTTAACTAAACCTATTTTTAATCTTCCTTTTCAAGGTATTTTCCATGCCAATAAAGGGTATATTTATTTTAGAAATGTTGGTGATCGGGTTTTGATAGGAGGAGGAAGGGATCAGTTTTTTCAAAATGAACAAACTTATGAAATTGAATCTACAGATGAAGTAATTTCATATCTAACAAATTACCTTAAACAACATATTTTAAGAGATATTGATTTTGAAATAGAAACCAATTGGAGTGGCATTATGGCAATGGGAAATGAGAAAACCCCCATCGTAAAACGTTTGAATGAACATTTGATAGTTTGTGTAAGAATGGGCGGAATGGGTGTTGCCCTTGGTCCAATTGTTAGTGACGAGGTGATTAAAATGCTCTAAATTTTTTTTGAAAAATAAACTTATTGACAAATTTATCAAAAATCAACTGTTTTATGCAATTTTACACCCATAAACTCACCTCAACTGGTTGCTTTAAATCAATTTTTTCTTTCTTCCTGATTTCAGCCTTCAAGGGTAGCAAATAAGTTTGCGATTTTCCATCAAACCAAATTGCTGTTTTCCATTCGCTTTTGCCAATTTGGGCTGTGGCTTTCAGTCTGCCCCAGCCTTCTTCTTCTGATTTAAAAAGGTTCCGTATTTCGGATGTCAATGCCATCGGTAGGCTCACAAATATCCAAGCGCCTTTGCCCTGATATTGCCATGGCAACGCGCTAAACTGATATTTTACACCTTTAAAAATCATATTAATTAGTTGTTTAAAATTTAACCATTATTGATTATATTTCTAATATCAAATAATTGAAATTGAATATTGATAGTTTTATTTTTAGCATAAATTCAAGAATTGTATTAATAATTGATTTTAAGTCATAATTAAAATAAAAGTCAAATAATGTAAATAATCCCAGTTTTTTTGTAATTGAATAGCTATTTAATAGAGAAAAATTCACATCTATTTAAACATCAACTTTAAAATAGCCTACATATTCTCCGTTCTCAAGTTTAATTGAATTACCATTTTCATCATAAAGGGTTACATTAAAACGTGCATAAACTTTTCCGCTAATCTCATAAATATCATCCGAATAACTGATATCAATAATTTCAAAAGTGCCAACTTGGCTAATGTTGGGAGAATTGCTTGAATTATAAGTTTTTCCGTCTGTGTGTTGAAAGGAAATAGACACACCGTTTTGAGCATCCATAGAAAAGGGGTAAGATTTTTTTGATAGTAAACCTTTAATTTCGTTTAATGTACCTCCAAAATCCAAAATCTCTCCAATTTGGAAAGCAAAACCTTTAGTTTCATCTAAGTCTGAAATATATGACCCCAAAGAAAGATCATCGCCACTTCTACTTTCAATAGTGCCAGAATACATGTTACTTGTAAGATTGCCAATCCAAGTCAATTCAGTTCCATTTACTTTTGCTTTAAATGTTGGAGAAGAGGCAAGATTAATTTGTAAAACTGGAGTTGGTTCATCTTTTTTTTGTGTTTCTTCTTTTTTACAAGAGGTTGTTGTTAATAATAAAGCTATTACAATTGAAAATAAAAGGTTTTGATTTTTTGTCATAAATTTTCAAAAATAGTAAAAAATTATTATTTTTATAATAAATTCTATTCTAGATAAATTTAAGTATATAAATGTGATAAATAAATATTTTTGGCTTTGTTGAAAGTAGTATTTTGAATCAAAAAAGAAGACTTGAAACTAGATTGTTCTGTTGTTATTACGGATTATTGAGGCAAGTTAAAAGTTCGATTATTGCAGAATAATTTGATCTTATAAAATCTACAATCTTAAACTTTAAATTTGTTAGTGCTATTTTATTAACTCAGATTAAAAACTTACATTGTATTTTTATTGATGAAGTAATTAATTTAGAAGTAAATATTTACCGCCTGCTTTCTATAAACCCATTAAATGCCGTTTTGGCAATTGAGCTGCTAAAAAGCGATGCATGCTCTCCACCTTCTATTTCTATAAATTGGCTGTTTTGGCAATTCTTGCAATTTTCTACATCTTGCTTAAATGTGGGCCAAGAATACATTTGAATTGGCGAATCGTTCAAACCTTGAACAAAGAGTATGTCCGATTTAAAACCTGTTGTAAAATTTAGCAACGACCTCTGCCAATATGCATCAGCGTTGCTCGATGTGGTGCCATAAACGTTTTTAAGTTTGGTGCAAAAAATACCAGATTGTATTTGCCCTTTTTCTTCTAGTTCACATCTGTAAACCAAATTCAACGGACCAGGCGCATTGGCAATTACACCATCGGTTTGATGCATGGTATTTAATCGTGTTACTAAATATCCGCCTTGAGAATGTCCTGCTAAAAAAATCTTTTTCACCTTGATTTCCAATTCCTTATTAGCACTATTTTTAACCCATAGCAAAGCTGCTTCTGCATGCTTGATATTATCTCCCAACAACATGTTTTCTCCCGGATAGGCAACACTCACAAGCATTATGTCTTTTCGGTCTAAAATTTCTTTAAATTTATCCAAAGCATTATTGGCTGCATTCTGAATTTCGTTGTCATCAATCACAGTGCCATGAAAAACAATCAGCACATCCATTTCGTATAAAGCTGGCTTATCTATCACCACATCAAGATTAATACTCTCATAACTGATGGATTTAGTTTCCCTGAAAGCGGTTGGCGTTTTGCTTGGTGTTACAATGGGTTCTTTTTGTTTACAAGCCATCATAGAAAGCAATGAAATTAAACACAACGTTTTGAAATTGATGTTCATTTTTTTTGAGATAGATTTAAATTAATTTAGACCTGCAAGTTAACAATAAGTTGCTTTAGCAAGATAGAATAATTGATGAATTATATGAGCTCTATTATTTCCATTTCCTAATATCGCGAAAAATTAAACCATCTTTGTGCTTTTTGCTTGAAATCGTCCTAGCGTCTTTGCGGTTAAACAACCCCTAGCGTCTTTGCGGTTAAATCATCCCTCTTCGGTTAAACAACCCTTTCCAGTTAATCCATCCCTCAAAATCTCCTTATCCAAAAATAAAAATGTTTAGTTTTAATTATCAATCGATATCAATAGTTTTGCAAAATGTTTCTCCATCAGTCAGAATTGTTTTTAAGGTATCAGGATTTGTTTGCTAAAATTGGACAATTGGCGGATGATAATCAACAAGAAATTTATTTGATTGGAGGCTTTGTGAGAGATAGTATCTTGATGAGGGAGAGTGATGACATAGACATCGTGGTAATTGGCAAAGGGATAGATTTTGCGAAGATAGTAGCCCAAGCTTTGGATGGAGCTCAACTTAATTTTTTCCCAAATTTTGGAACAGCTCATATTAATTATAACAATCTAATTATTGAATTCGTAGGAGCTAGAAAAGAGAGTTATCGCAGCGATAGTAGAAACCCTTTGGTGGAAGATGGCTCGTTGCAAGATGATCAAAATCGCAGAGATTTAACCATTAATGCGATGGGAATTGCCTTGAATAAGAAAAATTATGGTAAACTGATTGACCCATTTCAAGGGTTGGATGATCTAGATAGTCAAATTATCCGCACCCCGCTTGACCCAGATAAAACCTTTTCAGATGACCCACTTCGTATGATGCGAGCCATCCGTTTTGCCAGTCAATTGGGTTTTAGAATAGAAGAAAAAACTTTTGATGGGATAGTTGCCAATAAAGAAAGAATTAAAATTATTTCGCAAGAACGCATCACAGAAGAATTGAATAAAATTATTCTTTCGCCTATGCCTTCTATCGGGTTTGAATATCTGTTTGATACAGGTTTGCTCAAATTAATTTTCCCGGAAATGCAAGCCCTACATGGTGTTGAAACCATCAATGGATTGAGTCATAAAGACAATTTTTATCATACCATTCAGGTTTTGGATAATTTGGCAAAATTGAGCAAAGACCTTTGGTTGCGTTGGGCTGCCATCCTACACGACATAGCCAAACCGGCTACAAAACGTTTTGAACAGGGTATAGGTTGGACCTTTCATGGACATGAGGACAGAGGCAGTAAAATGGTGAAACCAATTTTCACGAAATTAAAACTACCGTTGAATGAAAAAATGAAGTTTGTAGAAAAAATGGTTTTCTTGCATTTGCGGCCCATTGTTTTAGCACAAGAAAAAGTAACAGACAGTGCTGTTAGGCGTTTGATGATGGAAGTAGGAGAGGACATCGACCAATTGATGCTACTGTGTAAAAGTGATATTACCAGCAAAAACGAAAAGAAAGTGGAGCGTATCAAGCAAAACTTTGAGCAAGTAGAAATCAAAATAAGAGACGTTTCAGAAAGGGATTATTTGCGCACTTGGCAACCGCCTATTTCAGGCAACGACATCATCGAAATGCTTGATATTAAGAAAAAGCAAGACATTGGTATTTTAAAAAATGCTATCAAACAAGCCATTTTAGATGGGGAAGTGGAGGACGACAAACTTAAAGCCATGGAATATTTAAAAAACTTGGCAAAAAGCAAAGGGATTGAATGGAGGTGATTTGATATAAGATATATCTATCGCAAGAAAGAGATTTATCATGAGGTTTGGATGGGACTTTCTGTTAAATTATTTAATAATTTTAACATTAATCAGATTAACTGCAATTCCCAATCTAATTGAATACTCAGGTTTCCAAGCTCTAACACTCATGCGATTGCCGCCTGAATAATGGATACTATATATTTCATTGATTTTTGATTCATAAATTTTACTAAACTCAAGCCAAATGTCGAATCTTCTGCTTTTATTGCCAAATCCAATGCAGCCATATTTGACATCTAATTCTCCTATTTCATAGATGTTTGGTTTAATTTCGCCTCTAGAAGATGCTTGTCTAAATCGGGCGCCAATAAATACATAGGTTGATTTTGAATATCCAAAATCGTTTTTTTCTTTAAAATGTTTTTTGATTGAAATTCTTTGATTATTAATATCGATGTCTTGAAATAAAAAACTTGTGAAATAACTTATACTGCCATTAATAGTGATTTTTCTGCCAATTGGTAAATCTATTCCAAGATTAAAAATGTCTAATAAATTGCTTTGTAATGTAATACTTTTATATGACTGTGCTTGTGTCGTATTGTAAATCAAAACAAGCAAAATCAAAAAAACGCGTTTCATAAACTACAAAACAATTTTTTTAAAGGTATCCCCCAATCAAACTTAGAAGACATCAATAAATTCGTAAATTGTTTTGTAAATATTTAGAATAAGAATTGAAAGCATTGATGATTAAAAATGTTTTCAATTAAAATCAAAAAACCATACTTTTGCAAGATATGATTTACCGTTTCAAAGTGTGGTTCGAAGAAGATGAAGAAATTTACAGAGTAATAGACATTGCGCCTACCTCAACTTTTCTAGAATTATTCAATGTGGTCATAAATTCAATAGGTTTCAATAAAACATTGGATTCATCCATTTATGTTTCAGATGACAATTGGCGCAAGCGCAAAGAAATTAGTTTAAACGATAAATCTAAACTTTTAATGAAAGACGCAAAGTTGAATACCCATATCAACGACCCCCATCAAAGATTTATATTAGTAACAGATTTTAAAGAAGAATGGACTTTGAACATCGAATTAAAATCCATAGAAAATGATATCAAAGGCATTGAATATCCGTTTGTTTCAAAAACTCAAGGTAAAGCCCCTAAACAAACCGAAGGCGTTAGCCGATTTATCATTGTAGATGAAAATGAATTCGATGAATTAGCCAATAAAATGTTAGGTAAAACAACCCCACATGTAGAGGACGATTTTAATGAAGAAGGATTTGGCGAAGAGGGCGAAGATATCGACAATGAAGAAGAGGATGAATTTGGTGAAATTTTTGGTGATGGCGAAGAAGAGATAGTTTAAGCGATGTTGAAGGCTACTTTTTTAGGAACAGGCACATCCCAAGGCGTACCTTTAATTGGTTGCAAATGTTTGATTTGCCAAAGTGCAAATCCCAAAGATAAACGCCTGAGAAGTAGCATTAAAATAGAAGTAGATGGTCAAACTTTGGTTATAGATTCTGGCCCCGATTTTAGACAACAGATGTTGCGAAGTGGTACTGAACAATTAGATGCGCTTATTTTTACCCACGAACACAAAGACCACATTGCAGGTATGGATGATATACGCGCTTTTAATTATATCAACAAAAAAGCCATAGATGTGTATGCCTCATTGCAGGTTCAAAGAGCGCTTAAAAGAGAGTATCAATACATTTTTGCAGACATAAAATATCCAGGTATTCCAGAAATAAATTTGAAAACCATTTCTAAAAATGAGAGTTTTTTAGTTCAGGATACCTTGGTTACTCCCATCGAAGTGTTTCATTATATGTTGCCTGTTTTGGGTTTTAGGATTAATGATTTTACTTATATAACGGATGCCAATTTCATAGCCGAAGAAGAAAAACAAAAAATCAGAGGTTCGAAAGTATTGGTGTTAAATGCTTTGCGAAACGAAAAGCATATCAGTCATTATACCTTAAGCGAAGCCATTGCCCTGGCCCAAGAATTGGAAGTGCCCGAAGTTTATTTTACCCACATAAGTCATCAATTGGGATTACACGAGGATGTTACAAAAGAGCTTCCTCAAGGTATTTATTTAGCATACGATGGTTTAGAAGTAAAACTAGACAGAAGGACAGTTTAGTTTTTTTAACTTATCACAGACATCTTTTCGTTTATATTATAGAGTTTAGGTTTAATGCCAAACATGCATTAGGTTATATGCTGACAGGAAAATATTTCATATTAGCCTGATGATACTATGGTATATGCGCCTGATTATTGGAGTAGTATGATTATAAAAATGGAGATAAGTAATTTTGTAATTATTAAATATTGTTATGTAATAAGGCCATTTGGTTGAGGTGGTATTTTTGTAGCGGATAAAAAAATATAATTATCCATTATAAAATATCAAATGAAAAATATCAAAAATTTGCTTGTAGCATTTATGCTAATCACAATGGTTTCTACAATTTTTACATCTTGTAAAAAAGGAACTGACGACCCAATTGTTTCTTTAAAAACTAGAAAAGACAGATTTGTTAACACATGGACACTTAACAAATATGAAAAAGATGGTATTACTCAAAATATGAATGGTTCTACATACACCTATGTTGTTTTAAGTAACGGTACTTTGACAAGAAGTGTTGAAGGTGATATATTTGGTTTTCCAACTAAAAAAGACGATAGCGGAACTTGGTCTTTTATCAATGATGATGAGGATGTAAATATCAGTATAAACAGTGTTAACTCTATTTATAATATACAAAGATTGGCAACTAAAGAACTTTGGTTGAAACACAATGATGGAACTAATACTTATGTGTATTATTTCATAGGCAACTAATCTAAAATCAAACTTTAACGTCTTATAACGTTTTATTAAAATCAATTCAAATATTTTTAAATATTTGTTTTTAAAAAAGGGACACTGTAATGGGTGTTCCTTTTTTTGTTTTTATATTAATTTTTAATTTTATATATTTGCATTATGTTTAAAAATGCTATTATATTATTTGTTCTGATTGTTTGTTTTTTTGCCTCTTGTAAAAAAGAAAAAGATAAAGAGGCTTTGGTGGATACGAGTCAAAATTCATTGGTTGATATTACTTCTCAACAACAATTTAATGATTTGATTTCTCAAAATGATGTTGCACTTGTTTTTTTCCATGCTTCTTGGTGCGCTATTTGTAAAGAGCAACGTCCGGCTGTTGAGGCTTTAACGATGGATACTGAGTTAAATAAAGTCTCTTTTTCGGAGCTTGAATATGATGATTATAAGACGATTGCTGATGGTGTAAATGTTACTGGATTTCCTACAATACTTATTTTTAAAAAAGGTGTTGAGGCTCATCGTTTAAATGGCAAAGGTCATTCTTTCGATAAATTAAAAGGCTTACTTTTAAATTAAAATTACTTTTTTAGCATTCAATGATATGCTATGGTAGATTACATTTTTCAATAATTAAATTGTTTTTGTCATATAGGTCAAATAAAAGCCTCATACGATTGTTTTCGTCAAAAACAGTGGTTATATAATTAAACATCACAATGGGTCTTTTTTCAATTCTAATTGGGTATGTGGTTTTTATTATTTTTTGCTTTTTTGATGTGTCATTTTCCCATTCTAATAATCTGTCTTCGTCATAAGGTGGTAATCCCATCATGATTCTAACATCGTCAATTTTGATTTTTTCATTATTTTGAAGTAAAAATTCAGAAAGAAGGGAAGGGTTTTCAACGCGAACACAACCATGACTAACTGCCCTATTATTGTCGTTAAATTTACTTTTTAAAGGGGTGTCGTGCATATAAATACTAAAATCATTTTTAAATGTAAATTTAATTTTACCTAAAGCATTGTCATCTCCTGCACTTTGTCTGAATTTGAAAGGCACTTTTCCTGCTGTATAATTTTTCCAATTTATGGTATATGGATTTATTACTTGATTTCCCTTTAAAACTTCATAATTATTTCTAATTAAGTAGCCTGGGTCTTTCACAATTTTTGAAAACATTTCTCTACCAACAATACTCGAGGGAACTGTCCAAGTTGGATTCAGAATAACATACTCGACATATGCATATATTTGTGGTGTTTCGTGGTTAAGGGGTTTGTCAAAATACCTACCTGTTTTTTGGTATAACACTGTTTTTTTATCATAAAGTCTTTCCTTTCCTTTACCAATGCATACTTTCATGGCTTTGGTACTATCGGGGTAATGCATGTACAACATAAATTCTGGAAGATTGACTTCAATGTATGGTTTTTCTGGCTCTTGTCCTATCCATCTTAGCCTTTCTAAATTAGCTCTAATGGCATCCATTTGATTATTTCTTGTGTAATTTAAAGCTTTTAATGTTGTAACACCAATAATACCGTCATCTGTGAGGTTAAACATTTTCTGAAACTTTGTTATTGCTTTTACCAATTCTGGAATAAAATAAACCGTGTCTTTTAATTTGAGGTAAACGCTGTCGTGAATGAGTCCTAGTTCTAACAATCTTTTAGAAATACTAGGGATTGAAATATGCTCGTTGTCTGGACTGATTTTTCTAATGCCAGTAGTGTCTATGATAGTTTCGCTTCCAACAGAAATTCCAAATCTTTGTTTTAATTCTTGTTTTAAAATGGGATAATATGGATGATAGGGTTTGTATTCAATTATTTTTTTGATGCCAAAATTAGTGTCTAATACTTGTAATAATTCAAAATCAGGATGATTAGGATATGGGAAAGAATATTTGTTCCCAAATAATTGAATTGGATTAGTTCTGCCCAAAACCTTGTCGTGCCATAAAGTTAAAAGCGAGTTGCTCAACAATAATTCAATTTTAGCTAGATGATTGTATTGATTTTTGCTTATTTTAATGCTATCAATCAAAGAAAGCAGTTTAGAGAATCCATAATGTGATTGAATAAAACCATCGTAAATTAAACTATCAGAAATTTGACGAATAGAATCTACAAATAAGGAGTCATTAATTTTTTCTAGCCAAATTGGTTTAAATGCTTGTTGCTTATAAACATTGTAAAGGGTGTCAAAATAATGTTTGTAAGTATGATCTTTTTTTAGGCTATCTATTTCTGAGTGAATTTCGGTTGTTAATTTGTCAAAGTCGAAATCTTCTACAACATTATCTAGCTTAGTTTTTCTTTTACAGGCGTTAAGTGCAAAAAGTAAACTCAAAATTAAAACTATACTTAGTTTTTGATTGAACTTCATGTTCTATTTCTTGGTATAAAAATCATTCAAATTCAACATTACACTGAATTGATTAGAATTAATGCCCGGAAAATATGTGGCACTGCCATATGAGAAATTGATTTTTTGTGCTTTAAAACCTAATCCCCAGCTAAAACCCGTAGTGCCTCGTCTTTGTTCTTGACCCAATTCTTTTCTTCGCATGTGATTGTATCCAAATCTAACAACAAAATGTTTGGTGAAATTAAGTTCGCCACCTACAGTAATATGTCTTAATATGTTATCCCCCATTGTCATTTCTTTATTTAAGCTATTCCCAAATTCATCTTTTTGACCGGTGTTATTAACACTATACCTCATGTCAGGTCTTTGAAGATTGTGAAAAATAGCATGGTATGTAAATGGCAAATGCTCTAATCTTTTTGAAATAGAAAAGGCAATTTCAGTAGCTAGATTTTGTCTTTCGGTGCCACTATATGGTATGAATTGGTAGCCCAAGTTTCTAACAAAAGCAGTCATGGTAAGTTTGTTTAAAGTGTCATGATACATGCCTGAAAAATCAGTTGACAAACCTCCACTTACAAATGCTTCGTATATGGAATAAACATATTTAATAGAACCGCCATAACTGAGTTTTGAATTGTATTGATTGCCATACGAAATGTGAAAACTTTGGTCTTTGGCTGTAAATGTTCCTGTCGAAATTCCAGCAGGGTTATATCCATCAAATTTGCCATAATTGATAAACATTGCGCCAGCACTGAATGTGCCTATTTTTTTAAAATGACGGGCATAAGAAAAGTAACCACTGTTGATATCTGAAACATAATTATTATATGTTACTGATACAGACTGATGCATGTTTTTATTGAGAGCAGCTGGGTTATTCCATGATAAACTGGCATCTTTATGATTGGCCGCAGATATGAAATTACTCCCTAGGGCAACAGACAATGCATTGGATGGCATGTTCAAAAAGGCATAAGCGCCTCTTCCGCCAATTTGAGAAAAGATATTGTTGATTAATAGATAATGAATAACTAGAATGAGGTTAATTTTTTTCATATCTCTTATCAATGCTTTTTTGGTTGTTTTATTGTTTACGTTGCTAAAAAATGACAATTATTTGATAGTGTCTCTTTGGTTTATTACACCGCCAATCATACCTAGGCCATTGGTAACATTGCTTTTTAGAATGATCGGATTGGGGATAAAACCTGTTCCTGTTTGGTTATATTCGTTGGTTTGATTGATGTATTCATAAAAATCTGCGCCTATACTTTTAATGGAAACCTCAAATTTAGGTGTACCTGTTGCTAATCCAAAGGGTACCTCAAACCTAAATGTCTTGGTTCTGCCATTAAATCGCGTGTCAGAAAACAAATAACTGCCATCATTAAGTTTTGTATTGTTAATAAATTCTTCATCATTAGAAACAAAATCAAAAGGAAACCATTCCAAAAAACCAGGGTTATAATATTTAATTAACAATTGATAATAATTGGTTTCATTTCCGTCATCATTGATATTCAAAGTTAATTGTCCTACTTTTAATCCCACATTATCTAAACCAATAGAATCTATAAAGGTGCTATTAAAACTTAGGGACTTAGGCATCGTAACTACTGCGTTTACAGCAGTGTAATTAGGATGAGAAGCTCTGATTTCATATATTCTACCTACTTGTGGTTTGAAATTAAATTCATATTTTCCTGAAAAATAGGTGCCAGTGCCTAAAAGTGTGTTGTTTTCATAAATATTTACTATTGCGTTGTTTAGTAAATAGCCTGTTGAATCAGAATTTGTTAGAATTGATATACTCTTGCTTACTTGAAGTGAAATTTCAGACTCGTTGTTTAATTCGCCATTAACAACAAGTTTGGTATCATATGGAGGAAGGGTGACATTTATTTCTTTTTCGCAAGACACACATACAAATGTTAATAAAATAAATTTAAAGATAAGTTGATGTTTCATTTTGAATTAAAATTTTGTGTAATAAGTAATACCTGGAATAAAGCCTAATAAGCCTCTTTGCATCACTCTCGGTTGAATGTTTGGTTGATTGGTTGGGTTTGAGTTGTCTATGTAAATGTATGCAGGATTGTTTCTTGCTAATACATTGTAAATAGATAGGCGATAGCCAGATTCTTCGGCCCACCAACTATCTCGTTTTCTGGAATAACCCACATCTATTCTAAATGTGTTGGGTAGTCTGAAGTTGTTTTTTTCGGGGTAATCGTATACAACATTACCGTTGATATCTAAATGTTTGCCAGTAGGCACTGATTGAACATTGCCTGTTGAAAATACTAAATTGATGCTGATGCTGTTGTCATCATCTATTTTATGTTGCATTACCATGTTTATGAAGTGTCTTCTATCGTAATCAAAATAATAGGTTTGATTTTTGTTAACCCCTGGCGTATTACGTGTAGCCCATGAAAGTGTGTAACCTATCCAGCCATTAGTATTGCCTTTTCTTTTGTGTAAAAATGTTTCGATTCCATAACAAGTGCCATTGCCTGTTAATAAATCATTTTCCCAATTTGAATTGTCAAGCAACCCACCCGAATTTCTTGCCCCTTCTTTTAGTTCAACAATGTTGTCCATCCATTTGTAATAGCCTTCAACAGATAATTCAAAATTATTATCATAGGGTTTTGTTATTCCCAAAGAAATTTGCTGGGCTCTTTGTGGTTTAATGTTCTCTGTTGCTGGTACCCATCTATCTGTAAAAAATGAATTTTGTTCACTCATTAATTGATGAACTGATTGATGCATCATTGAATAACTAGCCTTTATTGCATATTCATTGTCTATTTTGGTGTTAAATGAAATTCTAGGTTCTGGTAAAATAAAAGTTACATCCTTATAAGAATAAGCAACTAATCTTGCGCCAAATGCAAGTTTTGAATTTTTGTCTAATCTGGTTTCATCTTCTATGTATACAGCCGCTTCGTTGGTTAATGCGCTGTTCGAAAACCCAATGGTGGAATCGTATTCTACAATGCTGTTTCTAACATATTTAACTTTAGTGCTACCTGGCAAAAAAGTTCTCACGGAATTGCTTACGCCAAATCTAAGGGTGTGCTTAGGTGCCATGATATAATCAAAATCAGCTTTTACATTATAGTCTTTGATATGGTTGCGGTAAGAAAAATCAACACTTGCTTTATCTATGCTGCCAAAACTGTCTATTTCTTGTCCAAAACCAATGCCAAAAAAACTTTTATATTCACTGTAATTTAAAGAAAAGTTTGCAAATAATCTTTCGTTTATAACACTATTTAATCTAACGGAACTGATGAAATTGCCCCATTTTAATTCAAAAACATTGTCGTTGTTAATTTGATTGCCAAAGCTATCAGTGCCAGATTCTCTGCCAGAAATATACAATCTATCTCTGCCTGAATAGGTACTAAAAAACAGTTTGTTTTTATCATTGATTTTATGACATACTTTAGCGTTTAAGTCATAGAAAGTGTACCAAAATTTATTGTTTTCATCTCCAGCAGGTCTCAAAAACAAATCCCAATGAGAACGTTTGGCAGAAATTGCAAAAGTAGTATTGCCATCAGGTGTTAAAGGGCCATTGATATCTAAGGTTAATGCCATCAAACTTCTTAAAAAAATACCATGAATTTGATTGGGGTTGCCCTCTTTCATAGTTACATCTGTTATGCCAGATAAACGTCCACCATTGCGAGCAGAAAATCCGCTTTTGGTAATTTGAACACTGTTAATGCCCTCTGAGTTAAAAACGGAATAAAAACCAAATAGATGATTGGTGTTATATATTGGCACACCATCCATTAAGACCAAGTTTTGATCGTGGCTTCCACCTCTCACATACATGCCATTGTTAAGTTCAGTTCCTGGTGCCACACCTGGAACAAATTTTAATGAACGAGCCACATCAATTTCGCCTACCAATGCAGGCATATTATTCATTTGATTTCCTGGTATATGAACAAAGCCATTTTCCATTTGGTCTATAATTTTAATATTTCGGTTCAGGGCTTTAGCAATAATTTCGTTTACAGCTGCAGAGTTTTTAATTGTTATGCGTTGTATTTGATTGGTGTCGTTAGCATCACCCAATTCAATATTTTGTTTGACATTATCAAATGGATTAATTTGCATATCGTCTTCTCCCATCGGTTTCATATAAACATTTTCAATTTTGTTTCTATTTATTTTGAGAGTGTCTATGATTGCATAATAATCCTCGTGTAAATACATCAGATTTTTGGTTCCAAAAGGGATGTTGAGGGCATAAAACCCAGCATTATTACTAACTACTCCAGAGCCTGTTTGCGGGCAAAATATATAAGCTCCAATAATGACTTCTCCAGTTTTAACATCTGTCACATAGCCCGAAATGGTAAAGCCTTGAGAAAATATTTGAGACGAATTTAATATGATAAACGTTAATAGAAAAAATCTAAAAGTTTTGTAATTCATGATATGCCCCAAATTTAAAAAGAATTTCTGAATTTCAATAAAAAATAGTTACTAAATACAATCCAACTAAAATCTAAACCCGTATTATAACAGATGAAATAATCGTGCGCCTTATGCTAGCCTAATATTTTTGTAAGCCACGCTCTCGCTCGCATCTTTAAAGTGATAAATTTATTTGCCTCTGGCATCTCTTTTATTTACCATCATATTTCCAATATTTCTTTTGTCCTTTTTTTAACTCACTCGCTAGATGGGAGCGAGAATAGAATCCAGTTTTTAAAAGTATTGGATTGTCGTTGGTTAATTTCTTTGAAAAATATTGAGTAAAAAGGTCGGAAATGGTTATATCTAAATCTGGGTAATGGATTAAAGCCTTGACCTCCCGCAGTTTTCATGTGGGAAACTCTTACCTATTAACTCCCCCAAAAATATCTTGATGAATTTGGAATGTTTTGGTGTAGCTATAATATGAATCTTCAAAATTTTCTATCCAAATTATTCCTCTAGTAGCATTGCATAAAAAAACCTCTTCGGCATTTTTAAGATCCTCAATTGAAATAGGCATTTCGATAATAGAACACCCTAAGTTTTTGAGAGAATTGATGATGTGTTGTCTCATAACACCATCCAAACAATATTCGCTCAAAGGAGGTGTAATAACATCATCGCCCTGAATCATAAAAATATTGGCATTGAATGTTTCGGCAACGTTACCAAATTCATTGAAAAGAATTACTGAATCAAATTTGTTGTCGCGGGCATAAATACCAGCTAATACATATTGAATTGCAGATAATGGTTTAAAAAAACTAACAAAGTTAGAGGCTTTTAAAATTTGACCATATGCTCCCAATTTAAAACCAATGTCATTGAAAGGATAATTGGGTGTAGATTCAGACATTTCGATGATAAAAGATGTTTTGTCTCTTTCTGGCATATAAAAGCCATCGCAATCTCTGTAAAATATAATTCTGCAACGGGCATTCACCCATCCGTTTTTCATGCACAACCAAGTTAAATGTTCCTCTAGATAGTTTTTACTCCATTTTTCATTAAGTGGTAGATGAAATAATTTGGATGCGCGCAAAATTCTATCATAGTGTAAATCAAATAATTGGGGTTTTTTATTGATGATTTTAATGCTTTCAAAAAAGCCATCCCCATATTTGTAAATACGGCTAGAAGCATTGAAAAGTTTATCATCTGCATGGGTTAATACACCATTGTAACTGATTAACATTTTTCAAAGTTAAAAGAATATTTTTTCAAAACAAAAAATAATTAATTTTTGTTAAATCAGAATAATTTAAGAAATTCGCAAAATGATTAAAAAGTTACTTTTAATTTTTGTTCTTTTTGTGTTTACTAAATCACTAATTGGTCAAAGCTCTTCTGATACATCTAATTATCCATACTGGATGGATATGATGCAAGATAAATCTATCAATCTAAACCAAACTAAAAGAGCCTTCGATTTATATTGGCAAAACAGAACCATTGAAAAAGGAAGTGGTTGGAAAGCTTTTAAAAGATGGGAATGGATGGCCGAAAAAACAGTGGATAGTATTGGAAATTTTCCTGATGTAATAGATCAGTTAAATCAACTGAATCAAATGATAAAAGATGATGAAAAAAGATTTAGATTGAAAACTTTGGGTTTAGGTCCTGGTAGTGTAAGTTGTAAAACAAGAGGAGATTGGAAAGAATTTGGCCCTGTTTTTTTGCCAAACAATAATACGGGTCAGATGAATGGCATGGGAAGACTCAATGCAGTAGCTATTCATCCTACAGATTCGAATACGATATTTGCTGGAGCATGTGCTGGCGGAATCTGGAAAACAACTGATGGTGGTAAAACTTGGGCTGTATACACGGATTCTTTACCTACTCTAGGGGTTTCATCAATTGTTTTTGACCCGTATAGTCCGAGCACAATGTATATGGGTACAGGTGATAGGGATGCTGGAGATGCCGCTGGTTTTGGTGTTTTTAAATCAACGAATGGCGGAGCCTCTTGGTTTCAAAGCAATACAGGTATGGGTAATAGAACGGTTGGTAAATTAATTATTAACCCGAGTAATACAAGTGTATTATTAGCAGCCACTAATAATGGCATTTACCGTTCTACAAATGCTGGATCCAATTGGACACAAATTATAACTGGTAATTTTAAAGACATAGTATTTAAACCCAATAATTCAGATATTGTTTATGCAACGCGTGATGGGATTTTATTTAGGTCGTTAAACAATGGTCTTACATGGGTGTCTATTACCAATGGTTTGCCAACTACAGCTATGTCGAGGGGTGTTATAGATGTCAATGTTAATATGCCTAATTTGGTTTATTTTTGGCTGGCAAATGGCAGTGTTAACAGGGGTTTTTATTTATCAAGAGATAGTGGGACAACTTTTGTAACTAAGTCTACCACACCTAATTTACACGATTGGTCAACTAATGGCTCAGGTACAGGTGGGCAAGCCTGGTATGATAAAGACATGGTTACAGATCCCGTTAATCCAGCAATCATTTATGTTGGAGGTGTTAATATTTTTCGTTCAAACGATACAGGACAAACTTGGACCATTGCAGGATATTGGGTGAATAAAATTCATGCAGATCAACATGAATTAATCAGTTGTCCACTTACTAATCGAATTTTTGCTGCCAACGATGGTGGTTTGTATTATACCAGAGATAGAGGAGTGAATTGGATTCCAGTAAAAAGTGGACTTGCTATAGCGCAAATCTATAAATTGGATTGCTCGAGAACTCAAAAAGATATTTTAATAAATGGTTATCAAGATAATGGTACAGCTAATTTCTACAATAACGATTGGTATACAACTAGAGGTGGTGATGGCATGGATTGCGAAATAGATCAAATAGACAATCGTTACAGTTATGGCGAGTTGTATTATGGCAGTATTTTTAGGATTTATGATGTAACTACTCAAGCTACCATAGCAGGAAATGGTGTCAATGGTATTAATGAACAAGGTGGTTGGGTAACACCATTTATATTAAAAGAAGGAAGTGGAACAACCATGTATATTGGTTACAAAAACATATGGAGAAGTAATAATATAAGAAACAATCCACCAACTTGGACCCGTATTTCAAACAATCTTGGTGGTACTAATGCAAGTAATTTTACAGAAGTAGAAAGTTGTATTGCCAATCCTGATATTTTATATGCTTCGCGTTCTAATGGTACTTTTTATAGAAGTGATGATGTGAATGCGGCAACACCTACGTGGAATGTTGTAACTCAACCTGTAGCAGGTACAATAACAGCCATAGAAACAGATCCCAAAATTCAAAATGTTGTTTATATTGGCATAGGCAACAGGGTTTATCGCTCTATGAATAAAGGAACTAATTGGGTTCAGATAGCAACAAATTTATCTCACAATGTCAATTGTATTTTATTGGATACATCAAGTAAGAAAAAAGGTATTTACGTTGGAACCAATGGGGGCGGTATTTGGTATACAGATACAACTACAAATGTTTGGAGATATTACAGTCATGGTTTGCCACACTCAGTTAGGGTAACAGATATTGAATTGTATTATGATAATAATCCAATTTGTAAAACCCATGTTTTATATGCTTCTACTTACAACAGAGGCAATTGGTTTGGGCCAGTTTTAAACGAAGGGAATGAATTGCCAATTGCTAAGATTTTACCATACGATACTACTATTTGTCTTCAAGCCATTGTGAAAATAAAAAGTGATGCTTGCAATGTGCCTGGCAGATTTAAATGGGAGTTTTCTGGAGGTACATACCAATTTGTAAATGGTTCGGATACATTTAGTAAAGATGTTAATGTATCATTTGGACAGAGAGGGGAGTATAAATTTAAGTTTATGGCAGAGAATTGTGTGGGTATTGATACTATAGAAGGTTTTGTTAGGGTAGGTGATACAGTTGTTACACCAATTTGTAGGCCTATAACATCTTCTAATGCAGATTCAAGATTAGGTATTTTTAGTGTTGAAATGAATGGCATGAAAAATCAAACAGCAGGCAGATTGCCAGAAGGTGCTTATGTTGATTTTGCTTGTAATAAAGTAATTCAAGTTAAAAGAGGTAAAAAATACGCATTAAAAGTTTTGACGGGGGCCACATTTACTGAACAAGTTAAAACATTTATTGACTACAATAACAATGGTGATTTTACTGATGCAGGAGAATTAGTTTTTCAGCCTGCTCCAGCTGTTCAAACGCATGTAGATTCAATCTTGATTCCTATGTCTGCAAAAATTAATACCATTTTAAGAATGAGGGTTAGAAGTGATTATTTAACGCTTGGTACAAATCCTTGTTCAAATTTAAACTATGGACAAACAGAAGATTATGGCATCATTGTCGTTGATTCTATTTTCCCTGATTTTATGGCCAATAAAAATGATATTTGTTTAAATGATGAGGTTGTTTTTTCTGATTCTACAGAAAGTATGGGTTGGCAGTATGCTTGGAGTTTTGGTGATGGCGCAATACCTTCAACTGCTAATACTTCGGGTCCACATTCCGTTAAATATTCTACTCCAGGATACAAAACAGTCAGTTTAATTATCGATGGTTTTGAAAAAATAATAGACAGCTTTGTTTTAATTCATCAATTACCACAATTGACTATTTCGTCATTAGTAAATGATACTTCGCTATGTATCAATGAATCTTTTAAGTTAGAAGCCAATGATATTAATAATGTTGTTAAAAACAATCAGTGGTATTTAAATCAAGTAATCATAACGGATTCTATCAATGCAACAATAAGCAGACAGAATGTCAATATGACAGATAGTGGTTTGTATACCATAATTGCTTCGAGCGATTTTTGTGCTGACACAGCTTCGCAATTCATCACCATTCATGCAAAACCCAATGTTGATTTTAATATCAATCAAGCTAATCAATGTTTAACTAATAATAGTTTTTTATACAGCAATCTAAGTAATGTTTCTAATTCAACTTTAAGTTATTCATGGTTTTATGGCGATAATACAAGCAGTACATCAGTTTCGCCAACAAAAGCATACTCCAATTTTGGAAATTATAATGTAAAATTAATGGCATTGTCTAATCACAATTGTTCAGATTCAATTTCAAAATCTATCA
The DNA here is from genome assembly GCA_030682255.1 of Bacteroidota bacterium. Taxonomy (GTDB): domain Bacteria; phylum Bacteroidota; class Bacteroidia; order NS11-12g; family UBA955; genus JABMMZ01. The sequence continues at coordinate 12,785 of JAUXOK010000024.1, read as the reverse complement.
ATGTATACGAAAATGCAATCACTGATTTTGATATTTTGGAAGATAGCATGTGTTTTAATGAAAATGCTTTTGAATTTATCAATCAAACAAGTTTATCTAATGGTGTTATGGATTATAACTGGTTTTTTGGAGATGGAAATACCACAACTGATGAAACGCCAAGTGTAAAAAAATATTTGGTTTATAATGCACAATATCAAGTTAAATTGATTGTTAATACCAATCAAAATTGTAAAGACAGTATCACAAAAACAATTTATCTTAACCCATCACCAGCAGCAGATTTTGCAATTTCAGATGATGAGCAATGTTTGTCAGGCAATCTATTTAGTTTCTCAAATACTAGCAATGTTTTAAGTGGAAATTTAAATGCTAATTGGCATTTTGGAAACGACTCAATTTCAAATCTTGTGTCTCCTAATCATACTTATATAAATCATGGCAACTATGATGTTCAGTTAATTGCAATCAGTGATAAGCTTTGTAGAGATACGCTTATAAAAACTGTTAAATTATTTCCAATGCCGTTGGTGGATTTTAGCATCAATGATACCAATCAATGTTTAAATCAAAATCAGTTTTTATATACCAATTCAAGTATTTTGGTTAGCGGATCTATGAGTTTTAATTGGTTGTTTGGTGATGGTACAACTGCTACATCTACAGATGCTCAACATCGCTACTTGATAGAAAATAATGCTATTGAAGTTAAGTTAATTGCAACAACAGACGAATTGTGTCAAGATAGTTTGTCTAAATTTGTTGTAGTAAATCCAAGTGTGAATGTAGATTTTAACATCAATAATCCAAACCAATGTTTAAAAGGCAATGTTTTTGATTTTGATGAAATTGGTAATATTTCGAATGGAACATACACCAATGCATGGAATTTTGGGGATGGCAATAGCCAAACTGGAGACTTAGTTAGTCATTCATATTTAAATTTTAGTAATTATAACGTAAGATTAATTTCTACTTCAAATCAAAATTGTAGAGACACAATGACTAAAGCTGTTCAAGTTTATTTTAGCCCTGTTGCACAATTCAATATCAATGATACCGATCAGTGTTTGCTCAATAATTCTTTTGATATGACAGATGTTAGTAATGGCGGAACTGGTTATGTCAGACAGTGGACACTAATGCCTGCAACTAATTTATCAATGGCTCAAACTGTTAATCGTGTATTTACTTCAGATGGTACTTATAAAGTTAAATTAAATATTGCCACACCTAATTTGTGTAGAGATAGTGTAGAAAAGACTTTGCTTGTGGTGCCCAGTCCTGAATTTTCAATCGATGGTCCAATCAAATATTGTATCAATGAACCCATTGTTTTAAATGCTGTTTCAACAGATAACTCTTTAAGTTATAATTGGAGATTTACTAATACTCCAATATTTAACGGCAATCCATACATAAACAACACACCTAAATTAGGTTCGTTTAATTTGGATGTAACAGCTACCAACAGTTATGGTTGTGTGGCTACTTTGAATCTACCTAATAGAGTTAATGTTTACGCACTACCTGTTCCACAAATGGACACCAATGTTATATCATCCAACGATGGTATTGAGGTGATTTTTAATGATATTACACCAATAGTTATTACTAGTAGAACTTGGTCTACAAGTCCTATAGTTGCGAACGGAACAGCTCAACAATTGATTATGAATTTAACAGATTCTGTTAAGTTGAATGTTTTGTTATCGGTTGTTGATACCAATAATTGTGTTGGTGTTGCTTCAAAGTCATATTTTTTCACGATTCCGAATAAATACTTTTTCCCAACATCGTTTTCTCCTAATGGAGATGGTTTTAATGATGCATTTACAATTTCTGGATATAATAAAGTATCTCAGTTTGAATTAAAAGTATATAACCGTTGGGGAGAATTAGTATTTGAAACGAATAATCCAATATTGGGTTGGGACGGAAAATCTAAAGGGGAATTTGTTCAACAAGGAGATTATCTATACATGATAAAAATCATAGACCTCAACAAGAAAGTCGTTTATAAAAAAGGGATGGTAACGGTTTTAAGGTAAATAAATCTATGCCTACATCTTAATTAATTGTCTGCTAATTTGACCTGCAGTGGTGATTAATTGGATGTAGTAATTACCGTTTGGCAAAGACGCTCCAGATAATATATACTGATGTTGTCCACTCGGCATATTATCATCTACCAATGTACTAACTAATTTCCCTTGAGCATCGTATAATTTCAATTCAACCTTGCCACCTGATGTGTAATATTCAATCATGGTTTGTTCTTTGAACGGATTAGGAAAGTTTTGTTTCAGTAACAAATTTTGAGTAACTACCTTTTTGTCTACACTTAATGTTTGATTGAAGATAGGCAATGTTGTAAAATCTTTAAATAAAATATCACTTTGAATATCAGTATCAGAAGCTTGGAACCAATCTTTTAAAATGGTGGCATATACTTGTCTGAAATCATATTGCATAGGTACATTGTCATTAACAGTTACAGAACTTGGGATTGTTGGATTGTTGCCAATGATAGTAGGATTAACTTGCGTTCCAAAAACAATTAATGGCGCAGCTGCACCATGGTCTGTGCCATTACTATCGTTGCTTTTAATTCTTCGGCCAAACTCACTGTAAGTCATCCCTGCAACTCTATCTGCGATTCCCAATTGTTCGCAATCTTTCTGAAATGCAGAAATAGCTTCAGAAACTGTTTTCCATAAATTGGCATGAGCTCCTGTGTCGTTGCCTCCAGATAGAGGCACTTGATTAGCATGAGTGTCAAAACCTCCTATACTTACGGTATATATTGGTGTTTGCAAACCACCTGCTATTAGGTTAGCTACAATTTTTAATTGAGCAGCTAATCGGTTGTTGTTTGGGTATGTGACTTTGTTAGTAGCATTTAAAGCTGCAGCTTTTACAGTAACGTTATAATCTTGTGTTTGTTGAAGGATTAATCTAACATAGGTTAATTCATGTCCTGCTGGGGTATTAGGGGCTGGGTCTACAGTGCCCGAAACCAATTCGTAAAATGATTTAGGGTCGGAAATAGCCATGCCTGTATTAATGGTATTGCCCATCAAAACAGTAGAAACGCTAAATCCAATAGAAATAGCCAAAGGATCAGGGTTTTCGGTACTTGGATAGCCAACTGGAAAGTCGGGATGTTCGTTTTGAAGGAATCTTCCTCCCCAGCCTGAAGTTAAAAATTGGTTGCTATCACTTGCAGTATGCCAAATATCTGTAGAACGAAAGTGAGAAAAATTTGGATTAGGATATCCTACAGACTGAACGATGTTGAGTTTTTTGTCATCATAAAGTGTTTTTAAGGCAGTCATAGCTGGATGCAATCCTGTTCCATTGATGCCATTTAGTTTCAATACTTTGTTTTCTGGTATTAGAACATTGCTTCTTGCTGAACTTAAATTACTGTATTGGTCAGTTGGAATGATAGTGTTTAATCCATCATTACCACCATTAAGTTGAATTAATACAAACACTCTTCCATTTTTAGCGGCTGCTTTTGCAATAGCTTCTAATCTGGATGTTTTGCCAAGCACTTTAAATGAGAGTCCGTCTATAACAAAAGGTGTTAAACCAGCTAATGTAGCTTTTTTTAAGAATTCTTTTCTTTTCATCTTTTAAAGTTTTTAAAATTAGATTAATTGATTTTCTGCTAAATCCAGTAAATATTTGAGCATAAGCGCTATGCCAGTGTTTGCTGTGTTTTTCTTGCTTGCATCTGTTGGGTCGTTGATGTAATCATTCCAAGCATTGGTCCAATAAAAGTCTTCGTTCAATCCAAATAGGAGAGTGCTGTTTTTTAATTCAGCTTTTTTGGTAGATGAAATATCCATAGCATAGAAAAAGTCAATGCAATTTTGTAACAGTAAATTAGGATTTTCTGGATTTGGAAATTGTTTGGCAAATTCTAGTAAATCAGCTTGTAGTTTTCCTCCAGGATAATCAATCCCAACAGCCATAGCAGCTACTGAATACATGATTCTTTTTGGAAGTGTGTCTGAATTAAGCCAAAGTTGGTAGTATTGTGGTGTTTGGTAATAAGCAGACCATCCAGAAACATTGGGTGGATTTCCAAAATTCATGCCCATAGAAGAAGCTGCACTCCATAAAGTGAGATGTGAAGCATAATCTTTTTGAATGGTGTCTGTTGGCATTGGAATGTTGAATGCTTTGATGAAATTTCCGACAGCATCCAGTGGGTTTTTTATCATACAGCCTATGTTGTTGTTGTCGTAAAAGTGTTCACTTTTTAATAAGGCAGTAACCACTGGTTTTAATTCCCAATTTTGTTTAAAAATATTAGCCAATGGAACTATGACATTGTTTTCAATATTGGTATCTATCACATAATAAACAAAGTATCTATAAAGTTTTCTAACAATGAATCGAGCAATGATATCTTCTTTGGTAAATATCATGTTGATTAAATCATCGGTTTCTAATTCGCCATTTGTGCCTGTTTTACCAGTTATAACCGTGTTGTTATAAAAGGATGAAAATGTTTTATTGGTGGTATCGTGTTTAAATGGGCTGAAGAATGTTTGAAAATCCGTTGGATTAATACTCCATCCTGTCAAAGTTCTGGCGGCTGCTTTTACATCATCTTCTGTGTATTGGCTTTCTGGTGATTTGCCAAGTGTAAAAAGTTCCATCAGTTCTCTGGCATAGTTTTCATCTGGTGCAGTTTTGGAGTTTACATAACCATTTAAGTAATACAGCATGCCTGTGTCTATGGTTATTTTTTTAATCATGTCTTTAAAATTGCCTAAACAATTGTCTCGCAATAATTTGTGGTGTCTATAAGCTACAATCGGACTAAAGATTTCTTCTGATTCTGTAGCAAAATGATTATGCAGAAATATGGTCATTTTTTCTTGAATATGTCTATCGTTTTTCAACAATTGTTGCATATTCCATGCATAAAGTGATTGCCTTCTTTCTACTATGAAAGTTGGGTCATCTGGCCCGTTTACCCAAGTTTCGCCTGCATTGATGTTAGGGTCTATTAAGCGAGGAGTGTTGTAGGCATTAATTGGTGGAGTAGGAGAACTTGTTGGAATGTCCATTAAAATATCCACTGCTTCATCCATCGACTTAGTTTTAAAGAAATCTAAATCCGATTTTGAATAACCAAACAAAGTTCTTCTTAACAAATGTTTAAGTTTTGTTTCATTCCAAACACCCGAATAAGGTGCAATAGAACCAACGCCTAATTCTAGATGATCAGGTATTTTTTGATTTTGAAATTTTTCTACAGGAATCGCTTTAGGCAATTCTTTATCAGTCATCACATCAGTAAGAAATTGTCTTCTTTTCATTGTGTTAATACTTTAATGTTTGTTATTAAGAAACTTTTAAATAAATTCTTTAACAAATTTAAAGATATTAATATTGATTTTCAAAGTTTATTCAATTTTATTTTTATTTGATGTTGATAACTGAACTTGTGAAACAAATGAATGATATTAAATTAATATTTAAGTAACAGTTCCATCAATTTCTCAAAACTGTGATATTTTTTTTGACTGTAATAATTGATTGTTACGATCAGTTTATTGTCAATTTTATTGAAATAATGTTCCATGATGATGTTGCCAAACATTAAGTTTGCACCAATATCCAGGCTTTTCGAATATTCAATATCTGGTTTTAAATAGTGTCTATGAATATTTTGAATCAATCCATCTCTTTGGGTTTCAATTCTTTCATCGCTCATGTAAACATAATATTGATTTTGTAATAAAAGATCCTTAAAATACGTTGACAAAAAGCTTAAATCATCGATGCTATAATTTTCGTTGTTTAGTATCAGAACCACTTGCGCTTCAGATTTAACAATTATTACCTCATATGAATGTCCTAAAATCAGCTCGTCAGAATAACATTGGTTAATGTCTTGAAGTATGCTATTTAAAGATTCGTTTTTCCATTGTTGATAACGTGTTTGATAGTTTGGTGTTCTAATTAATACCTTTGTTTGCATCATTTGAAATAGAGGAATTGATAATTGTTTAAACGATAGTTCATGAAAAAAAGTGTGTAAGATTGCTTAGTTTTTATAACATTTTTTGTTTCTCTATGTTTGAGTGTGTAATATATTTATGAAATTAACTTTTTATGGTGCTGCCAAACAAGTAACCGGAAGTATGCATTTATTAACGCTTGAAAGTGGTTTTCAAGTATTGATAGACTGTGGTTTGGATTACGAAAACAGAAAGGATTTTGATTCCAACAACAGAAACTTTCCTTTTTTACCTGAGGATATCGATTTGCTTATTTTGACCCATGCACACATCGACCATTCTGGAAATATTCCTAATTTAGTAAGACAAGGTTTTAATGGACCAATAATTTGCTCAGAACCAACAGTGGAATTATCCCACAATTTACTCAATGATTCATTGAATGTTCAATTGATAGAAGGTAGAAAATCGAAAGGTAAGAAAAATCACAAGAAATCATTTAAAAAGCAGGAACAAGTGCAAACCTTGTTTCAAAAAAGACATATAGAACAAACGGTTTCTGCTATGCATGGTCTTACGTTTAATGAGCCATATCAAGTAAATGATGAACTTACAATAGAACTTTTTGAAGCAGGTCACATTCTTGGTGCATCTTCTGTAAAATTAACTATTAAAGAACACAATGAAACTAAACAAATTGGTTTTACAGGTGATTTAGGAAATTATGGTTCTAAATTAATGAAAGATCCAACGCCAATGAATGGATTGGATTATTTAATAACAGAAAGCACCTATGGCGGTAGACTTCATACTCAGGATAAAATTGCAGAAGATGTGCTGTTAAATTATATTAAAAATACTTGCGAAAAATTTGGTGGCAAATTAGTTATACCTGCTTTTAGTGTTGGCAGAACCCAAGCCATATTGTTTACCCTTAAACAGTTGTACACCAAAGGTCTTTTGCCAAAAAATGTAAAAATTTACACAGATAGTCCTTTGGCAATCAAAACGTCTCGGATGTATGAAAAATACAAAAAATATCTGAATGATGAAGCCCAACATTTTGTTAATCAATATGGCGATTTGTTTGGTTTCGAAAATTTATACGTCATTGAAAATTCTAAAGATAGCGAAATAATGAGTTTATTGCCTGAGCCATCTGTTATTGTTTCAGCCGCTGGCATGGTAGAAGGTGGACGTATACAAGAACACATTAGAAATCATATCAGTGATGCTTACAGTACAATTCTCATTGCTGGTTTTTGTGCAGAAGGCACTTTTGGACACGAGTTGCTTATGGGTAAATCTACTGTTAGAATAAACTATAAGGAAAAAGAAGTTCATGCTCAAATTGCTAGAACAGATGTTTTTAGCGCACATCCTGACCAAAATGGCTTGTTGAGGTATTTAAACGAAGTAGATTTTAAATCTATTAAACAAATATTCTTGGTGCATGGAGATTTAAATAGTATGACAAAGTTTAAAGAAACTATTCCTCATCCAAATGTTGTAATGCCAAATTTTGAAGAAAGTTTTCAACTTTAAAACACATCAATAGTAACACTAATTTTAAATTCTAATCATTTATTTGTGATATTGATTATTACCAAGTGTTTTTTAAGTCATCAGCTTTAAAAAGCCGTTTGCTGTCTTTATAATTGTTAAACTGGTTTTGATTGCTTGTTTTGTTTTTATGAAATAATCGATAAAGAATTGCAATTGGTGTTAGAATAATAAAAAATACTACTCCAAGAATTAGTCTATTGGAAATATATCCAATTACTTGGCTTAATTTAAACCAATGTTGCTCTATCCAATAGCTTGTTTTTTGCGATGTTAAAGCTATTATCAATAACAAAATAGGTATTATGATTAATACAATGTTTTTGAAATAGATATTCAATAAACTCAATCCGATTGCAATGATGATGAGTGTTTTTTTAGGCTGACTTTTCATGTTTTATAAAAATATAATTTTCGATAACTAATACATCCACTTTGGTTTTTTTGAAAAATTGATATGCCTCTTCTGGTGAACACACCATGGGTTCTCCTCTAACATTCATGCTTGTATTTATCAACATACCATGTCCAGTTTGTAGTTTGACATGATTTAAAAGCTCATAAAACAAAGGATTGTTTTCCTGAGAAACGGTTTGTACCCTAGCAGAAAAATCCACATGGGTAATACTTTGAAACTCACTTCGGGGCGTATTTAGCTTATCTATGATAGAAATTTCTTTTTCTTTTTTGATATTGATTCTAAGAGTTTCTTTAATGTCTGAAACCATAAGCATGTATGGTGATGAAAAGTGCATGTTAAAATAATTAGCAGCATCTTCCTCCAAAACAGCAGGCGCAAAAGGTCTGAAAGCTTCTCTTTTTTTAATTTTCAGATTGATGATGTTTTGCATATTCGGAAATGAAGGATTGGCAATGATGCTTCGGTTTCCCAAAGCTCTAGGACCAAATTCCATTTCGCCCTGAAACCATGCAACTACTTTACCTTCTTGAATAAATTGAGCAGTTTTCTTACATATTAAAGTTTTGTTATCATATACCTCTATGCTAGATAGGTTGGAATCGTTCAGATTTTCAATCAGATTGTTTTGTGAAAAACTTGGACCCAAATAGGGGTTGAAAAATGGCAGAGTTTTTCGAGGTTTATTAAAAAATATGTGATAGCCAGCCAAAGCTGCTCCAATAGCGCCACCGGCATCTCCTGCTGCTGCTTGAATGTATATGGATTTGAATATTTGAGCTTTTTGTAGTTTGCCGTTCGAAACACAATTTAAAGCGACACCACCCGCCAAACAGATATTTTCGCATTGGGTAATTTCGGCTAAGTGTTGTGCCATTTTAAGCACTATTTCTTCAGTAATTTTTTGAATGGCAAAAGCGAGATTGCAGTGGCTTTGATTTATATCACTATCAGCGTTTCTCAATTTTAATTGAAATAGTTTTTCCCATCGCTTGATATGAATCATTTTGAGTGACGTTAAATATTTGAAATAACTTTGATTGAGTTTGATGGAGCCATTTTCGTGAATATTTAATATTTCTGTGCGAATAAGATTTTCAAAATGTATTGTTTCTGCCATTTCAGGATCTCCAAAAGGCGCTAATCCCATCATTTTATATTCACCAGAATTGACTTTGAAGCCTAAGAAATAAGTGAAAGAAGAATAAAGTAATCCAACTGAATCAGGAAAATGCAGTTCTTTTAAAAAACTAATTTGATTTCCATCGCCAATGCCTAAAGATGCTGTTGCCCATTCGCCTACACCATCTACAGTTAGTATAGCTGATTTTTCGAATGGCGAAGTAAAAAAAGAGCTTGCAGCATGTGATAAATGATGTTCGGTAAATAAAATAGGTGTATTTTTCTTGTCGAAATATTCTATTTCCAATAAAGATTTGTAAATATTTTGTTTGATGAATAGTTTTTGGTCGAACCATATGGGTATGGATTTTAAAAAGGAGAGAAAACCTTTTGGCGCAACGTGATAATATGTTTCTAAAATTCTTTCAAACTTCAACATCGGTTTGTCGTAGAATACAATAGCATCGATGTCGCTTATTTTAATATTACATTTTTTCAAACAGCATTTAATTGCTTGAATAGGGAAGGATGCATCGTTTTTGATTCTACTTAATCGTTCTTCTTGAACAGCTGCTATGATAATACCATCCTTGCAGATTGCAGCAGATGAATCGTGAAAATAAGCAGATATGCCAAGTGTTATCATTATAAAATGTTTGGAGTTCAAAAATATGATGAAAATCAATAAAAACACAGCAAATCAATTTTTCATTTATTTTGTTAATTACTTATGTTTGCATCCAAGTGAGTTGAAGTTATTAACTCATTAAAATTGTAAAATCAATATGAAAGAAAAAATAGCAATTGTAGGCGGAGGATTAAGTGGTTCACTTTTGGCGATTTGTTTGGCCAAAAAAGGATTTAATGTAGAATTATACGAAAGAAGAGGAGATATCCGAAAGGGACAAGCGGACGCTGGTAGGTCGATTAACTTGGCATTATCCACAAGAGGTATTGATGCATTAAACAAGGTTGGCTTAGCAGAAAAAGTATTGGACGATGCTATACCAATGAATGGCAGATTGATGCATGATGTTAATGGTAATGTTAAATATCAACCATATGGCAAACAAGGTCAATTTATTAACTCAGTTTCTAGGTCTGGTTTAAATATTAAATTGTTAGAACTAGCTGATGAATATGAGAATGTCAAATTGTTTTTTAATACCAAATGTATCGATGCTAATTTAAAAAATAATTCAGCAACTTTGCAAAATGCAGATGGCTCAACTTTTGAGATTACAGCAGATATTATTTTTGGTTCAGATGGCGCTTTTTCTGCAATCAGAAGTGAAATGCAAAAGTTAAATCGTTTTAAATACTCTCAAACATACGAAAATTATGGTTATAAAGAATTAGAAATTATTCCTGATTCCAATGGTGGATTTTTAATCGATAAAAATGCCCTGCATATATGGCCTAGAGGAGAGTTTATGATGATTGCATTGCCCAATCCCGAAGGTAGTTTTACATGTACCTTATTTTTGGCATACGAAGGCAAACAAAGTTTTGCGAATTTAAATACTAAGGAACAGGTTGCAGAATTTTTTAATACATACTTTAAAGATGCTGTAGCATTGATGCCAAATTTAATTGACGATTTTTTTGCAAATCCTACAGGCAGTTTAGCTACTATAAGATGTAATCCATGGGTTCACAACCGTTTTGCATTGATAGGAGATGCAGCACATGCCGTTATTCCATTTTATGGGCAAGGCATGAATTGTAGTTTTGAGGATGTAAAAGAATTGGATGAAATAATAGATCAGCATTATCCCGATTGGAATAAAATATTAGATGAGTATCAAAAGGCACGCATCATCAATGCAAATGCCATTGCAGATTTGGCATGCAAAAATTTTGTCGAAATGCGAGATTTAGTAGGACGAGAAGATTTTATGCATTTTAAAAAAGTGGAACATGAACTTGGTGAGCATTATCCAGAATTGTTCAAAAGCCAATACAGTTTAGTTAGTTTTTCAACACTGCCATACAGTTATGCCTTAGGACAAGGGTATAAAAATGAAGCATTAATAAATCATATCATCGAACATCAATTAGAATCATCAATAGATAAACCTGATGTTATGTTGCCAATCATAGATTCATTTTTGGGTTAAATTTATATTGTTTTTGGTTTAAAGCCGCTTAGTAAATAATTCTTTTTTTTTGTGGAGCAAAATTATCATTCATTGTAAAACCAAGATTAGCGGCAAGGCATTTAAAGAAACAAAAGAAAGCACATTCAATTAAAAACAACTTAAAACAACTATTTTATTTACTTTTGTTAAAATATATTTGCAAATATGCAAATCATAGTGTTTATTAGCAACTTGAAACTTGATTGCTAAAAACTATGTAATCGAGGGGCACGAAGTGTAAAAAAACTTTAGAAAACACAGAATGAAATGGCATGCAAAACTTATTAGCTACAAAAATGAAGGTCGAATTTCAGTTGAATTTGAAAAAAATTTAGAGTTAAACGAACGCATAAAAAAGATAGAGGGTTGCAAATGGAGTCAATCGCTTAAATGTTGGCATATTCCCGACACACCAGAAAATAGGATTAGATTTAAGATAGAGAGTGGCATACAACAAAATCTGAACATAGAAAAGGATGATAAAATTGAGGAGTTTAGAAGATGGCTTAAATCCAAACGATATAGCGATAACACAATAAAAACCTATTGTGAAGCATTAAGAACATTTTTATATTATTTTAAGGAAAAACCAATAGAACTTATAGTTAATCAAGATATTATTAATTTCAACAATGATTATATTTTAAAAAATAAACTTTCAAGTTCATACCAAAACCAAGTGGTTAATGCAGTTAAACTATTTTATTCAACCATAGAGCAACAGAAAATACAAATCAGTGAAATTGATAGGCCCAAAAGGTCTAAAAAATTGCCTGTTGTATTAAGTTTGGATGAGGTAGAAAAACTATTGAATATTATAGAAAACCAAAAGCACAAAGCAATGTTGGCATTTATCTATTCAGCCGGATTAAGAAGAAGTGAATTATTAAACATAAAGATTAAAGATGTAGATTCGAAAAGAATGATCATTCATATCCATTCGGCCAAGGGAAACAAAGATAGAATAGTTCCATTATCAGAAACAGCTTTAGTGATATTGCGCGAATATTATAAACAATACAAACCAACAGACTATTTGTTTGAGGGACAGCAAGGGGGGCAGTATTCAGAAAAAAGTTTACAGGAGGTATTTCATAAAGCAAAAAATTTGGCAGGAATAAAAAAAAGTGTTAGTTTGCACTCATTGAGACATAGTTATGCAACCCATTTGTTGGAGTCTGGAGTAAATTTGAGGTTTATACAGGAAATATTAGGACATAAAAGCCCAAAAACGACACAAATATACACCCATGTGAGTAGTGAAAACATGAAGCACATATTAAGTCCGATAGAGAAATTAAAAATAAATGCGAGAAAAAAAGACCAATAATCAACAATCACAAACCAGACATATCCTCCCGTTTTTGGGTATTATGATGTGGTTTTTTGGAAAAAAAACAGACATATATACTAGTTATAGCCTATGCTAAAAACCGACTCCATAAAACAAAATTAAATATTAACAGAGATGCAACTTGGAGAAAGAATTAGAAAAATCAGAGAATCTCAAAACCTAACTCAAGCTGAGGTTGCAGACAGAATTGATATTACACC
>JAUXOK010000013.1 GCA_030682255.1 Bacteroidota bacterium | reverse complement strand
CTGTCACCTTCACATGCCATATATATACATCTTGTTGAGCATCTTCACCCCTATAGGTGCCGTCCCATCCTGCAAACTTATCGGTACTTTCCCATAATATCTCGCCCCATCTGTTGAATAGCATTACGTAATATGTTTTTTCGCCATTTACAATTGGTCTGAATACATTGTTGGATTTTGGCCCTGTACGCTCTGGACTAAAGGCTGTTGGCACAAATACAGTTACATCTGGTCCGATTTTTCTTAAATATCCTATAGAGTCTTCGCAAACCACATCCTCATCTATCGTGATATCATTGGCCGCATAGTAGGTATATTTTGCCTGCAAATTAACCCAATAAACTGTGGTATCTGCTGGATAAGATTTGATTGGATTAATCTGTGTTGAGGTATCCTCTATATCTGCCAAATCAAAACTCCATAAGTAACTCATATTCTCTGCACCCCATCTGAATTGTGTCTCGTTTTTAAACTTGAATTTAGGAAAAGCCACTGTTGTAAAGAATCCTGGGTCGCTGCTAAAGTTAGCTTTAGGTTGGGGCAATACACGCACATAGTCTAATGAATCTTTTTGTATACTACAAGCTTGGTCATCGGCTGCGCCCCATTGATTATGAACGGTTAATGAAACATCATACCAACCACGTTTGGCTGTGTCGTATACTTTTTGTGGATTCGATAAATTGCTTTTGCGTAACGTATCGCCATTACCAAAGTACCAAGTATATCTTAAGTTTGGAGATGATTCTGGCTTGAAAACATAAGTACTAAAGTCTATAGTAGCTGCCTCACATTGAACAAAGTGATGTGGCATCGAAAATTGTGGATATGGCTCTATAATCAGTTGAATATCGTCTTTGACTGTTGGACAAACTCCTTCTTTGATGGTATTGATACTCAATAAAACATTGCCATTGCTACCATTGATGGCGGTATCTTGTAAGCCATGTGTGTAAACACTGGTTAAGGTATTGGTAGCACTAAATGAACCATCGCCATTGCCTGACCAATTGGTATTTGTAACCCATAGTTTAGTTGCGGTTAAGTTAAACACTTGCCCTTCGCATTGTTGATAAGGCTTAGGTGTAGTTATCGTTACCTCTGGCTGACTTTGAATTCTTATGTTTTTTGCTATTGAATCTGAACATCCTGTGAGTGGATTCGTGTACTCAAATTTCAATCGAATGGGGTCTTCGTATTGCTTGGTTTTTGGACTAACGCCCGGGTTGAAATCTCTGCCTATTACGCCTACTCCTGACCAAGCTCCAACTGGTCCTGATGGTTGTTCATTGTTCAGCGCAAATGGCGCAGAGCTTGAACAAACTGTATCTGGAATATTGATTCTTAATAATGGTAAACCATTAACAGTTATTTCTACACTATCGGCCACTGGACAGCCGCTTGATTCGTCATACAACTTTAATAAATATTGTCCTGCGCCATTGCTTAATGGTGTGGCATGACCTGGGTCGAATTCTTTGTTGTTGTTTTTAACAGAATTATTGATGGCTGCAGCTATCACTGGCGTATTCATGTCACGTGAGTTTCTGAATTCTAAAGTAGACCAAATACCATCCACAAAGCGCTTGCCGGTGTTTCTATCTTTAGCAAAACTATCTAAAGCCAACAATGGGAAGTTAACGCATTGTTTAGGAAGGGCACTGAATTCTATTTCTGGCAATCTTACAATTGTAATCCACATTGAATCGCAGGCTTTACAACCTGTTAAAACATCTGTAAAACAATACTCTACTTGGTAGTCGCCTGTTTTTTGGTTCTCGCCCTCTAAGCCTGGCTCTAAACGATAAACATTCGGAATAACAGAATTATCTAACCATACAATTGCATCCTTGTCTACACCTGAACCATTTGGAACTTCTAAACATTTAAAGTTTTCTATTCCGCCTACTTTTGAAAATGGTTTAACAATCAATTTGCTCAAATCTACTGGTCCTGCTTTTTGGCAAAATGTACCTGTTTTTAGTTCTACTACCGGATTGGGGTTTAATCTGATAGTTCTACATTCTTTGTTGTAGCAACCTTTGGCATCTTTGTAATCATAACAAATAATGTCATTCAATCCTGCTTTGGGGACTTGGGCGTTGGTGATGAATCTTGGGAAATCATATACATAGGTATTGACTCCAACTGGACCGCCTGTTACCCAACTTGGTGTTTTATGTTCTTGAAAATAGCGTAAATCTGTAACTACAATGGTTGGATCGAATCCTGCCCTTGCTCGGGCTATTACATTGGTGGTTAAATTGATAGGACCATCTTGGTAACATCTTGGTGGTAAACCCGCAAACTGGAACGTTGGCAAAGGATTGACTATCAAATTAAAGGTATCCCTGTTTTCGCAAATAACGCCTCCTTGATTAACCCTTAAATACATCTCGTAATTTCTTGTGGCGGTTGAGGTTATTCTTACATTAAAGGCACTATCATTGGCCATCACGCCACCTGTGTTTAAATCGCGCCATGTTATCTGACGGGTATAGCCTTTGGGTCTGCGCAAGCCTCTTACTTTAAGTGTATCGTTGACACAAATTTCCCTGTCGCCTCCAGTAAGCGCAATAACCGTATCGTTCACAAATAATTGCATCGTATCGCTTGCATGACATTTATAAATACTATCTAATACTTTTACTGAATATTTGCCAGCTATATTGATGGTAATCTCTCGGGTATTATCGCCTGTATTCCATTCATACATCAATGAATCGGCATTTTGGGCATCTAAGGTTACAAAATCATACGTGCAAATGCGTCTGTCTGGACCTATATTAACAACCGGATTTTTAATCACTTTGATTGTTACTGTGTCTACATCTACACATTTATTGTTGTCTGTTAAACGCAATCCTAAACGCATGTCGCTTGTAGGTGTTACGGTTACTTTACTAGTTGTATTGGATGATACTGTCCCCAATGGAACCTCCCATCTATATTGATAGGCGGGAATACCATATGAAACAACTGGCTCGATGGTTAAACTATTGCCCGCACAAACAAAGGTATCTCTGCCAAATTTTAATTTTACATCTAAAACTGGCGGTATAATAACAGT
>JAUXOK010000014.1 GCA_030682255.1 Bacteroidota bacterium | reverse complement strand
TGTGTCGTAATTTTCATCAACATTCATGCGGCTTTGTTTGGTAATCACAGAAGGCTCGTTCTCGTATTCCATAAAGCCGCCATTTTCGCCTTCGTTGTAGTTAACGAATTTACCATATTGCTCTATGAATCTAACTTTAGCCTCACCTGTTGGTCCGTTTCTATGTTTTTGAATAATCACTTCACCAAGCGATGGGTCGGCTTCATAGCCGTCAGTTTGTGCCGTTGTTGGTGTTATCACCAACGACAATCAATGGATAAAAAAATTGTTGGTGATCTATGCTGAATATAGACCAACAATGGCATCGAATATTCAATCAGAAGCTCTTTAACCAATAACCAACTTATAATGTCGATGTGCTATCTTAACAAAATAAACACCTTTATTCAAGTGCGATAAATCCAACGAATTTGTGCCAACTTCTATCCATTGGCTATGCATCAACTGTCCATTTACCGAATATATTTCGATGTTTTCCTTAGTGTTACTTTTTATGGTGATATTACCATCGCTGGGGTTAGGGAAGATTTGAAAATGGTTTAAGTCTTGAGTTGCTATACTTGTGAATTGATTGGTAGAAATAAGGATTTGATGAGAGCCTTTGCAACCTATGCTATCTGTAACTTGAAGTGATATTGGATAGCTGCCTGGAGGTCCAAGCGATTTTGCCCAAAATTCATTGTTTTTTGTTTGAACGCTATTGTTCCAAAAATAAGTTTTAAAATTTTGGTTTGCGCTGAGTTTTACATATTCGTGGTAATTGTAGTTTGTGTCTCCTATGATTTTTAGATTAATAGTAGGATAAAATGATTGATTTTTAGTCTTTTCTGCATTACATCCATAATAATCAAATAATTTTAGTTTAAGATTTGCGGGAGATTTTAAAGTATATTTTAAACTTTGAGAATCTTTGTTTAGATTAATGTTATTGTAATACCATTCGTATTTTTTAATATAATTTTCAGGGATTTGGTAATCTGCTGTAATAATAGAAAGATTATTGTCGCAAATTTTAAAATCATTAAAATTGAATTTGTCGATTTCAGATAAATTTACATCAATGATTCTTTCATAAAGGCAATTTACATTATCTTCTTGAATTATTTTTACGGTTGTTTTGTTAGAATACAGATAATCAAAATATGTATAAGGGTTATAAATATATTGATTGTTAAAAGACCATGATATTTGAGCGTTTGGAGTAGAATTTATGTTTTTCATTTCTAGCTTAAAACTTTTATTCTTGCAAGCTATTGTGTCGTTGTTGTATACATTTAAATCAAAACCATTATTAGTTGTTAATAGTGCATTTGATGATTGGGAACAATTTTTATTACTAACTATTAATCTAAGGTTATATTTAGATTGATTAACCTTTATTTTTAAGTAAGGCAAGTTGTAATTTACAATGTTTTTGCCAACAGGCAATTGCCATGTGTAAGTTGATAAACTATCTTTCATATTGGTATTTCCTAAAATAATTTCATCATTTTGACATACCATTGAATCTTTAATTCTGTTTTCCAAAACAGATAGATGATTTAAGTAAATAGTGTCGAAAACAATGCTTTTGCATGATAAAAAACTATGATTAATTTCATATCTAATCACATATGTTCCAGATAAAATATAATGAAAAGTGTCACTTTTTTTTGTGATTTGTTTTATGACTTTACTAGGGTTATTTAAATACCAGATTTTATAGTCATAACTCACATTTTTAAGTAAAGAAAATGAATCAGAAAATGCTGTAGATACTTCATAGAAATTACAGCCTTTGATGTCTTTAGAGTTTATTTTAAAAGCTATTTTAGGATATACATTAATTAAAACGCCCTTACTAGTTTGAACATTGCATTGTTTATCAACAATTTTTAAATGAATATACTTTTGAGTAATTTGGTAAGGATTGCCTGATGCTTTCCATTTCAAAACAGCGATTTTTTCTCTTGCATTTGAATCAAGGTAAGTAAAACTTGCATTGTCTAAATTGTTACTCCATGAAATATGGGTAGTGTCGTACGTGTTTTGATTAGGTGAATAGTTGTCGTCTTTAGAAGCAACATTAATAATTAAAGAATCTCCAGCGCAAACATCATAAACATTGGTGTTTGAGCTGAAATATGGAGGATTGTTATTAATGCAAGTATTTGTTTCAATTAAAGTTTGCCTATTCACATAGCCCACTATTTCCATTGTTTGAGTTTGAGTATTGTATTTCCATTGTTTGACTTGAAATTTAATAACACCTAATCCTCCATTACAATTGGTTGAAGTAAATACAATATCATTCACAATAGGGTCAAAATAAAAGCCTCTTGGTGGAATTGCATTTGGTAAAGGTCTGCAATTAACCACTCCAGGATTGGGAGGACAATAAGGAGCCATTGGAATTGTTTTCGTTAAATTCCAACTATATACTGCGTTAGTATTGTAATTATTTAGAACTCCTGCCAATTCAAAAGAAAATGAATCGGTATCTTCAAATTTTAAAATGCCAGGATTGTATCTTAATGGTTGATTACAGCATGCTTGAAACAAAGGTTTATTGCTAAACTCAGGTGAATGTATAAATGCCTTTTGATGACAAATATTGACCATGGCATCTATGAAAAAATTGGGATTGTTGATTGTCCATATTGCATTATTCCAACCTTGAGTAAAGACTCCAAAAGTAATTTCACAAAAGTTGTTTTTCAATAAGGTATCATAAGGCGCTTGTGTAAAATCAATGGTATCTTTAAAAATATGTTTCTCGATTCCTCCAGCACTTGATGGCGCATTGATGTTTATACAAGTATTTGTTCCACAGTTTTCCGAAATATTTTCAATAGAAATCCTTCTGAAATTGAGGGGTAATTTAATACTGTCAGCATATACTGAACCATTGATGCTGTTTATTGCAACACCTCTACAGTCTCTATAAATTTGTGCAATTAATTCGTATTTAAAGGAATCTAATTGTTTGTAATAAATTTCTCCACCTAATATTTGACTTTGCCCTAGCAAGGTTTTGGATGTTAGAAATATCAATACAAAAAGTAAAAGTTTCCTCATTTATAGCTTTAAGACACAAAAATAAAGGAATTCGTGGTATGGGGAATGAAGAGATTTTAGATTTAAGAAGGTAGAAGTTAGAGGTATAATCGAAGAACGAAGAATTTAGAACGCAGAAATGAAGAAATTTTAGATTTTAGAAGTTAAATCCCTTAACCATTACACCATTAACAATTAACCCTTAACAATTAACCCTTAACAATTAACCCTTAACCATTACACCATTAACCCTTAACAATTAACCCTTAACAATTAACCCTTAACAATTAACCCTTAACAATTAACCCTTAACCATTACACCATTAACACTTAACCCTTAACCCCTACTCAAATCCATCAGAATCCTCAGAGATGTGGGAGTCGAAATTGTCTTCAGGAGGAATGTTGTTGCTT
>JAUXOK010000010.1 GCA_030682255.1 Bacteroidota bacterium | reverse complement strand
CAATGGAACCTCCCATCTATATTGATAGGCGGGAATACCATATGAAACAACTGGCTCGATGGTTAAACTATTGCCCGCACAAACAAAGGTATCTCTGCCAAATTTTAATTTTACATCTAAAACTGGCGGTATAATAACAGTATCTAAATAAATCGTTGGACAGTTAAAAGGCGGATTGTTTATCTCATGCTCGATGATGTATTTACCGCCTGTTTGAAATTTAATACTATCTGCTTTATTGAAGGTTAAAAGAAATATTCGACCACTGTTTGTGCTGTCACGAATGGTGTATTTGTAACGGTAACCTTTTTGATTGTAATTAACAGTATCTGCAGGAAAAGCGTTGAACTTCAACTTACCGCAATCTAAAATATCATATTTACGTGTATCTCTCGCTTTGGGATTTACCTTAATAGTAAAACCTTTGATAGTAGTAGCTGGTCTTGGACAGGCATCATCCTTGGCACTTGCCGTAAAAGTATATACTTGATTTCTAGCATCCCCTATTTTGGTTTGCCAACAGAATTCAGCTTCTTTTTCCCTATCATTGGGATTTAACACATTGAAAGTAGCACCAATTATTGCATTATTCCAAGTTAATTGAACAGTATCAGGAGTTATTTGATTTGGGGTAAAAATAAGATCCTTGCCTAAAATTTTGAAACATAATTTATCACCTTCACAAATTGAATGTTTATTAGGACCTATGATTTCAGGTGGGTTATTATCTCCGCATGTTACAACTGTAACGTAAATATCTCTTCGAGTGAATCCAATTTTTATCATTTTCCGAGTAGCAGAATCTCTTCTCCATTCTGTAACTTTGATAGCTACAGGACCAGACTCATCACACTTAACAGGAGTTAATACCATATCTCCAGACTCTTTATCAAAATAAAAACCTCTTGGTGGCTTTGCATTTGGCAGGGCTCTGCAATTAACAATTCCTGGATTTGGCGGGCAATATGGGGTAAAAGGAATATCTTTATTTAATGGTGAAATCCAATTTACAGGCGCCCAAGTTGCACTTAGTGGCTCTGCTAATTCATACGATAAAGAATCAAATTCGACATTATCGAATATCCCGTTATTAAATGTAAAAGGTTGATTACAACAAATAAATGCCATGGGTATATTAGATAATGTTGGGCTATGATTTCCTTTTTTTCCAATCTCACAAAGGTTCATCATCGCCTCTCCCCCATATGTAGTAGTTGTTGTAGTTGTGCCTACCAATCCCCATGGTTGTGCCACTCTAAACATTATTTCGCAACAATTTCCATTGAGAAAAACATTATATGGGGCTTGAGAAAAATCGATTGTATCATCAAATATATGTTCCTCTATCCCAAATCTAGAACCACCATATCCACCATTTTGACACGGTGGCTGACCACTGCTACACACAGGCGTTATATCTCTAATACTTGTTCTAGGTGGTACTCGCGTATAATTATTTGCACCACATGAAACTGTAAATTTCGGCATTATTCCTAAAGCACAAACACACTGATGGTATAAAATATATTTAATATGATATTTATAGCCTCCCATATGGACAAACTTAATATCAGAACCATTGATAACGTCACAAGCATTTGCACGCAAGAAACTTAACAACACAAAAGATATGAGTATAAATCGTTTCATTTTCTTAAAGACACCAATTTCATTTAAATAGTTGCCTAAACATTTACAATTTTATAAAAAAAATCTTATTAATCAAAATTCCAAACTAAAATAAAATCATTTATTTTTAAACAATCTAAATTATACTTTTGCGAATAGGCGTCTTTATTAACTATTCCAATTGATTTAATATTATGTAAAATAAGTAAATCTTTCTTGAAATCAATACCTTTTTTTGACCAAATTTTAAATAAGACTTCTTTTGCTCCCCAAATAAAATGACAATGTATAAGTTTTTCCTTAAAAGGCGATTGATCATTAGGGTTAATAAATTTAGGGGCAATATCAATAATTTTACTTTTTAATAATTCTATATCAACCCCTACATCCCCCCCATTAAAATCGATTAAACAGGCTACTTTATTTTGAGAATGACTGAATGATAAAGAAATTTGATGTTCTTTTAAATATGGTTTTCCATTTTCATCATTATCTAAAAATTGATGCAACCCTTTGTTCTTTGTAATAAAATCGACTAAAAACAATTCACAAGCCTTCTCTAATTTTCGCTTTGGATGAAAAGGCAAATTACAAGAAAAAGTAATCTTATTTAAAAAAAACGATAAATCTTCTGTTATTTCCCAAACAGCTAGTTTCTTTGCAGCATTAATTGTTTTCTCAAAAAATAAAGGCATGAATTTTAAAGTTGTAAAAATAAGAGATTTTGTTGGACATAGACAATCTGTTTATTGCCTATGTTTCGACCCCTTAAATAGACACATCTATAGCTCTGGCGGAGACGGCATGCTTGTAAGATGGAAAACTGATGAAGATGATGGGTTACTAATTGCTAAAAACGATTCGGCAATATTTTCTATTCTATATCATGATGACAAAATATTTGCAGGTTCAAACAATGGTGAAATTATTGTTATTGATGCGGTAAATCATCAAATAATCACAAAACTGAAATTGAATAATCATCCAATTTATGATATTCAAAATGATAGCAACAAAATTTATATTGCGACTGGTGATGGTCAAATAATTTCATTAAATTATGATTATCAAATTGAATCTGCATTAAAAATTTCTAATAAAAGCATTAGAAAATTATCAATTACTCCAAATGGGTTTATTATTGCTGGAAGTGAACCTGCCGTATGGAAATTTGATAAAAATTGGTTATTGATTCAAAAATGGGTGAACTTTAATTCCTCTGTTTTTAGTTTACTTTATCTAGATTCAATTAACATGATTTTAAGCGGTGGCAGAGATGCACTGATTTATTTTCATACTGATAATGACATTAACAATGAAACCATAAAAGCACATTTACTTCACATCAATGACATGCAAGCTAATCATAACGAAAATCTAATTTTAACCGCAAGCATGGACAAAACAATCAAATTGTGGGACATTAGAAATAGGGTTTTATTAAAAGTTATCGATAAAGAAAAATATGATGGACATACCAGTTCTGTAAATAAAATCATATGGATTAATGAAAACACGTTTATATCTTGTAGTGATGATAGAACATTAAAATGTTTTGAAGTCAATCCTATTGAATGAATTATATAAAACGAAAAACCACAATACATTTTTGTAAAAAATTGATTTATATAGTTAAATAAAAATGCTCAATAAACTTTAGTATTTTTAATACTATTAATATCTAATTTGTTAACAAACACAAAAACATAAAATTATTAAAAAATGAAAAACATTCAAAATGACAATAAAATTTTGTCGTTTGAATAAAAGATATTTATTTCGTGGAGTGAAGAAAGCACGCTAAAGCGCCTTTAAATACAGGAAAAATGATATTAACAGACTACCAAATTTTAGAAGAAATAGAAAAAGGCAATATTTTAATTGAGCCTTATCGCCCTGAATGTTTAGGAACCAATAGCTATGATGTTCATCTTGGACGTTATTTAGCAACTTATAAAGACCGTGTTTTAGATGCTAAAGCACACAACAAAATCGAACACTTTGAAATACCAATGGAGGGTTTTGTTCTTCAACCTGGAACTCTGTATCTAGGAGTGACTGAGGAATATACAGAAACACATGCACATGTCCCTTTTCTTGAAGGCAAGAGCAGTACAGGCAGATTAGGAATTGATATTCATGCTACTGCTGGCAAAGGAGATGTTGGTTTTTGTAATACATGGACCCTAGAAATAAGTGTTGCACAGCCCGTAAGAATTTATTATGGTATGCCAATTGGACAACTGATATATTTTGTAGTAGCTGGTGAGGTTAAGACTATGTATAACAAAAAGAAAAACGCAAAATACAATACACGTACTATCAAGCCTGTTGAAAGTATGATGTGGAAAAATAAGTTTTAGCGAACAAACCTTAATGGTTGAGTTTCTACTTCGTTACTCACATTTAATTTTCTATCAATAATTTTTATTTTGTAGATCATAGTATCTGGCAAAATACCCGGATATGGAATGGCATTTAGATTAATAGCAATATTACCTGTAATTGATTTATTTTTACCTGTGGGAGTTAAATTGGTTATTCTGTCATTGAAAAAAATAGTATCTGTTGTCAGAGGTATAATAATAGGAAGTTGCATTCCATTTTCAACTTCATATACTTTTACAATTAAATTATAAAAATAAGGTGACCCAAAGTTAAAGGGAGGAAATGTATCTGATGGATTTAGTCCAATATCGCCATCTCCATCTGAATAACTTAAGGTTATAACTACCGAAGAGTCTTTACCATTTCGTTGATATTGCTCTACTTTTTCTAATTTTACAATGGGTTCGTTTGGAAACATTGGTGCATCTATTTTACAAGAAAATAAGAGTAATAGAATCGCTATTTTATTATATTTTTGAAGCATGAATTTGTTCGAATTGCAAAATAGCAGACATGTGTTTGATGCTAATCAATTTGAACTATTATGCATTAAAACTTTCTTGTATCAACAACAACACAATTCTGTTTACAACCAATATCTACAACATCTGAAATTCGATATTGCAAAGGTAAAGCATATTGAACATATTCCATTTCTACCAATAGATTTTTTTAAAACACATCATGTTAAAACCGGGGATTTTAACGAAGAAGTAGTTTTTGAAAGTAGCAGTACCACTGGAATTGGCGTCAGTAAACATTTTGTAAATTCAACGCAATCCTATATCAATTCTTTCATTTCTTCTTTCAATTTTTTTTATCAAGATTTTACAGAATATTGTCATTTAGCATTGTTACCCTCTTATTTAGAACGTCAAAATTCTTCACTTGTTTTCCAAATCAATCATTTCATTCAAAATAGCAAAATAGAGGGTTCAGGGTTTTACAAAGACAATCATCAAGCTTTATTTGAACAGTTAAAAGCTAACGAATTCAATAAAATTCCAACAATTTTATGGGGTGTAACCTATGCTTTGCTAGATTTTGCAGACCAATATCCTTTCTCTTTAAAACACACCCAAATCATTGAAACAGGTGGCATGAAAGGCAAACGAAAGGAATTAACTAGAAACGAAGTACATGAACTTCTGAAAAAAGCATTTGAAATCAGCGATATTGCCAGTGAATACGGCATGACTGAGCTTTTCTCTCAAGCGTATGCAATTAAAAACGGTGTTTTCCAATGTCCATCACAAATGAAAGTAATTGGCAGAGAAATTAATGACCCATTTCATCTTGGACAAATAAACAAAAATGTTGCACTCAATATCATAGACCTATCAAATCAAGACTCCTGTGCTTTTATTGCAACTTCGGATTTAGGTAAAGTATATCAAGATGGTAGTTTTGAAGTTTTAGGAAGAATAGATTATAGCGACACCAGAGGTTGTAATTTGCTGATAGCATGAAAACAATAATTTCACAAATCTTTAAATTTGCAAGACAGTACAGCATTTTTTACTGGATTTTGATAGCATTATTCTTGTCCATATCAATTTTCTGTAACGAATATTTTAAAATAATTCAAGCCATCAAAAATATGCAACCACTTTATGCGTTGCTAACTTATTGGCTATTATATACGTCAAGTTTCATTATTCCGTTAATCATTTGGTCTTTTCAAACCAAAAGTAAATGGTATAAAAAAGCAAGCTTTTGGTCACTTTGGAATGTGGGTTTTTTGGCTTATACCGTTGGTTCTGTTTGGCCAATTTATGGCGAAATTGTGGAATATTTCGCTACACCTGGCTACATTGGTTTATCAAAAATCATTTTTACAGACTTAGTGCGTTTTGTTTTCTTAATAGGCATTTTACTCATTGTTTGGAAAGTTACTAAACATCCTCAAACTTCATTTTATGGCTTAACATATAAAAATTTGCACACAAAATTGTATTTTAAAATGTTGCTTATCATGATACCTATTATTGTTGTTGCAGGATTTACCTCTGATTTTTTAGACTACTATCCTCGAGCAAAAAAACTAGAAATTTACAATCCATCAACCCTCCACTATATTTTATTTGAAACTATTTATGGCATGGCATTTATCTATACTGAGATATTTTTCAGAGGTTTTATGATTATGGCTTTTGCAAAATATTTAGGTCCACAAGTTATTATTCCTACAGCAGTTTTTTACATGGCCATTCATTTCGGAAAACCCCTAGCAGAAACCATAAGCTCATTTTTTGGTGGTGTATTGTTAGGCTATCTCTCTTATCATACCAAAAATATTTGGGGTGGCATTATTGTGCACCTAGGTATTGCTTGGATGATGGAAATAGTAGCAGAGATTGGGAACCATCTATAAACGACAATGATGGTTTTTAGTTTTCACTTAAAGCAATCATATCATCAACTCATCATATCATCTTCAAATCATCTCATCAAATATCCCTATAAAAAAAACCTCAATCTTTCAATTGAGGTTTTTTTATACTTATAAAACTTATTCTTAGTACATGCCACCCATATCAGGAGCACCATGACTATGAGCTGCTTCTTTTTCTTTAATATCTACCAAAGCACACTCTGTAGTTAAAATCATGCTTGCTACTGAGGCAGCATTCTCTAACGCCACACGGCTTACTTTAGTTGGATCGATAACACCAGATTTGATTAAATTTTCATACTGTTCTGTACGGGCATTGTAACCAAAATCATCTTTACCTTCCTTCACTTTTTGAACAATGATAGAACCTTCGCCACCTGCATTTGCAATAATTTGACGTAATGGCTCTTCTAAAGCACGTCTGATAATGGCAATACCTGTGTTTTCGTCTTCGTTATCACCTTTCAATTTCTCTAGACCTTCTAATGCTCTGATGTAAGCAATACCACCACCTGGAACGATACCTTCCTCAACAGCAGCTCTCGTTGCATGCAATGCATCATCCACTCTGTCTTTTTTCTCTTTCATTTCCACTTCGCTAACAGCACCAATGTATAACACCGCAACTCCACCAGCTAATTTAGCCAATCTTTCTTGCAATTTTTCTCTGTCATAATCGCTAGTAGTGTTTTCTATTTGCGCTTTGATTTGTGCAATTCTACCTTGAATAGCCGCTTTATCTCCAGCTCCACCAACAATCGTTGTATTGTCTTTATCAATGGTGATGCTTTCAGCTCTACCTAAATCTTCCATGGTTACATCATCCAATTTTCTGCCTTGCTCTTCGCTGATAACAGTTCCGCCAGTTAAAACTGCAATGTCTTGCAACATTTCTTTTCTTCTGTCGCCAAAACCTGGTGCTTTTACAGCAGCAATTTTTAATGACCCTCTGATTTTATTAACTACCAATGTTGCCAAAGCTTCACCTTCAACTTCTTCACTAATAATTACCAATGGTTTACCTGTTTGTACCACTTTTTCTAAAATTGGCAACAAATCTTTCATGCTACTTACTTTTTTATCATAGATTAAAATGTAAGCGCCTTCTAAATCTGCAATCATTTTTTCAGCATTAGTTACAAAGTAAGGTGATTGATAACCTCTATCAAACTGCATGCCTTCAACAACTTCAACAGTTGTGTCTGTGCCTTTTGCTTCTTCAACAGTAATTACACCATCTTTACCAACTTTTCTCATAGCCTCAGCTATTAATTTACCGATAGTGTTATCATTGTTAGCAGAAACAGTAGCCACTTGTTCTATTTTATTGATGTCGTCACCAATTTCTTTAGATAATTTCTTTAAAGACTCTACAGTTGCTAAAACTGCTTTTTCGATGCCTTTTTTCAAATCCATTGGGTTAGCACCAGCAGCCACGTTTTTAATACCTGTGGTAACAATGCTTTGAGCCAAAACGGTAGCCGTAGTAGTACCATCACCAGCCAAATCAGCTGTTTTGCTAGCTACTTCTTTCACCATCTGTGCACCCATGTTTTCGATTTCATTTTCTAGTTCTATTTCTTTTGCAACAGTTACACCATCTTTGGTAACCATTGGAGAACCATATTTTTTGCCTATTACTACATTTCTGCCCTTAGGACCTAAGGTTACCTTAACGGCATTTGCTAAAGCGTCAACACCACGCTTTAAACCTTCGCGTGCTTCAATGTTAAAATGAATTGATTTTGCCATAAATTATTTTTGAATTATTATTTTTGAATTATTATTTTTGATTTTTTTGAAAAGAATACAATAAAAGAGATTAAATGATAGCGAAAATGTCGCTTTCTCTCATAATTAAATAGTCTTTACCTTCCACATTGATTTCTGTACCAGCATATTTGCCATATAGAACAACATCACCCGGTTTGCAAGTTATAGGTTCATCTTTTTTGCCTGTACCTACTGCAATCACAATACCTCTTTGTGGTTTTTCTTTTGCTGTGTCAGGAATAATAATTCCGCCTGCTGTTTTTTGTTCGGCTGCTGCCGGTTCTACTAAAACTCTGTCTGCTAATGGTTTGATATTCATAATATATTTAATTGTTTATTATTTGCTATTCATTATTAGACATGAATTGTGCCAATTGCTTTTACATGACATTTTGATAAAACACAGACCTTTCTTTAAGTCAATTTGTCATAACCTGACTTTCTAATCGCGGTTCGTCATTATGAGACTAAGAGGAATCTCATGAATTGGAGAATTCCTAAATCCTATTTCCTATCCCGCAGTTTCAAGCGGGGTCCAACTTCCGAGTACAGTTCCTACCTACCTAAATCTGGGAAAAAAGCATCTTCAAAATGCTCAATAATTTCATTTGAGCCGCTGATAATAACTGCTATGATGTCATAACGGATGTTAGCGTCATTTATGCCTTTGTTAATGCAATAGTTTTCTGCTGCTAAAGCCATTCTCTTTTGTTGTTGATTACTTACAAAAGATTCTGGCAAACCAAAAAAATTGGTGTTACGTGTTTTTACTTCTATAAAAACCAATTCGTCTTTGTCTTTAGCAATAATATCCACCTCGTTTCTACCCGAACGCCAATTGGTTTCTATAATTAAATAACCTTTTGATTTGAGGTGTTGAATCGAGAGCTTTTCTCCTAATTTGCCCTTTTCGTTATGTTGGGCCATGGCAATTAATCTACGTTATCGTGTAAATATTTGTTACCACCTTCTTTAAAACGTGGTCCTTTGTTGTCTTTTTCTTCTTCTAAATACACATTTGAGATATCAACTCCTGGAAGTGCTTCTTCAAATTTTACTTGGTGGCGTTTGTAAGCAGGCACATTCAAATCGTTTGAACTGAAATCATTGTATTGAAAATTGGGTTTAGGCAAACCACTGTCTACCGGTATTTCCACTTCAACAACTGGTTTTTCGTTAATAGGATTACTAATTGTAAAATCAATATCTAAAAAACCATTATCATCATCCATTGGCTCCATTTCTGGCTCAACATTATACTTGGTTTCAAATATGATTCTTTCGTTGTTTTTATTTTCGAAACCCGTTGCAACCACAGTTACAGCTAATTCATCTTCCAATAAATCATTTTTAGTTAAACCATATTTGAGGTTAGCATTTTTGCCTGCTTCTAATTGAAGATATTCACAAATAGCAGATATCTCGTTAGTATATGGCTCTTCTTTACCAAAACAGATGTTTAACAAGATGTGTTCTGCACCCTCTATGCTGTGTTGATCTAACAATGGCGAATCCAATGCCATTTGAACCGCATTTAACGCCCTGTTGTCACCAGTAGAAACCCCAGTTCCCATAATAGCTCTGCCACTATTTTGAAGAGCTGTTTTAACATCTCTAAAATCGACATTCATATAACCTTCTACAGTGATAATTTCTGCTATGCCTTTTACTGCTGTAAATAAAATATCATCGGCCTTACTCAAAGATTCTCTGATTCTAAGATTGGAATACATTTCGATGATACGCTCGTTGTTTATTACTAGTAAAGCATCTACATGTGGTTTTAAATCCTCAATCCCTTTTTCAGCTTTTTGAGCTTTTAATGGCCCTTCGTTTTTAAATGGTTTGGTTACAATGCCTACTGTTAAAATGCCCATCTGTTTGGCTTTTTGAGCAATAACTGGTGCAGCACCAGTGCCAGTGCCACCACCCATACCAGCGGTTACAAACAGCATTTTGGTGTTGGTTTTTAAGGCTTCCTCAATTTGATTGATGCTTTCCATTGCACAGCGTTTGCCAAACTCTGGGTCTCCGCCAGCGCCCAAACCCTCTGTCAATCCACTGCCCAATTGTATTTTGTTTTTAATGTTGCTTTTTTCCAAATGCTGAGCATCGGTGTTACACAAAAAGAAATCTACACCCACGATGCCTTTGTCGTACATATAATTTACGGCATTGCTTCCGCCACCTCCAACACCCATTACTTTGATAATGGAAGATTGTTCTTTGGGTAATTCTACTTTAAAATAATTCATGTTTCTAATTGTTTATTTGTTAAAATCGTCAATGGTTTGATCGTCTTTAATCCAATCTTTAAATCCTCCGAAAAGACCATCAAATAAGCTTTTTTTCTTGTCTGAATTATCATTGTTTTTAATTTTTGGTTGCTTTTGAATATTGTTGTTGTCATTAACATCCATATCTTGAAAACCTCTTAAAACCAAACCAATACATGTTGCATACATTGGGCTTCTAACTTCATCAACCAAGCCTTTTCCTAAATGTGGATCTGGTAAACCAATTTTCACTTCGCATCCAAGTATTAGTTCAGACAATTCTCTTAAATCCTTCAGTTGAGCTCCTCCCCCAGTAAGAACAACACCTAAATTTAACTTGTTTTTATAGCCAGACATTACAATTTCCTCTTTCACCATTTCAATAATTTCTTTGATTCTAGCATTGATAACATGAGCCAAATTTCTTTCCATAATCTGTTTGGGTTTTCTATCGCCTATACCTTTAACAGAAATCATCACATTGCTTCTTGTGCCATGAACCGTTGCATGACCGTATTTTACTTTAATCAATTCAGCTTGTTTTTCTATAATTCCAAAAGCGTCAACGATATCTGCTGTAACAATTTCTCCACCATAAGGAATTACAGCAGTGTGTCTGATTTTCCCATCATGAAAAATTGCTAAATCAGTTGTTCCACCACCAATGTCGATAATTGCTATACCTGCTTCTAATTCTTCTTCAGACAAAACTGCATAAGCCGATGCTATTGGTTCAACTATAACATCTGATGCAAACAAACCAGCATTTTCAACACACTTTACGATGGTTTTTGCTGCACTAACTCTACCAGTTACAATGTGATATTTACACTCAAGTTTTGTGCCTGGCATGCCAATTGGGTCTTTAATGGTAAAACGACTGTCGATGGTATATTCTTGAGGTAATGCATGTAAAATTTTTTCACCTGGATCTACGACAGTCCTATATTGCTCTTTGTTCATGGCGTCTAATTCAGCTTGTGTAATTTCAGAATCAGAGTTCTCTCTAATTTTAACACCCGATTGCTGAAAGCTCTTAATGTGTTCGCCTGCAATTCCAACATGAACCGCTCCAATTCCCACATTGGATATTTTTGAGGCTACTTCTATTGCTCCTTTGATGGCATCAACTGTTTTAGAAATATTGGTTACTTCGCCTCTCATCACGCCACCTAAAGATGGTTTTGAACCAACGCCTAAAATATTGATTTTACCATTTTCATTTCTTTGACCTACAATGGCACAAACTTTTGTGGTACCAATGTCTAACCCTACTATTAATTTGTTGTTATTTGACATGTTTTATTTTTTTATTTTTATTTTCTTTCTGCAACGACTTGTCCCTTGTACTTTAAATTTATTTTACTGTATTCATCCCAACCCACATTATTTAACCCTTTTTCATAAAACACTTTCAGTTTATTAAATTTTTCTTCCATATCTTCGACAGAACCAAACACAATAATATGTCCGCCAATCTTAGGAACCAATAATATGTCCATATAATTATCTACATACAATTGTTCAATTTGTGATTTCCAAAAAGTATTAGCTTCGCAAAACAATGCAATAGACAATAAATCTCTTAATATTTGGGACTTAGCAAACGCACTATCTACAACACTTTCAGCTATTTTTCCATTGGCCGCAATAACCCTTGGTGTGAAACTAGAACTAATGGGAATTTTGTATCCATTTTTTGCTACATAGTAACTTTGACCGTTGTTGGTAAAAATTCGCAAAACAGGAATTCTTTGTTTTATTTTCACTATTAGCTTACCTGAAAGATCTAAAGAGACATCTGCATTTTCAACAAATGGATTATCTTCTAAATATTTTTCTAGCAAATCTGGTTGGAAGTTTTTTAAATAAGTTCCGAGCACTGCATTTTCTGGACTAAAATTTTTTATCAATTCAATAACTTTATTACTGTCAATAAAATCCACTTCGGCAGTTTGATATATTTTGACTTCAATTTGCGAAACCCTTAACGCCTTTTCTTTAGCACTAATGATGAAATATGACACAACTAAAAACAAAATAATGATTACCCAAAGAATCAAATTCCATAACCTATTATGTTTTAAAAAATCAATAAATCGTTTCATGATAAATGGATTTGATAGGTTGAATTAATTGATCTATATCGCCAGCACCCATAATTAAAAGCACTTCTGGTTTTTCTTTATTCAGTTTTTTGATGACATTTTCTTTACTGGTAATGAGGGCGTTTTTTCTCATTTTCAGGGCCAACATTTCACTGTTAACCCCTTCTATTGGCAATTCTCTTGCGGGATAAATATTTAACAACCAACATTCATCCAATAAATCTAAAGCTATGGCAAAATCTTCAGCAAAATCTCGGGTTCTGCTAAATAAATGAGGTTGGAAAATACCCGTAATTTTTTGGTTTGGATACAGTTCCTTAACCGATGTTATGAACGATGTTAATTCAGTTGGATGATGGGCATAATCATCTATAACCACAAAGTTTTGATCTTTAAAAACAAATTCAAACCTTCTTTTTACACCCAAAAATGAATGACATGCGTCTATTATTTGTTTAAAATCTAAACCAACATTCAAGCAAGCTGTGATGGCTGCTGTTGCATTTTCAACATTGTGAAAACCGGGCAAACCATTGGTGATTTTGGAAATAAAACTTTCAAAATGATAATCAAATATAAATTCGAAATCTTTAACTGCTATTTGATTGTATCTAGCTTGGCAATATTCATTTTTACCATAAATAATTTGACTTTCAACTGAAGTTAATTCCGTTTTTTCATTTAAAATAGCAATGCCATTTTTTTTGATACCATTTACAAATTCTTGGAATGATTTTTTCACTTCAGATGTTTCTCCATAAATATCTAAATGATCGGCATCCGTAGATGTTACAATGGCAATATCAGGCTTTAAATGTAAGAAAGAACGGTCGTATTCGTCTGCTTCCACCACCATAATGGGTTGATTTAGAAAATCTATGCCATCAGTTTTATGAATATAATTACTGTTTAAATTGGTGCTTATGCCTCCTAAAAAAGCAATAAAATTGATATTATTTTCATTAAGAATATGAGCAATTAAACAACTTGTAGTAGTTTTTCCATGCGTACCTGCCACTGCAATTGTGAAGGTTTGCTGAGAAATAATACCCAATACTTCAGCGCGTTTGTAAATGCGGATGTTCAGATTTTGAATATGAATTTTCTCCAGATGACTTGCGGGAATTGCAGGCGTATAAATCACAATCCCTTCGCCTCTCAAAATGGCTTCTGGTATCAAGTTTATTTGTTCATCGTAATGAATGAAAAATCCTTCATTTTCTAGTTGACGAGTAAAATCATTTCTTGTTTTATCATATCCATGAACTTCAATGCCAATAGATTTAAAATACCTAGCAATAGCGCTCATGCCAATGCCACCAATACCGAGAAAATAGGCGATATGTATTTTGTTTAAATTCAATGGATAATGGATTCAATATGGTTAACGATTTCTATGACGGCTTCTTTTTTGCCAAATGTCAAAACATTTTGTGATAAAATATTTTTCTCATCCTCGTTTTTGATTAAATCTAAAACAGTTTCAACCAATTGGCTTGAAGCTTGATTGTCTTTTACTAAAACAGCTGCTTTTTTATCAACCAATGCCATGGCGTTTTTGGTTTGATGATCTTCAGAAACATTGGGCGATGGCACTAAAATAACGGGTTTGCCAACTAAGCTTAATTCACTAATAGACAAAGCGCCTGCTCTTGAAACTATGATGTCTGCCGCGGCATAAACACTTGCCATATCAAAAATAAATGGCATTGCTTTGATGTGTTTGTATCCTTCGGTATTTGGCATAAAGTTTTTGCCTGTTTGCCATAAAACTTGAATGTTGTTCTCATCAAAACTATTCAATTTTGCTTGAATACTATTGTTGATACTTCTAGCTCCCAAACTGCCTCCTAACACTAAAACTAAAGGCATTTCTTTATTAAAACCTAGTTTTTCTTTTTCTTCCGCTTGATTGTATTGCTCTAATTGTAGAATTTCTTTTCTTACAGGATTACCTGTTAAATAAATTTTGTGCGAAGGAAAAAATCTTTCCATTGATGGATATGCCACACAAATTTTTGTCACTATTTTGCCTAAGAGTTTATTGGTCAAGCCCGCAAAACTATTTTGTTCTTGTATTAAGCATGGAATTCTTTTTCTTGCTGCCATATAGAGAGTGGCTGCACTTGCATAACCACCCACTCCAATAACCACTTGTGGGTTAAATTCTTTGATGATTTTTTGTGCTTTAATTAAACTGCTTAAAAGTTTAAATGGCACATATAAATTTTGAATGGTAATAGCTCTTTGTATGCCAATGATAGGTAAGCCAACAATATGAAAACCAGCTAAAGGCACTTTCTCCATTTCCATTCTTCCTATTGCACCTACAAATAAAATATCACAATTAGGATATCGTCTTTTTATTTCCTCTGCAATTGCTAAAGCTGGAAATATATGACCTCCTGTTCCTCCTCCTGATATAATTACTTTATTCAACATTTTTATGACTCAACTATATTGGAGTTGTTTTCTTCGATTTTTGGCGCTTGTTTTTCTTCTTCTTGTTCCTCTACAGTTCTGCTAACACTCAATAACACGCCAAATGCAGCACTTGTGAAAATGATGCTTGTTCCTCCCATGCTTACCAAAGGTAAAGTGAGGCCTGTAACAGGAAATAAACTTGTAGCTACTGCCATATGAATAAAAGCTTGAAGCACTAAACTAAAAGCTAAACCAACAGCCAACAATGCACCAAATGCTTTTGGGCTTTTTAAGACAATCCGCATCGAACGGTATAAAATTAATAAATAGAGAAAAATCACCAAAACACCACCTATGATTAATCCAAATTCCTCTATCATCACTGCAAAAATAAAATCAGAATAGGGATGTGGCAAATACGCGCTTTGTTCGCCTTTTCCTGGTCCTTTGCCAGACAAACCACCTGTAACAATAGCAATTTTAGCTTGTACGGTTTGAAAACTTTCCGTAGAATCTCCACCAGAAAAATTTTCTATTCTTGCTTTCCAAGTGGCGGCTCTTCCTGGCAACATGCTATCTGGTGCATTTTTCAAAATTATGAATCCAGAAAAAGCAGTTACACCAAACACTAAGGTTAACAAAAGTAAATGTTTGATTTTAGCATTTCCAATAAATAAAAGCAAACATGAAGTTAAAAATAACACCAATGATGTACTTAAATTTTCGGGCATAATCAAAATGCAGATGGCACAAATCCAACCAAGAATCACTAAAAAACCCTTTGACGAATTTAGTTCTTCTTGATTTTTAGAAAGGTATCTTGCTACAAACATAATGAGTGCAAATTTTGCAAAATCACTGGCTTGGAAAGTTAGTCCAAGTATTGTTATGGTTCTTTTGGCATCATTGATGTCATTTCCGAATACCAAAGTAGCAATCAATAGCGGCACTGCAATCACGACAGCTATTTGAGAAATCCTAGAAAAATAAATATAATCCAACAAATGAAAGACATACATTAAGAAAAAACCAATCAACAAAAACATAGTATGCCTGAATAAGAAGTACTCTGTATTACCCCCAAATTTTTTAAATGCAAGAGACCCGGTAGCGCTATATACCTCTATCAACCCTATCAAAGAGAGTAAGATAATAGCGAACCAAATGTATGGATCTCCTCTAAATTTGAGTTTACCAACTTGCATGTTTTACAAATTTCTTACAGCTTGTTTAAATTGATTGCCTCTGTCTTCGTAGTTAGCAAATAAATCAAAACTTGCACAAGCAGGAGAAAGTAAAACAACATCACCATTTGCAGCAAATGCTTTAGCTACAGAAACAGCCTCTAAAGCACTGCTTGTATTGATGATTAAATCTACTTCTTTTCCAAAAGCAGAATGAATTTTATTGTTGTCTAAACCTAAGCAAATAATCATTCTTACTTTTTCTTTCACCAATGGTAAAAGTGAAGTATAATCATTGCCTTTGTCTACTCCACCAACTATCCAAACCACAGGTTTGTCCATGCTTTCGAGTGCATACCAAGCTGAGTTTACATTAGTGGCTTTGCTATCGTTGATGTAGTCGACACCTCTAACAGTGGCAACATGCTCTAAACGATGTTCTAGGTTTTGAAAATCCATCAAACTCTCTCTGATGGTATCTTTGTTAATGTTCAAGACATTGGCAGCAATGGCAGAAGCCATGCTATTGTTGCAGTTGTGAATGCCTTTAATGGCAAAATCGTTGATAAACATGGTAAATGGATTTAAAGGGTTTTGTTGATTGTATAAAAAAAGTTGTTGATTGTTGATGTATGCGCCTTTTTCAACTTGTTGATAGTATGAAAAAGGTGTTTTTTGAGCTTTTATATTTGTGTTTTCTAATTGATTTTGAATCACTTTATCATCTGCATTGTAAATGAAAAAATCACTTTCTTGCTGATTCATGGTGATTCTGAATTTAGATTCAATATAATTTTGAAACTGATAATTGTAACGGTCTAAATGGTCAGGGGTTATATTAGTTAGAATTGCAATGTGGGGTCTGAAAGTATAGGTGTTATCTAGTTGAAAACTACTTATTTCCAAAACATAATAATCGTAGTTTTCTTCGGCTACTTGTTTGGCATAGCTTTTTCCAATGTTACCTCCAAGACCAACATTTAAGCCTGCTTTTTTGAGAATGTGGTAACAAAGTAAAGTGGTGGTAGTTTTGCCATTTGTGCCTGTAATTGCAATGTGTTTGGCATTTGTATACCTTGATGCAAACTCAATTTCAGAAATGATGGGAATACCTTTGGAAATTGCCTTTTGAATCACCTCTACTGAATCTGGAATACCTGGACTTTTAATAATTTCATCTGCATTTAAAATTCTCTCAATATGGTGAGTGCCTTGTTCAAACTCCACCTCCATTTGCTTTAATTCATTCAAGTAGTTTGGTTTGATGACGCCACTATCAGAAACAAAGACATTAAACTGTTTTTGCTTGGCTAGTTTTGCACATCCAATTCCACTTTCTCCTGCTCCTATTATGACGATGTTTTTGTTCAAGTATTATCTTAGTTTTAATGTAATGATTGATAAAACAGCTAGAATAATTCCTATAATCCAAAATCTAGTAACGATTTTAGCTTCGTGAAATCCCTTTTTCTGATAATGGTGATGAATGGGAGACATCAAGAAAATTCTTCTACCTTCGCCATATTTTTTCTTGGTATATTTAAAATAGCCCACTTGTAGCATCACACTTAAATTTTCAATCAAGAAAATACCACAAAGAATGGGTATCAAAAGTTCTTTTCTGATAATGATAGCCAAAGCAGCTATAACACCACCCAACATCAAGCTTCCTGTATCGCCCATGAAAACTTGAGCTGGATAACTGTTGTACCACAAAAAACCGATGCAGGCCCCAACAAATGCCCCAGCAAAAACAAAGAGTTCGCCCAAATAAGGGATGTACATGATGTTGAGATAATCTGCAAAAAGAATATTGCCCGAGACAAATGCAAACAAACCTAAAGTTGTTCCAATAATAGCCGATGTGCCGGCTGCCAATCCATCAATTCCATCTGTAATATTGGCTCCATTAGAAACAGCCGTTATAATAAAAATGACAATTAAAACATAAAATATCCAAGTGTATTTTTTATCTAAGCCAAAAAATGAGGTGATTTTTTGATAATCAAATTCTGAAAACTTAAAGAAAGGAACCGTTGTTTTTAGGCTTTTTTCGTTTTCTGCAAAATACTTTTCTCCATTGATGTATTTTACAGTCATTAAATTAGTATCTTTTTTGAATTTAACTATTTCATTTGGTTTAAAATGATTGGTTGTTACAACCGCTTTGTTAAAATAAAGGGTTAATCCAACCATTAATCCCACAAGAATTTGACCTATGATTTTGAATTTTCCAGACAAACCTGCTTTGTCTTTTTTGAATACTTTGATATAATCGTCAATAAAACCAATTAAACCCGTCAAAATGGTTACTGCAATCATCAAGATAACATATACATTATTGAGTCTAGCCAATAACAATGTTGGAATCAAAATAGCACCCAACATAATTAAACCACCCATGGTCGGTGTACCTTTTTTGGCTTCCTCGCCTGCTAAACCTAAGTCACGGATGGTTTCAGAAACTTGAAGTTTGTGTAATGAATTGATAAGGCGTTTGCCAAAAACAGCTGAAATAGTAAGCGACAAAATAACCGCTAATCCCATTCTGAACGTTTGGTATTTCCAAACTCCTAAGCCTATGAAATCATAATGTTGATCGAGGTATGTAAAAAAGTGATATAGCATTATTGTAATTCTTTAAATATGTCGTATATGATGATTCTGTCGTCAAACGCGTGTTTAACGCCTTGAATTTCTTGATATGTTTCATGTCCCTTGCCAGCCACAAGAATGATGTCTCCTTTTTGACTCATCATCAATGCCGTTCGGATAGCTTCTTTTCTATCCACTATTTTTAACATTTTCTTATAATGACTAGCATCCACTCCACCAATCATTTCTTCAATGATGGCTTCTGGTTTTTCACTTCTTGGATTATCACTTGTAAAAATGACTTTGTCACTCATTTTAGTAGAAATTTTACCCATTTTAGGTCGTTTTTCTTTATCTCTATCTCCACCACAACCAACAACAGTTATTAATTGCTCGTTTTTTGTTCTAATTTGATTGATGGTTTCTAAAACATTTTCCAAGGCATCAGGCGTATGCGCATAATCCACTATAGCAACCACACCATTTGAACTTCTTAAAACCTCGAATCGGCCACTAACCCTAGTTTGTTTGGTTAAATGAGTGATGATATCCTCATGTTTTTCGCCCATTAAAAATGCTGTTGCATAGACGGTTAATAAATTATAGGCATTAAATTTTCCAACTAAATTAAACCATGCTTCAATTTTTTCAATTCTTAATAAAAGTCCATTGAAATCACATTCTAAAACTTTGCAAGTGAAATCAGCCGGTGAATGTATGGCATAAGTATATTTACTAGCTTTAGTATTTTGAAGCATCACTTTTCCATTCTTGTCATCTGCATTTGTTAATGCAAAAGCATCGATGGATAAAGCATCAAAAAATCCTTTTTTTGCTTTGATGTAAGCATCAAAAGTGCCATGGTAATCCAAATGATCGTGAGTGATATTTGTAAAAACGCCACCATCAAAAGCCAAACCATTGATTCTACCTTGAACCACGGAATGAGAACTAACCTCCATAAAACAATGAGAACATTGTGCCTCCACCATTTGATGCAATAAGGCATTTAATTTAATGGGGTCAGGGGTAGTATGTGTGCTATGAAAAGTTTGATTGCCAATGAGATATTCAACGGTGCTAATTAAGCCACATTGATAACCTAAGGATTGGAACAAATGAAAAAGTATGCTTGTGCAAGTGGTTTTACCATTGGTGCCTGTTACACCGATTAATTTTAATTTTTCTGATGGAAAATCATAAAAAGCAGATGCAAAATAACCTACACTTTGTTGAACATCTTCCACCAAAACATAAGCTACCTCTGGATTTATAGTATCAGGAAGCTTAGAACAAACAATAGCACTTACGCCATTTTCAATTATTTGTGGAATGAACTGATGAGCATCTGTTTTAGTGCCAACTACTGCAAAAAACAAACTGCCAATTTTCGCATCTCTAGAATCTAAAACCAAGTTTTCAATCAATGGATTTTCATTTCCAAAAAATTGAATTTTGAAAGGGAAAGATTGGGCGATATTTAAAAGACTTTTGCTCATAAGGAAAGTTTTAAATAAATGACAGAACCTTTTATGATTGATGTATTAGGCAAGATGGATTGTTGAACCACCGACCCAAAACCATTAATAATGACTCTTAACCCTCTGTTTTCTAACAAATAAATAGCGTCTCTTGCACCCATTCCCAACACATCTGGCACTAATCCATTACTAGTTTGCAGTTCTTTTAAATCAACAGATTGAACATCTTTTCTCGCTTTAACCCACTCAGTTTCTGCACCTCCTGTTAAGGTTTGGCTGCTGATTGACAAATTATTTAAAACATTTTTGATGTCTTGTCTGTAACCATTTTTCACCTTTGGAACACTAATGGTCTCTGCTTTTGCTAATGTTTGATGAAAACTCAAATTGGTGCTAAACACCTTGTCTGCAATTTCTTTGAAAACAGGGCCAGCCACTGCACCACCATAATAAACACCTGCACTTGGAGCATTTACAACTACAATGCAACTGTATTGCGGATTTTCTGCAGGAAAATAACCCACAAACGATGCTTTATGTGAATTTTTGTTATAACCCGTGTTATTTAAAACAATTTGCGCAGTACCTGTTTTGCCAGCTACTTTATAATTTAACCCTTTTAAATTTTCTCCAGTGCCTTTTTCGACAACCCCTTCCAAAAGTTTTCTGAGTAATGCGATCGTTTCATCGCTACAGATTTTTTTATTTAGCACCTTTACTTTTCGCTTATATCTTGTTTTGCCAAACTCTTGAATCTCTCTGACAATAAAAGGTTCAACCATAACACCATTATTGGCTATGGTGTTATAAATGTTGAGAATTTGCAAAGAACTTAACTCCATTTCGTAGCCAATACTCATAAATGGCAAAGCTGTACTGCTCCATAATTTATCTTTACTGTTTTTTAATTTTGGCGAACGCGTAGATTTAATATCAAAACCAAGAGGTTTATCTAAACCTAAGTCAAATGCATATTTTAAAAATTTCTCTGGATTCAGTTTATAATGAGCATTCACAGATTTAGCAATACCCACATTACTAGAATGTTCGAAAATGTATTCAAAAGTTACTTTTTTGTAGGGTGATTTATGTGCATCCACCATTCTAAGCGGACCAAACATCATTTCTCCCCATTCAATGTCAATGGTATCTTCAAGTTGAACATGTTTGTCTTCTAACAATGCCATCGCGCTGATTAATTTAAACGTACTTCCTGGGTCAGAAAACTCATTGATGGCATAATTTTCTGCTTCAACATATTGATTTTCTCCCACTTTTTTGAGGTTAGCTATGGCTTTAATTGCGCCTGTTTTTACCTCCATCAAAATGGCTGAACCATGGTGAGCGTTATTGTTGATTAAACATTGTTTCAACGCACTTTCCGCCACATCCTGAATATTGACATCTATTGTAGTATATAAATCAAAACCATTTTTGGGGTCAAGTTCGGCATTATCATCAATTGGCTTCCAAACACCACCATAAATTCTTTGTTCCAATCTCTTGCCTTCTGTGCCTCTTAAAACTGAATCAAATGCACCTTCTAATCCTATTTTTACGCCCGACTCAGTTGTATAACCAATTGTTCTTCTTGCCAAATCTCCAAATGGTATTTCACGTTTGAATTTTTCGAGTTTAATAAAACCGCCTTTGTATTTACCTAAATTAAAAATGGGCCATTTGCTCATGGATTTAGCAATAGTATAATCTACATCACGTTTAATAAGCAAATATCTAT
Organism: Bacteroidota bacterium; assembly: GCA_030682255.1. Lineage (GTDB taxonomy): Bacteria > Bacteroidota > Bacteroidia > NS11-12g > UBA955 > JABMMZ01. The sequence continues at coordinate 202,721 of JAUXOK010000010.1, read as the reverse complement.
CCCCTCTGTTTCTGGCATTTACCAAATGATATCGCCATTCAGACATGCTTTTATCATTGAAAGTTAGAGACATCAGATAAGCCAAACTATCAACTTTGCTGAAAAAAAACTCATTGGTAACGCCCTCTGCCTTGGTATCCATTCGGATTTCATATTTTGGAATACTTGTAGCCAACAAGCTGCCATCCTCAGAAAATATATTTCCTCTAGATGCTTCAATTTCTCGCCATTTTGTACTTTGAGCCAAGCTGATTTTTTCGTATTTTTCTTTGTGATAAAATTGTAAACTCACAATTTGCCATAGCACTGCCACCCCTAATGAAACTATTAGAAGAAACACAATCCACGAACGCAGCAATATGGCTTTCTTTAAATTCATTTATCTTTTTGCTCAATAATGATTGGTGGTACTCTCAATTCTTTGATGCCTTCATCAATTAATCTTTTTGAAACCTCGCTCTGATTACTTTTTTTCATCAATTGACTTTTAACACTGATGTATTCAGATCGTAATTCTTTGATTTCTTTTTTTAAATCATCTTCTTTTTTGATGCTTTTTACATGATAATGAGATAAAGAAACATAAAGAATAATAACAAACACGCCCATTAAAATTGGAGATAACATACCACCCAACTTTTCCTTGTCGATAAAAAACCCAAAATCTGTAGCTTTTTTGATGGTTTCATCTGCTTGATTTTTTTTAGCAGAACTTGTTTCAGGCTCAATATTACTGCGATTGAAAGTGTTCATATTTTTTCAGCAATTCTAAGTTTGGCACTTCTTGCCCTTTTGTTTCTTGAAATCTCTTCCTCGCTTGGTGCAACTGGTTTTTTAGTGATGATTTTGAACACACTTTGTTTGTTACCAAAATGATCTTTTATTACTTCACCTTTTATGTTACCGGTGTTTAAAAAATTCTTCACCAATCTATCTTCCAAAGAATGATAACTCATGATTACTAATCTGCCGCCAATAGCCAACACATCGGGTGTATTTTCCAACATAGTTTCCAATGCTTTTAATTCGTTGTTAACTTCAATTCTTAGTGCTTGAAAAACTTGAGACAAATATTTACTCTCTTCTCTTGGTGGAATACAGCTTGCAATAGCTTCTTTAAATGCAGCAATACTCTCTATTTTATGCTGTTGCCTGTAGGTTAAAATTTCTTTTACCAATTTAAAAGCATTCTTAATCTCTCCATAGTAATTAAAAATATCTAGCAAAGCCTTTTCGTCATATCCGTTTACAATATCAGCTGCACTTAATGTGGCATTTTGATCCATCCTCATATCTAATGGACCATCCAAACGATGAGCAAAACCTTTGTCTTTCTCATTAATTTGAAAAGAAGAAATACCCAAATCCGCCAAAATACCATCAACAGGAATGGCTTTTAAAAACTGTAAAAATTGTTTAATGTATTTGAAATTATGATTGATAAACAGACATCTTTCATCATCAGGAATATTGTTGGCAGCGTCTGAATCTTGGTCGAAAACATACAATTTCCCTTGAGGTCCTATATGTTTTAGAATCTCTCTTGAGTGACCGCCTCCGCCAAAGGTTAGGTCAACATAAGTGCCATTTTCCTTGATATTCAATCCTTCAATGCATTCATTGAGCATCACAGGGATGTGATAAGCCTCATTCGTCATTTCCTTCACCATTTGATTGATTGTTGTTTAAAGTTTTATTTCCCATAAGTTCTTCTGCCATTTTAGAGAACTCTTCATCATCAAATTTCAATTCTTCTTCGTAATGTTTTTTATTCCAAATTTCAATTTTGTGGTTATAACATGAAATAACTATTTCATCTTTTAGCGAAGCATAATCCAACAAAGCATTTGGGATATTAATTCTGCTGTTAGCATCTATGGCAACAATGTTTGCACCGTTGTTAAATTGTCTAATAAATTTTCTAGCTATTCGGTTAAAATCATTTAATACATTCAATTTTTCGGTTTCAGTATTCCAATCAGCAGAAGTGTATAGTACCAAGCATTTTTCAAAACCTCTATTGATTACCATGGTTTTAGCATCGTTATCAGGAATTTGAGCACGCAACTTAGCCGGCAAAATAATTCTGCCTTTGTTGTCAATTTTACATTCAAATTCTCCAATAAATTTTGCCATGATGATGGGTTAATAAATTATTCGGTAAAAATAATTCCAAAAAACCCACTTTTCTCCACTTTTCTCCACTTTGTGGAAAAATAAAATCAAAAAACACTTATATATTTGATTAACAAATTGTTACAAACAATATAAAAATGACTTTTAAGATGTTCCACGATGTTTTTTTTAAAAAATTAGTTTCAAAATGAACTAAAAAAGAGACATTATTTAATATGTAAAAGTCATTTTTTGAATTTTAACATCTAATTAACGTATAAATATTTATGCATAAAAAAAGCCTTTCAATTGTGAAAGGCTTTTTAAATAATTATTTTGATTTTACTATCTTACAATAGTTAATTCATCAACAATGTGTTTTGCACCTGCGTATTTTTCTATGATAAATAATACAAAACGGATATCAACATTGATGGTTCTTTGCAATTTTGGATCAAAAATAACATCTCCTGCCATTGCTTCAATGTTTCCATCAAATGCCAAACCAATGATTTCGCCTTTACCATTTAAAACTGGAGAACCAGAGTTTCCGCCTGTGATGTCGTTGTCTGTTAGGAAATTTACTGGCATATAGCCTGCTTTGTCAGCATAAGCACCAAAATCTTTTTTGTTGTATAAATCAATCAACGGTTGAGATAAATCAAACTCATTGTCGCCCGGTTTGTGTTTAGCTACCATACCATCCAAAGTGGTGTAGTTGTTTATTTTAGCATCGTTTCTTGCATCTTTTGGCAGGGCTCTAACTTTTCCATAAGTTAATCTCAAAGTTGAGTTAGCATCAGGATAAAACTTGCCTTTAGGATTGGCTTTTTGCAAACCATCTACCAATAAACGGTAAGATCTTAAATAATCGTTTTCGGCCAATTTTAGTTCTTCGCTTTTAAAATTGTAGTGGTCAACTAAGTTGGAAGACAATTGAAACAAAGGGTCAGCATCAATTTGGGCTTCAGAAGGATAATCCAAAAAGGCTAACAATCTTTCTTTTGAAGTAAAAATACTCAGGTCGAACAAGGCACTTACATATTTAGTGAAATCATTGTTATTTTTAGCACCAACACCCTCAACAACAGAAGCCAATTTATAACCAGATTTGCTAGCATAAAGGTTCAATTGGGCAGCTAACACATCTTTTTCTAAAGGAATATGGATAGTAGAGAAAGATTGTTCAATCGCAGATTTTAATTTACCGTAAAGTTCAACTTTTTTAGCGGAATCTGCTTTGGTGTATGCTTTCAATTGTTTACCAAGAGAAGAGGGCATAGATCCAAAAGCACTTGTTCTGAATAATGTCATTAAATAATTATCATGACGCGCTTTTTCGTTGGTCATTGCATAGTATTTATTGATGTCGGAGATTACATTGCCATACTTCGCTTTATTTTCTTTTTTGCTAGCCCATTTATTAAAAGCAATTTCTTGAGCAGTTTTAAGTTTTACAGTTTGATGTTTGGTTAAAGCATCAATCATCCCTTGACGGTTTTTCCAATAGTTAGCTACACCAGCATATTTACCTGCATAGTCTAAACGGATTTTATCATTGCCATCCATGTATTTTTTCATGTTGTCCATGCCAGTTTTAGAACCTTCTACCCAAGCAGGATAAGCATATTTCACGTTTTGGTCGATACCTTGAGCAGGCATCCAACGGTTGGTTCTACCTGGATAACCAAGAATCATGGCATAATCGCCTTCTTTAACACCAGCAAGATTTACTGTCAAATGACGTTTTGGCTTAAGAGGCACATTATCTAAAGAATATTCAGCTGGATTGCCATCTTTATCGGCATAAACTCTGAACAAAGAGAAATCACCTGTGTGACGAGGCCACTCCCAATTGTCTGTGTCGCCACCAAATTTACCAATACTTTCGGTTGGTGTGCCAACAAAACGAACGTCTTTATAATCTTGGTAAACAAAGTAATAATATTCATTGCCTTGAAAGAAAGGACGAACTGAAACTACATATTTGCCTCCTTCGTTATTTTCTTTCTGAATCTTGTCCATCTCTTTGTTAATTACAGCTTCTCTTCTTAATTCAGTCATGGTATCGTTTACTAATGCAAGTATTCTCTCTGTAACATTATCCATTCTAACAAAGAAACGCACGAACAAACTTTTAGGTTTTAGTTCCGCTTGTTTATTAGGTGCCCAATAGCCATCTCTAAGATAATTATTTTCTGGAGTAGAGAGTTCGGCAATGGCACCATATCCACAGTGATGATTGGTTAAAACTAAGCCATCTTTAGAAATAATTTCACCTGTGCAACCACCATTAAATTGAACTATTGCATCTTTTAAACTGGAATTGTTAATGCTGTATATTTCTTCAGCGGTGAGTTTCAAACCCATTTTTTGCATATCGCGGATGTTGTTCTTTTCTAAGAACATCAGGAACCACATGCCTTCGTCTGCTTTTGCTACATTGCTGACAAACAAGACAGCAATGAGGACTATTGAATATATTTTTTTCATCATAAATTTTTAAACCTTGCAAATTACCTTTTTTTTAAGGTGAATACCAAACTTTTTAACCAATGAATTGGATGTTTTATCGTAAAGGGATTAATCTTGATAGTTAAGAATTAATTGGCATAAAGATTGTTATTGTTGTAATAAATTCAATTATTGCATGAAAGTCATTATTCTTCCAATCCTGTTAATTTTATCTACTTTTTCAATTTATGGCAACCCAACCATTGCTGTTTTGCCATACAAAATCAGTTATGAAGGAAGAATTCCAAAAAAGTTTACGCCCGAAGATTTAATGAAAGCCAAAGAGATGGAATCGCGCTATTATCAAAATTCTATGACCAACTATCTAGTTAAAATGAATAGTAAAAGAAGAAATCTCAAGATAAATATTAAAATTTTGAGCATTCAACAAGTAGATGCATTGCTAAAAGAAAAAAAACTGACCTACAAACACTTGGATAGTTTAACGAACGAACAGTTAACTGAGATTTTAGGTGTAACTCATGTTGTAAGAGGTGCAGCCAATCGTACCTTTATTATGAGTGATGAATTGTCTTTAGGAATTACGGCAGTGAGTATTTTAACGAATGGAGCTATTCCAATGTTTAATGCAACTTCAAGTATCAATATTATTAATTCATTAGAAAATACCCAAATAGGCACTTTGGTTTGGAGCAAACAATTTATTAGAAATAGCTCAGCAACCTATAGCGATGAACAATCATTGAGGGATACCTTTAGATACTCATCAAGAAAAATGATAAAAATGTATCGCAGAGGAAGGGTTTAAATTTTAAATACCAATAACTACACGAATAAAAGCATTATCTTTGCGGCAAGGCAATCGGTTTGTCGCGCTGCTTAATTGCGGTGAGGAAAGTCCGGGCAACACAGGGTACCACACCACTTGAAAGGGTGGGCAATTAACAGAAATGTTGGTTGACAGATAGGGTCGCAGAGAATAACTACCTCAAAGACGGATGAATTCCGTGTAAGGGGAAAAGGTGAAAACGTGGGGTAAGAGCCTACGCATGACAGCAGTAATGTTGGCATGGGATAAACCTTGTGGGTTGTAAGACCAAATATACCATGGGATGAGGGCGACCCGTCCGATTTTAAAGCTTGCTTTAATACCATGGAGGGTAGGTTGCAATAGATAAATGACAAGCACCTTGATGCAAATCAAGGAACAGAACCCGGCTTATAGATTGCCTTATTTTTTCATCAATTTTTAAACTTGTATACCCAAACAACAACTACATTACAAGTTTAAATTATTATAAATCATGGCAAATAATGAAATAACCTTTTATGTAAATGGAACTTTCTGATTTTTTTGGCAAAGTTAACTCTCAATGATGAATACCAAAACCATATCTGTATTAATCCAATAAAATTGTCCTAAACATTTATTGCTTAGGCATTACACCACATAATTTTGGATTTATTTATAAATCAAAAGGTATAATTTTAGAATTTATTAATTAATAAATGTCAATTATAGTTCTTTAAATGAACCAATGATTCGGTTAATTTGTGGTAAATTATTATCAAAATCCTTTTTTAGACACCATACATAAATTTGGTAAAAACCTTTTTTACCCTCAATAACTACTTGATGTCCTCTTGTAAAAGTCGGTTTATTGTTATTTGTAGTTGTTAAATCAACCTCAGTTTCCATTAAAAAGCCATTTAAACCATTTATTATGACATTTTTTTGTTTTAAAATTTTAAATGGCAAATCTAAATTTTCATGGTTTTCTTTAACAATCAGAATATAATCATCTAAGGTCATGTCTTCAAATCCAAATTCAGCTAATGTATCTTTATGTTCATCAATCACTAGGCAATAAAACTCTTTGATTTTGTTGTTATAAGACATTCTAGCCATTGCATTGAGGGTAGAATCGGATTCTAAAAAATCAGGATATTCAATTTTAAAAGACTCGTTTTGAAACACGAGCCATTTTGTTTCTTTGAGATTACAAGCGTTTGAAAATACAACTAACGAAATAAGTAATGAATAAAGAATTGTTTTCATAAATAATATTATTCAAGATTAATGGATTTTATAATTAAAAAAAATTATTTTTGTTGTTAGATGAAAATACATATCCTTTATAATTATTTTGACTTAGAAGTTTATGTTGAAAATAAACCTGAAATCCCAATCAAGATATATGGGAAACGAGATAGTCAGAGTTCTTGTAAGTCCATTTTATTTGAAGATGGTTTTTTAAAAAACATCACTGACGAATTGAGCTCAAATCCTTTAGACGAAATTGACCAAAACAGTTTTAATCAAATTGTGGAAAGCAATGTTTCTGAAATCATCAAAGACTGGATTGATATATTTGTTTATAACAAACAAAAACAGCCTGAACTTTTAAAGAACAGGCTGTCTAGTGAATAAAGTTATTAAGTTTACTTTAAAATATCTCTAGAAATTACAACGCGTTGCACTTCGCTAGTGCCTTCATATATTTGAGTAATTTTAGCATCACGCATTAAACGCTCTACATGGTATTCTTTGACATAACCGTATCCGCCATGAACCTGAACTGCTTCAGTTGTAGTTTTCATAGCTACTTCGCTAGCAAACAATTTAGCCATACTACTAGCTCTGCCATAATCTAAATCATTATCTTTTAACCAAGCCGCTTTTAAGCACAATAATCTAGCTGCTTCAATTTCAGTAGCCATATCCGCTAATTTAAACTGAATGGCTTGGTGATTTTTAATTTCTGTTCCAAAAGCTTTTCTTTCTTTGGAATATTGCAAGGCTAATTCATAAGCTCCACTGGCAATACCAAGAGCTTGAGCAGCAATACCAATACGTCCACCTGTCAAAGTTTTCATAGCAAATTTGAATCCAAATCCATCTTCACCAATTCTATTTGCTTTTGGTACTTTAACATCCGTAAACATCAATGAGTGTGTGTCACTACCTCTGATTCCCATTTTGTCTTCTTTTTTCCCAACAACAAAACCTTCCATGCCTCTTTCAATGATGAATGCATTGATGCCTTTATGACCTGCTTCAACATTGGTTTGAGCAATAACAATATAATAGGTTGCTGATTTACCATTTGTAATCCAGTTTTTGGTGCCATTTAATAAATAATAATCCCCCATATCAACAGCTGTAGTTCTTTGAGAAGTGGCATCACTACCAGCTTCGGGTTCGCTTAAGCAAAAAGCGCCATGTACTTTACCTTGGGCTAGAGGCACTAAATATTTTTGTTTTTGTTCTTCATTACCAAATGTTTCTAATCCCCAACAAACCAATGAATTATTTACTGAAACAACTACAGAGGCAGAAGCATCTACTTTACTTAATTCTTCCATAGCTAATACGTAGCTAATTGAATCCATACCACTTCCACCATATTTTGGATCAACCATCATACCTAGAAAGCCCAATTCGCCTAATTTTCTGATTTGAGCTTCTGGAAATTCTTGATTGTTATCTCTTTCAATTACACCTGGTAATAGCTCTGTTTGAGCAAAATCTCTAGCGGCTTGTTGCACCGCAATTTGTTCTTCTGATAATTCAAAATGCATCATTATTCTGCAAAAATAAGGGGATTAGTTTTATTAAATTAATTTTTTGTTATCTTTTTTACTTAGAGATAAAGTTATGTAACAACTAATTTAAATGATAGTTTTGCAAATTGTAATATTTATGCTCATCATTCAAAATTTATCGACCGATCCTTATTTCAATTTAGCCGCAGAGGAATATTTATTAAAAAACTTTGATGAAGACATTTTCACACTTTGGCGAAATGACAATGCCATTATTGTAGGCAAACATCAAAATGCCTTGGCAGAAATTAATTTGGATTATGTTCAAAAAAATGAAGTTAAAGTAATAAGACGTTTATCTGGTGGAGGCACTGTTTTTCATGATTTGGGCAATTTGAATTTTACATTTATTACAAATGCTAAAGATGGTGATGAGGTTAAAATAGATTTTAAATATTTCACTACACCAATTATAGAAGCTCTTAAACAACTGGACGTACACGCAGAATTTAGTGGTCGCAATGATTTATTAATTGAAGGTCAAAAATTTAGTGGTAATGCTGAACATATTTATCATCAGAAGAAAAGAACACTCCATCATGGCACCTTGTTATTTGCAAGCAAAATTGCTGACTTATCAGCTGCTTTAAAAGTTAATCCTCTTAAATTCGAAGATAAAGCCGTAAAATCTGTTAGAAGTAGAGTTACAAATATCAGTTCACATTTAAAATATGAAATTAGTGTAGATGAGTTTTATAAAATGGTAATAAGTTACATGGCAAATAAATATGAAGATGTAAAATTCTATGAATATTCAACTCTTGATATGTTTGAAATAAACAAATTGGCAGACGAAAAATACAAAACCTGGGAATGGAATTTTGGCTATTCTCCTAAATACACTTTTAAAAAAACAAGCAAAACTTTGGGTGGATTTGTCGAAGTGTTTTTATATGTTGAAAAGGGAATCATTGAAGAAGTTAAAATTTATGGCGATTTTTTTAATGCAAGAAATATCGAAGAAATTGAGCAAGCTCTTGTTAAAAACAAACATAACAAAGATGCTATTGCATCAGTTCTTTCTAACTATAATATCTCAGAATATATTCATGGTGCAACACTTGATGATTTAATTAACGGAATGTTTTAAATCAAAATGATGCCTTTAATACTAGAGTTAGGGATAGCAATTGTTGTGAGTATATTTCTGTTAATAGAATTGAGTAGAAATTTTTTATTTAAAAATAATAAGAATGGAATAATTGCAGGTATTGTATGTTTGTTTGCTTTAGGTTTTGGTGCTTTTTTATGGATTAAACACGGATTGATATTGGATTATGGTTCACAAGAAGATATTAATAAAAATCATTCTGAATTGATGGGTCAAATTGGCATGGTGTTATTGAGTCTATCAAGCCTATTTATATTACTTTCTGTTATTTACTATTTTTTTAAAAAAGTAGTAAATAATAAATGACTGTAAAAGAAATTAACTAACCAAAGTGCCTACTTGGTCACCCAGCATCAGTCTTTTTAAATTGCCATGTTTATTCATATCAAACACTAAAATTGGCAATTTATTTTCTTGACACAATGTAATTGCTGTTAAATCCATGATGCTTAAGCCTCTTTCATACACTTCGCTGAATGAGATATGATCAAATTTGGTTGCATCGGTGTGTTTTTCGGGGTCGGCACTGTATACACCATCCACTCTTGTGCCTTTTAGTATCAAATCAGCCTCAATTTCAACTGCTCTAAGAGAGGCAGCTGTATCGGTAGTAAAATATGGGTTACCAGTACCCGCACCAAAAATTACAACACGCCCTTTTTCTAAGTGCCTCATGGCTCTTCTGCGAATAAATGGTTCACAAATTTGTTCCATTTTAATAGCCGATAACAAACGGGTTTTAACTTCAATTTTCTCTAATGCACCTTGTAACGCCATAGCATTAATAACAGTCGCCAACATGCCCATATAATCTCCTTGAGCTCTATCTACTAAGCCGCCTTGAACCCCTTGAACGCCTCTAAAGATATTGCCACCTCCAATAACTATTGCTACCTCTACTCCCATTAATTGAACTTCTTTGATTTCTGAAGCATATTGTTCTAATATTTTGGGGTCGATACCATATTGTTGATCACCCATTAAGGCTTCACCACTTAGTTTGAGGAGTATGCGTTTATATTTCATTTAAAATGCAAAAGTATATGTTTTTAATGAAAATTTCATTCTTCATTGTCTGTATTTTTTGAGGAATCATAATTTTTGTCATAATCCAATTTCATTCCCCAATATCGCATTTGCCTAAGACACCAACTTTGTCTTTTCCTTGTGTAAGCACTTGGGTTGGCTATCGAGAATTTTCTTGGATTGGGTAACACAACTGCTATTAATGCTGCATCACTTGCTGTTAATCTTGCCGCAGATTTTTTTAAATATTCTTGAGAGGCAGCTTCAACCCCATAAACACCATTGCCTAGTTCTATCACATTCAAATAAACTTCCATAATTCTTTCCTTGCTCCATAAGGTTTCTATCAAAAAAGTAAAATACACTTCAAATCCTTTTCTTATCCAACTCCGACCATGCCATAAAAAAACATTTTTTGCAGTTTGTTGACTAATAGTGCTAGCTCCTCTTCTTTTTGATTTTCCTTTAGCTTCCATTTTTTCGTTGTAATCTATGGCTTTTTTTATAGCACCGAAATCAAATCCATTGTGTTTCAAATAATTTTGATCTTCCGCACAAACAACGGCCAATTCAACATAGTTTGAAATTTCATCTTTAGAAACCCATTCTTTTATTAATTTCATGTCTTCGCCATTAGATTTTTGAACCAAACATCTTTGAAACATAAAAAACGTATAAGGAACAGGAAGAAACTTATAAAGCAGAACCATTCCTATACTTATAATTAAAAACCACATTATGATTTTTTTAAGTATTCTGAAAACAAAAGACCAAACAAAAAATTTGGCAATAAAAGTTACCACAGACATCGCAGCAAACTTAATAATTTTTTCAATCATTATTTTCTATATTCCCAGTTCATTTAGCCTAAACTTAAATAAAACATTTAAAGTGAAAGGAGAGAATTTAAAATAAATCAATTTGCAGATCTATAACCGATGGGGAGAAAAAATATTTGACAAAGAAGATTTAGAACCAAAATGGAACGGAGACTACAAAAACCAGCCTTGTTTGGAGGGAATTTATTTATACCTTATAAAAATTAAAGCCTTAAATGGTAAGTTTTTTTATTTAAAAGGTACATTTAAACTAATTATATAAATTTAACATAAAACCATACGATAAAACTAATATTTGTAAATTAAAAAAATCGATTAAATTTGCACCGCTAAAACCTCAAAAAGATAGAATTACTTAAAAAAATAATCTATGGGACAAGAAAAGCCAAAAAAAGGCAATTATGCCGTTATTTTTATTTCAAAACTAAATCCTGAAGCAAATGGATTTAAAGATTTGAATGAACTTACATATAACGAAGCTCTGAGTATTAATGGATTTATAAAAGAAGTATCTGCAAGGAATTTAGATAAAAATGGTGTTTCAGTATCATTTTGGGAAAGTAAAGAAGCTATAGAGGAATGGAAAAACAATGCAGTACATCAAGTGGCTAAGGCTAGAGGCAAAGCCGACTACTTAGAGTCTTATGAGATTTATATTACTGAAATAAAGTAAACTTATTCCACAACATTTACATTAGCCGCTTCAAAAACTTTGGTTTTCGAATTGTATTTATTTCCTTTTTCCATGATATGAACAATAATGTTTTCTATTGATATGGGTGTTCCTTCTTCAATATCAGCAATATTATTATGTTTGATGTGTCTGCCATCTATAATAACAACAGCTCCACTTCCAATGGCTTCCATTTCATAACCTTTTGTTATAATTACACCTGTATCTTCGCCTAATCCTATTCCAATTGCCGAAGGGTTTGACGCCACAGCCTGAGCTAACCTTGGGAAACGCCCCCTTTTATTAAAATGAGAATCAATAATAACATCTTTGACAAAAGCTAAACCTGTTGTAATTTTAACCTCCCCTTTTAAATGAGCATTACTAGCGTTACCCTGATAAATCATTGTATTACTCATTGCCATTGCTCCTGCACTCGTACCTGCAATTACAAATGGCTCATTCCAATATCTTTGAATCAACAATTCTAAAAATTCCGTGCCTCCAAAAATCGAAGTTAGTCGCAATTGGTTGCCCCCACTAAACATCAAAGCATCACAAGTTTGCAATCTTTTAAAATACTCCATTTGCATAGCATCTTCTCGATTCCTTATTTTCATGTGACCAACATTTAGACAACCCAATTTAGCAAATGCATCTATATAATTTTCACCTACTTCGTCTGGGATTTGAGAGGCAGTTGTAACAACCTCAATTCTTGCATCATCTCTTCCAATTACATTCACAATGCTTTTTAGAATACCAATTTCCATAAAATTCAAATTATTTCTGGATATGATTCCTAACTCCAAATCAGTTCCCTTATCCTCAGCCCCCCCCACAGGTATCAGAATACCTTTTGGTTCATGATTATTCATAATAGATCAATTATTTTAAAATTAAAAAATGCAAAGATAATGGAATAATAATATTGGTTTTGCACAAGATTAACACACTCTTTCAATACAAAAGCTTGAATACCTATAAATACAATTAAAAAAAAATCAATTTCCTCCTACAACATTTCGTGCATTAAACTAACCATATTTTCACTACCTATTATCAATGGCGTTCTCTGATGGAGTTCTGTTGGTTGAATATCCATAATTCGGATATTTCCATTCGTTGCTTTACCTCCAGCTTGCTCTATTAAAAATGCCATTGGATTACATTCATATAACAATCTAAGTTTACCATTTGGGGCTTTATTGGTTGGAGGATATAAATAAATTCCTCCCTTTAATAAATTTCTGTGAAAATCTGCAATCAAAGAACCAATGTATCTAGCAGAATATATTTTTTTGTTATCGCCTGATGTCTTACACCAATCAATGTACGATTTATATCCAATTGGAAATTCCGTATAATTGCCTTCATTTACAGAAAAGATATTACCATTTTGAGGTATTTTAATGTTGGGATGCGACATGCAAAATTCTTGAATAGAATCATCTAAAGTAAAACCAAAAACACCACTTCCTGTGGTATAAACAAACATGGTAGCAGCACCATAAATAACATAACCTGCAGCCACTTGTTGATTACCCGTTTGTAAAACATCTTCCATTGTAACAGGTTTATCCATCGACAATCTTTTATAGATAGAAAAAATACTTCCAATAGGTGCATTAACATCTATATTAGATGACCCGTCCAAGGGATCCATTGCCAAAATATACTTAGCATTATCTGCACCTTCACACCAATGAATATCTTCTGATTCTTCAGACAATATACATACGCAATCACCACTCATTTCTAATAGCTTTATAAAAACTTCGTTGGAGATAACATCTAATTTTTTTTGTTCCTCACCTTGAACATTTGTATTTCCAAAATCGCCCAAGATATCAATCAAACCAGCTTGTCTAACATCTCTATTTATCATTTTTGCCCCCAATTGCAAATCCCTGAAAATCCTAGACAAACTACCCTGTACAAATGGGAAATGACTTTGTTGATCGCTTATAAATTGATTTAATGTTGTTATACTATTTTTTTTCATGCTTTCTATAATTACCTTTGCAAAGGTAAAATAAATCCATGAAAGTCTTTAAATTTGGTGGCGCATCTGTTAAAAATGCTGAAGCAGTAAAAAATGTAGGCAATATTATTGCACAGTTTTCTTCTGATAAACTATTGGTTGTAATATCCGCAATGGGAAAATCCACCAATAAGCTAGAGGAATTAGTAGACGCATTTTGGTCAAATAATCAGGTATTAAAACAAAGTATAATTTCCGAATTAAAAGCATTTCATTTTGAAATTGCCGAATCACTAATTGACGACCGCAAACACCATATTTTCTCGGATTTAGAGGATTTATTTCTTGAATTGGAATGTTTAGTTGAGAAAAAATACAACGAGGTGACATATGATGAAATGTATGATGGCATAGTTTGTTATGGAGAATTGTTGTCTACAAAGATAGTTAGCGATTATCTTCACAGCATTAATATTAAATCTAAATGGGTAGACGCTCGAAATTTTATACAAACCGACAATAATTTCAGAGAAGCTAGTGTTAAATGGGAAGAAACATTTGAAACTATTAATAGAATACTCAAACCATTTATAGATAGAAGCATTGTAATAACTCAAGGTTTTATAGGAAGAGATGACAAAAACAATACAACAACTCTTGGAAGAGAAGGCTCTGATTATAGCGCAGCAATATTTGCTTATTGTTTAGATGCTCAAGATGTAACTATATGGAAAGATGTTGCTGGTGTTATGAATGCAGACCCAAAAAGATTTGATGACGCCATAAAACTAGACACCATAAACTATAATCAGGCAATTGAATTGGCATACTATGGAGCATCTGTCATTCATCCTAAAACGATACAACCTTTAAAAAGCAAAAACATTAGTTTGTATGTCAATTCGTTTTTAAATACAAATGACAAAGGAACTACCGTAAATAATGAATCAGGTAGTTTACATAATGAATGTTATATTATCAAAGAACAACAAACATTAATTTCTATTTCAACTCGTAATTTTTCTTTTATTGCTGAAGACAATTTAAGTAATATCTTTGAAATATTTGCCAAACACAAAGTAAGAATCAACGTGATGCAAAATTCAGCGATCAGTTTTTCGGCTTGCTGCGATTCAAAAGAAAACAAAATCAATGATTTGATTTCAGAATTAAGTCATGATTTTAATGTGACAAAAAATGAAAACTGCGTTTTATTAACTATTTATAATTCAAAAGATGAATATCAATTACCTCAACCATATTTATCTAAAAATATTCTATTAAAACAAATTTTAGGGCATACAATCCAAGTAGTTTTAGAGTAATTCGACTATCAAAGAATGACTTAATTGAAAGTCTATACAGCTATTTTGTTGCTTAAATCAAAAATTTAACACAGCTGACTTCTTTTGCTTATTCACTTTTTTTAAAAATTTCTTGCTAAATAAGTATTTTTACTTATTTTTGCCCAACTAACTAAGTTACAAATGAGTATTTAATACTATACTTTGAATTATGAAATTGGAGAACTTTAAAGCCGCAAATATTCATGGTTTTTTAAACTATGATATTCATTTCAACAATAGCTTAAGTGTTATTAAGGGAGAAAATGGAAGTGGAAAAACAACTCTCTTAAAAACTATTAACTCTTTTTTATCTCCTAGTTACAAAACATTAAACAACATTTTATTTGATAGAATTGAGATAAATGGATTACTTTCTTCAGGCAAAACATTTCAAATCATATACGAAAAACAAGATGATAATAATTGCAACATCTTTCTTATTCATCAAAATCAGAATCCAATAATTGGCAAACTCACCAAACAAAACGAAAATGACATCAAATGGGATGAATCAAAAAATCTATTTGAAACACAAGAAGTTATAAGAAAAATAAAGCAATTAAACACGCCTTTTTATATCGATACCAATAGATCTTTATTTTGTGGCGAAAATTCTCTAATCAACAAAAATCAATATATACTAAACAGACTTTATAAGAATTTCCCTAAAGAACACAGTATGTACAATGCACTAAGAAATGCACAAGACTCTTTGTATATTTTAGTTCAACATATAGAAAAAAATTGCTTAATGCTAGAGGCTAAGAAGCCTATTATAAATCAAGAATTTAAAAACAATTTAATTTTAAACTCTTTTGATTTTTTTAAAGATCAAGAATTAGAATTTATTGAGGACCACGAAGCATTAAAACACAAAAGAGAACAAGCATTAGAAGCATTTGAAAACTTAAATCTACAAGGTTTTATTGACCATGTTAATAATTTTTTCAATCAACTTGAAGGCATACAAAACAAAGTTTTAGAAAACGAGAGAAGTAAAAAGAAAAAATCATTAGATTCTGAAAATCTCATTTTATATCAACAATGGCTTTACAATCAGCCGCAGTTAAAAAGATTCAACCAAATGATTCAATTTAATTTGGCTTTTAAAAATGAAAAAAAGAAATTCTATGAACCTATTGATGAAATAATCAAATATACCAATAATTTTCTAGAAAAACTAAATAGAAAGCTTGCAATATCATCTAATGGCGAAATACTGATTGAACATTTAAATAATAAAAAAGGTAGTATTTTTGAATTATCAGATGGTGAATGCCACATCATTGCAATTATCATTCAACTTGTTTTCTTAAAAGAAATTGTTAAACCTGACTCAGGTATATTATTGATTGATGAGCCCGAAATTGGGATTCATCCAAATTGGCAAAATTTACTAAACGAAATTTTAATCACTCTTAAAGGTGATACACAAATAATTTTAACAAGCAACTCTGATAGTTTCACAAATAATTTAAGTAAAAAGCAAATTATAGAACTATAAAAAATCGAAAACATGTTCGAATTTTATAGTATTATCCAATTTATAGATAATTTCTTAACTTCGCAGCATGCAAGAAAATATCAACCAAAAGAATCCAATTAAAATTGTACTTAGTTTCATTCCAATTATTTTGGTTGTGATATTTGCTCTTCAAAACAGCAACAACACCATTGTTAAGGTATTTTTTTGGGAGATTAATGCCCCCTTAGTAATTTTATTTTTACTTTGTTTTACCATCGGTTTACTTTTCGGGCTTATGGCATTTTTTAGTTCGTATAAAGACGCAAAAAGAAAAAACAAAATAATTGAACAATTACAACAAAAAATAGATTCATTAGAAAACAAATCAATATAAATCAATAAAATGGATTACGACATTGCCATAGTAGGAGCTGGAATAGTTGGATTAGCAACAGCTCTACAAATCAATCAAAAAAGACCAGAATTAAAAATTATTGTCATTGAAAAAGAAAATAAAGTAGCAGCCCATCAAACTGGCAATAATAGCGGGGTAATTCACAGTGGTATATATTACAAACCAGGAAGCTTGAAAGCAAAAAACTGCATAGAAGGCTATCATTTAATGATAAATTTTTGCAAGGAGAATAACATACCCATCGATATGTGTGGTAAAATCATAGTTGCAACATCCGAAGCTGAAATACCTGCCTTAACCAATATTTATAATCGAGGCATAGAAAATGGGTTAACTGGTTTAAAATATATTGATGAAAAGGAAATAAAAGAAATTGAACCATATACCAATGGTGTAAAAGGAATTTTTGTGCCACAAACTGGTATTGTAGATTACAAAGTAGTTGCTAACAAATACAGTGAAATATTTCAGAAAAATGGTGGAGAATTGGTCTTAAATACAAAAGTTGTCAAAATCTCAAAAAAGAATGATTTAATTTATATCAAAACCAGTCGTTTTGATTTACAAACCAAATTAGTTATCAATTGTGCAGGTTTATATTCAGATAAAATAGCATCTTTAACTATTCCAGACTTAGAAGTCAAAATTGTGCCATTTAGAGGCGAATACTACTCTTTAAACAACAATAAAAGACATTTGGTAAACAATCTTATTTACCCTGTGCCCGATCCAAACTTCCCTTTTCTTGGCGTTCATTTTACCAGAAGAATTGATGGTGAAATAGAAGCAGGACCTAATGCCGTGCTAGCATTTCAAAGAGAAGGTTACACAAAATCTCAAATTAACATAAAAGAACTTTTTGAAACATTGACTTGGAAAGGTTTTCAAAAAGTAGCAATTAAATATTGGAAAACAGGAATAGGCGAAATGTATCGCTCTTTTAGCAAAAAAGCTTTTACAATTGCTTTACAAAAACTTATGCCATCCATACAACCTCAAGATCTAAAACAGGGAGGTGCAGGAGTTAGAGCACAAGCATGCGATAAAAACGGAGGTCTAATTGATGATTTTTACATCAAAGAACTTCCTGGACAAATACATGTTTTAAATGCACCTAGCCCAGCTGCAACAAGTTCTTTGTCTATTGGCAATACTATTGCTGAGTTGGCATTTAAGCAATTTTCTTAAAAGCTTATTTTACTAGAAATACTTTTTTAAAATGGTAATAATATCTAAAAGATAATAGAAGTTTAATATGTAATAATTTACCCATAAAAAAAGCATTTCTAAAAATTCGACACTTATGATATGCTATCATTAATTTTGCGTAATTTGATTGATTAAAACTTTCATTAAAAATACTCAAAACATTCAATAAATTTTTTATTTCATTTAATTTGAGTTTTTCATTCTTGTAAACAAAGATTTCGAACAAACGTCTTTCTTTTAGATTGATTGGAGTTGTTAAAAGTTGCCATTTTTCTTCCCAAATTAACTTCAATTTATCTTCCAAATTTAATTTTATTTGTTTCTTGAAAAAATCTTCTTGATTCAATTGATTATAAATAATTAAAGGTTCAGAAATATTGGCAAAATTTTTCTGATTCATCAAATCTATCCATAATGCATAATCTTCGGCTACGTTATTAAATCTTTCATTATAAAAAATATTTTCTTTCATATAAAAATTCCGACTCATGATTGTAGGTTGAAAGATGTAATTTTTAAACCAAAGTGCTGTTTTAATTAAATCTGTATCACAAATTGTTTTAGCAATCTGTAAACTTTCATTATGAGAATTCTTTACATACATCCAAGACCCACAAATATCAATGTGTGAATTTTCATCAAAAAAAGACAATTGTTTTTCCAATCTATTTGGCATCATACAATCATCAGCATCTAACCAAGCTATAAAATCACCTTTGGCTATTTTCAATAATTGATTCCTAGAAAAAACAATGCCTTGATTTGTTGTTGAATCTATAAAAACAATACGCGAATCGTAAAACTTCTGAATTATCTGCTTCGTATTATCTTTACTGCCATCATTATAAATCAATAATTCAAAATTTGAATAAGTTTGAATTATACAACTCTGAATAGCCTTTTCAATAGTTTCAAAACCATTATAAACTGGGATTAATATAGAAACTAATGGTTTGAGCATATATCTTTAATATAATTTGGAGCTTTACTTAAATCATATTTTAAAACAAAATCATCTGACGGTAATACCCATAAGCTATTTAAAATACAGGTAAAAGCTTCATCAATATTTTTAACGTCTACACTTTGACTTTCTCGAATCAAATCTCCCAAGCCTGCTTTTTTATAACCTATAACAGGGGTACCTACCAACATGCTCTCATGAGCAACCCTATTCCAACCTTCTTTAACAGACGACAATGCCAACGTGCAAGATGACATTGCCATTTGATTTAAATAGTCTTCAAAATTAAAGAAACAAATAATTTCAAATTGACCATTGTGTGATTGAGCTTGTTTTTGATCTAAAGTACTAAAATAACAGTAATAACCTATTTGTGTTAATTGTCTGGCAAGTGCAAAAATTTGTGGATCATTTTTAGAACTAAATTGCCCTAAATGAACCCATTTATTCTTTTGTTTAACTCTAAAATCATTATAAAAAGTTGTATCAAAAAGATTCGGGAATAAATATACAGGCTTGATTCCTTTTTCGTTTTTGAAAAACTTTACCCAATAAGGCGAAACTGCAATAACCTTAAAACGATTGTGTTTAATTTTACTTAAAATACGCCATAAAACCTGAAAATAAAAGTTATAAAAGCCTGACTTATTATCATTTTCATCATAATTATGTAGAACTATCCAAACTTCTTTTTGATTAAACCAATTTCTCATAATAGCAGAAAAAGCAGACCTAGCAACAACTACATTTATATTGGCATTAGATTTAAAAAAAGACCAAATCAACAAATAAAGATAACCCAAGAGACTCTTAAACTCCTTTTCTATTCTATAAACTTTATGTGATATTATTTGAGGTTTAAAATACTCTATCAATGCATTGTATAAAACCATTTCATGCCG
Organism: Bacteroidota bacterium; assembly: GCA_030682255.1. Classification (GTDB taxonomy): domain Bacteria; phylum Bacteroidota; class Bacteroidia; order NS11-12g; family UBA955; genus JABMMZ01. The sequence continues at coordinate 182,591 of JAUXOK010000010.1, read as the reverse complement.
ATAACCTCCTGTTTTAAACAAACCATGACTGATGTATCTTATTTTCATAGATAATTAAAACTGAAAATAGATAAACGGCTTTATTTCTGACGATTTTGTCAGTTGAATTAAAATCATAGAAACAACAACAACTACAACTTTGAACCAAACGGGAGATTTTATAAAAAATTTTTTGTACTCCCATTTTTGCTTTTTGGGCAACCAATGAACTATAAATCCAATTGTCATTAATAGAAAAACCTCCTTGTAACCAATCACAATTTTTGGCAAAAAAGTCCAATCTAAATCGTTCCAAATTTTATAAATAACTTCATTGGCTTGATTCATATCCTCAGCTCTGAAAAATATTCTGGTTAAAGATATAAAAGAAAACGTGATAAATATTTTCCAAAAACGAACAGGCAATGTTTTCATTTTTTCGTAAGGACTTATTTTTCTCCAAAATTTATAAACCATCAAACCTAAGCCATTTAATCCCCCCCAAATCATAAAATTAAGTGTTGCGCCATGCCACAATCCGCCCAAAAGCATTGTTATCATCAAATTGATATTCGTATTCACTGCTTTTTTAATTTCTTTTGAGATTAAAGTTAATGCAAATAAAACAAAAGCCAACGAAGCTAGCAGCCAAATTATCCAAACCGAATTTAGCATAAAAGAAATAAAAACTGCTAAAACAGAAATGATAATATAAGAAGCAATAGTCCCTTTTCTATTTCCTCCTAATGGGAAATATAAATAATCTTGCAACCAAGTGGAAAGCGAGATATGCCATCTTTTCCAAAACTCTGCTGTATTTAAAGCTTTATAAGGAGAATTGAAATTGGTATTTAAACGATAACCCATTAGTAAAGCAATGCCAATTGCTATATCCGTGTATCCAGAAAAATCTAAATAAACTTGAAGAGAATAAGCCAAAACTGCAAGCATATTCTCCATACCTGTATATAACAATGGATTGGCATAAACTTTATCAATAAAATTTACAGCGATGTAATCGCCAACAACCATTTTTTTCATTAACCCATTTAAAATCATAAAAACAGCTAAACCAAATTGATATTTGGTTAAACTAAATGGTTGTCTTATTTGTGGTATAAAATCTTTAGCTCTAACAATTGGGCCAGCAACTAGCTGAGGAAAAAATGATACATAGAATCCAAAATCAAAAAAACTCTTGCATGGTGTTAATTTTTTTCTAAAAACATCAACAGTATAACTCAAAGTTTGGAACGTATAAAAAGAAATTCCCACTGGCAAAATAATTCTATCAATACCAAATGTTTGAGAATTTGTAAAGCCATTAGCCCAATGAGCTAAAATATTAAAAGCTTCATATTGCGTATGAAAAATCTGATTATAAGAATCTGTGAAAAAATAGGCGTATTTAAAATAACAAAGCAATCCTAAATTGATAAATACACTCCACCCCAATAATAATTTGCGCTTAAAATTAGCATTTGATGCTTCTATCCACTGAGCAATGAAAAAATCATTGGTAATAGTAAAGAGCAACAAACCAAAAAACAAACCGCTTGTTTTGTAGTAAAAGAAAATACTTACTAAAAATAGAAACAAATTCTTAAGGTTAAATTGTTTGTAAATGAGAGTGAAAACTCCATAAACAATTGCAAAAAAGACCCAAAACACAGTATCCGTAAAAATAATAGGACGTGTTTCAGAGAACACAAGAAAAGATTTAAGTATTTCTAAAATATAATCAATCATGTTTAATTCTCGAGATGGGTGTTCTTAAATATGCTTCGTAATTACAAATCAAAGCATTAAACATTAAATTTCCTAAAAATTTATATCCTAATCCTGAAAGATGCACACGATCTTTAGCCGCCAAATTTTGCCTTACCCAAAATTCCATACTCCCTAATCCTCCCATAACTGAGAACAAATCCCATACCCCTGCTCTATGTTTTCTAGATAAATTTTCCATAGCCATCTTTACATCTAATCCCGTTTGATTTTGATAATATTTTCCTTTTTTTGTTCTTTTATAACTATCTGTATTGGTCGTAAAAAGAATGGCTGTATTTGGTGATGCCCTTTTGATAATTTTAATCCATTCATTGTAATTATTTTCATAACAAGAAGGGCAAAATCCTGGTGCGAATGCATCATTTATTCCAACTGAAAAAACAACCAAATCTGGCTGTATTGCCCTAATCTGCTGCTCCATAGACAGACATTTAAGAAAGGTTGGAACTGAAGCTCCATTAGCACCAATTGCGTTGTAATTAATCCCAGGAGCATCCAAATCACAAAACAAACCAAATAGTGTAAAACTATTTTGCAATGTGTCTTTTTTTACTAATTTAAATCCAACATTTGTCATCATTTTATCAAAAATAAATTCAACATAGCCTTGTTGTTGATTGACAATAATTTGTTTGGCTACATAATTTGAATCTAAATCCACTTCAAAACTTTGATGATGTTGCAGATAAAACACTTTTACCCTATCAAAAGCGTACTGTATGTTTGATGAAGAATAAGATGTTAGAGAAAATCGGGCATTTGAATCGTATGTGACAGTTTGCAATGCATTCATTCCAATATCTCCAATGCATGAAGTATTCACAGCCCTACAACCATCCCATTTTCCATTAAAATCAAACTGATAATTTGAAGGATTATTATTTTTTGAAATCCCCATTTTAAATGGATAAACCCACCCTCGTGCTGCTACTTTTTGATTTAAAAACCAATTAAAATTATCTCTCATCTGAGATGTCCATATATCAGCTTGAACGTGTGAGCCTCCAAAATGAAGGATGTTTATTTTACCACTGCCTTGACTAATTAACTTATCTAATTTTCTATAAAATCCATAAAATTCTATGCTGTCACTAAAAAATGAAACCTTGTTAATGTTGTAATTCACAAAAGGATACTTTTCTATTTCAATTGGAAAATCTTGCGCTTTAAGGAAGCAAGCAAACAACAAATTTGTTAAAATGATATACTTTTTTATGTTATTACTCAATTGACTTGTTTTCTTAATTTATACATTTCATACTCTTTCATCAATGATTGATAAAAAATTTTTGATATTTTGTTGGCTCCATTTTGTGTAAAATGAATATAATCTGGAGAACCCAATGATGGTTTGGATTGCACCCATTTTATCATACTTCCTTTGCCTCCCATCGCCTCATACATATCCCAAAAAACACCACCTGATTTAATAGTTGCTGCTTTCATAGCATCACGTAAATTTTCTAACTGTATGTGAGTTTGAAGAACCCCATCCTGTTTTACTGACATGTCAGCAGGTCCGATTACAAATATCAATAAATCAGGATTAATCGATTTTAAATACATAATCTCTTCATAAAACCTTTTTCCATAATAATCAGCGCTGGATTTTAATGTCATACCTGGCAATGCATTTCCTCCAAATTGTAAAATCAACATCTTAACACCTAAATTCTGATAGGTTCTTCTTAATGTTTCTGAATTAATATACTTAAACATCAAACCAGAACAACCACGCATTGGAATATTATCTACGCTCACACCAGAATTTCCATCCAAAGCTATACCAAGCACTTCGGCTCCAATGCCTTTAAACTCCAACTCCACTTTGCCATTAAAATCCACAGTGTCAGACTCAAAAACAATAAGTTGTTCAATAGAACTAGGTTGAATAATTCGCGACAAACTCAAAGTTTTGCCTGATGTAAAATTAATTTCTAAAGGATTACTATTTGCACCAATCAATATTTTACATTGTTTGAAATTTTTATTTTTAAAACTTGTATTATCTCTCGCGGTTATAAACACTTTTCCCTTTTCAGAGTCTAATCTTGAAAAGTATGCCATTGGACCATACCTATTGTGTTTAGATCTAAAATCCTTGCTTCCAAAAGTTAATTTCCTTGTCCAGGAACCTGTGGATTGAATGGCAACAGTATATTTAGGTGTGATTTCCATGGCTGGCAAAAGCCCCATGCCACTTCCACCATAACTCTTCTGTAGTTGTTCTCTAATATAACTACTGATTCTATCCATCTCTATTTGAGAATCTCCATAATGCAAAATTCTAAAAACCGTATTGTCTCTTTTGGTTTGTTCTAAAGCATCAAACAATTGATTCATTACTTGACTATTCTCTGAATAATAAAACTTGGCTGGACTCTCCAAAGATTCAATTTCGAGCAATGTTAAAGTATCTTGGAAAGATTTAGAAGGCTTTCTATATAATTCGTCTTTCTTCTTAGCTATTAAAATTGAATCATTTATAAGTTGTTGCTTTTTAAAAATTTCTGTTGAATCTTGTTTGATAAGTTCATTTTGAATTTGTGACTCTTCAATCTTAACTAATTCTATACCGCCTATTTTAACATTATTCTTATCTAAAAAAGTTGACACAGCAGCTAAACTGAATAAACTAAAAAATAGAAATGCTAAAATTTGGCTTGGTTTCATTAAAATATCAAGAGTATCGAATTCTTGCAAAAGTAATGATTTTTATTTTTCATTGATAACTTCATCAATAAAAGATATTCTATAATTGTCAATAAAGCTTAATTTTGTATCATCAATTAAGTAGTTATGGAAATTATTGAAAACAAAGTTGCAAAAAGCGGACTTATTACCATCAATCTAGATGAATTGATGCTTGAAAAATCCATTGAAACCATTGATATCAAAGAAGTTCTTTACATGGGTTTGATGCTCAAAGAAAAAGAATTTAGAGATTACATCAAATCCAACGATTGGGAGCAATACACAGATAAATATGTTCACATTATTTGCAGTTCAGATGCTATTGTACCTACTTGGGCATATATGTTGATGTCAACTCAACTCAATAACAGAGCTAAACTTTATATTTTTGGCAGCAAAGAGGAACTGATAAATACCATATTATTAAACGAAATCAATCAACTGCCTTTTCAGGATTATGAGGGTCAAAGAATTGTCATCAAAGGTTGTGGCGAATTGCCTATCCATCCCAATGTATATGTTCAGCTAACAGATAAACTTTTACCTTTGGCTAAATCTATCATGTATGGCGAGCCTTGCAGCACTGTCCCTATTTTTAAAAAAGCTTAATTATTTTTTAAGGCAATTATAAAATAACATTTATATTCGCCCCAATTTTAATCATCCATGGAAATTTTATTAATCATTATTTTCGTTCTAGGCTATTTAGCGATAGCATTCGAACATCCGTTACACATTAACAAAACGGCACCTGCTTTAATTATTGCTGCATTAATGTGGGGAATTTGGGCTGTTGTAGACCACCACGACATCAGTCAAATTAACTTAGAATTGAGTCATGAACTATCAGCCTCTGCACAAATTCTCTTTTTCTTGTTAGGCGCTATGACCATTGTTGAACTCATTGATGCTCATCAGGGTTTCAAAATCATTACCAATAGAATTAAAACCAAAGACTCAAGGAAATTACTTTGGATTATAGCCTTATTAACGTTTTTCTTATCCGCATTATTAGATAATTTAACTACTGCCATTGTTATGGTTTCTTTGCTAAGAAAACTAGTTCACGACAAAGAACAACGTTTGTTTTTTGCAGGCATTGTAATCATTGCAGCCAATGCAGGTGGAGCGTGGTCGCCAATTGGAGACGTAACTACAACCATGCTTTGGATAGGCGGTCAAATTAGCAGTGCAAACATTATTAAAACGCTATTAATTCCATCTTTAATCTGCATGATAGTTCCATTATTAATTATCAGTGTTAAAATGAAAGGCGATGTAAAACGCGATGCTTATGATTATGACAAAGCAGAAAAAGAAGAAAAAGTAAAAGGTAGTTTACTGATGCTTTGCTTGGGTGTAGGGGGCTTGCTTTTTGTTCCAGCATTTAAAACAATTACCCATTTGCCTCCATACTTAGGCATGCTATTTAGTTTAGCCATAGTTTGGATAGCATCTGAACTTTTGCATATTGACAAAGAAGAAGAAGAAAGAAAACAATACAGTGCTATTCATGCTTTGTCTAAAATTGACACTTCCAGTGTGTTGTTTTTCTTAGGTATTTTATTAGCTATTGGAGTTTTACAAGGCATTGGTACACTAGGCAATTTAGCATCTTGGATGGATAGCACCATCGGCAATAAAGACGTAATAGCTCTAGCTATTGGTTTACTATCTGCAGTTGTTGATAACGTACCTATTGTGGCTGCAACCATGAAAATGTATTCTATAGAAACCTTTCCAATGGATAGCAAATTATGGGAGTTTATTGCCTACTCTGCCGGAACAGGTGGAAGCTGTTTGATTATCGGCTCTGCTGCTGGTGTAGCTGTTATGGGTATGGAAAAAATAGACTTTATTTGGTATTTAAAGAAAATATCTTGGTTGGCTTTAATTGGATATTTGGCTGGAGCTTTAGCTTATATAGCTATATACCCATTCTTCGCAGTTCACTAATTACATAGCTTTTTAACCCATAAAAAAGGACTGAAATAAATATTCAGCCCTTTTTTATGGGTTAATTTTATGCTTCACAATTAAAACAATTACACTAAAACGGATTTGAAAAAGCTTTATTGCTGATTAGGTTCTGGTCAGTTAATGTTTTTAAGAAAGCAATTATATCGGCTTTGTTTTGTTCTGTAAGACTGAGGCCAGTGGCAATGGTTTGTTGCAAAGCTGGGTCGAGGCTTGGTGAAGATTTAATTCCATTGTTATAATGTTCTAAAACTTCCTCTAAGGTTTTAAATCTGCCATCGTGCATATACGGTGCCGTCAGTGCAATGTTTCTTAAACTTGGCACTTTAAATTTACCTCTATCTGCTGCCATACCCGTAACATCTTCTCTGCCTTTATCAATTGGGTTTTGGTCTAAACCATTATTCATGTATCTATCGTTTTCAAAATTAAATCCACCATGACAATGCGCACAATCGGCCCCCGATTGAGATGGAACACCTGCATTAAACTCTAAAAAATATAATTTCCTGCCTCTTTCTTCGCTTTCTGTTAATGTGGCTTTTCCATCTAAAAATAAATCGTATTTGGATTGATTTGAAACAATCGAATTCATAAACTGCTCCAATGCTAAACCTATTTTTTCTGCTGTAATTTCATTGCTGCCAAATGCTCTGATAAATTGATCTTTATAGTTTTTTTCAGCAGTAATTTTTGCAACTACATTTTCTAAAGTTTCATCCATTTCTAACTCGTCTTGAATGGGCATTAATGCCTGATGTCTGAGTAATGAGGCTCTTCCATCCCAAAAAAAGCCACTGTTGTGCCAAAGGGTGTTAAACACACTCATAGCGTTTCTTTTGCCTTTCAATCCTTTGATTCCTACAGATAAAGTGGCAGTATCGTTGAAAGCAAAAGCTTGAAGATGACAACTTCCACAAGATTGTGTGTTATTGCCTGATAATTTTGTGTCGTAAAACAACATTCTGCCCAAAAGCACACCCTGCTCTGTTAAGGGATTGTCTGTGGCAAGGTTCGACATTGGAAATCTGCCGTAATCAATAACATAAGGCGTTATATCATGTGTGACAGTTTCTTCCGCAGGTACAATTTTCTCGGCTTTTTTGCAAGAGAACAATAATAATGATAGACATACACAAATTAATGAATTTTTCATACTATGGTTTTAAAGTTTGATTGTGAATGAAAGATTCATCCGAAAGGGTTTTTAAAAAGGATAATAATTGTTGTTTTTCGTCATCGCTTAAATTTAGCGGTTTAATTTTTGCACTTTTATTGGGATGGCTTTTGCCGCCAGCATTATAGTGATCAACCACTTCTTGCAAGGTTTTGATAGAACCATCGTGCATATATGGCGCAGTAAATTCAATGTTTCTGAGGGTTGGTATTTTAAAAACCGATAAATCGCTATCGTGTTGGGTCAATCTTTTTCTGCCAATATCTGAGTATGTATTGTATAAGCCATTATTAGCAAATTTATAATTGGTAAAATCAAATCCGCTGTGACATTCACTGCAATGCGTTTTAGAACTATAAAACAACTGCATACCTTTAAATTCAATGTCTTTTAAAACATGTTTTTTATTTTGATAACGCCATTGGTCAAAGCGACTATTGCCACTGATAATACTTCTCTCAAAATTGGCAATTGCACGGGTAATAACATAGTAATCCAATTTCCTGCCGTAGGCTTTGTGGCTCATCAACTGATAATTTGAATCTGTTGACAATCTTTTAGAGATTTCGATGATGTTAAAATCAAATTCATTGTGTTCTTGAATTGGTACTAATATTTGTGATTCGAGCGTTTTTACTCCACCTTCTCTTGTAAAATAAGGATGATAGGCAACATTGGCAAGCGTGGGAGAATTGCGTGTACCAAGCCTGTTTTCAACCCCATGGCTGAATGCCTTATTATCACTAAACGCTTTTTCTATTAAATGACAAGAACCACAATTGATGCTGTTATTGCTCGATAATCGATTATCATAAAACAAGAGTTTACCCAATTGCCATCTTTCTGGCGTAAATACATTGTCTTCTGGAAATTCTATTTCTGGGAAACCTTCAGGGATGACAATAGCATTTAGCTCTTGCGCATTTTGGAGAGGAAGGTCTTTTTGGCAAGCTGTAAAAACAAGAAATGAAATTAAATAAATTCCTGTCTTTCTCAAAACCTATTGCACTATCAATTTTTGAAAGTAACTTGAATTGTTAACATCCAATATTTTAACCAAATACAACCCTTTTTCTTGAATAAATATTTCATGGTTAAGGCTTTCAGCATCAGTTAAACTTAAGATATTTTTACCGCTCATATCAAAAACTTCGATAGATTTAATAGTTGAAAGATTGCTATCGTGAATAATTTTAAATTGCCCTATGCTAGGATTAGGAACAATCTGAAAAGGATTGAATGAAGCAGTTGTATTTAAATTGGCAGTATTACCAACAGCTCTGAAAACAAAATCTCTCATATTTCTCAATATTTTTTGAGCTTCATCAGTTTCACCATGAGAAATTACACCTTGCCACATGTTAATGTTTTTAAGCGCTTCAGTATAATTGGCATCAATGGTAATGTTGATATTGTTACCCATTTTTACGCCACCTGTAATTACTTCTGTTTGATAATAATTACCATTCCCCAAACCATGTAGTTCAAAAATCTGATTCAAACCATCGCCACATTTCCCTTCCATGGCAACAAAACGATAGCCTGAAGCCCAACCCCAATGCATAGATGGAGATTTTGGCGACAAAGCATGACTTTCTGGCCATTGTGAAGGGTCTTGATTGTTGACAGGCGCATTAACACCAATAGAAAACTGAATTTTTTCAACACTATCAATGTTTCTAGAACCCAAATCAATGCTGGTTGCAGCACTTGCATCTATTAAAACATAAACATTACTGATATTTGTTATCTTGCCTGTATCGTGCACAATTTTGATATTAGAAATGTAGTAAGCCATTCTTGATACCTTAAAATTGTTGCCAAAATTATTATAACCAACTTGTTCTAAAGCAAACGCAGACGAACCCAATTTGTGATTGATGTTTAGCTGAATATTTTTCTGCGCAAACAATTGAGCAGATGTTATAAAAAGAATTAGTAAAAATATTTTATTCATAATTAAAAGCAAATATAGTTTATTTTAAACAAAAACAAGCGGTTGCAAAAAAAAACTATTTATAAGTTCTGGGCACTGTTGGGTCGGTGATGATGATAAAATCGCCTAGATGCTTGTGTTTAGACCAATTGATATTTGGAAAATCCTCGTCAGTTCCTGAAGAAATAACAATTGGTTGTATTTTTTTGTTGTAGTTTTTGAGTTGCGTTACAATGGCAAAACCCTCGTCACTGTGAAATCTGCCATTGATTTGAAAAACCTTTTTGCCTCTGTTAGCTTTGAGGTACTCAAAAATGGAATATGCCATGGTTGCATCCCACAATGATTGGGCGTGTATGAGATTGAAACCGCCCATGGACATCACTGGTGCTTTGGTTTTGGAAGTGTCATTTTTGGGTGCGGGTGTATGCCCCATCAATGCCATTAATTTGTTGTAATAATTACCCGAAGCAGTATCATAGGGTAAGGGAGCAAAGAAAGATTTTGAGGTTTTAGGTAATTCTAGGAGGGCGTTTCTGCCTTTTCTGCCTGCTAAATTGGTATATCTGCTCGGTGCATTGGCACAAACTACATCTAATCCATTGAGCTTTGCAAATTCCACCATTGGTTTATAATCTTTGTAATTGCTCCAAACACGGGCATCTTTCAAAAAGTTTTTTTCTCGAATATGTCCTTTCAGGTATTCGTTCATCACGGGTTGCACATCTCTGTCGAACATCTCCATGGATAGGGCTGCATTTTTGCCAAATGAGTTGTAAATTAAGGTTAAGATTTGTGCTTGTAAATAATGTGAGACGCTGTCGTTGTGTTCTTCGCCATAAATCAAAACATCGGCATTTTGCAAATCCTCAATCATTTGAGACAAAGGCACTTCTTTATTAAGTTTTACAGAAAACACTCTGTAATGCGCTTCTGTCAATTGAGAATTGTGAGATTTAAAAGCGAAAAGTATAAAAAGGGATAATATGAGTATGATTTTTTTCATCTAAATGATTAATAATTTTGAGTCTACAAACATAAGAAAAACAAAACTTCTTTTACATTACCTTTGCATTTGATTTGACAACTGTAAAAAAAGATATCCGTAGCCTTTCGATTGAAGAACTGCAAACCCAATTTGTTGCAGCTGGTTTTCCAGCTTTTAAAGCCAAACAAGCCTATGAATGGCTCTGGAAAAAAGGCATAAGAAGTTTTGATGAGATGACCAACCTTTCATTGGAAATGCGTGAATGGCTTAATGAAAACTATAATATCTTAACTGTAACGGTTTTAACCAGTCAAAGAAGCAAGGATGGCACCATTAAAATGGCTTTTAAATTACATGATGATGCCATTATTGAAGGCGTATTAATTCCTACTGATAGCAGAATGACAGCATGTGTTAGCAGTCAGGTTGGATGCAGTTTAAGTTGCAGTTTTTGTGCTACAGGATTTTTAAAAAGACAACGCAATTTAGACGCAGCAGAAATATATGACCAAGTTTGGTTGATAGACCAACTGGCTAAAAAAACATATAACATGCCGCTAAGCAACATCGTATTTATGGGTATGGGCGAACCACTGCTCAACTATAGCAATGTTCTTGAAGGTATTGCCAAAATTACAGGCAAAGACGGTTTGGGAATGTCGCCCAATCGCATCACCGTTTCAACAGCTGGTATTGCTAAAATGATTAAAAAATTAGGAGACGATGGTGTAAGATTTAATTTAGCACTTTCTTTACATGCTGCCAACAATGAAAAACGCAGTAAAATAATGCCAATCAACGATACCAATCCTATCGAAGATTTGATAGAAGCTCTGAATTATTTCTATAAAAAAACGAAAAGAAAAATCACTTTGGAATATGCTGTAATGAACGACACCAACGATGGCAATGAGGAAGCTGATGAACTGATAAAATTTGCTAAGAAAGTACCATGTAAAGTGAATCTGATAGAATACAATCCTATCTCGTTAGCAAATTTCAAAAGTAGCGAAACTGACAAAATTCAAAAATTCGCAGAAAGGGTTGAATCAAAAGGCATTATTGTAAACATAAGAAGAAGCAGAGGCAAAGACATTGATGCTGCCTGCGGTCAATTGGCAAATAAACATTAATTATAAAAAAATTTGGAACAAGATATTAAAACACACAAAGCTGGTTTTGTAAACATTATTGGTAAACCCAATGCTGGTAAAAGCACTCTCAGCAATTTATTGGTTGGCGAACACTTGAGCATTATCACTCCCAAAGCGAGCACAACACGTCACCGTATTTTAGGACTCATCAATACAGACGATTCACAAATTGTGTTGTCAGACACACCCGGCATCATAGAACCAGCTTATAAACTTCATGATAGCATGATGACTGCTGTAAAAGAAAGTATAGATGATGCGGATGTTTTGATTGTATTGGTTGATGTAACTAATCCCAACTTTAAAGACGAACAAATGGCATTGATTGCCAAAGCTACTTGTCCGATCATTTTAGTGGTTAATAAAATAGATTTATCAGACCCCAAAGAGGTGGAAGCTGTGATGAAAAAACTTTCAGATCAATTGAATCCTAAAGAAACTTTTGCTATTTCGGCACTGAATGGTTTTAATCCTGAAAGCATGATTGCAGTTATCAATCAATATCTACCAGAACACGAAGCTTTTTATCCCAAAGACCAATTAACAGATAGAAATGTGCGTTTTTTTGTAAGTGAAATGATTAGAGAAAAAATATTTCATTTTTATGAACAAGAAATTCCATACAGTACGGAAGTAATAGTTCATGATTATCAAGAAGGCAAAACCCTAGATAAAATCTATGCTTACATCATTGTGGAACGCGATTCTCAAAAAGGCATCATTGTTGGCAAACAAGGTTCTGGCATCAAAAGAATTGGTGTTGAAGCACGTAAAGACATTGAAAAATTTGTAGGAAAAAAGGTCTTTCTTGACTTACGGGTTAAAGTAGAAGAAGACTGGCGCAAAAACGAACTTAAACTGAAACATTGGGGATATATGGAGTAGTTTAGTGGTTGATGGTGTAAGGGTTATTGGTGTAATGGTTAAGTGTGTAATGGTTAAGTATTTAATAATTAAGGGATTCCAGCATGAAAATTCTCTAGGATAATGGTGGATGATTTAAGAAATTTACGCATTTTCATTCAGGAGGTGGAATAGAAATCCTACATTTTAAATTGCGAAGTAAATTGCTGCTACTATTGATGTAGATTTGATTTATATAAAAAAACTTTATCAACTATATTAATAAATAGGGTATCATAAAACTTAAAATTCTAATTTTAACGTTGGCTATACAATATATTTGCATAAAAATAGTTTAACTGAAATCATGAACAATTTTAAAATCAATGCAATAACTTTTTTAATATTAATTGGAATAAGTGCTTGCAAAAAAAATAAGCAAGAAAACCCGAAGCCAAATATCAAAGAAGATTTGACCTTGATTTACTCTTGTCAATTGAATGAATTTGACCATATTTATCCAATTTATTCAGGAAAATATGGCATGTATAATTACAGGTTTGCTTTTAATGTATTGGAAAAAGGCTCTATTATACCAGTTATAAAGTTGTTTAAATTAGAAAACAGTGAATTTGCAAGTTCTATTATAGGTGAAAAAATTTCTCAAATGTATTTTTATCCTTTTTCTCAATTTAGAACTTATGATGATGGATATTTAAGGATTGATGATATTTATGAGGAAAGAGATAATTTTTTGTATTTGAGAGAAAATGAATTAATGTATTCATCATACACTAACGATACGATAAGCATCAGTGAAGCTACATATTTTAAAGACAAAATGAAATATCAACCGAATTACGATATTAAAAATATTACAAGAAAACAAAACGTAAAAAAAATTGAATTTGAAAATGTTTTTAATTGTCACTTGTTATATGACAATGACAAAAGTTATTTTATTTATTCAAAACCATCAGACTATTTACAGATAAGCAACAATTCTTTTTTACATTTTCAAGTTGAGCAAAATGGCAAAATAATTAAAAAAGACTCCATATTGACAGATAAAGCAACTAGAATGAGAGGAAATAGCATGGAATCGTGGATTGAGGGTTCAAGATTTACTCCCATTAAAAGAAAAAACAATCAAACACCATTATACTTAATTGGAAACAACTGGTTTTTTTTAGATATTGATAATGGCTTTAAATTTACTAGTTTTAAAATTCCGAAATTTACATTCCCTGAATACAAATACGGTTGTTCTCAAATGTCAAATTATTTTTATTACAAGGAAAATCTTTACGCATCTGTTTACTTTCGTTATGATGGCAACAAAGTTAGTTTTGCTGGTTTATGTAAATTAGAAAATTCTGAATTCAAAGAAATTGAATTTGACAAAAGCAATGTTGAAGGTGTTTTTGGAAATGAACATGAAATTATGGTAGCAAAAAGAGTTAGCAATGTAATTGTAGATTTTTTAAGATTGAATATTGAATAATACCGATTATGCTTACAATATAGTCCAATCAATCGACTTTAAAAATGGACTATTTTCAAGCTATATCGGCATTTACAATTCTAAAATTATAAAATAGTTTGGACTATTTTATAATTAGAATTGGTATAATATGTTTCAATCCATTAGAAAAGTGGATTAAACATCCATCTCCCGCATTTTCAAGTGGGGAAATTAATAACCATTCAAAAACGATAAATACAGTTCAGATGTCTCGGAATAAATAATTCAACACCTAAACAATTAACCTCCCGCAGTTTTCATGCGGGAAACAATTAACCCTTAACTTACCCTCACACCCAATTCAGTCAACTGCTTATCGTCAATGGTTGAAGGCGCATCAATCATCATGTCTCTGCCTTGATTATTTTTAGGGAAGGCTATAAAATCTCTGATGCTATCGGCACCACCAAACATACTGCATAATCTATCAAAACCTAAAGCTATACCACCATGTGGGGGTGCGCCATATTCAAAGGCATTCATCAAAAAGCCGAATTGATAACGTGCTTCATCGTCAGAAAAACCTAATACCTCAAACATTTTAGCTTGTAATTCTTTGTTGTGAATTCGGATAGAACCACCGCCAATTTCTACCCCATTTATCACCAAATCGTAGGCATTGGCTTTGATTGCACCTGGATTGGTATCTAACAAGGGAATATCACTCGGTTTTGGACTTGTAAAAGGATGATGCATGGCGTGCCATTTACCAGTTTCCTCGTCTTGTTCTAGTAATGGAAAATCTATTACCCAAAGGGCTTTGTAATTGTTTTTATCTCTGTAACCAATACGCTCTCCCATTTCTAAACGCAATTCACTCATTTGTTTTTGCACTTTCTTGGTATCGCCACATAACAATAACAACAAATCTCCAGCTTCTGCTTGACTAGTATTTGCCCATGCTTTTAAATCTTCTTGAGTATAAAATTTATCTACAGATGATTTATAAGATCCATCTTCATTACACATTACATACACCAAACCTTTTGCACCAATTTGAGGTCTTTTTACCCACTCAGTTAATTCATCCAATTGTTTGCGTGTGTATGTAGCACAACCTTTAGCAGAAATTGCAAGAACAGTTTCTGCTGCATCAAACACAGGGAAGTTTTTTCCTCTTGTTAATTCAGTGATGTAATTAAATTTCATCTCGAATCTAATGTCTGGCTTGTCGTTGCCATACCATTTCATAGCATCCTCAAAAGTCATTCTTGGCAAAGTGCCTATGTCTATTCCCTTAACTTCTTTGAACAAATGCTGAACCATACCCTCAAAAATATTCAAGATGTCTTCTTGTTCCACAAAGCTCAATTCGCAATCTATTTGAGTAAACTCAGGCTGTCTGTCTGCTCTTAAATCCTCGTCTCTGAAACACTTTACAATCTGATAGTATTTATCAAAACCACTCACCATCAACAATTGTTTAAATGTTTGCGGACTTTGAGGTAATGCATAAAACTGCCCTTGATTCATTCTACTTGGCACCACAAAATCTCTAGCACCTTCGGGCGTAGATTTAATTAAAACAGGAGTCTCCACTTCAATAAAATCTAAACAATCTAAGTATTGCCTAACATGTTTAGCGACTTGATGTCTCAGAATCAAATTATTGCGAACAGGCTCTCTTCTTAAATCCAAATAACGGTATTGCATGCGGATATCATCTCCGCCATCTGTCTCATCATCTATAGTAAAAGGAGGCGTTAAAGAGCTGTTTAGAATTGTTAACTTCTCAACAATGATTTCAATTTCACCCGTTTTTATTTTTAGGTTTTTATTACTGCGTTCTGCAACAGTTCCTTCAATTTGAATCACAAATTCTCTGCCTAATTCACGCGATTGAATCAATAATTCTTTGCTGTATTCCTCATTAAAGCTCAATTGTGTAATGCCATATCGGTCTCGTAAATCAATAAAAGTCAAACTTCCAAAATCTCTTCTTTTGGCTACCCAACCCGATAAAACAACTTTTTCATTGACATTTTTAATATCCAATGCCCCACAATGATGACTTCTTAACATGAGCGCAAAAATACCTCAATTTTTAAAACTTTCGTACAAGCTTTTAAAATCTAATTTTCCTTCCATCAATTTTAGATGTTCCATCATTTTAAGTGCAAATTTGATGCGTGTATCCGTTTGTTTTTTACTCAAAACAATGTGTATCAATGTTCTTTTTTTACCAGGTGTCAAAGCTTGAAAAAATGTATTACCCAGCTCATCTTGTTCTAACAAAGCAGACAATTCTTCGGGCATCTCCATGCCAAACTCACTTTCATCTTTTTCTAATTTAACAGAAACGATGCTACCCTCATTTATTTTAAGTTTAGTTCTGATGGTTTTGTTTATCAATATATAATAATCACCAGTTCCAGTAGGCATTAAACCAGAATGAATAACCATCTGATTGTTTAAATGACACAACACTCTTTTTTGTTTGTCGAGATTTAAAGACTTGATAACATTAGACAAAACCACCAAATGGTGTCCCCAAAGGTTTGAGTTGAAATTTTCTAATACGGCATCAAATTGAATTAGCATTATTAAGTAAAAATTAGATTTTAAAAATAACTTTTTTATTTAATACAATGAAATGAAAATAAATAAAATCTTACCCCGTTTTCAACTTTTTACCTTTATTAAACACCAATCTGCCTTTGTTTTGTCCACGTCTAAGGGCTTTTTGTTCCTCTTCGGGTAAAGCAGCTATACTTTGGCAGTTTTCGTCACAGCAATTGCTGTATTTTTCTTTACAAGATGGGCATTGAATAAACAATAAATTACAAGCTACATTGGCGCAATTGGTATGCGTATCACAAGCTGTTCCACACTGATGACATTTAGCTATAACTTCGGGGGATATATGTTCGCCCAAACGCTCATCAAATACAAAATTTTTACCATGAAATTTGTTAGGCAATCCTTTTTCTTTGATTTCGTTGGCATATTTGATAATGCCACCTTCCAATTGATAAACCTCTTTAAAACCTCTGTAAAGCATGTATGCGCTAGCTTTTTCGCATCTAATACCACCTGTGCAATACATCAAAACTGGTTTATCTTTTTTATCCGATAACATTTCTGCCACTTTAGGCAATTGTTCTCTAAAACTTAAAACATCTGGCAATACGGCTTTTTCAAAATGTCCAATTTCACTTTCATAGTGATTGCGCATATCCACCACAATGGTATCGGGATTATCTATCAATGCGTTAAAATCCTCTGCCTTTAGATGCACACCTATTTTAGTGACATCAAAATTAGGGTCTTCGATGCCATCTGCAACAATTTTGTGACGAACTTTTATGGCTAATTTAAAAAAAGATTTACCATCATCTTCTACCGCTATATTTAATCTGATACCATTTAAAAAATCGTAACTGTATAAATGTGATTTAAACGTTTCAAAATTTTCGCTTGGTAATGACAATTGCGCATTGATGCCTTCTTTGGCTACATAGATTCTCCCTAAAACACCCAACTCGCTCCATTTAATAAACAATTCATCTCTAAAAGCCTGTGGATCTGATAGATGATGGTATTTATAAAAAGAAATTGTAGTACGTTGTTCTGTACTATTTTTTATCTTTTCTTTTAACTCTTTACTGCTAATTTTGTTATGCAATATCATTTTTGCAAAAATAAAGTAATTAATTCAATTCAAAAATGATGTTGGTCAGACAGGTTTTTATTGCTTACTTTTTTTTCCAGTAAGGTCAATTAATTCAACACCTTTATATTTGGTAACATCAAACTCAAACTCATTATCTGCAATGTTGATATTGGGGGTTTGACTTACAATTTGGTAGGTTTGTTTATTACCTGCTTTGAAGGAAACCTTCATGCTTTGCAACGTTTTAGCAGTTTGGTCAACTTCCAAATTCATCAAAAAGTAAGGTACGGATTTATCGGTTGGGGTTAATTTGATTTTAGCAATGTTCATGTTCCCTTTTTTATAGTTGCCATCGCTGATATACAAAAAACCTTTTTCCCAAATCGAGAATATTTTAGAAGGATTAATGCCTTTGCTAGCATTAGGATTATAATTATCTTTAACACATTCATTGGTCTCGGGGGTGTATGTCCAAATGTGTTTGCCATTGCAAAAAATTTCTTGTCCACCAAACACGAGTTTAAAACTATTGCCTTTTGAAGTTAGAGACCCTTTTTCAGAAGTCTTTTTACTTTTTTCATCAGCTGGTTCGTTGGTCATTGTAAAATCAGCTTTCAGAGATTTGTAAGCTTTATATTTCTTAGAAACATCTTTTAAGAGTTTATTGGCATCTTTGTCTTTATCAATTTTTGGTGGTGTGACAGCAAAAGTCATCAACAACCAAAACGTTAACAAGGATAATAGCACTTTAAATTTCATGGGGTGCAAAGGTAATAAAAATTTCATTTATTATATGTAAACCAAAAACTGTTCCAAAATGGTTAAGCTTGAAATTACTACTGTTATTTGGGATTGCAGTATATTGAGTTTTTAGAATTATTTTACTAACAACATGTAAAACACATTCTTATAATTAAAATCTGATTGAATAGCTAAATGAGGGTAAAATTGGAAAAGCCGTTAAGTATTTGAATTCAGGCATTCTTGTATTGTTAACATCTGCCCAAATTACAGCATAAGTATTTTTTCTTGAATATATATTATAAATATTTAAATTAAAGAATTGCTTAATTCTACCTTTGTTTCTAAAACTATATTGAAAACCAATATCCATTTTATGAAAAGGTTTTAAACGATACTCGTTTCTTAAAGAATAAATTGGGGTAGCATTCTGATATGCAATAAACAAAGGAACTGTCGCAACCCTTCCACTTTGCCAAGTAAAAGTACTAGTAAACGTAAATCTTTTATATTTAAAACTATACAACAAATTAAGGTTATGAGGTCTATCATAATTTGTTGGATACAATAAACCCACATTAACCGAATCATTTTGCATAGTAGATTTAGAAAAAGTATAAGACAAAACAAAACTATGTTTTTCATTGATATTTATATTAGACAAAGCCTCAATACCATAACTAATGTGTTTCATTCTAAACACATTGCTAAAAGTACTATAATTATCAATATTTAATCTTCGGTAATCATAACTATTTTGATAATTTCTATGATAAGCATTTAATTGAAGATTTGATTTTTTTAACTGAACGTTATAACCAATCAACCATTCACTGGTTACCTGAGGTAAAAAAATCTTATTGGCTAAAAATCTAAAATCATCAGGCACTGGAAAAACATTGTTGACCAAACTATGTGTAGAATTCACAAAAGTGTTATGTTCTGCAACAAAATTCGACTTGTTGAGTTTATAATTCACACTTAATCTTCTTTCTAAATAGGTTTTATTTAAATCTATAAAATTACTCAACCTCAAATTGGCATTAAAAACAAAGTTTTTATATTGATATGCATTATCCGAAAAAAATGATAATATACTTAAATCCTCTATGATTCTATTGTTAAAGATCATTGAATTATTATTTTGATGAATTTGATGCTCAAATCCTAATGATGATTTAAAATTATGACTAAAACTTTTCTTTAAAGAATATTTAAAGTTCATTTCATTAAATTCATTTTTATAATTAAACTGATTATTTAATGATTGTCTTGATAAAACTTGATTCTTAAAGAAAAAAATCGCTTCATGCCTTATCCCTGATTTTGAAATTAAATCAAACTGTGATGAAAAAGCTTTAAACTGCCATTGTAAACTATCTCTAGAGTTAATACCCGTTGCGTTAAAATCTGTAACCCTATCTTGATTATCTGTATATATTAGACTTAAAGACGACCTTTTGTTAAAATTATACTTGGTTTTTATTAACAAATCAGAAAATTCGGAAAATAGTGGGAAGAGCACATTGTACTCTGTATTAAAAATAGACCTTCTGTAATTAACAAAAAAGCCCAATTTTTCTTTTTTTAACTTCAAATTAACATTTCCGCTTACAAAAAATGGATTGATACTTAATTCAGAATTGGATTTATTAGTGATGGGGTCTTTTAAATAAAACTTAATATAACTTGAGCCTCTTGAGCCATATTCACTACTAACGTTATTGTTAAAATAGTCGATTTGCCTGATGGTATTTAGGTCAAAAAAACTATACAAACCAAAACTATGAGTTAAATTGGGTACTGGAATATTATCTAAGTAAAAAACTGTATTATAAGCACTTCCACCTCTTATATTTAAGTTAGCATTCATTTCTTGACTGGTATTTACCCCAGGCAAAGTTTTTAATAAATGAATAGGGTCGTTGGTGCTTAGAGGCAAAGAAATAGATTGAAGTGTATTTTGCCCTATAGATATCCTGTCATTTCTTACGGTTATTGGTTGTTGATTTACCTTAAATTTTACGGGAGTAATTTCATAAATACGCTCAATTTTCAATATAACAAAAGTGTCTTTATTAACATCAAAAGAATCAGACTTTAAAAGAATATCATGCTCGTAAATATTGAAAACAAAAAGGCCCCCTTTTAAAAAAAAATTTACTATACCATCGGAGCTACTATAATTCTCAGTATTCTCGCTTCTTACTTTAAGATTAGACATAACCTGATTGTTTTCAAAGTCAATTAATCTTAAACTTACTTTGTTTAATGTTTGGCTTTTTAATACCAAACTAATCAAAAACAAACTCAATAAAAAGAGTTTTTTCATGGTTTGATATTTAATATAATCCTATCTTCCTTAAAATATTTGTAAACAGGCATCTCATTGAATGTTCTTTTTTGGGTTATTAAGTTTTGAACAGTAACAGCAAATATTAAATTATATTCATTTTCAACATTACCGCATTGCCTTCCAAAGACTCCATTAAAATGAGAAGCATAAAAATCTAAACATCCAGCATAAGCATAATCTCCATAAAACCTTAATACATTATAATAATTATTTGAGTTTAAAAACCTAAACGATATACTTAATATTTTAAATTGAGTTGTATCAACAGGTTGATTATTAATTAAAAGATCTACATACAGCTTTTCCTCTTCTTTTACATAATCAAAAATATTAATATTATCATAATTATTGAAATTCACAATTTTAGCTTTAACATTATTTTTGCTATAATCCCACAATACGCCTTCACCAACAGATGAAGGTGTATTTTTTCCTAAATCATTTTTATGCAAATTGTTATAAAATTCAAAATCAGCATTTGACATACTGTAAAGTTGAAAATTCTTATAAATTGGTTCGAGCCTCATTCTCCAATCAAATGGTTTAAAACAAAAATTTGTTGAATTTTTAAACCTATCCAAATAGTATTTATTCGAAGGAGGCCATAATATAAGAGATTCATTATTTTGATTTAACTCCAAAAAAGCTTCTGGATATTCAATAATAAATGATTCTAAAAAGTTGCCTGTTAATAATTCCCTATTATACTTGTTGAATAAAAAATATACAAAAGAATCATTTTTCGGTTTATTAATAAACAATTCATTTTCTGCCTTAACAAATGATTTATCATTCAATGACGTTTCAAAATTAACTGTTTTCTTTTTAAATTCATGCCAATTGTTTTCACTTTTCAACCTCCATCTAATGGTATAATTTGTATTGGGTTTAATTGACAAAAAAGAAAAACTTCCATTTGAATTCATTTTATAAGTAGTGTTTTTTTCATCAACTAACTCTAATTGATATTCACTAAAGGGCAATTTCACCCCTCCTTTAGTTGATTGTTTATACAAAAGCAATAAAGGGGGTTGTCCATTTACGAACAAACCCCTTAAAAAATAATACTCTTGATTTATTAAGTCATAATCTTTGTAACAACTATTAAACAATAATAAAATCAAAAAAGAGTAATATATTTTATTCTTCATAAGCAAGTTTCACAGTAATTTCACCCAAACCAGGTGAAGTTACTTCAATAGTTCTGTGTGATTTACCATTAATAACTTCAGTATTTGGCCATGTAGTTCCAGCTGGCACATGTAATATTCCACCTGGATTGATTGTGCCTCCTTGATGAAATGTACCTCCTTTAACCCTAATAAACCACTCATTAGACATACTTCTTATTGTGTTTGAACCTACTGGAAAACTAATAACTTGATTGTTTGAATTTTTAATTGTATCATATTTTCCATTATTACCACTTTTATCTATCTCAAAGAACCTCATGTAAATATCATGATTATTAATATCAAATAAATCATACATTGTTTTAATTCCGTTATTTTGAAATGACTTTTGTGTAATTGTACCCTTTGCTGTTCCGCTACTTTTTCTTTTTATTGGAATTTGATTTCTATTCCATTTATTAAATTCACTAACATAAGGATCCCCTCTTCTGAAAAAATTAACTATTCCAGTTTGATTATCTGCAAGACACCAAGACCATCCCAGCTCATATCTATTTTGCCCCCAAGCTTCATCAAACATAGTTTTATCTTCATTAATTTTAACCCATACGATTTTTAAAGCTTTTTGGTTTTGATTTGTTTTGACTTCTGGGCAATCCGCACAATTATAATCTGTTTCGCCATACCAATATTCACATATTCCATTTATTTCACACCCTCTTATCTCAATAATACTATGGCTAGTATTTTGACAATTATTCTGCGCATAAACCAAAAACACATAATAATCTTCAAAGTTTTCTGAACTTAATAATACTGAATCTAAGCCTGAATTCCAAAAATAACCCCAAGCAGAATCCGAACCACTAAATGTCTCATAACTAAAAACAACTGGCTTTGATAAATCTGGAGTATCAACTATTCTTAAACCAACAACCCAATCGCAATTTTCATAAACAAATTCATAAAAATATTCTCTGTCATATTCTCCATTGTGAAATGGCACTCTATTTACAGAATGGTATACATCGTCTTCTATATCAATACTTGTTTGGGATTGACATTGTGCTTTTAAATTGAAATGATTATCTTCATAATAAGTTTTACCTGACAAATGAGTATTTAAAAAATTAAAGAGTGTAGGACTATGAAACTCTTTGATTTCTGGATAACCTCTAGCAATCCATCTCAACTGTTCTTCAACAAAATTAAGACTAGTTGGCATTCCAGCATCTTGCGTACCCCAAAACTTAGATCCTTTGATTGGGTTTTCATTTTTCTTACATGAAGATAAGTAGATAATTGTTGTGGCAATAAAAGCCATTGCGATTAATAATTTTTTATTTTTCATAATATATATAATTAAGATATCACAAATCAACAACACAAAAATAAAGGAAAAAATTCCATTTTTGAATAAAATATTCTACTTTTGAATAATGATTCACGAAAAATTGAAAAAACTCAGAATAGATAAAGGTTGGGATCAGCAAAAAATCGCTTCTGAACTCGGCATTGAACAATCCGATTATAGCAAAATAGAAACAGGCAAAATAAAACCTGATATATCTAAACTTATTAAATTTGCAAAAATTTACGATATAGATTTTAATGAATTATTAGGTTCAAGCGTTATAAACAACTTTAATAACTCTGAAAATTCGGTTAACCATAATTATGGATACATCAATCAATTAATGTTACAGGAAAGTGAAATAAAGTTATTAAAAGAAGAAATTAAATATCTGAGAGAACAAAATCAAATGCTTATCAATAAACTAAAGTAATACCTAAAAATATCTGTAATAGACAGATTTTATTACACTCAATAGCTATCGATTCGGTATTATACAACAGTGTTCTGGATTATTAATAAATCTAATTGAAACAACAATAATGGCAATTTCCTATAAAATCAAATCTCCAAATAATGCAACTTTTAGAGAATGAACTCTCCAAATATCTGTCTTTTTGGATAATTTAAACTTTAGAATAATCATCATTAAGAATTTAAATGATAATCAATGAATGTATCACATCACTCATTCACCATTATCCACCTCCTAAAAACACATTGAAATTTGTTTTATCAATAGCTTCTAATTCTGGTTGATAGGCTTCAACAAAAGCATTTGGGAACTTAACTTTCTCAGCTCCCTTCCATTTAAATTCATAAGCCTTAACTTTTAAATCTTTAATCTCAATCCAATCAATTTCTTGCTGTCCTTTGGTTCTCCAAAAATAATTTTTACTGTAAATTTGATTATACTCCAGATATTTTACACGTTCAGAAATCAAGAAGTTTTCCCATAAAACACCTTTGTCGGATCTAAGATCTATTGGGTTGTAGGCATTAATTATTGCATTTCTAATTCCATTATCATAAAAGTAAATCTTTTTGCTGTTTTTAATCTCGTTTCTGAGGTTATTGCTGTAGCTACCTATCCTAAACACGATATATGCATTTTCTAGCAATTGGATATAACTGATGATGGTTTCTTTTGCAACGCCAAGCAAACTTGACAACTCATTATATGAAACTTCCGAACCTATTTGATATGCCAAAGCTTGAAGTAAACGTTCTAAAACATCAGGTTTTTTTATGTTTCCAAGTGCTAAAATATCCTTGTATAAATAGCTTTCTGTTAAGTTTTTTAAAAATTCTTTTTCTTGTCCTGGATTTACAATAATGTCTGGATACATACCATAAATTAAACGATTATTCAAATTTTGAAGACTGTTTAAATAACCATTTTGTGTCACCAGCTCTCCCCATGAAATAGGATACAAATGGTATTCTAATTTTCTTCCAGTAAGGGTTTCATTGACTGCATTATTCAATTCTAGTGCTGATGAACCACTGAGAATAAGTTGCACATCCTTAAACTGATCGTGAATAATTTTTGCTGTTAAACCAATATGATTAATTCTTTGCGCTTCATCTATAAAAACAATTTTATGATTCCCAATGATTTGTTTAATTTCTGCAGTGTTATTATTTGATAAAATTTGCCTAACCTGAGAATCGTCACCATCTAAAAACAAGAATGATTCATAATGTTGAATGACATGATTGATTAACGTTGTTTTACCAACTTGCCTAGAGCCAATAACAATCAATGTTTTACCTTTGAATAATTGCTTTTCAAGTGTTTTTGCTAATACTCTATTTAGTTCCATCATGCTAATATATTGATGCAAATATATATCAAATCTCCAAATAATGCAACTTTTGGAGAATAAACTCTCCAAATATCTGTCTTTTTGGATAGTTAACTCTCCAAAAAGCTAAACTTTTGGAGAGTTATAATAAAAACTATCTTTCTTATTAATTCTAATACAAAAACCTAATTTGAATTTAAACGTGAAATAATTTTAATTATCTTTGTTGATGTCAACTAACTAGAAATCAATATAACCATGAAAAACTCAATCTTATTAGTACTTTTATCAATAAATTTATTACCAATTAAAAGTCAAAATAATCCGCCTTATTGGAATGGATTAATTGAATGGCAAACTAAATATGAAGAAAGTGGTGGCTTCCTAGAGAAATTTTCAGAAGAGTTTTTATCACATGATGGATTTAAAGCCACTGGTCCTAATTACGTTCTAAGTGAAATATTAAACAAGCAGTATATTCCATTTATAGATTCTTCTTTTTATATAACTTATACTATGCCTTATAGAATTAAAGTTAGGAATATTGCTAGACAACCAGATAGAAAAACATACATAGACACCATGAAAATTAGGTTAAAATTTGAAAATGGTCATTGTGTTTCAAGGCAAATTAAATATACAATTATTGAGCCTATATTAAATGGTTATTCTCAAGATATAGAATATTATGAAACAATAGAATCATATTTTTATAAAAAATATGGTTCATATCAATATAATGAAAGAGTTGATAGTATTTCAATTTCCCTTTCATATAAGCGAATTGGTGTTTGGAATATCTACCACCCATTATTATTTACAGATTATATTAAACTTAATTATGAGGAAACAGACAGTTTGTTATACAAAAGAAAGGGATGGAATTATTCATTTTCTAAATTAAATTCAATTTTTGCAAATAGTTGGGGGACAAATCCGCAAATCTGTGTTTTCCATTTATCCCATTATTCTATGGGGCTAAACCAAGGCTTAATTTATTTATTTGATCCTATTCATCAATGGCAAGCTTATGATAATAGATTTTTTGATAATACACCTGGAAGAACTATTGGGACTAATTGGATACAAAAGGAACGACTTTATAATAATAAATTTGTTGGGGTTAATTTCACAATAGATTCTCAATATGTAAAACAACAGTCGATTTTTTTTTTCTAACACCATAACAAATTCGTTCTGTTTGCCCGATGCTAGTAATTTTGATCTGCATAGAAATAAAACTATATCAATTTCATCATATAGTTTAAGACCAATGGCAGATTTAAAAGACAGTACAGAAGTATTGGAAAAAAGCGTAACGAACATCTTTTACAACAAGCAAAAAGAACTATCAAAAATTAAATCGAACACAACTTATCAATTTATAAATGGAATACAAACTCAAAAAACTCAATCTACTATTAACTACATTAGTCCATACTATTTTATTGAAACATACTATCTGAAGGAAGGAAAAAAAACAAAAAAATTCAAAATAAATTACATAATAAGTCGATAAATTGAATGACTCATCTTTCTCTTTTTTCAATAGAAAACACTGTTCTATCTACCTTTGGTGGGTTGTTGATATCGTAGTTATAAGCCACGCTATTTAAATAAGCAGCTGCAAGGAGTCTTGCTTTAACTGTTTTAGTTTGCCAATATTTAAAATCGTTCGGTTCTTCATCTTTTTTAAACATATCAAACACCGTTCTATCCATTTTCATTACTTTACAAAATTAAGTAAAATATTTCAAAATTGAATCTTGTACTATTTAGAATTATAAATTAGTCCAAAAGACTTTATGGTCAATGCCGATATAACAATCAATTAGTCCTATGATGCGAAGCCTGAAATGGTCTATATTGTTGGTATTTTTGGTATTTTTGGTATTTTGCAACATTCTTGTATAATCAAAGTTGGTATTACATATTATCCAAAAACTGATCTAGGCTAGCTTCGTCTGGGATTAAGACCTTACGGGCTTTGGCACCTTCAAACTGTCCAACTATACCGGCTTGCTCCAATTGGTCGATGAGCCTGCCCGCACGGTTATAACCTAATTTTAATTTTCTTTGAATCAAAGAGGTGCTACCTTGTTGGGTTTGAACAATTAATCTGGCTGCTTCTTCAAAAAGCGCATCTCTATCATTGGGGTCAAAATCATCCCTTGCGCCTGCTTCATCATCGCTTCTAAATTCTGGCAAAATTAAAGCACTTGAATAGCCCCTTTGGTTGCCAATAAACTCTGTAATTCTCTCCACTTCTGGTGTATCAACAAATGGACATTGTAAACGCAACAAATCATTGCCTGTGCTAAACAACATGTCGCCTTTGCCTATCAATTGGTCGGCTCCATTGCTATCTAAAATCGTTCTAGAATCAATTTTGGAGGTTACCCTGAAAGCTAATCTGGCTGGGAAATTGGCTTTAATGGTACCTGTGATGATATTAACAGATGGTCTTTGTGTAGCTAAAATAACGTGAATACCAACAGCTCTAGCCAACTGCGCTAAACGTGCAATTGGGGTTTCCACTTCCCTACCTGCTGTCATCATTAAATCGGCAACCTCGTCAATCACCACCACTATGTATGGCAAAAAACGATGTCCTTCGGTAGGCAACAATTTACGTTCTTTAAATTTGGTGTTGTATTCTATGATGTTTCTTTTGCCAGCAGATTTCAACAAATCATATCTATCATCCATTTCCATACACAAGGAATTCAGCGTATTGGTTACTAATTTGGTATCCGTAATAATGGCATCGCCATCACCGGGTAATTTAGCTAAGAAATGTCTTTCAATTTTGTTGTATAAAGTTAACTCAACCTTTTTGGGGTCAATCAACACAAACTTCAATTCTGAAGGATGTTTTTTGTATAGTAGTGAACAAATAATGGTATTTAATCCAACCGATTTACCTTGTCCTGTTGCACCCGCACAAAGCAAGTGTGGCATTTTGGCTAAATCCGCAATGTAAATTTCGTTTGAAATGGTTTTACCCAAAATAACAGGCAATTCAAAAGTTGACTCCTGAAATTTCTTGCTTGCCACCATAGAACGCATAGGCACCATTTCCGGTTTTTTATTGGGCACTTCAATACCGATAGTTCCTTTACCTGGAATAGGCGCAATGATACGAATACCCAATGCAGCCAAACTCAATGCAATATCGTCTTCTAGGTTTTTGATTCTTGAAATTTTAACACCCGGTGCTGGAATGATTTCATATAGAGTTACTGTTGGACCAATATTCGCCTTGATTTCAGAAATACCAATGTTATAATTTTTTAGCGTTTCGATGATAAGGTTTTTGCTGTGCTCGAGTTCCGTTCTATCAATTTCAGTTTTAGCAACTTCGTAATCTTGCAACAAATCGATGGTTGGCATTTGATAGCCTCCTAAATCCAACTTAGGATCGTATTGATCGCCTTCTAATGATTGATTGATAGCTGAAACCTCAATCGGTTTGGTTTCAATTTCAACAATTTCCTCTTCTTTGGCTTCTTCTATTTTTAGTTCAAAATCTTTTTGTTCTTTTTCTTTGACATTTTGTCTTTGACTAGGCAAATTCAATGGAATGGCTTCTGAAGCTTCATCCAATGTTGAACTTAATATCTCTTCTTCAATTTCATTGTTTTGGTTTAAAACAATCAATTCCAAACCTTCGTCTTCATCTTGAATTGAAGCATCTGTTTTTTCAACAATAAACTCATTCTTAATTTTTTCGGCCTCGAGTTCATGTTCAGAAAAAGGCACTTTAACGGCATTAGAATCGTCCTCTTCAAAATTTCCTACCACTGGTTTTTTCCATTTAAAGTCGATGTTATATACAATAATAGCAAAACAAAGCGCGTATAACAACAATAAGAAAACCACGCCAATTTTACCAAGCAAAGACATTAAGAACGAACTTCCAAAATATCCAAAACCTCCGCCCATAAAAATATTATGGCTATGAAACACAAAACCCATGGTTAACGAAACCCAAACGACAATAAAAAAGGTGTATCTCAAAATTTTTGGCAAGGGGTACATTTGCCAGTTGAAAAGAAACTTAGTGCCTAATGTAAAAAAGCTTAAAATCAGCACAAAAGAAGCAATACCGAACCATTTGTGGATAAACAAATGACCGAACCAAGCACCAATGTAGCCCATCAGATTGGCAGTAGATTGAACGTTGTTGGCTTTATACCATTTCCAACTTTTGGATTGCAAAATATCTTGATCGGTTTCAAAACCCCAAAGATTGATGATATGGGAAACAAAAGAGAGGAGTAAAAACAAAGAAAACAAAATAAAGAAAACGCCCAAAATTTTGAGTGTTTGCTCATCTTTCAACCAACTCCATCTACCTAATTGAATGCTTTTCTTCTTAGGTTTTGGTTCCGGTTGAAAGTCGTCAG
This sequence comes from Bacteroidota bacterium, assembly GCA_030682255.1. Classification (GTDB taxonomy): domain Bacteria; phylum Bacteroidota; class Bacteroidia; order NS11-12g; family UBA955; genus JABMMZ01. The sequence continues at coordinate 153,113 of JAUXOK010000010.1, read as the reverse complement.
CAGCGTTTCTAAAATTATTGGATTTTTTGCTTGCCATAGATTGAGTGCAATGGACAAAAATAAGCAATAATAAAAAGGATTAAGAGGCTGAGGATAGAATGAAATCCACAGCGATTTGACTATCTGTTTAGATTAATGGAATGTAAATTAAACTCCATCAGTTTCCTCAATTTTACTTCCAGGCAAACTATCTGTAACCAAAATTTCTTTTTTTAAGTAGTACTTAACAAAGTTGCACCAATCACAGCTTTCTTCTCCACAACCTTTTTCAAATTCGTGATTTTTTATTTTATCATGGGTATCAACTATCTGACTGGTTACAATTTTAATGTCTTGGTCTGTGATTTGAAATTTATGTTTGTGAAATTCATTCTTTTTATCTGGTTCTACAAAATCCATTTCGCCACCTATCATTTTCCAATTCTTTTTAGGATTATTGTTAATTAATATTTGATAAAACACCATCTGACGCCAATAGTCGCCTCCATAAACTTCTTCAAATTTATCTGGATTGGGGTCTTCTAAAGGTGGCAAACATTTTTTCTTAGCATTTTCAAACTTACCTGTTTTGTAATCCACTACATAGGCTTGCCTGCCATCTAAAATTATCTTGTCTAACTTTCCTTTGATTGGCACACTCATCACTTCGGTTTGGGTGATGTTTTCTTCTAAATGCAAGTCCTGAATATCCAACCATTCTTCTTTGTATTTTTCGTAATAGGCACTTAAGATATTCTTTCCGTGTTCTTTATATCGCTCATAAGATTTATCCACAAAACTATCTCGGTTTTTATACATAGAAAACTCAAAAGCCTTGATTAAAACCTCTAAAGCAGGCACATGAGCTTGTTGGACAGCCATTTTTTGCTTGAAAAACCCATCCAATGCATCGTGTACAGCCGTACCAAAAGCCAAACTTTCATTTTTAGCAGATGGCACTTTAAGAATATTGTTGAAATAAAAACTCACCGGACATTTTAAATAAGAATTTAAATGTGTGGCAGACATGGTATAATTTTTCAAAATATCATCCAAATAACCATGGTCTATTAAATCAAAATCAGGGGTTTCATCAAATTGATAAAAAGCCAATTCAAATTCAAATAAATCATCTTCATTGATTTTTACTTCCTCAGTTTTTATATTGGTTAAATCTATTAACTCTGAAATAAATTGATTGCGGTTGACCTCCTTATCTTTTAAATCTTTTTGATAGTATGAAAAATTTAAGGTTTTTCTAGCCCTTGTCATACCAACAAACATCAAGCGTCTTAATTCTTCCATTTCCTTTGCATTAGATTTTGTTTCGAGCTGAGAACTGGTGTATTTGATTAAATTAAAATCATTGCTTCGGTTGTTGCTTTTCCAATCGGCTTCTGTGCATTTGATAATAAAAACATGGTCGAATTCTAATCCCTTACTTGAATGTAGTGTCATTAAATTAACACTATCTGGCACATGAACAATTTGCATGGCATCTAAAGAAATTTCAAAACGATCGTACTCATCAATCAGATTGATTAAATCATTGATTTTCATTTTTGGATTTTTAGACGTTTGCTCTTTCACAAACTCAAAAAATGTTCTAAGCATCTGCAAATACCATCTTTTTTCTGGTGAATGCATGATATAGCTTAAAACACCTCCTTTGGCAATAATTCGCTCAATCAACTGAGGTAAGGTTAAATTATTTTCTTGTTTCAACCAATATTCTAAGTCTGCAGACAATCTTTTTAACTCAGAAAAAGAATCTTTAGAACTGACGACTTCAAAAAGAGAAGATTGAGCACTTAATTTTTCTTGCAAAAATTCTCGCCATTTTTTCTTGGTTTTTGATATTTCATAAGACAATTTAGCTATATCGAGTGGATGGATGTTGTAAAAATCAAAATTTAAAATTCCAAACAGTAATGGTTCACCAGAAAATGGTTTTTTGTTTTCGGCTTCTATATATTGAAGAATAGTCAACAATTTTTCTATCAAAATTTCTTTTAACACATTAACTTTTTTCTTAGAACTAAATGGAATGCCATGCACTTTGAAATATTTTACTAAATTATCTACATGTTTATGATTGCGATATAAAACAGCTATTTGATCATAAGGCACACCCTGTTCGTGTAGAGCTTTAATAGATTGTCCAATACCAACTGCTTCCTGCAAGTCGTTCAAATAAACTTTAATTTGTGGTTCTATGTTTTGATATTGCAGATTTTCGCCACTTGCTTTGATGTTTTTATCAATGCCAGCAATACGCTCAGAATTGAGTCCAATCAATGCCTTAGACAAATCTAAAATAGCTTGAGAAGAACGGTAATTTTCCACCAAAACAGTGGTATGTAAATTGTCTTTATATTTTTTCTCAAAATTAATAATATTATCGATATTGGCTCCTTGAAAACGGTAAATAGATTGATCTTCGTCTCCAACAATAAAAAGGTTGGGCACATCATCATACCCTGATAACAAATTGATTAAATCTAACTGAGAACCATTGGTATCTTGAAATTCATCCACTAAAAAATAAGCAAAACGCTCTTGGTAATTTAATAAAAAATTTGAATCATTTTTAAAAGCATTGATGACCCAAAGTATCATGTCGTCAAAATCATATAAGCTTTTTGACTTCATTTTTTGAACAAAAACCTCATATAAATCTACCGCTGCCTTTAGTTTATTATGGCTTTCTAATTCTGCTTGATAAGCAGCTTCTTTAACATCTCCTTTTTTATAATTTTTACCATTATTTTTATAGAGAAATATACCTTCATCCACCATAGATTGCAAATGTCTGTCTGTTTGAAGTTTGATTGCATCTATATCAAAATTTTCTTTTTTAATGATTGCAAACATGCCTTTTAAAGTTTTGGCATCGTAATAGACATCGCCTTTAAGTCTTTTTAAAGGATGATTAAAAGGCAATTCATCAATAATGTCACAAATGACTTGCAACACCTCAATATCACTAGCAGGCTGAAGGGTTTTATATCCAAAATAATCTGAATTAGATTGAATAATTTCATTGCAAAGAGAATGGAAAGTATGAATACTCACTTGATAAGCCGCAGGACCGATAAAACTCTCTAACCTTTGTCTCATGGCTACAACAGCAGCATCGGTAAATGTTAAACACAAAATTTGATACGCATCATAATCCGTCATTTTTAAAATGTTGGCTATTCGCGCAGCTAAAATTTGAGTTTTTCCAGTACCCGGACCAGCTACCACCATGGTTGGACCATCTGTGTGGTCTACAGCTTGTTTTTGTTGTTCGTTAAGTTTCTTGTATATTGCTTGGAATTTCTCTTCTTTGTTTGCCATCATATTTTAGTTTTCAATTTAAATAGAATTGAAACAAATATAGTAAGATTAATTTATTTCAGGCGTTTCAGCTTCCACTTTGTGGAAAAGAAAATACAATAAAAAAGGCACAGAAAAGATAAAGTAAGAAATATCAGCACTACTACCAAAGTAGGCTTCATAAAAACCATTTTTGAAAATATGATACCCTAGATAAATGACAATTGTAAAGAAAAGAATTAATCCGGCATAAAAAGTAATAGAAGTCTTTTGGGGTAAGAACCAAGCCAATACAACACTTGCCAAGATGATTAGATAAGTGAAATAAGACGGCATCAAAAAACCTGATTGCACCAAAAACGGGTTCATTTGCCAAAAATCGTTGGGATAAAAAATTATTAAAGGCAAAAATGTGAGGGCAAAGGTTAACAATGAGATAATGCCATTTTTCAATAAAATGTTAAAGGAAATAAAACGATGCTTTAGGGCATAAATAAATAAAACTAAAAAAGGCATTACAAAGACAAAGCGAGTAGATAAAACCAATCCAAACAGGATTGCCTCCAAGTATAGATTAAGTTTTCCTGCCAATAATTTATCATAGATGCTTTTAAAAACCAAAAACACCAATATTGAATTTAACAAAACCGTACTTCTAGCAAAAGTTTCCCATAAAAAGAAGGGAGAACTTAGAAGAAACAACGCAATAATAAAACAAGCTTTATCAGACAAATTGAATAATTTTTTATTCAAACACACTATAATTATTGCCATCAGAGGCATCCAACCAATCTCACCCATCAAATGAAAAGGCAAAGCTATTAAAAAATAGAATGGCATGGGGCCAGGTGGATTACCCATGTGAGATTTAGCAAAATAAGGGTATTGATGATTAAAAACGGCATCCCAAAAAGAAGAAATCACGCTCCACCTATCAACATTTAAGGATTGAACAGGTATTTTGTTTAGGATGAAGTAGAATAAAAGAATAGTAAAACCAATCAATACCAAAAACCATTTATTATAATTGATGTTGAATGATTTTAGGAATAAAAAATTCAAAATAAGAAATTGGATTAAAACCCAAGATACAGCTATTGAAAGCGTTAAATAATTCCCTCTAGCGCCATACTTAAAGGCAAAAAGCAAATTAATAAACAGTATGATTAAAACTGATATTTTTCTTTTAGAAACATACATTCTAGGTGCAATTTTACAACAAGATTTTAATAATCACTCGCATTTTCCACTTTGGTAAAATCAATTTTACTAAAAAGTTTTGAAGATGCTACTTTAGTAAGTAATTCTAACTGACTTAACTTATGTGCATCAGTACCTAAAAAATGATAATAACCTTTATCTATTAACCATTTACAAAATTTAAAGACTTCAGGAGAATAATATCCAATTAGTGAAAGTAAATTTATTTGAAATTTTATACCACTATCAAATAATTTTTCTGCTTCTTGATAGTTTCCATGAAGGTATACATACCTTTCAGGATGAGCAAAAACAGGGATATAATTTTGGTTTTGCAACTCAAATATTAATTGGCTAAAAAACATTGGTTGATTCAAAAAAGGTGTCTCTAGCAACAAATGTTTACCTTTAAAAGTTAAGAATTCTTCATTTGATAAAAACCTACTATAAAAACTATCATCAACCATATATTCAGCAGCAAAACCAGCCAACTCAACTGAAAAAACTTCAACTTTACTTTCCTTAATTAACTCATCAAATTTTCTTGAAATTATGTCAGGTGTATTAGAATAATAACCATCAATTACATGAGGTGTTACAATTAATTTTTTATAGCCTAACTTTGAGTAAGCTTTTAGCATCAACAGTGAATGTTCTAATGAGTTAGAACCATCATCTATCATAGGCAATAAATGATTATGCATATCCCATTTGAGGCCTAATTCAGGAATTGTTTTTTTAAAAAAATTAAACACAATACTACTTGTTGAATTTAGATTTCAACCATTCTAATTTTGACATTTTCTCATCGTCAATATAATATCCATGATTGTTATAGCCGTAATTATAATTTCCATAACTATTATGTTGATTCACATCATTTAAAACAACTGATAAATTATTATACTTATTATTTGTAAATAGATGATTGATATCTTCAACCACTTTTTCTTGAGTATAGCCAGCCCTAACAACATAAATAGACAAATCACACTTTCTAAAAACCACATTGGCATCAGAAACTAAACCAATGGGAGGGTTATCTGCAACAATAATATCATAAGAATCAAAAAGAGAATCAACTAAATCATCAAATTCATTTTTCAAAAGTAATTCATTCGGATTAGGTGGAATTGGGCCTGCAGTAATAAAATCTAATCCTTTAACATCAGTATGATGAATTGCTGATTTATAATCATGACTACCAGACAAAATGGAACTCATTCCCACACCATTTATAGCATTAAAACCCACATGTATTTTGGGTTTTCTCATATCTAAATCTAAAATTATTACTTTCTTACCGGATAAGGCCAATATTGCCGCATAATTAATAGCAAAAAATGTTTTGCCTTCGCCACTTATAGTAGAAGTAACACCGATAATTTGTTTTGACTTTTTAGTCAATATAAACTCGGAATTTGTTCTAATCGACCTTAAACATTCGCTAATAGCTGATTTAGGGTTTTTATCAACTACAATAGTAGAAGACGGCATTTTACCAGAGAACGAAGGAATAACACCCAAAATTGGGGCCATCAATTTTTTCTCTAAAAACTTTTTTGAAAAAATCACATTATTAAAAACAAATTGATAGAATATGTAAAGTATAATAGGCGCTAGAAAAAGAACTAAAAAAAACAAATAGTAACTGTTTTTTTGGGGAGAAATTGGTTCAAGTGGCGAATAAGCTGAAGATAAAATTGTTAATTCAGAAACTGTCCCAGCTTTAGTGATTCTGTACTCAATTTGTTTTTCTAATAAACTTAAGTAGAACTTTTCATATAATGAATTAAATCTTTTTAATCTATTTAATTCAGTTTCTTTAGTAGGTAGGGACGATTGCTGTTTAGAAATTTCGGAAATTAATTTAAGATTTTGTTTATTTTGTTCGTTAATATATCTTTTAGACTCTTGTATATAACTTACCATTTGAGATTTTAACATGGCAATCTCTAAATCTATTTTCTTGAAAGGTATTGTTGTTTCTTTGTTTGAAATCTTAAGTAATTCTCTTTGTTTATAAAGACTATTCAAATTATTTACACCTTCTGCAATTTGGGCATTATTTAAATCAATGATGATTGGAATAATATTATCCTTGCTTTCATTGCCTTGAATAAACTTATATAACTCATCAATATTCTTTGAAGCGTATTCTACAGCTTTCTTATTTTTCTCAAGTTCGATTAATTGAGTTGTCAGTTCAGAGTATTCTTCAATTGGAGAAAAAGAACCACTTTGTTTAACAAATACCTCAATATCCCTCTCATATGATTCTAGTTTTTGGGAAGTTTCACTAATCTGATCTTCAATATAGGCCAATGTTTGTTCTTGTGATTTTTGTTTGCTCACAGACGATTGCTTCATATAGGCTTTGTTATATGCATCAACAATATTTATTGCTTTTTGTCTATTATGATCGGTAAATGATATGGACAAAGTTCTTGCTTCACTATTAGAAATTTCAACAACAAGATTATTCATCAAATAGCTTGTTAAAGTCGCATCACTATTGACTTTAAAAAAATAACTTTTTTGTGAAGAAATAGTTCTTCCTTTTATTAGTTTAAGAACAAATTCGTATCCATCGAATATAAAAACATCCCCTGCCTTTAAAGTAGATGCATTATTTATATTTTTATCTTTACTTATTTGAAATTCAAAATCATTAATAAATGTTATAAAATAATTTTGATCTTCAAAAGTAGTTTTATTATTAAGTAAAACTATTTCAAAAGGCGAATTATCATATATTTCTGTCGATAAAATTTCGCCTATTGCAAAATATGAAAACCTCAAATCAAGCATACTTTGCACTTCGTTTGCAACTAACGGAGATTTAATTAATTCAACCTCTCCTAATAAATTATCAGTTTGAACGTTTATCATTTGTGATAATCCTAAATTTGAAGCTTCTTTTTGTACTTCTAATTTAATTAATGAACTTGCTCTATAAATAGGTTTAACATATTTAAGATACACATTGGCAATAAATAGTGATACAATAATTAACAATGGTATCCAAAACCAAACCTTTTTAAATATAATAAATAATTTTTCATAGTTAAAAGCTTGTTCATTAGAATGAGAATTAACATTTGTATTTCCTATTTCAAATTCTTTCATTATTATAAACTATTAATTAAAACAATAAAGGTTAAAGCAACCTGAGCTAAATTCATTAAAAACATATTATCTCTTAATCCTTCTGATAACACTTTTCTGACTGGTTCAATATAAATTATATCATCTGGTTTTAAATTTATAATTGAACCTTTCATCGATGTAATTGTTTTTAAATTAACTACTGTAACCTCAGGATTATTTAAATCACCTCTCAATATTCTAATATTATACCCTTTTGAATCATTATCTAATCCACCACTTAAAGCAATAACTTCTAATAGATTAATGTTTGTATGATAGGGTACTAAATTAGAACCAGTGCCCTTAATTACTACTACTTTTTTATTCACAACTTTAGAAATTACAACTACTTCATTATACAGTAATTCATATTTATTCGATAAAATACTATCCAATTGAGAAGTTTTTAAACCTAAAACCGGCAATCTCCCCAACACTGGAAAATAACATAAGCCATCTTCTAAGACTTCATAAGACATCCTTTGAGAAGTTTCAGAATTTCCAGTTTCAGCACTCACCTTCATTAGTTGTCCGGATGGATCGATAATGCTTTCTCCCAAATTAGTATAAACTGTAAACTGTATTCTATCTCCTATTTTAATTGGATGTTCTACGATTGCTTTTTGAAACTTATCCTTCCAATTGATGTCATTTTCATCTGCTTTGAGTATAATATTAGATTTATACATTTTACATGAACTAAAAACTAACACAAGACACAGTAAATATAATTGTTTCATCACTTTATTAGTTTTAATAAATAATCACCATAACCGCTTTTTACTAAAGGATTTGCAACTTTCTTTAATTGTTCATTGTCAATAAATTTCATTCGCCAAGCCACTTCTTCGATGCTGCCGATTTTTAACCCTTGCCTTTCCTCAATAACTTGAACAAATTGGCCAGCTTGCATTAAACTATTAAAAGTCCCGGTATCTAGCCAAGCTGTTCCTCTTTGTAAAACACCAACTTTCAATTTACCTAACTTAAGGTATTCCTTGTTTACATCTGTTATTTCGTATTCTCCTCTTGGTGAAGGCTTCAGATTTTTAGCAATTTCAACAACACTGTTATCATAAAAGTACAATCCAGGTACCGCATAATTTGACTTAGGTTTTTCTGGCTTTTCTTCTATACTTAAAACATTTGAATTTTCATCAAACTCAACAACACCATAACGCTCAGGATCGCTTACATGATAAGCATATATCACGCCACCTTCAGGCTCTCTGTTTTCTTGCAATAACTTTTGCAGAGATGCTCCAAAAAATATATTATCGCCTAAAATTAGTGCAACTTTGTCTTTTCCGATAAATTCTTCACCTATAACAAATGCTTGAGCTAAACCATTTGGAATTTGCTGCTCTGCATAAGAAAACTCACATCCCAAGTGTTTACCATCTCCTAATAATTTTTTGAAATTTGGCAAATCGTGTGGTGTTGAGATAATTAATATTTCTCTAATCCCAGCCATCATCAATGTTGATAACGGGTAATAAATCATTGGCTTATCATAAACTGGCATCATTTGTTTACTTACAGCCAATGTTAATGGATGAAGTCTTGTGCCACTTCCTCCTGCTAATATTATACCTTTCATAATTTAAATTATCTGTTTGAGTACATGTTTTGATAATAATTTTTGTAGGCTCCACTTGTCACATGTTCAAGCCAATCTTGGTTTGCCAAATACCAATCTACCGTTTTTTCTAAACCTTGTTCGAATGTAACAGAAGGCTCCCAACCAAGATTATTAGTTAGTTTACTAGCATCTATGGCATACCTAAAATCATGACCTGCTCTGTCTGTGACATAAGAAATCAATTTTTCCGAATCGCCTTCTTGTCTATTGAGTTTTTTATCCATTAATTGACAGAGAAACTTCACTAAATCTATGTTTTTCCATTCGTTATTTCCCCCAATGTTATATGTTTCACCAACTTTCCCTTGATGAAATATAACATCAATAGCTCTTGCATGATCTTCTACAAACAACCAGTCTCTTACATTTTCGCCTTTACCGTATACGGGCAATGCTTTGTTTTGTAAAATATTATTAATCATTAAAGGAATTAGTTTTTCGGGAAAATGGTGTGAACCATAATTATTGCTACAATTAGAAATTTTAACTGGCAGTTTAAAAGTATGATGATAAGCTCTTACAAAATGGTCGCTCGATGCTTTTGAGGCAGAGTAAGGTGAATTGGGGTCGTATGGAGTAGTTTCTAAAAACTTACCATCATCACCAAGTTCGCCATATACCTCATCTGTACTAACATGATAAAATATTTTATTTTCAAAATTACCTTTCCAAATAGTTTTTGCAGCATTCAATAAATTTACAGTACCTACTACATTTGTTAAAACAAACTCTAAAGGATTTGAAATAGACCTATCTACATGAGATTCTGCGGCCAAATGGATTACACCATAAAATTGATATTTTTCAAACAACTGATTGATGAATTCTAAATCTGTTATATCTCCTTTTTCAAAAATATAATTTGTTTTATCCTCTACATCTTTGAGATTTTCTAAATTTCCAGCATAAGTTAATTTGTCTAAATTTACAATTTTGTAGTTTGAATATCTATTCACAAAACGTCTAACAACGTGAGAACCAATAAATCCAGCACCTCCCGTAATTAATATAACTTTATTTTCCATTATTTTTTTATCTTACTTTTAATATATTGACTTTATAAACTAAAGATGCAAAAGGTGGTATCATACCTTCAACCCCTCTTGCTCCGAATGCTAAATCATATGGCAAAATAAATGTTGCCTTTTCGCCTTGCTTCATTCTAGTTAAAATTTCATACATCCCAATTGGTTGAAATTGTTCTCTAAAAACTTTTATAGTTTGAGCTTGTCCCATTGTGTAAGAATTAAAAAACTCAGTACCATCCATCAATTTGCCAATAAAATGAAAAGTGACTATTGAACCATCCCTAATTTTCTGAGCTGTATCTGATAACTTTTGATGAAACTGATATCTTAATCCCGTTAATGTATCAATTTTAACCTCTAATCCTTCTTTTATAACATATTGGTTAATCATTACTATCTCGTTTTTCCACCTTTCAATTTTTTCTGCATTTCTTAAACTATCTACCTGAAAAGCATTTAATCTTCTTTCCAGCTTAATGATAAACTTCAAATCTGAACCAGTTTTTACATAATCTGGAAGCACTATTTCTCCTCTTGTTTTTAAGAAAAAAGAATCTGCATTAATTAAAGCTTTTAAACTATCTCCCTCAGATAAAATACTTAATGCATTCATAATATCTCCGCCTTTGTGGGTTGGTGTTGTTAACAAAATTCGTTCTGGGATTCTCCCAAAAGTACTATAAAACATAGAATCGTTAGCATTATAAATACTTATATGACATTGTAAATAATCACCTATAGATGGTAAAACAATACCCTTTCCTCTTTGTAAAAATTGATACCTAAGACCAGATTCAGTTTTTGAATAGTGATTGCATCCAACAAAAACAAATGATAAAAGTATAATAATTAATAGATTTCTATACATTTAAATCCTCCTTATAATTATATAATATTGTTTTAAACTTTTTTACTGTATCTTCTAATGATAGATCACTACTTCCGCCAGCTGCATGAAAATGACCGCCTCCATTAAAGTTTTCCTTAGCAAAATTATTTGCTGCAAAATTCCCTTTACTTCTAAAGCTCATTTTTACTAATTTGGTTCTATCAATTATTAACACAGCAAATTTAACACCCTCTATACTTAATCCATAATTAACTAATCCTTCTGTGTCACCTGTCGTAACATTATATTTTAAAAGCTCTTGATCATTTATAACTATTAATGCCGTATTTAAGTCTTTAAAAACCTCCATTTTTTGGCTGATAGCATATCCAATAAATCTAACTCTATCTTCTGAAAAACTATCAAATACTGCATCCCCAATTTCAATATGATTAGCTCCTGCATCAATCAATTCAGCCACAATCCTATGTGTTTGGCCGGAACAATTGCTGTACTTGAAAGAACCTGTATCCATTAATATTCCAGTATATAAACAAGATGCTATGGATTTGTTTATTAAATCAGACAGTCCTATATCGTGAATAAACCTATACACCAATTCGCATGTGCTACTTGCTTTATCATCCCAATATGAATAATCCTCAAAACCAATTGGATGTTGATGATGATCTATTAAAATCTTGATAGATTTTGTTGCTGAAACCACCTCTCCATATTCATTAATCCTTTTTAAATCATTAAAATCTAAACAAAAAATAAAATCTGCTTCATCAGTAATTGCTTTGCATAAATCTGTAGATTCTTCAAAATTTATAACATTTTCTGAATTTGGCATCCATTTTAAATTATTGGCAAAATCGGTAGGAGAAATAACTTTAGAATCTATTCCTATTTGTTTCAAAAAATGATGCAAGCCCATACTTGAACCCATTGCATCAGCATCTGGCTTGTGATGAGTTGTAATGACAACTTTGGGCAAGGTCTTCTCTTTTAAAAGATTAAAAATATTTATTGCAACCGTAGAAAGCATATTTAGAATATGCAAAGATGCTGAATTTTAAGGATTTTAAAATAATTTTTTACTTTAAGAACTTATTTTAGTCGATAAAAACATACATATGTGCTACACAATGTTCTTAAAACAAAATGATTATAACTATTTTATCAAAATAAATTCAAATTTCGGGTAACCTTTAACCCGTTGCTCATTATAAAAATCCAAAAATCTTAATTTGTAATGTTTTCCATCTGTGTCTTTAATGATGTAGGTATTCTTATTATTAACACTAAAAACAAAACTCGAACTAAAATCAAATGACTTCCATTCAAAGCCAATACCATTTCTATTTTTTGTAAATTGATATTTAGACAAATCATTTGCGTTAATATTATCATAATTAGTAGTTGTATCCATTGCAACTTCAACTTGATTACTATTACTTAAAACGCCCGTAACTAAATATGGAAATGGGTTGGGTCCATAATTATAAAAAATGTGTTTATATTTTGTAAATTCCAAATCCCACGTATTTTTGTTAGGCTCAGCATTATCAACAACTCTACCGCCATTTTTAAAAGTAAAATAGGTGAAATTCTGGGTTTTATCTTTTGGAATAAATGTAATATCTGGCCATTCTTTTACTAAGCTTCCATTATAACTTAAAGGACTGAATTTGCACATATAACCGCTGTCATTTACACTCAATATTTGCATCCTCATATATCTATCCCAACCCTTGTTATAAATTAATTCAAGTATATAAATACCACTTTTATTACTTGTTGTTAAAACATAATTTCGCCAATCTCCAATGGCTGAACTTTCAAAGTTTCCTTCTGGGGCATCAATCAAATCTGGCAATGTTTTTATATAGTTAGTATCTAAGGTTAATGGTTCGTCAAGATTATACAAATTAGTTTTTCTGATTTTTATATCATACCCATTATTAATAAACACACCTATTCCTTTATCAGACGATTCAAATCTCAAATCCCAGTCTATTAAACCACGTGTTTGAAAAGAATTGCTACTTAAATCAAAGAAAATCTGATTTTCATAATTTGCACCAAGATAAAACGACTGAATTTGCGATTCACCATAAGGCAATTGAATTGGAATTTCTTTTTTAAAGCAAGATGTTAAAAACAACAATAAAAACGATCCTATAATCAATATATTTCTCAAAATACTATATTTTAACATTAAGTTGAATAAAACCTGAACGACCAACTGAAATTGGCATTGAATTAGAACCACCACTATGAACTGTAGTATTCCCAGTAGCCTGAATTGTAGTAACATTTAAAATATTTTTAACTCCAAATGTTAAACTTGCTTTTTTATGATAAAAAGGTTGATTAATGGTACAATCCAGAATTGAAAAACCTTCTATTCTTGTAGAAACAACATTTCTAGTATCATCTAATGCATATCCCATCAATGTACCATTATGTTTATAAAATATTGAAAATGTAGTTTTATCAAGCTTTTTAAATGATTTCATATAAGAAATTTGACTTCTTACTTCAGGTGTGTAAAAAAACTTATTTTGATTCACTTGTAAAAATGCATTATTATTTACCCCTGTATATGAAGCTCCCATTGAAAAAATGAGCTTACTAGACTGGGTTGTTACATTTAAATTTGCTCCATTCGACCTGAAAAAATCAATGTTTCTATATGTATATTCTAATGCTATCGGATTTACAGCTACAATTGCAATTTGATTATATATTTTATTATAGAAATAACTATTTTCAATATACACAATTCTTGATTTTTTTACTTTCAACTTATACTTAAATGACATATTGTGATTATCAGACATTTCTGCTTTGAGATTAGTATTTCCAGTAATATTGTGATTATAATCAACAAAATCTAAATATAGTTCTTTTAAACTAGGAGCTCTAAAACCTCTCCCATAAGCATATCTTATTGTTAAATTTTTAACTCTGCCATATTGAAATTGAATGGATGGAACAAATGGCGCTGAATAACGGTTGTTATAAGTGGCCCTAAAACCAGGTTTTAAAATAAAAAATTGATTCGGTTTGTATTCAAAACAACTGAAAATGGCATAATCGTTAATTTTTCCTTTTTCACTCAAAATTCTTGAGCCAAAAGCACTGTTAAGATTTATATCGTATCCAAACTGATAATTAAAAATCTTACTAGCTGTTTTATTGTATGTTCCCCTAGTCATAAAATTCAAAAAAGAGGTAGAAGTATTGGCTTCTTGTGTTGGGATTACATCAGATTGTAATGTAACTAAATCTTTGCGATAGGTAATTTTATCTCTTTGATAAAAACCAAATGAAGACAATACATTCCAATTTGTTTTTGTGTTTTGCTTGAAATTAATATCCAAAGAATTAATATTTCGATTGGTTAAATAATATTCATCAAATGCATAAGCCTCTAAATGATTAACAACGGGCGAACCTCTGTTTTCAATTTTCTCGCTAAAAATATCAGTTTTAAATCTCACTCTTATCTTTTTGCTTACATCACTGTGAATTCCAAAGCTTCCAAAAACCTGTTGCTTTGGTTTCCAAAGCATAACTCTAGAACTATTGGGAGAAAATCCAGAAAAAAAATTCCTATTTAGACTAGCTGAAATATTAGCATTATTAAATTTAAAAATGCCACCTGCACCAACATTGGTATGACCAATTGATTCGGTATATGCATTTGCATTGATTTGAGAATTTTTATCAAGTGTTATTTTCTTAGAAATTAAATTAATAACACCTCCAAGGGCATCAGTGCCATAAATAACAGACAATGGTCCTTCAATCATTTCAATTCTTTCTATGTTAGATAGATTGATTTGACTTAAGTCAATGTTTCCATTTTCTCTTCCAATAAGCGGAACACCATCTAATAATATTTTAATATTTTGACCACTGATTCCCTGTAAACTTAATGAAGTTCCTAAAATATTATCATTAGATAATCTAACATTTAACTCCTTTGAAAGCAAATCACCTAAATTAACCGCTCCTTGCCTTTCAATTGTTTTCAAAGTTATTATTCTAACATTTTGAACTGATTTAGAGGATTCTGTTGGTTTAATTTCTCCAGTAATTACAACTGTATTAAAAATAGCCGTATCCTCAATTTGAGACATTGCCTTAAAACTAAGGACAATACTAAAAAAAATGATAAAGACAATTTTTTGAAACAAGTCCTAGTTCTTAATTAATTTTGAATAATATTTCCCTGCTTCGGTAGTTATTGTTAGGATATACATGCCGTTTTGAAACTCAGAAATATTAATATTTTCGTTATTTAAAACACCAGATAATACTTTTACCCCTTTTATGTCATGTAGTTCATAAGACACAATATTAACATTAGATTTGATTTGGAATTCGCCATTGCTAGGATTTGGATACACCATAAGTGTTTGCCCTTGTGTTGCAATATCCTTATTAGATAATGTAGCCTCATATACATTAAACAATGATTTTCCTTGAGCGCCACCTACAAATCCTTTAAAAGTCAATTTATAGGTTTTTGAATTGGCTGTAATGAAATATACAAATGTATCCGTAATTTGATATGTACCCATTGTAAAGGTTTTCCAATCACCTCCAATTAGTGAAATTTTGGGATTATCTTTGGCTGTTTTATTAATTAACCAAACTTGGTCGCATTTTTTTCCAATATTTTTTGCCACTGTAACAGCTGGGTTAGAAAACACACCAGATAATGGATACATTCCACTTCCTTGAGGACTCACTACATAAGTTAGATATTTAGTCCAAAGTAAATCCCAAGTATTTTTGGCTGGTTCTCTATCTTCTAATTGATTAGTTGTTGCATTATAATAAACAAACATTTTGTTTGGATAATCATTTTTATTGATTTGGATATGATTTGAATCTGAGTTATCAATATTTGAAATGACAATATTCCACATGGAGTCATAGGTTAATTGAGGTATTGTTATTTTTTTATAGATTCCACTTGTGGTGTTGTAAAGCACAAAAACAGATGACCCATCAACATTTTTTGTAGTCATGTTATAATTTCCCCAAATAAAATTAAAAGGATTAGCTGGATTATAACCACTTGTAAATGCTGTCATGTACCAATTACTATCTGAATCTATCAATTGTGGCAAAGCATACAAACCTGTGGTGTCGATATTTCTCCAATTGGCTGCTGTTTGAGAAGAAGGCAATTTGGCCAATTTCATATTGGCACCACCAGAATTAACTCTGATAGCAACTCCTGTTGAAGGGTTGTTTGGGAATTGACTTCTTTGAACAGAAAAAGCCAAATGCCAATTGGTATTTGAAATGGTTTTTACTGTGCCATTTGCTAAGCTATAAAAAACATCATTAGATGTAAATGAACCCATCAATGTACTATCGTTAGCAGGGCATTGTGAGAAAAGAGAATTTGCAAAACCAATAATTGCAACTACGAAGTATAATTTTTTCATTTTAAGATATTAAATAAATTTGAGTGCAAAGTTAACTTATTTAATGTTTTAATAACGTAAACAACTGTTTAAATGACAAAAAAATGACAATAAATCATCGTTCTTCAAACATATAGCCTACACCTCTAATTGAAATAATAAATTTAGGGTGTTTGGGGTCTAATTCAAAATATTTTCTAAAAGACAAAATAAAGTTATCGATTGTTCGGGTTGCAGGATAAACAGAATAGCCCCAAACAGTTTGTAATATCTTTTCTCGGCTTACAATTTCATTTTTATGTTCTATTAATAATCTTAGTAACATAACTTCTTTTTTGGTTAATAAAAAAACGCCATTAACACCTTTTGCCTCATGTGTTTCGAAATTCACATAATTTAACCCAAATGAATATTCTGTATTTTGTCCAGTAGGATATGCTGCACTTACATTACTTCCTTTATAATTCCTTGTCAACAAATTATTGATTCTCAATTGTAATTCCTCAAGATTAAATGGTTTAGTTAAGTAATCATCAGCGCCCTTTTTCAAGCCTTCCACCCTATCCTCTGGCCTGCTTTTCGCTGATAAAAACAAAATTGGCACGTTTCTATCTTTCAATCTTATACTTTCACAAACATTGAGACCATTTATTCCGGGTATCATTACGTCTAAAATGATTAAATCAAATTGTTCTTCTTTAAACTTTTTGATGGCAGATTCACCATCTTTTACACCAATAACTTTGTTTCCATCTATTTCTAGATTTAATTTTAACAATTCATGTAAACTTGCTTCATCTTCTACCAACAATATTCTTTTAGGCATATCTTTTTTATTTTTTAAATTTTATGATAAACTGTGCACCATGTGGTAAAATATTTTCCACTTCAATCTTTGCATTATGTGCTTTTAATATTTCTTTTACAATAAACAAACCTAAACCAGTTCCTTTTGTTGATCTTGTATTTTCATCTCCAACTCTGTAAAACTTATTAAAAATGTTGTTAAATTCGTTTTCATCTATTCCACTCCCATTATCTGAAAACTTAACACACAACTCCTTGTTTTTCAATTGATAAACAACTTTAATTTGCGAATTTTGTCCTGCGTATTTAATGCTATTATTCAATAAATTACTGAAAACTAATTTTAAAGCAAGATAATCACCATAAATCTCTTGTTCACTTTCGTTGAATATAAACTCCCCTTCATATTCATAAGACGAAAAAACCTCTTTAGAAGTTGTATTTATTAGTTCATTTAAATTTATTTTAGCAAATTTATATTCATAAATATTGCCATCTATGTTATTGGCAAGTAAAACATTATCAATTAAATCGTTTAATCTATCTGCATTTTGAAGAATTTGATTTTGGACTTTGAGCTTAACATCATCCTCTAATTTTCTGTTGATTAATGTTTGTGAACTTAATTTAATGGCGGTTATAGGTGTTTTAAGTTCATGGGTTACAGATAACAAGAAATTATTTTGAATTTTATTTAAATTAAGAAGTTTCTCGAGCTTACTATATATCCATATAGAACCAATAATGACCAGTAATCCAAAAAATAAAACTTCCGAATAATAGGTTCGCTTTTTACTGAGATATCGTTTTTGTATTTTGTCAAATTCTTCTTTTACAACACTAACGCTTATCATATTCGTAAAATAAGCGTTTGTGTCAGCAAGTGATAAGTGAGTCATGATTGCAAATTCTTGATTTAAATTAGCATGAATTTTTTTAATAGTATCAATATTATTCAAATAAAAATCATAAGGCGATTCAGCTTTGTTATCATACATTTGCTCCACACTTGTAATTATTCTCTTTCTTACTAACAATGAAGTTAAATTTAAATTTTCTTTTTCTAATTTATATTCTGAGCTTACTAAACTTATAAACGAATAAAGCCACCAACTGAACACGAAAAACATGTACATTAAAATTACAGCGAAAAAAATTCTGAGTTTCAAAAGTTCTTAAATTTGTAACCTCAAAAATAGAGATTTATTTTAATAAAAACACAATGCAGCAATATACACTTCAACAACTAGCCTTAAGAAATGGTCAAGACAAACCTGAAATTTGGGTAGCATTTAACGGCAAAATTTATGATGTTACCGAAAGCAGATTGTGGCGAGATGGCAAGCATTATGAGCATTGGGCGGGTCAAGACTTAACTCTTGAGATTGACAAAGCACCTCACACAAAAAGTGTCTTTGAAAAATTCGAATGCATTGGCATTCTTAAATAATTTGACAAGTTTATGACATAAGAAAGCCAATAAATTTTCATTATTGGCTTTCTGAATTTATTTAATTAGCTATTATAAAACTGAATCTACAGAAGTATAAGGTAAGTTGAATGCATCTGAAACGGCTTTGTAAACTACTTTTCCGTCAACAACATTTAAACCTAATTTTAATTCATTGTTGCTTGCACAAGCTTTTTGCCAACCTTGATTTGCCAATTGAATAGCATACGGTAAAGTTGCATTGGTTAAAGCTAAAGTTGAAGTGTAAGGAACAGCACCTGGCATATTGGCAACGCAATAGTGAATAACATCATCTATTACATAAATTGGGTCAGCATGCGTGGTTGGTTTAGTTGTTTCAAAACATCCGCCTTGGTCAACCGCAACATCCACCAATACAGAACCTTTTTTCATTGAACTTAAATTATCTTTGGTAATTAAGTGTGGCGCTTTTGCACCTGGAATCAATACACCTCCAATCACTAAATCGGCAGTTTTAATAGCCGCTTTAATATTGTATGAGTTACTAAACATCGTTTGAACGTTAGCAGGCATAATATCGTCTAACTGACGTAGACGTGGAATTGAAATATCCATGATAGTAACTTGAGCGCCCATACCTGCAGCCATTTTAGCAGCTTGTGTTCCCACAATACCACCACCTAAAACCAAAACTTCTGCTGGTTTAACACCCGGAACACCTCCTAGTAAAATACCTCTTCCACCCATTGGTTTTTCTAAATATTTAGCCCCTTGTTGAATAGACATTCTACCTGCAACCTCACTCATTGGAACTAACAAGGGCAATGAACGATCGTTTTTCTCAACTGTTTCATAAGCCAAACATGTTGCACCACTTGCAATCATAGCATGTGTTAATGGCTCATAACTTGCAAAGTGAAAATAAGTAAATAACAATTGACCTTTTTTAATCAATTTGTATTCGCTTTCGATTGGTTCTTTTACCTTAACAATCATTTCTGCTACTGCATAAACATCTTCGATTGTTGGCAAAATAGTTGCTCCAGCTTCCGTATACTCTTCATCACTGAAACCACTGCCATTTCCAGCCGTATGTTGCACATAAACTGTGTGGCCACTTCTAACGAATTCGCTCACCCCTGCAGGCGTTACAGCTACTCTGTTTTCGTTATTTTTAATTTCTTTTGGAACACCGATAATCATATTCTTATTTTATTATTTTATTTAAGTGGTGCAAAAGTAATTTTTTATAATCTCAAAAAAAAATTCTTTTTTGTCCTTTTGATTAAGGCAATGTTTTATGTATTTCCTTTGTTCCTGTTTATATTTTTTGTTAATGCTTTATTAAAAGTTGATTAATAGATAATAAGTAAAAATAAAACTACTTTTGCTGAATAATGCTAAACAAAAAGCAATCTATTTTGATAATCTCAATTGTAAGTTTTTTATATCTGGCAATTGTTTTTTATAATGGGTTCCCATTGTTTACGCCAGATAGTGGTTCCTATATTGATTTTGCATTCAATGACAGATTTCCACAAGAAAGGCCGGTTTTTTACAGTTTTTTTATTCGCTATTTTAGTTTAAATATTTCCTTATTTTGGGTTGTTTTTTTTCAATCTTCGATACTTGTTATTTTGATGCATTTATTTATTAATCAGTATTTTAAATTAAATTTTTTACAACAATTAACCGTTCATGTTTTAACGATTTTATTTACATCAGCACCATGGTTTGTTGGACAGATAATGCCTGATATTTTCACTCCGATTTTGTTTTTTGCTGTTATTTTATTTTTAAAAAACACGAAAGAGCGAATGATTTATTTGTATGTATTTTTAATTTTTTTCGCAACAATTTGTCACAATTCAAATTTATTAAGCTTATCAGTTTTTGTCTTTTTATTATTATTTTTTAAGAAGAAATGGATGATTTCCTTTAATCGTATTTTGGTTTTGGGGTTTGTTGTTTTGCTTTCATGGCTAATGACATGTTTTACAAATTATCATGCTGGCTATGGCTTTACACCCAACAAGATGAGCCATGTATTTTTAATGGGCAAATTTTCTGAAAGTGGGGTTTTAAAAACTTATTTAAATGAAAATTGCAATCAAACTCCTTACAAAATATGCGAGTTTAAAGATGAACTACCAAATCATGCTTGGGATTTTGTATGGTCAAATGATGGACCTTTTTCTAAAACGGGCGGTTGGAGTCAAAATCCAAAAGAATATAATTCAATTATCAGAGCCACATTTACTCAACCAAAGTATTTGATGCTTCACATAACAGAAAGCTTTAAAGCAACTTTTTATCAAGTTAGACTACCATATATTGGCGATGGATTGACGAACTTCGATGAAAAATCAAGTGTATATGAACATATCAACAGGAATTTCCCAAATTCAATAACTCAATTTGAATCTTCCAAACAGAATCATTCCAATTTAGATTTTAGGGTTTTTAACGAAATTTATAAATTTACAACTCCAATAATAATAATACTTTGTTTGATAATTTTAGTTTTATATAAAAACAAATCCCAATTGATTTTTTATAGCATAGGGATTGCATTTGTTCTTATCAATGCCTTTACAACTGCTAGTTTTGCTAATATTTTATCAAGATTAAATTCAAGGGTATTGTGGATTATTCCTTTTATAAGCCTAGTAATTATAATTGACTTCATAAGAAATAAAACAAAAATTCAAAAATAAAAATGAAAGAGTTAGATGATAAATTCAAGCTATTAATACAATTTTGTTTTTTAATATTTTCGACAGTAATGTGTTATAATGTTGTTAAATAATAGCATTTAAAAAAGATAGAAATATTCAGAAGAAAACCTATTAAAACACATTTACAACAACGAAAATTAACAACACAAAAATGATTGTTGGAATTAAATTTATGTATGGTTCATCTAATAAATACTCCTTGTATTTCTTTTTCTTAAATATTAAACACCTAATTGTTCCACCAGGAAACTGACATAATAGAAGCAATAATATTTCATATAAAATTTCCAATTGTTAACTAAGTGTAAAATTTCTCAAAAATAAAATGTTATTCTCAATAACAAGAATAAAACATAAAATACAAGGACTCAAAAAAATATTGTTTTTAATCTAACAAAAATGAGCAAAAAATAAAAAAATGATAATAGCTACTCTATTATTTTTTTTCTACATTTGCCAATGATGATAATAGGTACTATTAAAGAATCGAAACAAGGCGAAAACAGAGTTGCAATTAGCCCTGATGTGGTTAAAAACCTAGTGAAAGCAGGTTTTAAATGTGTTATAGAGACAGGCTCTGGCACACTTTCTAATTTTTCTGATGAAATTTACAAATTAGCAGGAGCAGAAATTTTAAACTCAGCTACTGAAATTTGTCAACAAGCAGATGTTATATTAAAAGTTAATGCACCATCTTCTGATGAAATTAAATTACTAAAAGAGGGTTCCACTTTAATTTCTTTTGTTTATCACCTTACCAACTCTGAATTGATTGAACGATTGAATACCAAAAAAATTACAGTATTCAGTATGGATGCCATTCCTCGTATTTCTAGAGCTCAAAGCATGGATGCATTAAGTTCACAAGCCAATTTAGCGGGTTACAAAGCCGTTTTGTTAGGTGCGCATCATTCTGCCAGAATTTTTCCGATGTTGATGACCGCAGCCGGTACCATTACCCCATCCAAAGTATTGATTTTTGGGGCTGGTGTTGCTGGTTTGCAAGCTATCGGAACTGCCAAAAGACTTGGTGCTGTAGTTGAGGTTACTGATATTAGACCAGAAACCAAAGAGCAAGTAGAGTCATTAGGAGGCAAATTCATTAGTTTTGATACAGGCGATGTGAAAATAGAAGGCGGTTATGTGAAAGAAACCAGCGAAGACACCCTAAAAAAACAAAGAGAAATCTTAGGCAAACACATAGCAGCTGCTGATGTTGTAATAACAACAGCCTTAATTCCTGGCAGAAAAGCACCGATACTAGTAACCGAAGACATGGTAAAAACCATGAAACTAGGCAGTGTAATAGTGGACATGGCAGTGGAACAAGGTGGTAATTGCGAAATTAGCGAAGCTGGAAAAGTGGTGGTAAAACATGGTGTTAAAATAGTGGGTGAAACAAATTTACCATCGTTATTGTCGCAAAATGCCAGCGAGAGTTATGCCAAAAACATTTACACTTTCCTTATCCACCTTGCCACAAGTGAAGGATTTAAATGGGAAATGGAAGAAGAAATTACCAAAGGCACATTGATTTGTAAAGATGGGGAAATTTTAAAGAAATAAATTGTTAAATTGTTGCATTGTTATATTGTTAAATTGTTGTCCCGCATTGCTGCGGGATGATGCATTGATAAATTGTTTATTTAAATGACAGAAAAAAATTATCTTAAAATAAGTCAAATTGAGGCTTACAATATTTCAAAAGACTTGAGTAACTTTACTTGGGATATTGTATTAAAATGGGATTATTTTGCTAGAGATACTGTTGGAAAACAATTTGTTAGAGCCGTTGATTCAATTTCCGCCAATATTGCAGAAGGTTTTGGTCGATTTCACAAAAAAGTTAAAATCAAATTCTTTCAATACAGCAAAGGCTCTGTTCTTGAATCTTACGATTGGACCGAAAAATCCAAACACCGCAATTTAATCACCGAAGATGAATATAACGAACTATTACAAACGCTTCAAAAATTACCCAAATCTATTAATTCACTCATTAAATACACAAACGATAATTTAACAATATAATATAACACCTCTCACGAAACTGCAGGTAAACAATTTAACAATATAACAATTAAGCAATTAAAAAAATGCAAGAAATATTAACCTTTATCTCCGAACATCAACTCATGTTTTACATGGTTGTACTAATGATTTTTGTCGGCATCGAACTGATAGAAAAAGTACCGAGTGTACTTCACACACCTTTAATGAGTGGTGCAAATGCCATTCATGGTGTAGTTATTATAGGCGCTATTATTATTATGGGACAAGCAGACAACATTTATGCTACAATTTTAGGATTTATAGCAGTAGTTCTAGGGACTTTGAATGTTGTAGGCGGATTTGTGGTAACAGATAGAATGTTAGACATGTTTAAAAAGAAAAAATAAATGAAACAATCAATATTAGACATCATATACATGGTTGGAGCGATCAGCTTCATTTTTGGCATCAAAATGCTTGGCAATCCTCAAAAAGCAAAAAAAGGCAACTTGATTGCTGCCTTTGGTATGACCATTTCTATTTTTGGCACTATTTTCCTATACGAAGGCATAAAAACCAGTAATTACATCTGGATTTTTGCTGCTTTGATTATTGGAACTGTTGTTGGAACCATGATGGCAAAAAAAGTAAAAATGACTGGTATGCCTCAAATGGTTTCTTTCTTCAATGGAATGGGTGGCGCTTGTGCTGCACTCATTTCGTTGGTTGAATTTAACCATCTACAACACAACCCAGAAACGACTAGTTTAAGCACTTTGGCCATTATCTATTTGGGATTAATTATAGGTTCTATCTCTTTTTCGGGAAGTATCATTGCTTATGGTAAGTTAGACGAAAAAATAAAAGACAAAACTCTGCCATTGCAACAAGTGATAAACGTTGGTTTGTTGTTGTTTATATTAGTACTAGGTGGTTTGGCTGCTTATGGCATTATTTCTAATCCGATAATGATTTATGTGGTTCTGACTTTGTCATTACTATATGGTATTTTATTCGTTATGCCAATTGGTGGTGCAGACATGCCTGTTGTTATTTCACTGTTAAACTCTTTTACTGGAGTGGCAGCTGCAATGGGCGGTTTTTTGTATGGCAACATGGTGATGTTAGTGGGTGGTATTTTAGTAGGAAGTGCCGGCACTTTATTGACTGTAGTGATGTGTAAAGCCATGAATCGTTCATTAACCAATGTGTTGATTGGCAATTTTGGCGGCAATAAATCTGGGGGAGGCGAAGCCAAAGCTATGACAGGTTCTACTAAAGAAATCACCAAAACTGATTTAGCAGTTTTGATGAAATACAGCAAAAAAGTGGTGATTGTTCCAGGTTATGGATTAGCAGTTGCGCAAGCACAACACGTTTGCCATGAGTTAGAACAAGCATTAGAAAACGAAGGCGTAGAAGTTAAATATGCCATTCATCCTGTTGCTGGTCGTATGCCGGGCCACATGAATGTTTTACTAGCAGAAAGCAATGTGAGTTATGATAAATTGATTGAAATGGATGATATCAACCCTGAGTTTAAAACGACAGATGTTGTATTAATTGTTGGGGCAAATGATGTGGTGAATCCTGCGGCTAAAACCGACCCTAGTTCTCCTATTTATGGCATGCCTATTTTGGATGTCGAAGATGCTGCACATACTGTTGTCTTCAAAAGAAGTATGAAAGCTGGATATGCAGGTATAGAAAATGAATTATTCTACAGTCCAAAAAACAGCATGTTGTTTGGAGATGCTAAAAAATCATTAACAGATTTGGTAACAGAATTGAAGAATTTGTAGGAATTTTGATGGATAGAAAAAACATAATTGACGCTCCCATTCACCAAGAAAATTCTGACTATCACTTTGTAGAAGGGTCATATTTCAGCATTCAATTTAAAATTTTGGCTTTTACTCTTTTTCTTAAAGCGCTTCATTCTTTATATGAACAATCATATCTCAGTTTTTTGATATTAACTTTGATTGCAGTTGTTGTTTTTATTGCTAAAAAAGGCATCAGCATCAGTCCTTCGCTTCAGCAATATCGTTATTTTTTTGGTCTGCTAAAATTTAAATTTGGCAAATGGCAAACATTACCTGAATTTGAATCTATTTCAATATTTAGAGCTCCCAAAAGTCAAACTACTACAATTTCTACTCAATCATCTACTGCATATTTCTCTGAAATTGAAGTGAATTTAATATATAACACCTCTCGCAAATTGACTGTTTTTATTACAGACAAATATGATGCTGCAATCGAAAAAGCAAGATTTTTTGAGAGTCTTTTCAAACTATCCATTTATGATGCCACAGAGAGAGAAGGCAAATGGTTGTAAGTTTGAGATAAGAATTACCTTAGCAATGTAAAAGTTCCTTTTAATTGGTAATGTTTATTATCGGCACCCAAAGCTTCTAAGACATATAGATAAACACCTTCCATACAAGTTTCACCTTTAAATTTACCATCCCAATTTTCTAAACATTGATTGGTTTGAAATATTTTTTCGCCCCATCGGTTAAAAATAGAAAAATCGTACCTTTTAATGAATTGTCCCTTAGGACCAAATAGTTCATTGATATTGTTTTGGTCTGGCGAAAAGGCATTAGGCATAAATAATGTAGATTTAGGCATTGCATCAGATGTATTGGAAAGCGAAGTAACATAAAAACTGCTATCAGATTTAAATGGCTGATTTCTAACACCCATCACTCTGTAAACATAATTTGGATGACAACTTATTGGAGCAGTGTGGTCTACATATATGGTATCAGTATTATTTACAGTTCTATCAATCATCTCAAATATTCCGATATCATTCATTCTTTCAATTACATAATACTCAACATCTTCATGCCATTTTTGATAGCGATTCCATGTTAACTGAGGTTTTTGGAAATTTTCATTAAAAGAAGTTTTTAATAGAATATTCTGACCGATATTACTGTATTGACTGGTATCGTTACAAATATCAACCACCTTGGTGCGATAAATATAGTTTCTTTCATGCACTTTTGTGTTTAAATCTAGCAAGTAAGGCTCATCAGCAAAATTAAACACTTTGATGCTTTTTGCATTTCTATTTAAATCTATTTTTTCGAGCAAAACTTCTTTTAATGGTATTTTATTATAATTAGGATATATCCATTCAATCAAAACACTTTGATCGTTTTCTACAGTAGCTCGCCAAATTTCGTTTGGATTAACTGTGTTTTGCCAAATAGGTTGAGCCGCACAAGTATCACTCCAACTATGCTCATTGTAGCCGCCATTTTCTTTCGCCAATATTTTATAATAATTTCTGACATTACAAATGATCGTAGTATCAATATAACTCAGTGTGTTACCGTCAACAGTTGCTAAATACTCATATCTGTTTTTTTCTTTCAAATGTTCCTTGTAGATATCGTATTGTTTAACTGGCCAACCTTTATAGGCATTCCATTTAAGAATATTTGCATTGATTGCAGGATTAGCCTTCACCTCAACACTACAATGTTCCTTAAGAGAATCAATTGACAAAGCTTTTAAACAGAAATTTCGAGTATTCACTTTGAAACAATACGATTGTCTAAGGGTATTCAAAGGTTTAATAAAATTTATGGTGTCATCTATTTTATTCGATTCTATAACTTTTTGATACTTGTTGCCATTTTGTTGGTATACTTCGTATTTCAAGAAATCCAAAATATCATTTTTTGAATGTTTTAGCTCTACGGTATAATCATTCTCAACAGACACTCTATAAATTGGAATAGCAGATGGTGGAAAAGTATCGCCAACTGTAATAAACAAACTTTTATCCATTGTATCGCTGCAATCTTCATTATCAAAAACAATTAATCTAAATTGATATAAACCAGACTTTAAGGCATTAAAATGATATTTTGGCAAGGAAAATTCAAACATCGAATCATTGATAAACCATTGGGTGCTTTTGATAGGAAGTTTTGATTCACTTTTATTTTCTAATACTAGAGACGAACCCAAACAAATTTCATTTTTTTCAGCAAACAATTTACTATTTGGTTTATGAACAACAACATCTTTGCTAATGGCATTGGCACAACCACCATTATTTGTAACCTTTAATTTAACAGTTTGAGAGCCTTCACTTAAAAATTTGGAACTAGGAGAATGTATCGTACTAAACAATTGCTGTTTTTGATCATACCACTCATATAAACAACTGGTATCTATATTTGGATTTTCACTTTGATTTTGCAATTCAATAAAATTATCAAGACAAACACCAATGGCTTCAAACTTTGCAATTGGATAATTATAAACATTTATTGTATCGATTGGTGGCAAAGCATATCTACAACCTTTATCATCAGATAAAATAACCGATGGAATATATCTTCCTGCATTGACATAAGTATGTGTGAAATTTTTGTCGTGTTTTAAATTACCATCACCTAAATCCCACTCAATGTTCACTTCATTGTTAATAGCCCCCATAAAACTAACTGTGTGAGGAACACAACCTTTGTTTTTCTCAAAACTAAAATTACCTTTAGGACCTTCTACTAATATAAATCCTTCTTTTTCAAGAAAGGTTTCACAGCCTCTATTGTCTGTTATTTTTAATGATACATCAAAATTTCCGGCTCTTAAATATGATTTCTGAGGATGTTGTTCTTTAGAAAATGTACCATCTCCAAAATCCCAATCCCAACTAATAATATTGGTTCTGCTTGAAGTAGATTTATCGATAAAAGTAGTTTTTAAAGGAGGGCAAAAAACACCTCTTGGATCAGCATCAAAATCTACTTTAATATAACTTCCTGTATAATTGCTTTCATCAACAACTATACTAGTACATAAACCATCGTTTACTTCCAATATTGTTTTATAAGACCCGCCTTTAGCTATTAATTTTACAGGCTCTTTATCGGTAGATGTGCTACCATCATAAAAAGTCCATTTCAATGTAAAATTATTATTATTGGTTATCGACTCAACATTAGCTCTATAAATTACAGTTTGATGTTCACATTGAATGTTGCCAGATTTTAAAATAGTAGCAGTAGGTCCTTGGGTTTTAAATGTAAAATCTAGCTTTTCATTACAATCATTCTTTGCAGGAGTAACAAACTGAACCAAAACATTACCTTTGTTATTATCTGGTAAAGTTCTGACAATAATCTTCTTTGAAAATTGATCTGACTTGATTGTGTCTACTTGATTGATAATCCAATAATTATTAAAACTGTTATATAAACTATCCGTTAATGTAATTTCCATGGGCAAACAAATACTATTGGTAATTGCATTGGCTTTAATTGGAGAGCCTTCTATATTATGATAAAAATCCCTTTCATCTTCGCAACCCTCATCGTCATATTCTAATAATTTTAAATGATAGCTCCCGGACTTATTAAAATGATGAACATATTTATTTGTTTCTGAAACGATATTACCATTCAATGTCCATCTCGAACGACTGTTTTTTGTATTATAAACAGATGTGAAATCAACTTTATATGGCATACATTTTTCTATACCATCTGTCATAATATGAGCAATCACATTTCTTTCTTTACTCGGAAAAATAAAATATTCATAATCTGTACATTTGTTAGTATCATTGGCGCCATTCAATCTTATAGAACTTGAAAATGGTGGATACAAAATAATTGAAGTATCATAAAAAACCTTATTTCCAACCTGCCAATTAAAACGGTGAGCACCAGTTAAATTAGCTTTTAAATGTAGTTCATTAATTGTTTTACATGAATCAAAATTAATAGCACTAATAGTTACGTAAGGCACCAGAACTTCAACATACATTCTTTTAACAATTGAATCTTTGCAACCGAATAAATTGGCAAATAATTTAACATCTTTTTTCCCAGGTGAAGTGTGAAACTGATATAAAAACTGATCTCTTATTGGTTCTTTATCTCCTCCTATATCCCATTTCCAAGAAATTTTACTATAATTAATATCTTTTGTCAAGTTTATTACTTTGACATCATTTCTATTACATGTTATTAGTGTATCAAATTTAAAATCTGGATTAACTTTATTTCCTGAACTAACATAAATGAAATCAGTAGATTCACAACCCTTTGAGTTTTTTACTTTCAAAATCACTTTTCTTCTTCCAATTTCAGTATATGTTCTTGTGGGCTTATCTAATGTTGAGAACACATTTGAATCCAATGTCCATTCTTTGGAAACAATCGGATATTTTGATATAATTTTACTATCAAAGTCTAATTTAAAAGGAATACAACTTCCAGTGTCTGATGGTATAATAGCAACTTCAGGTCTGTCTACTTCTATGGTTTCATAGATGGTATCTCTACAATTTTTTTGATCTGTCGATACTGTCATCACCTTGTAAGATTTGTATTCGTATAATTTATAATTTAGAGTAATGTTAGGTTGAAAATTGATATATTGATCATCGAGATAATACTCCACTTTTTTGAGCTGACTTCCAGACGTTAATAATGTTAAACCAAAAGGAGCAGTACAAGAAAACTTTTCATTGACATACATTTGGGTTGTAGGTTTTTCGAAAACTGAAATTGATAATGGGTAGGTTAAAGAATCTATACAATCTCCATTTTTAACAATTAATTTCACAGTATAGGAACCACTGCTTGCAAATTTTTTCTTTGGTGTTTTTTCTGTTGAAATTGTACCATCGCTAAATTTCCATAAATAGGTATTACCACTAAAATCAGAATTAGTCAAATTTTCGATATCCAAAAATTCATAAATGCAAATATTGTTATTATTGATTTTAAAATTTGCTTTAATGGGTTGTACTTTTACAGCATCAACAACCGTTAATTTATTAAGGCAACCAAAACTATTTTTGGCAGTAAGACTCACTGTGTAATTACCATAGCTATTGTAAGTATTTGATGGATTTTCGATTGTTGAATTTCTACCATTTCCAAAATCCCAATCAAAAGTATGCAGATTGGATGAATTTGTTTTATTTTCAAAAGCAACTGAAACTGGAGCTTTGCAAGAATAGGATGGTTTTGCAATAAATGATGGAACAGGAATTGGATGAATTTTTATGTAGTCTACTTTTAGTTTATTGCTTTCACAACCATTGGCATCCTTAATAATGATTGATACATTGAACAAGCCATCACTTTTATAGGCCATTGAAGGATTTTTAGCATTTGATACCAATCCATTACCAAAATCCCAACTCCAATTATTGATAGTGGCATCTCCTATGGCACTTTTATCAGAAAAATTTATAGTTTCTAATGCGCAAGCTGTTGAAACACTGACATCAAAATCGGCCACTGGCAACTTAAAAACTTTGATACTCAAACTACTCACAACCGATTGATTATTTGAAGCATCCCAAACTTTTAAACTGATTTGATAAGTACCAGCAGTGGTGAACAAAGCTGAAGGATTTTGCAAAGTAGATTGATTGCCATTTCCTAAATCCCATTCCCATCTCACGGGACTTCCAGTGCTTAAATCATTAAAATTAACCGACAATGGCACACAACCTGATATAACATTTGATGAATACTTGGCTGTTATTTGCGCATTGGTGTTTAAAGCCATTGATAGATATATCAGTAGTAAACTTGTAATAAATTTTAAATTGATATATCTCATGGCAATTGTTTTTTAGTTTTAATCTTTCAACCTCAACTCCACGTCTTTTCCATCAATCCTTTGCACAACCCAACATTCACTATTCTTTAATCTTAATATTTTCCACTCATTATTTTGAGTAGTTCCATTTGGAGTAAAAATAATTTTTGATTTATCATCACTAAATGTCCAAGAGCCATTTTCTGTAAATTTACCAATATTCAAAGGGTTATAGGATAGCTCATAGCTATCATCTTTTTTAATTTCAATTTTATAGTTTACAAAAAAACGTTTGTAATCATTGGTTTTATCAACACCATTTTCATAAGCTTTATCTAATTCCCAAATATTAACTGCTCTAGATTTTTTAGAAATTAAACTAAACTTTGGTCCATCTTCATAAGTACAAGAAGACAAAAAGACTATGAATACAAATAATAAAAGTAATTTTTGAACCATATATTTTAACTTTAGATACAAATATATTTGTTTTTTTGAATAAAACAATATTAATTTGAAAATAACTTTTAAAAATCATGGATATAAATTTTTTAGCAATTTTTGTAGCAGCGCTTGTTTCGTTCCCAATTGGTTTTACATGGTATCATCCTAAAGTATTTGGCAGCGCATGGTTAAAAGAGATTGATGAAACTCAAGAAAGCATAGGCAAGGATTTCAATATGTTAAAAACCCTTTTGATTTCACTCATTTGTGCATTTTTTATTGCTATGAGTATTAATTTCATGGTGGTGCATCAATACAGTCTTTTTTCTCTTTTGGCTGATATTCCAGAGGCTAGCAAAGAAGGCGCTAAAATATCAGTATTATTAAATGGCAACGAAATTGATGTATGGTCGAATTTCAGAACATTAAAACATGGACTTTTTCATGGCTTTTTGGCTGGATTAATGTTTTCAAGTCCAATTATCATTCAAAATGCTCTTTTTGAAAGAAAAAGTTTTAAATACATTGCCATTCATTCGGGTTATTGGATTGTAACAATGATGCTGATGGGTGGCATCATATGTGTTTGGAAATAAGATTTAAAGATTCTTATCATTTACAGTACATATAAATTCAAAGCAATAATTGGGTATATTTAAGTATCATGTAAAATGATATTACTGATGCAATGGCGCCACTAAATACAAAAACAAATCTCTTGTTTGATGGTAAAATCCAAACAACAAATCCTAACATAATCAATCCTAAAAAAAAGTGAACTTTTAATAAAAGGAAACCATTTAATGGAAATATTTTGTATAATTTATAAATTTGACAAGGAATGAAATTAAATAAAACAAATATTCCAGGATAGATAATATCTCTTATGAAAAACAAAGACATGATAGCCAAGAGTAAGTCCTTAATTGATTAATTGACAAACAATGTCTTTCGCCTAATCCATAATGTAATTACCGCAATCAAACTGATTAAGTGCGTAAAAGCAAGTCCTGAAATTTCAATTTTATTGATTTGATGTGAGTAAAAAGATTCCTTGTAATTCAGACTCAGAATAAAACATCGTTAAACCCAGAATTGGTCTAAATTCATAGGAAAAACCTAATAAAGAAGCAGTAATAATTTTAACATACTCTGTTATTAAAAAACCAATCTGAATAACCATTATAAAGCAAAACAGATACAAGAAAAACTCTTTAACTTTTGTCATGGTATTTTTTTTAAAATAAAAATCAATTGACTGCAAAATAAATTAATTTTCAAATAAAAACCATTGCTACCTAATCAAACAACAGTTGCGCAAACTTGACACATTGGATGTCAGGTTCTATTAATTTCCTACAAAGTCAAATGAATTGATTTTAATAGGTTTTTGACAACTGGTTTCGGAAGGGAGCAATTCCAAACAAATGGTTGTATCACATTTTTTGTTTTTGTTAAAAATTTTGATATTGATTCATACACCAATATCTACAGGAGGAATATCAGTAAAGGTAAAATTAACTGTATTGACACCAAAGACAAGGTTGCCCAGGACTTAGTCTTGTTAAATTTCCATTGGGCGAACTGATTGATACACTAGCCCCAGCAGATAGATTATTTGTTATTTGCATACTTAAACTGTACGTTTGATAACCAAATGAATTAAAGTTGTAGAAATAAGTTTTGCAGTATTACTGAAATTCAAAAGTCGTTTCCCACAAAAAAAGCCCAAATTAATTTGGGCTTTTTTATTAAGTATTGTTTTAAGAATTAATCTTTTTTAGCTTCTGTTTTTTTCTTGCAGCAAGCTTTTTCTTCTTTCTTAGAACAAGAAGAACTTCCTGTAGATGTTCCTTCAGTTTTTGTTTTGCAACAAGATTTTTGAGCAGCACATTTTTTTTCTGAAGTAGGTTTTGTTTCAGTTGTAGTTGCAGGTGTTGATGAAGCAGCTGGAGTTACAACAGTAACAGGTGTTACAACAGTTGCAGGTTGAGGTGTTTCAGTTCCAGCAGCTGTTTGAGCATTAGAGATTAAAGAAAATCCAGCTATTAATGCGAAGGTTAAAATTAATTTTTTCATATTGGTAATATATTTATTTTACAAAGTTACTAAAATATTTACAAAAATCAAGCCAAAGTTGCAATTACAGTTTCACCTCCTTTGGTTTTTTGATTAAGGCTTACATTTATTTCTGTATCTAATGGTAAATACAAGTCGATTCGTGAGCCAAATTTAATAAAACCCATTTCGCCCCCTTGTTTAACATTATCGCCTTCCTTTACATAATAAACAATTCTTTTTGCTAGTGCACCTGCTATTTGTCTGAATAAAACTTCTACACTTCCGTTGCCAATAACAACTGTAGTTCGTTCGTTTTCTGTAGAGGATTTTGGATGCCAAGCTACTAAGTATTTTCCTGGATGGTATTTAGCGTATTTTACGATGCCAGAAATTGGGTTTCTATTCACATGCACATTGATTGGACTCATGAATATACTCACTTGTTTTCTTTTGTCTTTAAAATATTCTGGTTCTTCCACTTCTTCTATTACAACTACTTTACCATCCGCTGGAGCAATGATATGTTTTTCATTTAATACAGTATTTCTGAGTGGGTTTCTGAAAAATTGAACGATTAAAATAAAAAACACCAACGAAATTGCCAATATACTTTTTGAAATCCAGTTTTCACCAATGAACTGATAAGATAAAACATTAACAATACCAAGAATTAACATGGTAATGAAAATAATCTTGTAACCTTCTCTGTGTAACAACATAGCTTAGTAAGTACCTCTTAATTTTTGAGTGGTTGCTACTTTTTCGATTGCAACAATATAGGCAGCAGTTCTCATACTCACATTGAATTTATTGCTGTTTTCAAATACGGTATCAAATGCACTTTTCATCAATCTGTCTGCTCTTCTGTTAACACGTTCTTCTGTCCAATAGTAACCCATTTTGTTTTGAACCCATTCGAAATAAGACACTGTAACACCACCAGCATTTGCTAAAATGTCTGGCACTACAATAATTCCTTTTTCATTCAATATAGAGTCAGCGTTTGCACTTGTTGGACCATTTGCACCTTCTACGATTAATTTTGCTTTAATATTTGCAGCGTTTTTATCAGTAATCTGGTCTTCCATAGCAGCAGGTACTAGAATGGTACAATCTAATTCTAATAACTCTGAGTTGCTCACTTTCTCGCCACCAGTAAAACCTTCTAAATTCCCATTATCTTTGGTGTAATTCATGGCATCACTAACTGAAATACCATTTGGATTGTAATAGCCCCCTGTTATATCAGAAATAGCAATAATCTTGACGCCTAACATTTCTATTAATTTTGCTGAAATTGAACCTACGTTACCAAAACCTTGAACGACACAAGTACATTCATCTGGTCTTAAACCCATTTTGGCAATAGCAGAACGGGTACAAACCATCACACCTCTTCCGGTAGCTTCTACTCTTCCTAGAGAGCCACCCATTGAAAGTGGTTTACCTGTTATTACTGCAGGTGTAAATTCTCCTTTGATTTTGGAATATTCATCTACTATCCAAGCCATTTCTTGACCGCCTGTATTCATGTCTGGAGCAGGAATATCTTTGTCTGGTCCGATAAAATCACTCAATGCCGCAGCATAAGCTCTGGTTAATCTTTCCAACTCCC
This sequence comes from Bacteroidota bacterium, assembly GCA_030682255.1. Taxonomy (GTDB): domain Bacteria; phylum Bacteroidota; class Bacteroidia; order NS11-12g; family UBA955; genus JABMMZ01. Next base: position 117,826 of record JAUXOK010000010.1, on the reverse strand, counting down.
CTTTGCTCATTTTTTTAGGATTGCATTTTATGCCACCTTTACCACCACCATAAGGAACGCCAACAATAGCTGTTTTCCATGTCATCCAAGCAGCAAGTGCTTTCACTTCGTCAATATCTACATCCATAGAATAGCGAATTCCACCTTTTGCAGGTCCAAGCGTAGTGCTATGTTGAACACGGTGACCTTCAAATACCTCAATCTTGCCATTGTCCATCATCACTGGAAGGTGAACTGTGAGGCTTCTTGCAGGATATTTTAATGTGTTGTAGACATTATCGTCTAAACCAATAATTTGGGCAGCTTCATCGAAGCGTTTCATCATCGAATCCAAAGGATTCAATTTGTTTTCATTTGTTGAATGACTCATTTTTTTAAATAAATAATGGGTTGCAAATTTAACTTAATATTCAATTTAACAAATAGTATTTATCATATTTCATTTAAACATGTTTAAAATCATTAATTTATGTAGTATTTTCTATTCACTCATGCAATTAGCTCATCAAAATATAATATTTTTGCAACCTTAATTATGGCGCAATACGATTATCGGAAGATAGAAGAAAATTGGCAAAAAGTATGGGCAAAAAACCAAACTTTTAAAGCGGAAAATATAAGTGATAAACCTAAATATTATGTTTTAGATATGTTTCCTTATCCAAGTGGTGCGGGCTTGCATGTTGGTCATCCGTTGGGATATATAGCCAGTGATATTGTTTCAAGATACAAAAGACATCAAGGGTTTAATGTTTTGCACCCCATGGGTTATGATGCCTTTGGTTTGCCAGCCGAACAATACGCCATTCAAACGGGGCAACACCCAGCCATTACCACAGAAGAAAACATTAAAAGATACAGAGAACAATTGGATAGAATTGGTTTTTCATTTGATTGGTCAAGAGAAATTAGAACCTCAAATCCTGACTATTACAAATGGACACAATGGATTTTTATTCAATTGTTTAACAGTTGGTATAATCCCAAAAAAGATAAAGCAGAACCAATTTCTGAATTGATAAAAACTTTTGAAACCAATGGGTATCAATCAGAAGAGTTGAGTTTTACATCACAAGAATGGAAATCATATTCAGAAAAACAACAATCCGATGTATTATTGCAATTCAGGTTGGCTTTTTTAAGTGAAACGATGGTGAATTGGTGTCCTGCATTAGGTTCTGTTTTGGCAAATGATGAAATAAAAGATGGTGTAAGCGAAAGAGGCGGATATCCAGTAGAAAGAAAACTGATGTATCAATGGAGTTTGCGTATTTCAGCATATGCAGAACGCTTGTTGCAAGGATTGAACGATTTAGACTGGACCGAAAGCATTAAAGAAGCACAACGCAATTGGATTGGAAAAAGCGAGGGATGTTCGGTGAGGTTTGAGCTTGATGAGTCTTCAAAAAACTCCCTCGAAGTATTTACAACCCGCCCAGATACCATTTTTGGGGTTTCATACATGGCAATAGCGCCTGAACATGAGTTGCTCGACCAATTATGTGTTGGAGAATATAGAGAAAAAGCTTTGCAATATGCTGCAAAAGCGAAAAACAGAAGCGAAAGAGAGCGCCAAGCAGAGGTTAAAAACATTACTGGTGCTTTTACAGGTTCTTATGTCAAACATCCATTTATTGGCAAAAATATTCCAATTTGGATAGCTGATTATGTTTTAGGAGGCTATGGAACGGGAGCTGTGATGGCTGTTCCAGCTCACGATGGTAGAGATTATAGTTTTGCCAAACATTTTGGATTACCCATTTTAGAAGTAGTTCAAGGTGGGGATAAAGATAAAAATGAAGTTACAAACAAACTGCATATCACCTCACCCCTAACCCCTGAAAATCAAGAGGAAAATTACGAACCTTATAACACCTCACCCCTAACCCCTCTCCAAAGGAGAGGGGAACAGGATGCGGATTCACCATTTGGATATTACACAACTGATAAAATAACGTATTCAAAACTAATAGATTTTGCAAGAGAACATCGTTCTAAACCCACAAAAGAAGAAGAGAAAATTTGGGATATTATTAGAAATAGACAGATTTTAGATACAAAATTCAGAAGACAACATATCATAGATAAATTCATAGCTGATTTTGTTTGTTTAGAATTGAATTTTATCATTGAAATAGATGGATTGATACACAGTTTAGAAGACAATTTAATTTCTGATGAAGCTAGAACAATAAGATTAAATGAGTTAGGATTTGAAGTGGTAAGATTTACCAATGAAGAAGTTAATTCTAATATTGAATCCGTCATTTCAAAATTAGAATTAACCATTTCTGAAAAGAAATCTAGCTCCCCTTCTCTTTTGGAGAAGGGGTTGGGGGATGAGGTGTTTTCCATGCCTGATGGATTAGATGATGTGATGAAAGAACCATACGAAGCCAAACAAGGCAAAATCATCAATTCTGATTTTTTGAATGGATTGGAGGTGAAAGAGGCTATAAAAGCTGCTATTAAAGCCATTGAACAAAAAGGTATTGGTAAAGGGAAAACCAATTATAGATTGCGTGATGCGGTGTTTGGTAGACAAAGATATTGGGGCGAACCAATACCTGTTTATTATGAAAACAATATTCCGAAAACCTTTGACGAAAAAGATTTGCCTTTGGTTTTGCCAGAAATTGATAAATATCTACCAACCGAAACAGGCGAACCACCATTGTCTAGAGCTAAAGAATGGGACTATAAAGGCAATCCAATTGAAACCACCACCATGCCAGGTTGGGCGGGCAGTTCTTGGTATTTTTTAAGATACATGGACCATAACAATGCACAAGAATTGGTAACTAAACAAGCCGTTGACTATTGGCAAAACATCGACTTGTATGTGGGTGGTAGCGAACACGCCACTGGGCATTTGTTGTATTTCCGTTTTTGGACTAAGTTTTTAAATGATATTGGCATCATACCATTTGATGAACCTGCAAAAAAATTAGTAAATCAGGGGATGATTCAGGGGGTTAGCCCTTTTTTAAGAGGAGTACATACAGTTACTTATTCAAAAAGCTTTTTATCATTAAACGAAATTGAACAACAAAAATTAATTTTTGATCTAAAAAAAGATACTACAAATGAAAAACACATAAAGTATGTTTCTAAAGATTATTTGAGTAATTATATTGAATATGAAAATAATGTTGAAATTATTGTTTCTGAGTATGTTCATTTAAGACTTCCGTTAGAATTAGAAATTGATAATAGTTTTGTAAATGAAGATGAATTATTGAGACTAGTTTTGGATCTTGATTTACCTAATAAGATCAACTACTTCCCTAATAAATTTCTAAAAAGATTTTTTGAAGAGTCTATTGTTTTTGAAAAAGATAAAAATGACAAGAAAGTAATTCAAGTAATTTGGGAAATTGAAAAAATGTCAAAATCCAAATGGAACGTTGTAAACCCTGACGATGTGTGCAACGAATACGGTGCCGACACTTTGCGTTTGTACGAAATGTTCTTGGGTCCTTTGCAGGATGCTAAACCATGGAGCACGCAAGGGATTGAAGGTGTATTGCGATTTTTGCGTAAACTTTGGCGTTTGTTCCATCAAGGGGAAAATGAATCCTTTTTACTTTCTGATGAAAAAGCAACTAAAGTGGAACTAAAAATATTGCACAAAACCATTAAAAAAGCCACTGAAGACATTGAAAATTTCAGTTTCAACACCTCGGTTAGTGCATTTATGGTTTGTGTCAACGAGTTGCAAGATTTGAAATGTAATAAAAGAGAAATTTTAGAACCGTTAATCACTTTATTGTCGCCTTATGCACCCCATATTTGCGAGGAACTTTGGGCGCTTTCTGGTCACGACAGTTCTATAGAATACCAAGCATGGCCTCAGTTTAATGCAGAGTTTTTGGTAGAGAATGAATTCAATTATCCTATATCATTCAATGGCAAAGTCAGATTTAATTTGTTGTTTGCTTTAGATAAAGACCTCAAGGAAATAGAAAATGAAGTGCTTGCCAATGAGCAAACCCTAAAATATTTAGAAGGCAAACAAGCCAAGAAAGTAATTGTTGTTAAAGGAAAGATTGTGAATGTGGTGGTTTAATATGCAATAACAATCAAAGAAAATCGTTAATTATTTCATTATGAAAATATATATATTATTAAGTTTAGGTCTGTTGTTTTTTTGTTTTAGTACACCTAAACCTTATAAAAAAGCAAAAAAACAACATTGGATGTATGTTAAAGATTCTTTGTTGATGTCTGCTTATGAAATGAGTAATGGCGAATACAATGCCTATTTAAAGGATTTGAAAAGCCAAAATCAATTAACCGCTTATAAAATAGCAATGCCCGACACCAATGTTTGGGCTAATGATCCAAAACTAAAGTTCAATCAACCGTTTGTAAAGTTTTATTTCCAACATCCTGGATACAGCGATTATCCTTTGGTTGGGGTGACTCATCAACAAGCCATTGCCTACTGCGATTGGTTAACCCAAAAAACCAACAAAGACCCCAAAAGAGTTTTCAAAAAGGTTTGGGTTCGTCTGCCAACTCAAGCAGAATGGAAATATGCTGCAGGTGCAGGCAATCCCAATCGCAATTATCCATGGCAAGGTGAGTTTTTAAGAAATTCTAAAGGAATGTTTTTGGCAAATTACAAAACCATAGGCGATGAAAATTTAGCTGTAGATTCTAATGGTAATGTTGTTGTTAGTAAGTGTAAAACAATTGTAAAAACAACTATTGACCATAAAACGGATACCACTTATTATAATTATCATGATTGTGCTTCAGGTTATGGTTCTTTTATTACTGTTCGTTTAAAATCCTATTTCCCCAATGAATTAGGTTTATACAACATGGCAGGAAATGTGAGTGAACTTTTGGCAGATAACAAACAATATATAGGTGGCGATTGGAGCAGTATTGCTTATTATTTAAAACTCAACACCCCAACCCGAACCCTTAATAAATCATTGTCAACCGTTGGTTTCAGATATGTTATCGAAGTCCTAGAATTCTAATTCTTATTTATATAAAATATTAAATGTCCATACTCTACAAATATCTCAAACTTCAATGGCCCATCCTTTTGTTGGCGTTGTTTTTAGCTGCCATCAATCAAACTTTTTCTTTGCTTGATCCTCAAATTACAGGTAGAATTGTGGATGAAATCATCATGAAAAAAGACTCATTAACCAGTGATGAGTTTCTTAAAAAAGCCTTGATGTTGGTGGGCATGTCGATTGGTGTTACCTTTATTTCGAGAGTAGCCAAAAATTTTCAGGATTATTACACCAATGTGATTGTTCAAAAACTAGGAGCTAAAATATTTGCTGATGGATTGAAGCATTCTCTCGAATTGCCCTACCAAGTGTTTGAAGACCAAAGAAGTGGTGAAACTTTAAGCATTCTACAAAAAGTAAGAATAGACACCGAAAAACTCATCACAGCATTCATTGGCATATTGTTTACTTCAGTGGTAGGTATTGTTTTCGTTATGATTTTTACCATCAGTGTCAGTCTAAAAGTAGCTTTGGTCTATGTGGGTGCAATAATTGTGATTGGGTTAATCAGTTCTTTGCTGAGTAAAAAAATTAAGGTGATGCAAAAAAACATCATTGGCGAAACCACAGCATTGGCAGGCAGTACAACAGAGAGTTTGCGAAATATTGAATTAGTGAAAAGTTTGGGCTTAGCCAATCAAGAAATTGAAAGACTGAACAACACCACCTACAAAATTTTAGGTTTAGAACTTAAAAAGGTAAAATACATCCGCAGTTTGAATTTTTTACAAGGCACTACCGTTCAATTGACTAGAAGTACCATGATTATAGTGTTGCTGTTTCTTATTTTTAACAACACCCTTTCTCCAGGACAATACTTTACTTTCCTGTTTTATTCTTTCTTTTTGTTCAATCCATTGCAGGAGTTGGGCAATATCATTTTAATTCACCGTGAGGCAGAAGTTTCTTTAGATAATTTCAAAAAACTGATGGAAACTCCTATTGATTACAAACCTGCAAAGCCTGCTTTATTAGGCGAATTGAATTATTTTGAGTTCAATAATGTGTCTTTCAAACATCAAACTGCCAATAACAATGCTTTAACAGATGTCAGTTTTAGGGTAAACAAGGGTGAAACCATTGCTTTTGTTGGCCCTTCTGGTTCTGGAAAAACAACACTTGTAAAACTTTTAGTAGGACTTTATCAACCAGCAATTGGCAACATACTTTATGACGGCATTGATGCCAAAGAAATAAATTTAGACGAACTCAGAGAAAAAATTGGTTTTGTGACCCAAGACACCCAATTATTTTCGGGCACTATCAGAGAAAACATGTTATTCGTTAATCCAAATGCGAGCGATGAACAAATTTTAGAAGCGTTAAACAAAGCCAGCTGTCAAGGCTTGTTGGCCAGAGCAGATAACGGCATCAACTCTATGATTGGCGAAGGTGGTGTGAAGGTAAGTGGTGGCGAAAAACAAAGATTGTCTATTGCACGTGCTTTATTAAGAGACCCCGATTTATTGGTTTTTGATGAAGCAACTTCGGCTTTGGATAGTTTAACCGAAGATGATATTACCCAAACCATCAAAAAAATCAATGAGGAACATAATTGTATCACCATTTTGATTGCACATCGATTGAGCACCATCATGCATGCTAACCGCATTTATGTTTTAGAACAAGGACAGATTGTGGAACACGGCAAACACGAAGAGCTTCTGAACGAGAAAGGCTTGTATTACGCCATGTGGAGACAGCAGATAGGGGAAAGAAAAAGTTAAACTTTCACACATGTTAACGTGCTTATTTAGAACATAATTTTACAACATCAGATATTTTTCATATCTCAAATTCTCTATGCCCTATCTGTATTATATATCAATTCCTAAAATTGAAAAAAACTATTTAAGCATTTTGATTACTATATTTGCAAAAAAACTGTTTAAATGAAAACCTTAAACATAAAAAAAACAATTCAACTGCTTATTATAATCTTAATTTGCAAAAATGTTTCAGCGATAATAAACCCGCCAAGTTTGTCTAGCCCTTCTAATAATTTAACTATTAAAAATTTTCAAACTTATCTTCAAGTCACTGCAGTTACTGGAGTAGTTAAATATGAATTTCAGTTAGATACCACAATCAGTTTCAACTCTTTTCGCCTGAAAACATTGAGCAGTTCCAATCGATTTGTAGTAACGCCAGTGTTGTTAATGAATAAAAACTATTATTGGAGAGCAAGAATTTTTAGTGCCACCGACTCTTCAAATTGGACCAACTATAGAATGGTGGCAATTCACTATAAAATGGATTTGGCTAGTCCTACTAGTACTTCTACTGGTTCTATCCGCCCGATGAATGCAGCCCAATGGCATTTAGATTCTGCTGTCAAATATTTGTTTCAATTCGATACGGTTTCTAGTTTTAATTCCAGTCAGTTCATTCAACGGTCTTCTTTTTCTCAAGCTTTTTTAGATACTGCTTATTTTAAATTTGGAAGAAAAATCTTTTGGAGAGCTACTGCTATTGATGCAGAAGGTGATACTTTGCAATGGTCAAACTCGAACTCATACACATTTTTCACATCTCCAACAACCAATAGTTCCACAGCAGATGGCGCTAGAGTTATAATAGGTTGGGGCAATTGTTTGTCTGCTTCCGTTGTTTTACAACTCGATGTTTCTTCTGGTTTCAATACCTCTAATTTGATTGAAAAAACATTAAAACCGGGGACCATTTTAGACACGAATTACAATTTGTTGTTTGGAAAAACATATTATTACCGAATTAAAGCAGTATTGGGGCCACACACTAGCAATTGGTCAACAGCAAGGCTTTTTTCTACAATAAGTGCTTTTAATAGTACAAGTCCTTTGAACAAAGCTACAAGCATCTTGTTAACACCTCAATTGAATTGGAACAATATTAACTTTGTAAGTTTTGAACTACAGTTGGCAAAAGACACTTTTTTTAATGATTTAATTGGAGATACCATTTTGAATACAAATAGTTGTTTATTTGATGATACTTTGAATTTTAGCACGCGATACTTTTGGAGGGTGAGGGCTTTTCACCCCAAAGATACTAGCAATTGGCAAAACTTTTACTTCAACACCTATCTTGGGCAAGTGCCACAAACTATTCCAACAGACGGCAGAACAGACTTAGGCATCAATGTCAGTTTACAATTTTATCATTATCCTTGGGTCGATGCTTATTATATGGAAATTGATACTGGCAAAGTATTCCAAACCTCGCCTTCAAGTTTTAGAATTACGAAAACTCAATTTACAAACATTAACGCCAATAACAAATCTTTTGACACCACATTGAAATTCAACAGCACATATTGTTGGCGAGTTTTTGCAATAAAAGATGGCGATACTTCTGGTTTTGCTGTGACAAGATATTTTACTACCCAAAAACGACCTGTTTTGAATTTCCCTAATAATAATTATGTAGGAATTGGCACCAGCACTAACGCTTTGATTCAGCCAATGAATGGCTCACATCAAGTGCTTTGGCAATTAGATACCAGTTCTAAATTCAATTCACCGTTGTTAATCAATGGAAAAGACAGTCATTTTTTAGATGATTTTTTCACAACTCAAGTTCAACTTAATTTTCCTAAAGATTTAAGGTTTGAAACCCAATATTTTTGGAGAGCAAAATGTGTGTTTATAAATGATAGCAGTTTATGGTCATTGCCTTTTAACTTTATTACCACTCAACGCCCTTGGATTACCTCACCAACTCATTTGTCAACGAATGTACCATTGGCAACTACATTGAAATGGGGCGTTCAAGGTTCAGCATCAGATTATATTTATCAATACCAATGGTCGACAGATTCTAATTTTATTGGTACTCCAATTATATCCTTACCTAAAGAAAGTTCAGCTGAAGCCAGTGTGATCAATAATTATGGCACAACTTATTTTTGGAGAGGTAGAGCATTACACAGTAAAGATACTAGTTTGTGGAGTCTAAGAGCACAATATCGCAGTATTCCACCGCCAAATATCAATAAAATTCAATTGGCAACGCCACCTAACAACTCAATCAAAGTCCCTTTGCCTGATGTAGATTTGATTTGGTATGGTTTGAGTAATGTAAGCAGTTATGATATTGAAATTTCTATTGATGCCAATTTTAACACCATTTTAATTAGTGGAAATGCATTGGGTAATGGCGTTACATTTAGAGGCATGAACTCTGGCGCTACTTATTATTGGAGAGTAAGAGGAAAAATCAATAACTACAACGGTCCTTGGTCTGATGTATGGAAATTCACTACAGCTTGGGGTGTGGGAGTGGAAGAAAACGAATGGTCGCTTCAATTGAAATTATTTCCAAATCCATGTATAGATGTTTTAAATATTCAATATCCTTCGATTTTTGATGTAACAATACATGATATAAACGGGCAAAAAATATTTGAGCAAGAACAAGTCCAAGAAAGTTTGAAAATAAATACGATGAATTTTCCTATTGGCATTTATTTAATAAGTATTAAAACATCTGAAGGCATAATCAAAAGAAAGATTGTAGTTGGACATTAGAGGAATATACCTGCCTTTTATAATATTATTTTCAATTTATAAGAAAAAAAACAAAGAAACTATTTTTCAGACTTTGGTATAATTTGATAAATGCAAATGAAGAAAGTTCACCAACAAATGCAATTATTTTTATATCACACCTTGAAATATTGTTGGTCATAAGACCAACAATGACAAAAATTGAATAGAAACATATTGATAGTAGGACCAAGTATTACAAAAACAATTACTTATTTATTGTAACTAAATCGCCTTTATTATAAGTGTTGTTTTTATAAGAAAACGAAATGAAATCTATCTTAACATTGGGGTCGTTTTCATAACATTTGTCTTTAACTTTTTCTTTTGATTTTTTAATTACTAAATTTTTTAATGTATCCCTGCCTGAGTACCAATCAAAAACGAGATGACAATTATTTAAATAACTATCATAATAACCATAGTTTTTGTTGTTCATAGGTCTATCTGAAAATTTAACCGAGCCATCTTTTAAAGGAAAATATGGAGTAATGAAATGTTGAAACCTAAATGTATCTGTTTTAATATTTGTATCTAAATCAATTCGATAAACTTTGATAGAGTTTATTTCTTGGTCTGTAAAACCATTAAATTTCATTGGAATTTGTAGATCTTCTCCTATTATTAAATCTAAATGGCATCTCTTACAAGCGTGTAATGATGTAATTATTATAATAAATACTAATATCCTTTTCATATTAAAATTTTAAAGTTAATTCCAGTTTTACAATATTAATTCTTTTACATCACAAACTCCCAAGTCTTTTTTATTAAAGATTTAAGTTCAGCTATGCAGCGGAAGCAGAAGTCAGATTTAAAACAAACTACAATCTTAAAACTACAATCTAACTTTACATCACAAACTCCCAATAATTATTCTTATCAATGGCTTTAAAAGTATGATTTGGATAAGCATTGGCAAAGGTTCTAGTTAGTTTAGCCTTATCTGCATTTTGCAATTTGAATTCGTAGGCAAACAGTTGATTATCATATTCCTCAATATAATCAATTTCTTGCTGTTGTGTGGTGCGCCAAAAGTAAGTGCTTCGTTGCAATTGTTGATTTTGCAAATACTTCAATCTTTCGCTGACTAAATAGTTTTCCCATAATTTACCGACATCGTCTCTTAGCCCTATTGGATTAAATGCAGAAATCAAAGCATTACGAATGCCATTGTCATAAAAATATACTTTAAAACTTTTACTCAATTCAGTCCTCAAATTTCTGCTAAAACTATGCAATCGAAACACAACAAAACATTGTTCCAATAGTCGCATATATCTTTCTACAGTTTTGGGTGATGATTTGGTCATAATAGCCAATTCGTTATAACTGACTTGACTTCCTACTTGATAAGCCAAGGCTTTTAAAAGATTATTAATTAACCCTGAACTGCGTATCTCTTCAAATTCAAAAATATCTTTGTACAGATAACTGCTTGCCAATTCTTCAATTCGAGCTCTAGCTTCCTCTGGGAAATTAACCACATCAGGGTAATACCCGTAAATAAGCCGTGTTTCTAAAGTAGCATTTTCAGTAAAACCATTGGTGTGATTCCACAATTCTTGAGTAGAAAAGGGCAACATTAAAAACTCAAATTTCCTGCCTGTAAGTGGTTCCTTAATATCGTTTGCCATTTCAAAAGCGCTTGAACCCGTGGCTATTACTTGTATATTCGGAAAATTATCTACTAATATTTTTAATGTTAAACCAATGTTAGGAACCCTTTGTGCTTCGTCAATACAAAGCAATACGGCTTTGCCCAGCATTATTTTGAGTTGAGATAATGAAACATTAGTCAATTGAACCTTATTTTCTTCCAAATCACAATCCAGGAAAATTTTATGGTCTTTAAATTCATTAAAGATAGATTTCATCACTGTAGTTTTACCCACCTGCCTTGGTCCATAGATAATAATAGCTCGTTTTTTAAACAAATATTGATGAATATTTTTTTCTAAATTCCTTTTTAACACAATGCAAAAGTAGTTAAATTTTAATTATAATCCAAAATTATTATAATATTTTTGGATTATGATGCGAAAAAATGATATATTTTAACGCGATTCCAAAAAAATTATAACTATTTTGGAATACAAATCAAAAAAGTAATGTTTTTTAATCCCACTTTTTAATATTTAGTGTTTTTTTTAAATAATACACTCTCCAAAATAGGGAAAATTGCATTTGACTCAATGATGACAAAGGTTATAAAGTTTTAAATAAGATGTATTTGAGGTTTGAAGTTAGATATTAGAAGGTAGAGATCAGAAGTCAGATGTATTTTGAAGTTAGAAATTATAACGCATAAGTCAGAATTTAAACCATTCTTCGTTCTAAATTCTACATTCTTCATTCCCATTATTAAAACCGATACCCGGCCCAATAAATTGGCAAAAAATGCAACTTGCCTTCAACGCCCGTTTGGCTTTTTGAGAAAATGATGACTCTTTTTATCTCGCTGTATTCTGATAAAAGAACATGCAAACTTCTTAATTTTCCTGATTTTCCAGACTTTACTTCTATAGGGATTATTTCACCCTTTTGTTCTACCACAAAATCTATTTCGGCACTGCTATTAGGTAAGGTTCGTGCCCAATAATACAAGGGATTGCAACCGTTTGCTAATAATTGTTGTCCCACAAATTGCTCTGCCCAAGCGCCTGTAAAATTTGAATTGGCTATTTGAGGATAAAACAATGCCTCAAACGAAACCTTGCTTAAACACAAGAATAAACCAATGTCAATAAAACAAGCTTTAAATTGTTTGCCACTTACTGAAAATGGTAAGCCATGCAATGAAACATTATATACTTTTCTAAAGATTTTTGCAGTAGAAAGCACCTCTACGCCTTTTTTTATGGTTGGCCCTTTGAATCTTTCACTCAATTTTGTATAAATCACCTGTCCACCGATGTTCTGACTGATATTTGAAAGAATATCTAGCAAACAATCTTTATGAACCAAAGGATTATATTTGCTAAAGTCTTGTTGATAGGTATAAAGTAAATCTTCTTGAATTTTGCGCACCTGCGCATAGTTTTTATGATTTGCAAAATGCTGAACACACTCTGGCATGCCGCCTACCCAAAAGTAGTTGAGCAATTCTTGATACAATTTATCTTCTACAATTGGCGAAATAGTTGCGTTTGTATTAAAAAGCAAAGTCGCTAATTTTTCATTGCCTGTTGCCATCAAAAATTCATCAAAACTCATAGGAAAAATTTCTAAAAGTTCAACTCTACCCACAGGAAATGGAATGTTTTTCAATTGAAACTCCAATAAAGAACCTGCTGCAATTACAGGGATTTCAGGCATGTCCTCAAAAAAATACCGCAATGCCATAATGGCCTTTGGGCAGTTTTGAATTTCATCAAAAAACAGCAGTGTATTTTTAGTTATTGCTTGATTATCTAACAACTCAATTTCTGACACTATTCTTTTAACATCAAAATCTTGCTCAAAAAGTTGATTAAGTTGAGGTTTTTTCTCAAAATTAAGTTCTATGAAATTGTTTTTAAAGTGAGTTTTACCCAAATTTCTTACCAACCAGCTTTTGCCAATTTGTCTAGCACCATTTAATATCAAAGGTTTTCGGTCAGCTTTGCTTACCCAAGTAGATAAAAAATTATTTGCATTTCTTTGCATCTTTTCAAAATTTTACATTGCAAATATAAACATAATTTAGAATATCAAGGCAAATAATGTATTTATGATTTAGAATATCAAGGCAAATAAGTGTTTTTGAGTTTAGAATATCAAGGTAAATTAAATTTGAAGTAAGATATTAGAACGAAGAATGAGGAATGAAATCCAAACACATAAATTCATCGTTCTAAATTCTTAATTCTTCGTTTACATAACAAACTCCTAATAATTTCCTTATCTATGGTTTTAAAAAGTATGATATTTTATGGCTTTATTCCAAAAAAAAGTTATAACTTTTTTGGAGTATAGGTTAAAAAGGTTATTGTTTTTTAAGGTTATTTTAAACTTTAATTTACATTTAATCAGCAGATATCGTAAATATATTTGCTAAAACTTACCAATAAAAATGTTATTTTATTTAGCAGAAATAGTGGCTACAAGGTGGAAAACACCTTGTAGGGTAGGAGTATTTCATACTTTTAAACTAAATGATAGAAAATATTGCAAGAAAATAATAATTGGTTTTGTCGAATATATTTTATTTTTGATTAGGGTATATTTAATTTTGATTAGTGATTAATTTAAAAAGACCTGTAAGACATACTTTAATAAATATTACTTTTTTAATAATAGGAATTATTATTGCATATACATTTGAAGAGCACGTAACAAACCCAGCTAATTATACTCCCAATGATAATCCAAACCCAGATGCAACAATTTCTGGAATGATGGATGGTGTTGGAGCTATAGTTTCAGCTTTATTAGTGTATGTTCTAATATTCATCGTTTGGTCTTTAAGAGTAGTATGGGTATTAAAAAGGCTAAAAAAAAGAACTTGTATTTTTTATATAAATTTTGTTATTCTCATTATACCTTGGGCGCCATTTTTAGTTTCAGGGGTATATTATATCTATGAAAATAGCATAAATTTGTGGCTTAGACCATGAAGGGATATATTCAAAATACAATTTATTTCTAATAAATTCGTTGTAAAACCAATGTTAATATTTAAAAAACATAAAGTTATTCAAGCTATTTCAATTTTATTAGTTGTTTTTGGTATTCCAAGATATACAATAGCTAAAACTCCAAAAAAATATTATGGTATATATTCAGGAACTTATTCGGATTCAATATATACTTCAACAATTACATTAAATTTAAAAAATGATGGATTGTATAGTTGTAATATATCAGTTAAAAATATCAAAACTAGAGAATGTTATAAACTCAATGGGGGCGATATGTTTGATTCATTTCCTGTTATATTTCAAGGTAAATATTATATAAAAATGGGGTATTTATATCTATATATAGATAGTTCAAACAAAATTGGTAAGTGCGATACAATTTGCCAGTTACAAGATTCTAGCTATTTAGCCTTATGCCCATTGGGAGTAAATTTTTTTATGTATAATTTTAAAAAGAATACCAATTCTTTTAACCCTTTTTATAAAAACAAAAAAGTCTATTCTATTGAAAAGTTTTTGTATACTTATGATGAAACTTATTATAGGTATAAAATAGAAAAGTTTGGAAAGAAAAGATACGGATTTAATTTAAGATTATCGCCTGATAGAGTTGAAAATATTTGGACTGGAAATAGCACCTATATTATTAAGCAATAGAAAATAACGTTATTAAATTTAAGAATGTAGAACGAAGAACGATGAATGAAATCCATACACATTAATTCTTCGTTCTAAATTCTTAATTCTTCGTTTTAAATGTAGAACGAAGAACGAGGAATGAAAACCAAACACATTAATTCTACGTTCTACAATCTTAATTCTTCGTTTACCCCAACCTCTCCTTTACCGTTTTTAAACTACTCACAAATATAGCAGTTAGTTCATTGGCTTCGGCAATTAGTGGAGAAAGAGATTCTGATGGGAGCCAGTTCATTTCTTGAATAATTTCAAGCCAATAAAGGGTTTCGTCTGATTCTTCGAGGACGATACTAAGCTTAGAAATAAACTCCTTATCACTTCTAGCTCTGCAAGCTGCTCTGTAATTTGCCCCTACGGACATAGAGCTTCTTATTAATTGATTGCTAACATTAGATTTACCAAGTCCAGTTCCCATAGTTTCAAGTGCTTTTAATATGGTAACAGATTGAGATTTTGTTCTTTGTTTTATTATTTCTTTCATAAAATGAAATTTAGATTTGTAATAATTATTTAAGATTTAAGATTGCAGTTCCGAAGTCTCGGAATCAGATTTGACAATAATTTAAGATATTAGATTGCAGAAGTCAGATTTGACAGTAATTTAAGAATTAAGATTGCAGAAGTCAGATTTGCAGTAATTTAAGATATTAGATTGCAGTTCCGAAGTCTCGGAATCAGATTTAAAACAATCTAATATCTACAATCTAATATCTACAATCTTAAATAGATTTCCTAATAATATTCAAAGCACCACCAGCCTTGAACCACTCGATTTGTTGTTCATTATAGGTGTGATTGCAATTGATAGTATCAGTTGTGCCGTTTTTGTGGTTGATTACCAAACGCAATGCTTTGCCTGGTTTGAAATCTGTTAAACCTAACAAGTTGAATTTATCGTCTTCTTGAATTAAATCGTAGTCTTCTTTGTTTGCAAATGTTAATGCTAACATACCTTGTTTTTTCAAGTTGGTTTCGTGGATACGTGCAAATGATTTTACCAAAACTGCTCTTACTCCTAAATGTCTAGGCTCCATAGCTGCATGCTCTCTTGAACTGCCTTCACCATAGTTTTCTTCACCAACGACTATTGAGAATTCACCAGCTGCTTTGTACATTCTTTGTACTTTTGGCACTTCGTCATAGGTTCCGTTTAGTTGGTTTTTAACTGAGTTAGGTTTATCGTTAAAAGCATTGATAGCGCCAATTAGCATGTTATTTGAAATATTATCCAAATGTCCACGGAATTTCAACCATGGTCCTGCCATACTGATATGGTCGGTGGTACATTTTCCTTTGGCTTTTATTAATAATCTTAAGCCGAATAAGTCTTTACCTTCCCAAGCTGCAAATGGGTCTAACAATTGTAAACGGCTGCTTGTTGGAGAAACATTCACTTGAACGCCACTGCCATCTGCTGCTGGTGCTTGATAACCGGCATCTTCTACTGCAAAACCTTTGCTTGGTAATTCCATACCTGTTGGCTCGTCTAGTTTTACTTGTTCGCCATTTTCGTTGGTCAAGGTATCGGTTAATGGATTAAAATCTAATCTACCAGAAATAGCAATAGCGGTTGTAATTTCAGGACTAGCTACAAATGCGTGAGTATTTGGGTTACCGTCTTGTCTAGCAGCAAAGTTTCTGTTGAACGAATGAATGATAGAGTTTTTTTCTTTTTTCTCAGCACCCATTCTAGTCCACATACCAATACAAGGGCCACAAGCATTAGCAAACACTGTTGCACCAATTTTATGGAAAGTGTCAATAAATCCATCTCTTTCGATGGTATAACGAACCAATTCACTACCAGGAGTGATGGTGAATTCTGCTTTTGTTTTTATGTTTTTGTCAGCTACTTGTTTAGCTAAACTAGCTGCTCTTGAAATATCTTCATAACTAGAGTTTGTGCAACTTCCAATTAATCCCACTTCAATGTTTGTAGGCCAACCATTCGCAGCAGCTACTTCTTTCATTTTGCTGATAGGTGTTGCTAAATCTGGCGTAAATGGTCCGTTAATGTGTGGTTCCAATTCAGATAAATTCAATTCAATCACTTGATCGAAATACTGTTCAGGGTTCGCATAACATTCAGCATCAGCAGTTAAGTGTTCTCTAACTCCATTAGCCAAATCAGCTACATCAGCTCTGCCTGTTGCACGCAAGTATCTTTCCATACTATCGTCATAACCAAAAGTAGATGTGGTAGCACCAATTTCAGCACCCATGTTACAAATAGTGCCTTTTCCAGTACAACTCATATTGATAGCACCTTCGCCAAAATATTCAACAATAGCGCCAGTTCCACCTTTTACAGTCAAAATACCTGCTACTTTTAAAATCACATCTTTAGGAGACGCCCAACCGCTTAATTTACCAGTTAGTTTTACACCTATTAATTTAGGAAACTTCAATTCCCAAGGCAAACCTGCCATCACATCACAAGCATCAGCACCACCCACACCAATTGCCAACATGCCTAATCCTCCTGCGTTTACAGTGTGAGAATCAGTACCAATCATCATACCTCCTGGGAAAGCATAATTTTCCAATACAACTTGGTGAATAATACCTGCACCTGGTTTCCAAAAACCAATACCATACTTATTAGAAACTGAGCTCAAAAAATCGAATACTTCTTTAGACTCTTCGTTCGCAAAAGCTAAATCTTGTTTTGCTTCAATTTTTGCGTTAATTAAATGGTCGCAATGAACCGTAGAAGGTACAGCTACTTTTGGACGACCTGCTTGCATAAATTGCAACAAAGCCATTTGAGCTGTTGCATCTTGCATAGCCACTCTGTCTGGGGCAAAATCTACATAACTATTTCCTCTTTCGTAAATAGAAGTTGTATTGCCTTCTGTTAAGTGAGAATAAAGGATTTTTTCTGTAAGCGTTAATGGTTTTCCAATAAGTTTTCTAGCTGCTTCAATGCGGCTTGGCATATTTTCATATACCTTTTTAATCATTTCAATGTCGAATGCCATAATTTTTTAATGTGTCGCAAAATTAGATTTTTTAAAGCAAAAATGCAATTTAAAACAGAGTTTAGTTTTAGTTAAATTTGAAAAAGTGTCATTTCAAAAGACTTTAAAAAGAAACAAGTTGAAATAAAAAAACCATAACAAGGTGTTATGGTTAATGCGAAAAGGAGTGATCCCGAAGGGATTCGAACCCCTGACCCACAGATTAGAAATCTGTTGCTCTATCCAACTGAGCTACGAGACCATGTTAAAAAAAATCCTCAAATGAAAACAAAATGAGGATTTGAATGTCGGGGTGGCAGGATTTGAACCTACGACCTTCTGCTCCCAAAGCAGACGCGATACCGGGCTACGCTACACCCCGAATTTTGGTATCTTTTTTCAAGATTAAGAACTTCTGCAAAAATACAACTTTTTTATTTAGTTGCAATTTTTATTTAGCGGTGAGGGAGGGATTCGAACCCTCGGTACAGTTTCCCGTACGGCAGTTTAGCAAACTGCTACTTTCGGCCTCTCAGTCACCTCACCAACTCCAAAAAAATTGGAGTGCAAAAGTAGTATATTATTTATAAAAACAAAACCTTTTTTAAAGTTTTAAAAAAAATACGATTTTTTGACATTTAAAATTCTATATTTTGCTTAATATTGAAACTTTATATTTTTATCCTTTTATGAGTATCAAAGATTTGTTGAAATTTAAAGACATCAAAACCTACGGAAGCACGGAATGGCTTGCTAATAACGCTAAAAAATATCGCTCTGTTTTTGACGAACAAGAGGCGGCTTATATCTATTGTGAATTTTCTTTTTTTAATAAAAAATATGACGAGGAAAATTGGAATTTAAATTTAAAACTTAAATGTTTGAATGAGGCAGACGAAGAGATTTGTGACCTAAACTGCGATAGAGCTATTGACAAACGCGACAATATTGTCTATGTAAGAGAAGGGTGGGGCGTTAAAACACCAAGTACATATTGGAAAGCAGGCACTTACAGATGGGAAGCGTATGTGAATGATGAATTATTTGCTACCAAAAGCTTCTACATCGAAAGACAAGGGCTGATAAAATCTGGACACAATCCTTATTTTAAAATTTCAACATTAAAATTATACGAAGGTCCTGATGCCAATTTGCTTGATCAAGAAAGAAAATATTACATTTGCTTCAATGCCTTAACAACACGCTATATTTGGATAGAAGTAAATGCCCAAAACCTAGTTCGTAAAAGCACAGATTGGGCTTGTGAGTTGGTTTTTAATTATAAAACATCTTCAGGTTACTTAAAAGGTTCGGCTACCAAATTGTTTTTTGTAAAACCAGATGAAGAAGTTTTTCTAACCACTGTTGGTTGGGGAAGTGATATGTTGGGTACTTGGGGTAGAGGCAGATATTACATTGAAATTGTGTTTATGGATGAATTGGTTGCTAGCGTTCCTTTCGAAATTGGAGATGATTATGTAGAGGCAGTTGAGGAAGATTTTATTCCATTGGTTCAATCGGGATTTTATTTTGATGCTGATTATGAATTTGCTGACGACTTTGAAGAACATTCTACTGAAAAGGCAGAAAAAACCAATTTGCCTGCTGTGCAAGATTCATACGAAAATGTTTTGAAAGATTTGGACGACATGATTGGGCTGGATAGCATTAAAAGCAAAGTCAAAGAATATTCAAATTATTTAAAATTCATTGCTTTAAGAAAGGAAAAAGGTGTTGCAGATGATGAACACATTAATCTTCATGCAGTTTTCAAAGGCAATCCAGGGACTGGAAAAACTACAGTTGCTAGAATGTTGGGAAGAATATATAAAGAATTAGGTTTACTTAAAAAAGGCCATGTTCATGAGGTAGATAGAGGCGATTTAGTGGCTGAATTTATTGGGCAAACAGCTCCGAAAACTAAAGAAGCTATCAAAAAAGCAAAAGACGGTATCTTGTTTATTGACGAAGCCTATTCTTTGGCAAGAAAAGATGATGATAGCAAAGATTTTGGCAAAGAAGCTATAGAGATTTTATTAAAAGAATTGAGTGATGCTAACGACATCGCAATTATTGTTGCGGGCTATCCAAACGAAATGGATATATTCATGGAATCCAATCCTGGTTTAAAATCTAGATTTAACATGGTTTATGATTTTCCTGATTATTTGCCTCAAGAATTGATTCAGATTTCAAAATTTGCTTGCGACAAAAGAGGTGTAACCATGAGCGAATCTGCCAATGCAGAATTATACAAACATTTGGTAGAGGCATACAGAAACAGAGATAAATTTTTCGGTAATGCCAGAATGGTAAATTCTTTAATTGATGAATTTAAAATGAACTTAGGCTTGAGAGTGATGAAGGTTAAAGACCCTAAAAAATTAACCATCGAAAACTTAAGCACCATAGAAAAAGACGATGTTCTAAAAGCATACACGTCCAAAACTAAAGATACGGCTGATATTCCAGTTGATGAAGATTTGCTCAAAGAATCTATGGCCAAATTGAAAAAACTAACCGGTTTACCAAAAGTAAAATCAGATATAGACGAGTTAGTTAAATTGGTAAGGTATTATAAAGAAACAGGTAAAAACCCTAGAGAAATTTTCTCTTTACATTCAGTATTTTTAGGCAATCCCGGAACTGGAAAAACCACAGTTGCTAGAATTCTTGCTCAAATATATAAAGCTCTAGGCATATTAGAAAGAGGTCATTTAGTAGAATGTGACAGACAATCTTTGGTGGGTGGTTACATCGGGCAAACAGCCATTAAAACTTCCGAATTGATTGATAAATCTATGGGAGGAGTTTTATTTATAGATGAAGCTTACTCATTAACCGAAGGAGGAGGCAATGATTATGGCAGAGAAGCAATCGAAACCATTTTAAAAAGAATGGAAGATCAGAGAGGTAAATTTGTTGTAATTGCAGCAGGATATACGCAAAATATGGAAAGATTTTTAGAAACTAATCCAGGTTTGAAATCCAGGTTTGACAGAACTTTCTTATTTGAAGACTTTACTTCAGATGATTTATTGGGTATTGCTTTGCAACAATTGCTTGACCATAACTTAACACCAGACGAAGCGGCCAGAGAACAATTGAAAACATACATCGATTACATGTACAAAAAAAGAGATAAGTTTTTTGGAAATGGAAGAGCGGTTAGAAAAGTGATAGAAGAAGCTGTAAGAAACCAACATCTTAGATTAAGTGAATTGCCAAAAAGCAAACGAACTGCCAAAGTTATATCAACTTTAACATTCGAAGATGTGGATGAATTTAAAGCAGATAATATTCCAACACAAAAAACTGGTATCGGTTTTAAATAACAAATATGTTTAATCCAATTGATGCCCAATGGGCAATAATTTTATTTGCGATTTATGTTTTTTTCTGTGCCATTCAATTGTTGTTGCACTTTCTTTATTTAGTACCTTTTATCAGATATAAAATCAAGGAAAACAAAAATTATTTGTGGCAACCTGTTAGTATTGTTATTTCTGTCCGAGCAGAATACGAAAATCTTCAAAAGCTTGTGCCCGTTTTATTAGAACAGGATTATCCTTCTTTCGAAATTGTTTTGGTAGACGATGCCAGTTGGGACGAAACCAAATCATACATCGAAGAATTATCTAAAATCAATCCTAAAGTGAGGGGTGTTTTTGTTACTGAGGAAATGAAAAAGCAAACCCTTGGCAAAAAACTGGCATTAACCCTAGGTATCAAAGCCTCACAAAATGAATTATTGCTTTTTACAGATGCCGATTGTTTGCCAACTTCAGACCAATGGATTAAACAAATGGTGTCGCCTTATCACGAAAATCCTAAAATTGAATTAGTTCTTGGTTATTCGCCATTTAAAAGAACCAATACGATGGTGAATCTTTTTACACAAATGGACAGCCTTTTAACCGCCATGTTGTATTTATCTTTTGCTATCAAAAAATCACCTTACATGGGTGTAGGCAGAAATTTGAGTTACAGAAAATCACTCTTTCTAAAAGTAAAAGGATTTGCAAGTCATTTACATATTTTATCAGGCGATGATGATTTGTTTGTAAGAGACACTGCTAATAAAGAAAACGTAGCCATCAGCATTCATCCTGATGCCATGATGGTGACCCAATCTAAAAAAAATCTAACAGATTGGTATCTGCAAAAGAAAAGGCACAATTTTGTGGGCAAATATTACAAATTTCAACATCAGTTTAAACTGGGTTTTTTCAGTGTAACACATTTGTTTGTTTGGTTAAGTTTCTTTGCCAATTTGTTCTTTATTTCAACTTTTGGCTGGATACTTTTAACACTCCTAGTTTTTTGGCTTATTAAAATACCTTTGGTTTATTTGTCTTTCAAAAAACTTAAAAGACCAATGAAAATATTTTGGATGCCATTGTTTGATTTATTTTATGTGTTTTATAACATGATTTTTGGTTTGGTATCAATATTTAGTCATCAAAGAAAATGGTAGATTCTCAAATTATTTACAAATATTTTCCTGATTTAACAGATACTCAAAAACAGCAAATAGAGCGTTTGTATGCCATTTACTTAGAATGGAACCTACAAATCAATGTGATATCTAGAAAAGATATTGATGAGTTGTATTTAAGGCATGTTTTACATTCCTTGGCAATTGCTCGATTTGTAGATTTTGCTCAAATTCGCTCTGTTTTAGATATAGGCACAGGAGGTGGTTTTCCGGGCATTCCATTGGCTATATTGTTTCCGGATGTACAGTTTCATTTGGTAGATTCAATCGGCAAGAAAATAAAAGTGGTGAATGAAGTTGCAGCGGCTTTGGGCATCAAGAATGTGAAAGCAGAACAATTGCGAGCAGAACAAGTGAGTGGCAAATACGATTTGATAGTTAGCCGAGCTGTAACGCAATTGGCAGATTTCTATCCTTGGATATCCAAAAACCTTAAGCCCGACACAGAAGTTGCCTTTTTAAAAGGGGGCGATTTAACGCAGGAGATTATCAATTTTAAAAGTGTGTATCCACGCAAAAAAGTAATTTTAGAATCCATTTATCCCAGCTTTGACGATGCATTTTTTGAAACAAAGAAGGTGTTGATTGTGAGGTCTTAAAGATCAAAAATCTCATCTGGTTCAAATCTCAATTTGAGCAAAATCTCACTTTTAACAACATCATCAATTGAAACTAGTTTTAGACTTATGCATTGAACACTAGTTTGTTTCATTCAACCATTTCCCAAGGACCACTCCCATACACATGCATGCTTGGAGTAAATAGCCTCCAGTGGGAGCATCCCAATCGAGCATTTCGCCAATTACATAATGATTGGGCATTTTCTTCAATTGAAAATTTTCATCTACCTCCTCTATCGCAATGCCACCCGTTGTGGAAATAGCCTCTTCTATTGGGGCTGCTTGTAACAAAGAGATCGGTAATGATTTAATTTTTTCAGCCAATGTATCCAAGTGGGTAAAATCTTCCTTATTCAGTGTTTGTTTTAACAATTGTACAGTCATAGCACTCAAGTTCAACCCCATTTTGAGCGTTTCAGTGGTATTTTTTGATTCCTTTTTTTTTAACTTTTCTTTGACTTGCTCAAGCGTAAACATGGGTTTTAAATCCAAATAAACTGTTGCTTGTCCATGCTGCTTTAACTCATTTTGAATCACTCTGCTTAGGGCATAAATTGCATTTCCCTCGAGTCCGAATTTTGTTATGACCAACTCTCCTTTTACACTTTGAGATCTCAATGTTAAACTTATATTTTTGATTGGAAAGCCATTGTATTTGTCAATAAACTCTGATTGCCAGTCTACTTTAAAAGCACAATTAGAGGCTTGGAATGGCAAAGTTGCAATTCCCTTTTTTTGGAAAACAGGCAACCAAGTTCCTTTAGAACCTGTTATGCTCCAACTGGCACCACCTAGTGCAAAAATGACTTTATCAGCTTTAACAACTTCTGTTTCATTAAATAACAAATCATTATTTTCCATCCACCCATTCCATTGCATTTGAGTGCGGACATTCACCTTGTTTTCTTCTAATTTTTGAAGAATAGTGTTCAACACCTGAATGGGTTTGATGCCTTTGATAGGATACACCCTGTTGCTACTTCCTACAAAAGTATCTATACTTAACGAGCGCAACCAATTTCTTAAATCATTGTTTGAAAAAGTCTCTAAAGCCTTGTCCAGAAAACCACTAGGATGGTATTGTTGCTTCATTAATTCTATATCGGACCCGTGAGTGAGGTTAAAACCACCATCACCTGCCACCAGAAATTTACGACCTAGTGTTTTGTTTTGCTCGTAAACACCAACCTCAAACTTACTAAAATCGAGAGTAGCTGCCAGCATTAAAGCTGAGGGACCGCCTCCTACTATGGCAACTTTTTGTTTCAAATAAATTAAACGATGAGAGAGGGACCAGTCCCAATTTTATTGTCATAAAACAAACCATTTTCGCAATGTTGCACCAATTCATTGGCAATGAAATTCTGCACGTTTGTTTTCTCCATTTCGGGATATAACAAATGTACATTGGCACCAGCATCTAGGGTAAACATTACATTCACTGCTGTTTGATTTCTATAGTCTATTACCTTTTCAATAATTTGCAATGTTTGCGGTTTCATTAAAATAAACGGTGTTGGTGAACTCATCATCAAAGCGTGCAACATTAAGGCTTCAGATTCTACCAATTGTATAAATGCAGCCATGTCTCCACCCTTCAAAATAGACATTAACAAATCAATATTTTGATAGGCCGTTTCGTATCTTTTTTCAGCAAAGGGGTGTTGTTTTAAAAGCGCATGTCCCATCGTACTCGAAACAGCTTTCTTACCTTTTTCTACGATTAAAATACTGTCCATCATATTTTTAAAATGTGGATGAACTATGTTATCAATATTCACCGCATATTCATCATGACTTCCTGCTATACTCTTACTTTGTCCCCATGCATTGTAACCTCCATAAACACTGCGACAAGCGCTACCCGACCCTATCCTTGCCCAATAAGAAGCCGTTTGGAAAAAGTGAGGCAAAGATTCGCCTGTGATGGCTTGGTGCAATGAGCATAAATTTAACGCTAAAGCACTGTAGGCAGACGCTGAAGAAGCTATACCACTGCTGTGTGGAAAGGTATTGCTAGAATGAATAATAACGTGGTAATGTTGCAACCATTTAAAATAAGTAATTGCATGGTTTAAAAAAGGTTTTAACTTTTCTTCAAAACTCGGATTTTTGGTGTCTTCGAAATAAAACTCAAAACTTAACTCATTCTGATTTTCATCATAAATAGCCTGCATACTGGTATCACTTATGGCCTTATCGAGTGTAATACTGATGGAGGGATTACAAGGAATCTGCAAATCTTTCTTACCCCAATATTTTACTAAGGCTATATTTGACGGACTTTGCCATCTGCTTACTACTTCTATTTTTTGATAATTCATTCTTTAATCAGTTCTTGGTAGGTGTATATTTTATGAAACCCTTTTTGCTTAAAATAGTTTTCGGTATTGTCGCCTGTTGCTAATATGTAATCGCCACCCCAAGCACCCAAGCTTTTGATACTTCCTTTAAAATCGGGGAACAATTCCTGTTTGATTGTTGGTCGGTTTAACAAGCGAGAGGTTTCACTTTCGGCTAATTCAAGCATCAAACAAAATTCATAATAATCGTCATTGGCAGCTATTAGTTTGCTGATGTTAGCGATTTGCGCAATTTGAGTTTTATCTATGGGGTGTTGAATAGAAGTCAGTTGATTTCTGCTTATTTGTTTTTTATTGAGATAAACAAAATACAACTTATCGGTAAAGTTTTTTTGCCAATTAACAATCTCAATCATCGGTTGATTGCCATTCATGGTGTACAAAAGTGGTTGACCATTTAATGCCACAGCCACATCAAAACCGCTGCCTTTGAAGGCGTTGAAGTGCAATGAAAATGGATTGACATCGGCCCACAATGCAATGTTATTAGTTAGAGTAGAGCTACTTCCAAAACCATCATCTTTATCAAATTCCAAATAATTATTCACTACATAAACGCCTTTTTCTTGCAAGAAATCTGGGTTTAAGACTTGTGCATTTTTCAAAAAACGAAACAATTGTATGGAGACGTCATTGGAATTGGTTTCAGTTACAAAAAAGTGGGGTAATTGAATCTCAGCAAAGTACCATTCATTCATGCTTGAATCGTAACTGTGCCAATGGATACAATGTTGCTCATCCGATGGCGTAAAAGTAACATCCATTTTTTGCCCTAACTTGGTAGGTAAAGCAAAACATGTAGCACCATAAAGCACCGCATATTCACCTGAAAGCATTATTTTTCCATGACTATAAAATTCCATTGAACATGCAAAAATAATGAATTTTCCGCAGTACAGCGGAATGTTAAATTGTTGTATTGTTAAATTGTTGCATTGCTTAACTGTTTCACGCATGAAAACTGCGAGAGGGTTTAAATTGCTTTCTTTGGGTGAAATACTTTCGTGCTCTGAGAATTTAGAAAAAATCCTTACCTACTTTATCTTTTCTGAGATAAAAATACAACTAACAGCTTTTAACCTCTCCTCTGATTGTTGTAAAAATATTCACCACAGCACTATAGCTTACTACATTGTGTTTAAAGTGTTCTACTATTCTTACTTTTTCCTCTTCGGTGGCTTCCAATTGGTTGAGGATGTTTAATAAATGCATTTTCATGTGTCCTTTTTGTATCCCTGAGGTTACCAAAGAACGAAGGGCTGAAAAGTTTTGTGCCAAACCAACCACAGCTGTAATACGCATCAATTCTTGTGCATTCGGATTGCCTAACATTTTGTATGCAAACTTAACCATGGGGTGCAAATTGGTTAATCCACCTACAGTGCCCAAAGCCAAAGGAATGTCTAACCAAAACCTGAAAATACCATCTTTTACTTCTGCATGGGTTAAGCTGCTGTATGAGCCGTTGCGTGAAGCATAAGTATGTGCCGAAGCTTCTACCGCTCTAAAATCATTGCCTGTTGCCAACACGACACTATCAATGCCATTCATGATGCCTTTGTTGTGTGTGGTGGCTCTATAGGGCTCTATTTCAGCAATTCTTACTGCTCTGCAAAATTTCTCTGCAAAGTACTCCCCTGTCATGTCATCGCCACTTTCTGTCATTTCAGAAATGGGAGCTTTTACCTCGGCTCTAACAATGCAATTGGGTGTGTAATTGCTCAAAATACACATAATAACTTCGATATTTCTATCCTCTTCTTTTAAAACCGTTGCATGAACAATTTCTTCTTTTAAAATCTTTGAAAACTCTTCTAATACCGAATTAATAAAATTAGCCCCCATACTGTCGCAGGTTTCGAAAGTGGCTTTCAATTGGAAGTAATGTGGTTCTTTATCGGTTTGATTGATGAGTTCCAAATTCAAAATACCTCCTCCACGTTGTTGCATGTTTTTGGTAATATGATTAGTGTTGGCAATTAAAGTTGGCTTTACGGTCTCAAAGAAATTGAATAAATCTGTAGGATTTTCGCCTTTCCATATAAAGTGCACATGACCAATTTTTTCAGTACTGATAATTTGGGTGTGAAAACCACCTCTATTCAACCAAAAATTGGCTGACTTGGCGGCTGCTGCCACAACAGAACTTTCTTCTATTGCCATGGGCACACAATACATTTTATTGTCAATTAAAAAATTGGGTGCAATACCAAAAGGCAAGTAAAAATTGGTTATGGTATTCTCGATAAATTCATCGTGTAATTTTTGAGTTAGTGAATCAGGATGCCAATAAGATTTCAGAAAGGAAATGGCTTGTTCGTCACCATCCAAATAGTTGGCAACAATCCATTCGATTTTTGCTTCTTTACTTAGTTTTGAAAACCCTTTAATTATATTCATATTGGCTTATTTTATTTTTAAATATTGGTAACACGTTTCTAGTCCTTTCTTTTGAAGTTGGCAATAAGATTGCAATGCTTCATATTCAGAAGTAGCATGTTTTAAGAATCCGGATGCTTGCGCATAAATAGCCTTCATTTTTGATTTTTGTATCAAATAATAACCATCTAAATAATTCTTAATTCCTCCACTTATAATCAACTGTTTGCAAAGCGCTTTTGTACCCAATTCTTGAACTGCTTGGTTTGCAAATTCCACCATTTCTGTGGCAGTGTGTCCGATATAGGTTATGGGTTGAAGCAATTCTTTGGTTAATTCATTTTGACGGTGAAGTTCTAATGTAGCAAAGTTAGTCCCTCCAAAAGCACCAAACTCAATTGCTTCGATAGGAAGTTGAATTAATTCTATGAGCGATTGTGGACCAAACCCTTGACCAACTTCTTTGACCATTATTTTATAGTTAGCAATATCCAATAATCGCTTGATAGTATCAATGGGTGGATTTTTAATTAAATCGCCCTCGGGTTGCAACCACTCTTGCAATGGATTAACATGCACGATTAAACCATCGGCTTGAAGTTTTTTTACTAATTCTTCGATTTTATGGGTTTGTTTACTTTCCAAAATTTCTTCGATTTGGGCTATACCAAGGTTGGCAAACAGTGGTAAATCGTTCCCTAGTATGGGGCGGATATTAAAATCATCGAAATAGGTATCACTGTCGAGTATAATTCTGCAACTGCCCAAACCAATTCCCATTCCAAACTCGTTACAAGCCTTTGCCAAATTGCGATTAATTACACCGGCTTGTTTGGTTCCACCCGTCATGCTACTCACCCACAATGGTAGGCAACATTGTTTGCCAGCGATATTGTTAACAGGAATGGCGTTATTATCAGGATGTGAAGCTAAAAAAGGCTCGTAATAAAAACGGGTATCATTTTGTAGCGTTTGGGAGATGAGAGCTAACTCAATGTGGTCTTTTTTGCGTTCAGAGGTTTGTTGCGTATCCAAAACTTATTGATTAATAAACAATTAACCGCAAAGTTAAGATTTTGTTTGAGAAATATCTAAAAATCAAACTTTATAGCAGACTTTTTTCCTTTTCTTTAAGATTAAAAAGTTCACCTTTGCTATTGATATGAAATTTTTTATAAATACTTTTAATATGTTTTCTAACAGTGTCTATAGATATATTATAGTTTAAAGCAATCATTTTATAACTAAGGCCTTGAAGAATAGATTCTGCAATCTCTTTTTCCCTTGTTGTTAAATCATCTAAAATATTTCTTTGTGGTTTAAAGAAATTTAAAATTTTTCTACTTATAACTGGGCTCATATATGAACCCCCAGCATAGACAACTTGTAAAATATCAGCAATTTCTCCTAAAGTGTGTTCTTTAGATAGATACCCAATTGCTCCATTAGAAAGAGCTCTATAAATATTTTCATCATCCTCCATTACAGAAAAAATAACAATATTTGTGTCAGGGAATATTTCTTTAATTTTCGGTATTCCAGTTACACCACTCATACCAGGGAGAACAACATCAAGTATCACTATATCTGGTATAAGGTTAGGATCAATATCTAACAAAAAATGTTCAATACTATTAAAAACACCTATAACATTAAAATCTATATCAAGGTATTCTTTTAAAGCCCCCCCAATCAATTTATTATCTTCAATTATTAAAATATTTATCATTTTTCAACTGTTATAACAATTTTTGTGCCATTTTCATCAGAAAATACTGAATATTTCCCATGAATAATATTTGCTCTTTGAAAAATTGCTTTTAATCCAATACCATTATTAGATTTCCTCGTTTCAAAACCAATGCCATTATCAGATATTGATAACTCAATTTTATGCCTAGCTTGTTTAAAAAAAACATGACACTTTGTAGCTTTTGAGTGTTTGATAACATTCGTAATTGATTCTTTGGTAAAAAGTATAAAATAACGCTTCTCTACAGCACTAAATTTAATATTTTCATTTGCAATTACTTTATCAAAAGTTAATTCAATATTTTGTCCATAAAACATTTGATTCGATACATCTGCTAGTCTATCAACTAAACCATTGATAGAAATTTCTGAACTATCTATAGCCCAAATCATATCTCTCATTGACTTAATAGCTGTTCTTAAATTTTCACCTACAACTTTAATATCATTCACTTCTGGATTTTTCTTTTGAATTAGATCTGTTAAAAAAGCTGTACCTGTTAAAATACTTCCAATTTCATCATGCAAATCATATGAAATTTGTTGTTTTATATTTAAAACATTTTTGTAATATTTTTCTTTTTGTTTCAAATACAAAAACAATAACAAAATCACTGAAATTGTTAATATAATATAGAACATGATTGACTTATAAAAAATCCTTGGTAAATAGAATTCAAATTTTAATATATTCTTAACTAATACACCATGATGATTTTTTGCCTTGATGTAAATGGTATGAAATCCTGATGGCAAATTAAACAAATCTAACTGTGATTGATTCCCAATATTTATCCATTCATTCTCGCTATCAATTTTATAAAAATAAGTATAATCATTTGAACTAGAATAATTATTAATGCTGTATAACAACCTAATATGATTATATTCTAATTTTAATTTTGACTTAAATGAAGTTTTATTAGTATTAAAATCAGCCAGTGCACTATCAGACACTTCAATTTTTGTAAAAAATAATTTATCACTTGCAAAATCATAAGACACATGATTTGGGTTTATAGATATGTAATGGGTTAATCCTCCAAAAATTATTTGACTGTCATTTGCCATTAATCCACTTTTGTAATTGTATTCATCGCTTAAGTCTGCACTATTTTCAATAGGCAAATCAGCAATTTTAATCGGAAAAATTGTTTTATTATTTAAATTGTAACAATAAATTCCATTGTAAGTAGATGCCCAAATTCTATTTTTATTATCAAACAAAATATAAGTAATAATATTACCCCCAATATTATTACTAAATTGCACATGACTTATTATTTTATTTTTTTTAACGTTATATTTAAAAAGTCCGAAATTGGTACTTAGCCAAATTATATTTTTATCTCTCACATCAAATAATAATTGAGCAATTATAGGTTTTATCTTTACTCCTTCCTTTATTATTTCGAGTTGAAACAAATCTTTAACTTCCAAAAATCCATCAACTAATTTTAAAAAATTTTTCTCAGCTATTAAATATTTATTATTACTAATTTTCAAGAGATAGTTAATAGATTTAATCGATTTATTGATATCAAATAATTCTTTTTTATTAATATTAAACAATTTGAGGCCTTTGTCGGTGCCAATTATAAGCATACTATCGTTATGTATTTCTATATGATTGACCTTCATAAAAAAAACAGAATCTTTGGTCTCTGAATAACGTTTAAAATCATCATTCTTTAAATCATATGCTCCTATACCTCCCCCATCCAAACCTATCCAAAGAATATCTTTATGAATAATTCCACTATAACCCGTTATACTTCTGTTTAAATTTTCATGTTTTCTACTTTTATGATTTTTTAAATTATAAAATTCAATGTTTTCATAGTTTAATAAAATGACCAATGAGTCGTTTTGTTTTATTATTGCTCTTCTTACCTTAACTTCAGCTGAAACCGGTGGCTTGTCTTCTAAGAAAGTTGGCAAAACAGGATACTGTTTATAAACTAAAAAACCTTGATTGGTGGAAATAAAAATATTCTCATTTTTATCCCCAATAATTTTTGAAATATGAGCATTCTTAACATTTAGATTATAAGAGAAATTCTGATTAGTTTTTAAATCATGTTTTACCAACTTTGTATTATATAATCCTGTATAAAACAAACTATTTGTTGAATAATTCAAATTACTTGGCGAATATAAAAAGCTACCAGAAAAGGGAGCTATCAAATTCTTTTTCCCAATCCATTGAAAATAATTTTTATCAATCCTAATTATAATAGATTGATCTTTTAAATTAACCAAATTTAAAGATTCTGACATTTTTAACTTAAATTGAAATTCCTTAAATTGAAAAAACTTATCGCTATCTATTATACAAACCAAACCACTATTAAATGCTAACAATATATTTTCATCATCATCAAATAACATAAATTTAAACCATTGTTTTTCAAAATAAATAGACTTACTAAATTTTTTATTTTTTATTTTTGTTAAAAACCCTGAATTTTGAAATATAAATACTTCCCCTTTTTTGTTTTGTATAATTTTCGTTATTCTTCCGTAACTTTTATTTATTTCAATAAATTGTCTTTTGTAGTTTAATGTATTAACAATCTCAATACCTGAATCAGATGCTGCCCAAATATCATCCCCTTTCAATATCATCGAATTGATAGCATGATTTTTGAGTGGCATACTACTATTTTGAGAGAAATTAATAAAATTATATGAATCAAATTTACTAATTCCATTTAAAGTCGCTAACCAAATAAACCCTTGATTATCAAATAGCATATCCTTAACCCAATTGTCGGGCAAACCATTTTCAACTGTATATCGTTTTTCCTTTAAAAAAAAAGGCAATGTTTTTTGAGCTATCAAGCTATTAAAAGCAAATAAAAAACAAAAAATTATAGCAATTAATATTCTCATAAAAACATTTGCAAAATAATTAAAAATCAATATTTTAGAACTACTTGGCAATAAATATTAAATCTGATAGGGTATTCTTGACAAAAAAGAACGTCCAAGGGTAATTTCGTCTGTATATTCTAATTCGCTACCAACGGAGATACCTTTGCTAATGGTTGATACTATTAATTCTGGATATTGCGAAAATTTTCTAGCGAGATAAAAAGTGGTTGTATCGCCATCTATGGTTGCATTCAGTGCAATGATAATTTCTTTAAAATCTCCATTTTCAATGCGTTTGATTAACTCAGTTATCTTCAATGCATCTGGACCGATGCCTTCTACAGGCGAAATGATGCCGCCTAAAACATGGTATAAACCATTGAACTGAGCCGTGTTTTCTATTGCCATCACATCTTGCATATCTTCTACCACACACAACAATTGATGATTTCTATTTGGACTTCTACAAATGTCGCAAACTTCTGCATCGCTAACATTGAAACATTCTTTACAAATTTTCAGTTCGGTTTTTAATTGTTGAAGGGCATAAGCCATCTGTTCAACCTCCTCCTTGGGGCGTTTTAATAAGAACATCACCATTCGCAGCGCACTGCGTTGACCCACACCAGGAAAACCAGACAATGCTTTTACCGCATTTTCGACTATTTTAGAAGAGAAGTTCAAAATTAAGTGCAAAAATAACTATTAACAATTAAACCACTAACAATTAACTATTAACAATTATCCGTTTACCTTTGCTATTAAGTTTGTATAAAAATTTATTCCATGAAAAAAACTAATCAACCAAAAGCATTAGCACTGCTTTCATTTCTTTTCATCTTTCAATATTCGTGCACTAAAATATGGAAAAACAAAAATCAAAAAGAAACAAAAATTGAAAATGTTTCTAACCCAAACAACTACAAAACAGTGAATAACAAATATGAACAATTATTTACCGAAATTGATTCTTTGATTGATTTATACCAAACGATTGAAGTCAACAAAAAAATTGAAAAAGTGTTGACATTGGCGCAACAAGAAAATGAGCATGGCTATTATTACAAAGGCATTTTGTATCAGTTTGGAAATAAAGATTGGGGCGAGGAGGATGAAATTAACTTATTCAAGTGGCAATATTTAGATTCTGTAACAAAGTTCTCTAAAATGCCCATTCAGCCTTTTTTTACTCTTTTCAAAGCGCAATTTTTAGCTGAGATTTTTGACAATAAAAAATATGACTATGGCACTGAACTTATAACGAATGACCAATCACCCAACCCCAATAATTGGAGCAAAGAATTTTTAAGCAAAGAAATTCATCAATACATTAACCAAGCTTTGTTAGATGGCAAAGATATTCAGATGGAGAATAGTTTAATACCAGTTTTTGAAAATGCAATTATAAATGACATTGAAACCACTATTGAACAAACGTTGGTTTTAAAATGCATAGAAATCCTGAATATAATTCCTCTCACTTCTACTTTAAAATACCAAAGTCCTGATTTAAAAGCCATGTTTTTGCCTGTGTCAGATTTTATTAATCATGATTTTGACAGCAATGATGACCCAAAAAATGATTATAGAATTCTGCAATTGTATCAAAATTTACTTAAAAACTACCATATTTTTTGGGACTTAAAACGATTGGAGTTTTTAAAAACTAGGTTTAATAAAAATGTGGAATATTATGATGCCCTGAAACAACTCTATCAAATGGAAATTGAAAAACCCGAAAGCAATTTAATTGCTAAGGCAATGGCTGATATCTTAATCCTTAAAAACAAAAAACAAGCCCATGACTTATTAACTTCTGCGATAGAAAAACATCCAAATTTTTCTCACAACATCAATTTGCAATTGCTCATCAATCAAATTGAAAATATGGAGGTGAACGCACATTTTGAAAAAATTAACCAACCCAATCAAAAGTTTTTAGGGAAAATTGAATATAAAAATTTAAAAACGGCCTATGTATCCGTTTTGAAAATGGATTATTTAAAGTATTACAAGAATTTTGGTCATAATCGATATTATTATAATCGCAAAACAGACACAATGTTTAGGAATTTTATCAAAGATATGCCAATTATGCAATCTAAGAAAATAACATTGCATGATTACCAAGATTTTGAATCGCACTCAGCAGAATTTAGTATAGACGGGTTAAACAGCGGTGCTTACCTGTTGATTTTTTCAAACACCGAAAACTATATAGATTCACCAATTTTAGGGTTTAGTAAAGTTTTTTCAAATCATTTTACAAACATGTCTAAGAATGGCAACAATTATCTCGTTGATGCAGGCAATGGCAATTTTTTAGCAGATATAAAATACAAATTGTATGAAATTGAGGGCTATTCAGCAGATAAAAAAATTACTAAAATTAAAGAGGGCATCACCACCAAAGATGGGTACTATGAAATTCCTAAAAACAAATATAAAAACTATTTAATTGAATTTAATGATGGTTCATATTTTACCGAACAATACTCCCCATATTCTAATCAAGATTATAAAGAAAAGGAAAGCACTCAATTTCAATTATTGACTGACAGAAATCTTTATCGACCTGGGCAAACAGTTTATTTTAAAGCCATTGCTTATAAAAACTTGGCAAAAAAAGTTATTCCAAACGAAACCTACACCATTGTTTTAAAAGACAACAACCATCAAGAAAAAGGCAGATTGCAACTAAAAACCAATATATTCGGAAGCTTCAGTGGCAAGTTTGAATTGCCAAAATCAGGCAGTGGATTGGGGAGTTTTCATATTGAGATTCTAAATCATTCGTCTGTTTGGTTTAAAGTTGAAGAATATAAATTACCAAAATATAAAGCCGAAATTACACATCCTCAACAAGCTTATAAAATAAACGACCCAATAGAATTAACGGGTAAAGCAGAAGCCTTTGCAGGTTATCCAATTCAAAATGCAAATGTTACATACACAGTAACAAGAAAAGAAAAAATATTTTACTGGAATTATTGGAGCAGATACATGCCTTCTCAACCTTCTGATGCATTGGTTTTGGCAAATGAAAACACTACAACTGATGAAAAAGGCACATTTAAAATCAAGTTCAAAGCTCTGCCAGATGACACTAAAGACAACAAAACGTATTACGATTTTGAAGTCAATGCCACCATCACAGACCAAAATGGTGAAGTTAAAACCTGTCAATACACTCTGACTTTGTCAGAAATTGATAGGACGATTTCAATCAATGCAAACCCCAATTACATCCTCAATGAAACCGTTGAAATAGATTACCATATAAAAAACCTGCAAGACAAACCGCTGCCATTTACAGGCAAAATAGAATGTTTTAAAATCCAATCTAATAATAAATTACAAAGAAAAAGATTGTGGAAACAGACTGACACCACATTGATTTCTGAATCTGAATTTCAAAAAGATTTTAGTCACTATGAGTCATTTAAGAATTCCCCAAAATTACAATTGATACATACGCAAAATTTTGAAAACAATCAACAAAACAAATTTGCAGTGCCTAAGCAATTGTTAAATTCCTCAGGCGAATATGTGTTCAGAATTAGCAGCAAGGATGGCAATGGTAACCCAATAGTTAATGAAACCAAATTGAATGTTTTACCTGACAAAGCAGGGCCTATTCAATTAAATCAAGCCTTAATCATTTACAGTGTTAATGGAATGAGTTTTGAGCCCAATCAAACAGCCAAAATACTAATTGGTGGTGCTGTAAACTCCATGGTGCAGATACAAATCAACAGCAATAGAGGCACAATTTTAGAGAAAACTATTTTAATTAAAAACACGCTTGAAAGCATAGAAATTCCTATAAAAAACGAAGACAGAGGAGGAATCTATATTTCTGCTGTTACTATCAATGATTACAGAGATTATCGAAATCAGTTATTTATCAATGTGCCATTCAGCAACAAAAAAATCGATGTGCAATTGAGTAGTTTTAGAAGCGATATTGAGCCAGGTAGCAAAGAGAAATGGAAACTAAAAATTAAAGGACCTGCCAATGAGATTTCAAAAATAGAATCGGCTGCTGTGATGTATAACCAAGCATTGGAGCAGTTAAAAGGACAAAATCAATGGAATTTAACCCTTTATAATAATTTTTCTTACAATAATATTTCAACAATTGGTTTTACAATTGAAGGATTTAATAAAAGATATTTTTCAAATAGTCCGCCATTGGAATTTAGATCATTAAATTTCAAGAGAATCATGTCTCCTAAAACACAAAGCCCCTTTTTGGGCTTTTCTGGACGAGGTTCAAGATCAGATGGTGGCTTATTGGAAAGTATTTCTTATAATCAAGCCCCAACAAAAAGTTCTAAAGATAAAATGGAAAATTTGTTTTTAGACAAGTTAGAAGACAGTGACGAAATTGTTACTCAACCAAGCCTCAACTCTGATAGCTTATCCACCCCTCCCCCCATCCGCAAAAACTTTAATGAAACGGCTTTCTTCTATCCGCATTTATACACCGATGCGCAGGGTAATTTAGAAATGGAATTTACCGCACCTGAAGCTTTAACACAATGGCGCATGATGTTACTTGCTCATAGCACTTCTATGCAAATTGGTTATTTGGAACAAAGTATAACCACCTCTAAAAAAGTGATGGTGCAACCCAATATGCCTCGTTTTTTAAGACAAAACGACCAAATAGAATTAAGTTCAAAAATTGTAAATACTACCAACACTGCATTGACGATTGATGCACAAATTGTAATCAAAGATTTGGAAACTGGCAAAAATCTAGAATGGTTAACTAATAGCAGTAAACAAACCATAACGGTATCAGCAAATGGTGTTTCAACAGTTAATTTCAAATTAAAAATTCCAGATTATATCGGCATGGTTAGCATCGCTATTTCTGCGGAAAATAAACAAATCAGCGATGGCGAAGAACACACCCTTTTGGTGATAAGCAACAGACAATTGGTTACAGAATCTTTGCCCATCACTGTTCGAAAAGCAGGGATTCAAAACTTAGAGTTTAGTCACTTAAAAAACAACAGCAGTTCTAGCTTAAAACACGAAAAACTAAGCATAGAAATGAGTGAAAATCCAGCTTGGTATGCTATTCAAGCTTTGCCCTACATGATGGAATATCCTTATGAATGTGCAGAACAAACATTTACCCGTTTGTATGCCAACAGCATAGCTACCCACTTAGCTCAAAGCAGTCCTGAAATTAAAAAAGTATATCAAACTTGGGTAGAACAAGCAAAAAATGGCAAAGGATTACAAAGCAAATTATCTCAAAATCAAGAGTTGAAATCGGTGTTAATTGAAGAAACTCCTTGGCTTAGAGAAGCCAACAGCGAAACCAAAAGAATGCAACAATTGGGTGAATTATTTGATGCTAAAACCATGAATCAAGAACTTGAAAAAAGTTTTAATAAACTGAAAGACATGCAAATGGACAATGGCGCTTGGGGTTGGTTTAAAGGCATGTATCCCAATGAATACATCACCCAAACCATTGTGATTGGTTTTGGAAAAATGAAAAAAATGGGCATTAACATTCAGCCTTATGCAGACATGATTAATAGAGCCATTTCATATCTTGATCAATCTGCACAAAGAGATTATCAAAACTATAAAAAACAAAGCAATCCTCAATATTTACCTAGTAATTTACAATACCTTTATTGCAAAAGTTATTTCCCTGAATTGGGCTTCAACAAAGAGCATGAAGTTGTTAAATTCTATTTAGACAATGCCGAAAAAACTTGGCAAAATGCTGGTATAATGAATATGGCTCAATTGCTTGTTGCCATCAAAACATTGAAACCAAGTTCTGACGTGCCACCATTGATATTAAAAGCCTTTGAGCAAAATGCTAAAAACACACCCGAAATGGGGATGTATTGGAGTAAAAACATTTCAGGTTGGTATTGGTATCAAGCCCCAATAGAAACCCAAGCCGCCATCATAGAGGCCTATAAATCTATGGGGAAAACCAAAGAAATAGTGGACATGCAAGTGTGGTTGATGCGCCAAAAGCAAACTCAAAATTGGAGCACAACTCGGAGTACAGCCGATGCTTGTTATGCCATTTTAAGCAACAATAACTTTATCAAAAATCAACAATCAGTTGTAGTTTCATTAAATAATACTGAAATAAAGCCCGAACAAAAAGAAGCTGGCACAGGCTATTACAAGCATTTCATCGAAGCCAATAAAATCTCTTCTTCATTGGGTAATGTAACTGTCAATGCCAAAACTAACGACTTTGCTTATGGGGCAATTTATTGGCAATATTTTGAAGATTTAGACAAAATTCAGTCGGCTGCAAGAGGTTTGTCCATCAACAAAAAAATATTCAAATTAGTGAATACAGACAAAGGTCAAACACGCTTGGAGGTTAATGAACAAAACACCTTAAAAGTAGGCGACTTGATTGAGATTGTTCTATTAGTGAGTTCAGATAGAAACCTAGAGTTTGTGCATATTAAAGATGGCAGAGCAAGTGGTACAGAACCACAAGATGTAATGAGTGTCTACAAATGGCAAAATGGATTAGGTTATTACCAAAGTACTAGGGATGCCTCAAGCAATTTTTTTATAGACAACATGAATAAGGGCACTTACCAATTGAGCTACATTCTAAAAGTGGAACAAGCAGGTACTTTCAATTCAGGCATAGCAACAGTGCAATGTATGTATGCGCCAGAGTTTGTAGCCAATAGCAAGGCATTGTTGTTAAAAGTTGAGTAAGGAAGTAAGAAAACTGCAATATTAAAAAAGCAAATATCTCTAAAATTTATTAATATTGTCACATTTGAAATACCCTCTTATCAAAATATTGACATTAATGCTTGCGCTAATTCAAATGAATGGTTGTAGACTTTTGAAAAAGCCAAATGAATTCAGAGTCTCATACGTGGATATAGAAATTGATGAAGCCATCTTGGAAAAGAAATACTCATTTGAAACACATTATTCTCAAGAAACATTTGCTTTTCCTATTACAATTGATTCGACTAATCCTAGAAAAGCAAATCACTCAAAATTAAAAAATTTTGTAAAAACAAAAGGACCAATTCTATTTCCTGCCAAACGTCAAGAAAAACTGGCTCCAATAGGTGCTGCCTCATTGTTTACAAGTTTTGTATTTTATGTTTTATCTGAATATATCATTTGGGGCTGGGTGTTTTTTCTCTTAGAAATATTAACCCTCTTATTATTAGTTGGAGGGATTTTAATGATTATCATCGGATTTATAAAAATCATTCGACACCCCATGTCCTTTAAAAACAAATTTTGGAATCATCTATTGTTTTGGAGCCTATTATTAATCCCAGCTGGCATAATTGCTTATTTTACAATATTTTCACTATTAGTAAGATAGAAATTAAGCTCTATATCTGTAATTCATATATCATTGTGAAAATTTATCTTGCACTAAGATCAAGTTAAGACAAAATAATATTTGATGATGGAAAATTGGAATTCAATCAAATTAAAAAACTATACTTTTTTAGTTTACTTCAATAAATGATAGCTAATTTTCAACAACCCACTAGTAAAAAATGAACCAAAAAATCCACTTTTGTTTTGATTAATTTGATTGGTTAAATCTTTTTTAGTTTGTTGATAATAACTCAAGTTGCTACCAAATTCGAAACCGATGGAAAGGGATGTTATTGGTCTGTATTTAATGCCAAAAGCAGGTATTATGCCTATCATCTTGGTTTTATTATGGTAATTATAACTCTCATAAGTACCTCGGATTCCACCCCAATTTGCCATTTGTCCTTTGTAAAAACCATAGGAGTACATCAAATCTGTGGCAACATATGGGAATAATTTCCCGCTAAATAATGGCTTTTCGAAACCAATTCTAAAATCCGTAAATCTTAATTTACCAGTGTCGCTGTTTCCCCAAGTTACAGTTTCTACAAATTTGCTGTATTTGGCATTGTTGATGTTAAATCCAGCTCTGAGTATCCATTTTTTGAAATATTTTTTTGCCATCAATCCATTAAAATAAGGCGGATTTAATGTGTGTTTAAAATACATATTGGTAGTTAAACTAAACTCATATTGCTTAAATGGTACTGCTGAATCTTTGTTGCACATACACAAACTGTATTGTGCTTGTGTGTTTTGAAATATTAATACGAATAAAAGTAAAAGTATGAATTGTTTCATTTTGAAGAAAAATTTAAAATTCGTAAGCCCCAATGTCTGGTTGTGCGTCTCTCACTTTTTCGTTGATGTCGGTAGGAAGTCCATATGTAAGTTCAGCTTTATTAATGGCTGCCGAACCTTCTTTGAGTTTAAAATCTAATTTAACGATATTTTCAAAATTGGGGTCTAAATTAAACAGTAAGTTTTGACCGTTAATGGTGTTTTTAGATTTAATTAAACATCCAATAAAGGCCGCTGGATTGGCTACATTAGATGCACTGAGGTCAAACCCAATTTCGGTTTCGTTAGCGCCCCATATTATAGTGTTTAATAGCGCAAAACCTATTGGGTAAACTCTAATTACAACGCGATTGTCATTTCTTAATTGATTGTTAAAAACCAAATGTGGATCTCTTCTTCCCCCGCCTGCATAAAGGGTGCAATGCCTTAAAGTATAAAACCCACCATAATAACCTAAAAGTGTATTGGAACCACAATTGGCAATGACAGAATTCTCCATGTAAATATCTGCTGTTAATCCCAAAACACCATATGCACTCATGTTCTTGATGATGGAATTTCTAACAATCAAAGTTGGGTTAGCATTTTCTGAAAGTGAATCTGCCCATAAACCAATGGTTGCATTTTTTATTTCTGCAAATCTTATTTCATTTTCAATACTTCCTCTGTAAAAATGAATGCCTCGCCATTGTCCTGGTTTGTCTTTAAAATTTACATCTAATCGGTCGCCTTCAAAAACAACAGGCTGAGCTTTTGTTCCATTCACTTTTAAAGTACCGAAAACGTTCAGTGCGCTTACATTAATAATTCTGTTAAGATTGTTTACAAAAACAGAATTGGCTGTACTATAAAAATGCACACCTGGCCCAATACTTAATGTAATACCTTCCTCCACATAAGCGGCATTAACAATCACATGTGGTTTATCGGTTTGTGTAATACTGGTGTTTTGAGTAAAAACTGTGTCTTTGTAATAATAAGCATCCCAACCGTAGGCGGCCAATTGAATAAATTGCGTTTTGCCATTGTTTTCTATGGCAATACTGTCTCTAACCAATGCAGGCTTAGTTAGTTGATTGGGTTCTAAAGTACATTCTACAAATACCCATAAACTATCTTTAGGTAAAACTTCAATATCTTTGATATCCAATCCATATCTACCATCAATATTGAAACGGTATTCTGACGATGACCCACCCATCACTCTAGCATTGAATTTGACTGTTTCTTTGTAGGGATTTCGAAGCATGATTCGTTTATTGATAGAACGGGGATAGTTACTACCAGGTAATCTTGTAAAAACAGTATCAAAAAAAACGGTGTCTTTAGAAAAGGTAAATGTGGCTTGCGATGTCATAAAAGTCTCGTTTTTTTTGCAAGAAAATATGGCTAACAAAGCGATAAGAAATAAACTGTATGTGAAGTTAAATTTCAAAAATTTCAATATTTAATTTAAAAAGCAAAGGTAATTAAGTTTAATAATATTTGTCCTAAACAAAAATTCCTAAAAAATATTGTATGACATAATTAAAAATGACAAATTAATTTGATTTCGGACCTTTAGGCTGCAATGGTCTTACTTCTAAGTTTACTTGATGAAAATTATCTGGTGTTTTCAAAGCATAAACCATCATATTGGCAACATCTTCAGGCATCAACATATAATCATGAGGTGTGATATTAGGACTATTTCTAAAAAAATCTGTTTTAACGCTGCCAGGATATACGCATGTGACTTTAATTTTAAAATCTCTAAGTTCTCTCCATAAACTTTCACTAAATCCTTTCACAGCCCATTTTGTTGCGCAATAGCCACTAACCATTGGCATACCTTCCAATCCAGCTGTACTTGCAATGTTGATGATATGACCAAAGCCATTTTTCTTCATAACTGGAACCGCTAAGCGGGTGCAATAAAACATACCATTCACATTGGTTTGCATCATTTCGTCCCATTCTTTTAATGGCAAATCGTCTACATTACCAAAATATCCCAATCCTGCATTATTTATCAAAATATCAATATGCGAGTGTTCTTTTAGAATTGTTTCAAAAGCGGTATTCACTTCTTCCACATTTCTAACATCTGTTGAAATGAAAGTGTAATTCTCAACACTACTTTTAAAATTATTTCTACCTAATCCAAATACTGTGCATCCTTCAGCTAACAATTGTTGACATAATGCCTCGCCTATTCCTTTACTTACGCCAGTTATAACCGCAATTTTACCTATTAAATCCATTAGTTTTCTAGTTTAAATTGTGCACCCATCCAATTGTTTTTTATTTTACTATTTACAAAACTTAAACCATGTTTGTTGCATTCTTCTTC
Source organism: Bacteroidota bacterium (assembly GCA_030682255.1). GTDB lineage: Bacteria > Bacteroidota > Bacteroidia > NS11-12g > UBA955 > JABMMZ01. The sequence goes on along the minus strand of JAUXOK010000010.1, from coordinate 74,993 downwards.
AATCATATCAAAGTCTTCGTGATAAAAACCACTTAATAACAAAATAGACGAAGGTTTCATGGCTTGCACATAATATTTAATATCAGACAACAAAATGTGTCTATTGATATTAGCAATTACCACTTCAAATGTTTTAGGATAGTTTTTTAATAAACCTGCATCGCCCAATAACATTTCAAAATTTGGAATATTGTTTTTCTCGATGTTTTCTTGCGCATTTTCGTAACACCAACTGTCATTATCTATGCCGACAACTTTTTCGCATCCAATCATAGAAGCCAATATTCCCAAAATGCCTGTACCTGTACCCATGTCTAAAACATTTTTATTTTTCAAATTAACTTCTAGAATATACTCTGCCATCATACTGGTTGTTTCATGATGCCCTGTTCCAAAACTCATTTTTGGGTCTATTACGATTTCATATTTGGCTTTAACATTGGTTTGATGAAAACTACTTTTAATTAAGCATTGATTGCCAATTAAAATAGGTTGAAAATAATTTTTCTCCCATTCTTCGTTCCAATTTTTGGGTTGTATAATATTGATTTGGTAGTCTTTTTCGCAGAGATTTTTTTCAATTAATTCATTAACTAATATAGCAATTTCTTCGTCTGTTTTTTCATCAACTCCAATATAAGCTTTGATATTTTCATCTTCTGCGGAGCCTTCAAAACCAAATTCACCTAAATAAGCAGATATAATTTCTACATTTTGGTCGATGGGTTCAAGGGCTGTAAGAGATATTTCTTTATAAATAATCATTTTTTGTATGTTTTTAATAATTGCCCAAAATGATAAATGTCCTCAAAAGTATTGTAGAGAGGTACAGGTGCCATTCTGATAACATTTGGATTTCTCCAATCTGCTATGACACCATTTTTTGTTAAATAATCAAATAATTCTTTGCCATTTTCATCCGTTAATAAACTGATTTGACAACCTCTTTCGGGCAAAGCGGGTGTTATAATTTTTAATTGAATAGTCATATTGCTTTGCAAAGCTTCTTCAATTACAAATTGCAAAAAAGCATTCAATTGCTGACCTTTTTTAACAATATTTTCCATACCCGCTTTTTCAAAAATATCTAAAGAACATTTATGAACACTCATGCTTAAAATGGGTGCATTGCTCAACTGCCAACCTGCTGCTCCAGCCTCGGGTATAAAGCCCTTCAACATTTTAAATCTCTCATCTTCATGATGTCCCCACCATCCTGCAAACCTTGGTAAAGTATTGTCGTTTGCATGTTTTTCATGTACAAACGCACCTGCCACACTTCCTGGTCCTGAGTTGAGATATTTATAACTACACCAAGCCGCAAAATCTACTTGCCACTCATTTAGTTTCAACGCGATGTTTCCTGCTGCATGCGCTAAATCAAAACCTACTACAGCACCGCAAGCATGACCTTTCTGGGTAATTTCTTTGATATTAAAAACTTGACCCGTATAATACTGTACACCACTGAAAAACACCAATGCCAATTCATCTTTATGTGTTTCGATGGTGTTTAAAATATCCTCGTGCCTTAAAGCATATTCGCCTGCTCTTGGTTTTACTTCAATGATAGCATCTTCAGGATTATATCCATGAAATTTCACCTGAGATTCTACCAAATACATATCACTTGGAAAAGCAGCAGCCTCCATGATGATTTTATAACGTTTTGAACTTGGTCTATAAAAACTAACAAACAAAAAATGCAAATTAGACGTCAGTTGATTCATCACAACAACTTCTATAGGTTTGGCACCCACAATTTTTGCAGCATTTTCTGTTAAAAACTTATGATAATGAAACCATGGATTTTTGCCTTCAAAATGACCTTCCACACCCAGGTTTTTCCAATCTTCTAATTCGGTTTGTATCGCTTCTGCTGCTGCTTTTGGTTGAAGTCCCAAAGAGTTGCCTGTAAAATACAAACTATCATTACCATTCACTTGAGGAATAAAAAACTGGTTTCTAAAACTGTTTAAAACATCAGCTTGGTCTAATGCTTGTGCATGGAATAAAGAATTCTCAAAATTCATGGCGCAAATATAAGGAAATGGTTTCAGTTTGCTTAAGAAGTGTATATATACAAAAATACTTAATCATAAATATTTTAAAAAATATAAAATTTGACAAATTTTAAAATACTGGTTACTATTAACTTAATGCGATTAGTTAAAAATCGATGAAATTTCTATTGATTTTAGATGTTTTTATTCTTTATTTGCAACTAGTTAAAAAACTTAAATATTATATGAAAACAAAATACGTACTATTTATTTTTGTAATTGTTGCCTCTGCAAGTTGCTTTTCACAAGTTTCTGAAAAAGAAATTTTTCGCAATGGCGATTTAGAGATTAGTTTCGTTAAAAGTTTTACACCAATCTGGACAGACAAAGGTAGTGGCGCTAGTTTAAATGGCGGTTTTTTTCGTCCTATTTTAACCGATTTTCCCAATTTTTATTCTTTAGGCGATTTAGCAGTTAGAGCTCATAATGCTAATGGACAAGTGATAGCTGTTGTAAGAGATGTAAGCGACTCTGGCAACATTCTTGTAGCACCACTCAGCTACACCAAAGTTTGGGATGACGCTGGTTCTGGAGCAGATAAAGATGGTTCAGTTTGGCGTGCCAATCCTCCTGCTGGATATGTAGCAATGGGTTTGGTGGCAAGTGGGAATCATAGTGCGCCATCTCTCAATGCAATGAGATGTATAAAAGCAGAATATGTAATCAAAGGTAAAGTTTCAGCTACTGTTATATGGAATGATGTTGGTTCAGGGGCAAGTAAAAATTTTAGTGCATGGGGTATAGAAGCGCCAATGGTTTCAAGGGATTCAGCGGGCACTGCATTAATATACCTTTCGGCCAATACATTTGTTGGTCATGGCAGCCATAATAAACCCACCGATGCAATTGCAAATTTATACACTCTAATATTGCCTATCAAAGAAGAACTTCCATCGGACACAGTTTTCCCAAAACTGCCAATCCTTACAAGTTTTAACCAACCTCCTACCTATTCTGATTTTGGCACTGTCTCAACTACTTATTTACCTTGGTTCAGCGTTAAAGACGCTCAATTAACTATGTTGCAAAAAATTGACCAATCGCCAACTTATAGAATGGTTAGAGAAACACGATATAAAAGAATCAACTTTACCCATAATCAAGGGGCAGAGACGGTTACCATGAATTGGTCGACCTCATTTGGAACAAGCAAATCAACAACTTTATCATATTCTGAAACAACAGGCATAGAAATGACAGTGGGTTTTTCTGGTTATGGCGTTAATGCTTCTATTACATTAAGTAAAAACTTTACCCACACTCAAGAAAACACAACTCAATGGACTCAAGAAACTACTACAAGCATTGATGTGCCTGTGCCAGTTAATACAGCTACTGCGGCTTATCTCTTAGAATCTACCTATAAGCTATACAGAGATGATGGCACATTGGTTGGCTCTCAGTTAGACCACATACCCAATGGTTCATTCTACATCACTTCTTTTCCAAAAGCAACTTTAAACCTTGGCAATTCAAGTCCAAATCAATTTAAAATTTATCCTATTCCGGTCAATTTAGGAGAAAATATTCATTTAGAATGTCCGTCATCAAATATTTATCAATTAGAAATAAAAGACTTAACAGGCAAGGTAGTTTACAATGTTGCAGATGTTCAAAATGATATTTCAATTAATAGCAATCATTTAGAAAAAGGGATGTACATCATTACTTTAACCAATGCCAACGAAAGATTTGAAAGAAAAATCAGCGTGTTTTAGTTAGTATTCTTTTAGTATATAGATGGCAGTTGTTTTTTCAATATTACTAGAATAATATTTATAAAGGATTTTGATTTACAGGAGATTAATACCGAATATACAAATAATATAGTCCATTTTATGCTTCGCATATATGAACTATTTATTTGTTATGTCGGCATTTACCAAAAAAGTTTGTGGACTGTTTTTTATTTATAAATGGTATAAGTTGATGATTTATTTCTCATTTTCATGAATGATACATTTCATTCACTTCATTACAACATCAAACCATATTGCTTAATAATCACCTTTTGATCATCGTTTAAAGCATCGATAGATTTTTTAATTAACTCAAGGTTTTCGGGTTTCTTGCTCATCTCTTTTAAATAACCTGCACAAGGTACTGCTAATCTAGAATTGTAAGTTAATACGGCATCTATTAAATGATTCACCACCGTTTGGTTACAAATGTTTAAGCGATTCAATGCGGCTCCTGCAGCTACTCGGGTACGGAATTCGTAGTTAGCACTAATCAGATTGATTAAGTCAGTTTCAAATAACTCTCTTGTTTTATTGGCTGCATTCAAGGTGATTTGATATTCTAAATATTTCACTCGCACATTGTTATTTTGACCTGAAACTGTAGCAACGGTTTTCAAATAACCCAATTTGTTTTTATCGCTCACTTCTTTGCTCGTCATCAATTTTGTTAAAGCATTTTCAACTACAGAATAAGCACTGTCTTTTAATAACATGGCAAAAATATTCTCGTGGTCTTTGATGGTGGTGTCGGCTTTGATAAAGGCATTTTTCACATCTGCTTTTGAATCTTTTACAATGTTAACATACCATTTAGTCAAAGTTTTTTGATTGGCCAATTGTTTGGCAATTTCTGCTCGGATGGCATGGTGTTTTTCGGCAGCAAATCTGGCTTGTAAAAAAGCTTGTTTGTCTTTCAAAGGAATTTTACTCATAGCCAAAATAGCATCGTATCTGTCTATCATGTATTTCGCTTTTGCAGCTTGGGCAAATAGCTCGTCATTGTATTTTTCAAAAACCATTTTTTTCATCACATTGCTTTTTTCATCAAACAAAACAAAATCAATTATCTCTTCGGTGTTGATTGGAATCACAATATTTTGAGTTGCAAGATCAGCTACCCAAATGGTTTCTCTTTTTACTTGGCCATTTTTGAAATAGATGGCAATATCTACTGGTGTTTTAAAATAAGTTACATGACCATCTGTGGCATGGGTTTGTTCAATAACAAACGTAAGATTCTTCTTGTTGGCATTATAACTCACGTTGAAATGTGGCTCACCTCCTCTGTGTATCCATTGGTCGAAAAACCAATCGTAATTCATACCTAATTTATCTTTAACGGCTTTTTGAAAATCCCAAGCTTCCACATTTTTAAATCCATGAACGGTTAAATAATGCTGTATAAAACGTTTAAAGTTTTCATCACCCAATTGATGTCTCAACATGCTTAAAACAGCGCTGCCTTTTGGATATAAACGTGTAGTTCCACCTTTGGTGTGACGCACAGGGTAATTGTCTTTTTTACTTTGTTCTAAAGCTGAATTGTGTTCACCTCTAACAGCCCATTGATAGGCGTCATCGCCTTCTAATTCTTTGAAAAACAATTTAGGATAAAACGTAGCAAAACTCTCTTGAAGCCATACATCGCTACCACCTCTTGCTGTAATTAAATCACCAAACCATTGATGGGTTAATTCATGGTGGTTAACGCCCATGTAGTTTCTGTCTTTAAATCCACGCGCATCTGTGGTGAAAAAATCACCAAAAATAGTCGCAGAGGTATTTTCCATGGCACCATATAAAAAGTTTTGAACCATCACTTGTGAGTATGAACCCCAAGCATAAGGAATGCCTGTTTCATCTTCTAAGTGTTCAATCATTTTTTCTGTGTGAAGGCTGGTGTAATACACGCGTTCTTTAAACTCTGGATAGTACCAAAATTGAACTGGTGTGCCTCTTTTTGTTGTGGTTTCTTTTACTTCATAATTGCCAATAGCCAACATCAATAAATAACCTGCATGTGGTTTTTCCATGGCATAATGCCAAGTAGATGTGCCGTTCCCATTGTCTTTTACACTTACTTTTTTACCATTGGATAAAACCTTGTAAGGATTAGCCATAGTGGTATGAGTTTCTGTTATGAATTTATCTCCCATATCGTCATACATCGGTATCCAATGACGGTTATCAATGCCCTGACCTTGTGTCCAAATTTGTTTGCGTATGTAATTGATATCAGGTGTTCCTGTGTTTTCTGCTTGATTCCAACCGATGAAATAAATGCCTCTTTTTGGTTTGGCAGTATAGATAAAAACAATGTTGTGTTTTTCGTCCCAATTCAATGATTTAGAAAACTTAACCACTACACCCTCATTGTTTGAATAAAATGCAAGATTCTCATTGTCTAAAGTAGCAGTTAAAATCTCAATACCTGGTGCATTAAAAAATAATGTATCAATCTTGTTTTGCAGGGTAGTGAATTGATGGGTTACTTTGCCATTCACTTTACCTAGTTGTGGCTCAAAACTTACTTCCACTTTCATGTGGGTGATGTCTACACTGTGATTGCGTTCAGCTGCTTCAGGGTCGGCTAGAAAATGAATATGTGGAACTTCTTGTTGCGAAAACAAAGTTGTAGCTTGCAATGCAAAACATGCAACAGTTAATAAAAATGATTTGATCATTGAAATATTTGAATTTTTAAAAGGGCGAATTTAATAGATTAAGTTGAAATAAAATTTGAGATTTTAATAACCAAAGATTTCTTCTAAAGTCAATGTTTTTACCTCACCATATTTTTTCAAATCTTCTGTTTTGATTTTTTCTTTGGAACCTAAAATAGCCAATGACCAATTGACGTTTTTGATTTTAGAAGCTTGAAAGGCTTTGATGTCTGCAAAACTTATTTTTTGAATGGCTTCATAAAGCATTTTTCTGTAATCATAATTTATACCCATTTCTAATGCACTTAAATAACTGAAAAACACGTCTGTTTTATTGATTCTTTGAGATTCTAATTCACTCAAAATAGATTGTTTGGCTTGTTCAAAACTCTCTTCGTTTTCTGGCATGTTATTCAACAATTGATTCATCGTTTCGATGGCTTCTTTCATTTTATCGGATTGGGTGCCAACATAAGCTAACAACAAATCATGTTTGTTTTTTTCCATCGACTGACTGTAGTAAGCATAAGTTGAATATGCCAAAGCCCTAGCTTCTCTAATTTCTTGGAAAACCACACTGCTCATACCGCCACCAAAATATTCGTTATAGGCTTTGATGGTTGGAATTTGTGAAATATCAAAAACTCCCCCACCGCTTCTCCAATTTATTTCTGCTTGCACCATGTCGTAATGGGTAAAATAAACCATTTTTTGGGTGTTTACCAATGGCTTGAAACTAACTGCTGCAGGAATTGGTAAAAACACTTTGGTTTGAGGGTGATGCTTGGCAAGTGTGGTTTCAAATGTACTTTTTTCCTCTGGACCATAGTAAAATATTTGATGTTGGTATTGGGTTAAAGTTTTAATGACCTTAATCATTTCGGCACCTGTCAATGCGTTTAATTCAGCATTGGATAATTGGTAGGTTCTCGGATTGTTTTTACCATACAAAGCATAAGTGCTTAATGCCGAAGAAATAGCTCTTTTATTGAGTTTGGCATCTTCTCTAGATTTTTGAATGCGTTTGATATATTCTTTCAAGGCTTTCTCGTCTGCTTTGGCATTCAACAATAAATCTTCGAATAATTTGACAGCCTCTTCAAAGTTTTGTTGAGGACCGTTAAGGTAAACATAACTTCTTTGGTCGCCAGATGATACGCCAAAATTACAAGCTAACTGATAAAACTTTTTGCTTAACTCTTCCGCACTGAGTTTGTCTGTGCCAATGTATTGTAAATATTCCATGGCAATTGGTAGTTTTTTATTGTGAAATCTGCCCATATCAATCACATAATAAAGCGTGAACAATTGATTGGTTTCGTTCTTTTTATAAATAACCTCTAAGTTGCCAATTTTACCTCTTTCAAAACTTTTTTCAAAGTCTATAAATTGTGGTTCGATAGACTCAACGTGCTCTTCTAAAATATCTTTAACAAATGGCGAAGTTTTATCTCTGTTTAAAGCCACTTCGGTGATACTTGGTTTTTCAATTTTTTCTGATTTTTCTTTTTCACCTGTGCGTTTGTAAACGATTGAATATCCATTGGTATAATATTCATTCGCAAATTCCATAATCTGAGCTTTGGTAATCTGACTCATTTTATAATTATCATTCAACACATCTATCCATTTTCTATCGGTTACAAAGGCATCAAGAAGCGTATAAGCAACACTTGAATAGCTCTCATAACTTTTAATTTCGTCCACCATGTTGTTAGCAATAATGCCTTTAATCAATTCTTCATCAAACTCCCCTTTTTTAATTTTTTCTATTTGAGATAAAATCAAATCTTTCACTTGTTCTAAAGTTTGTCCTTCCTTTGGTTTGCCATAAAACAAATGCACGGAATAATCTTTCATAAACTCAGGACTACAGCCAGCCGACATCACTTTTTGTTGTTTCACCAAGTTTAAATCTATCAAACCTGCTTTGCTGTTACTTAATATCAAATCAATTAATCTTACCATGGTTGCATCTTTAGAATTAATGCCTTCAAAACGCCAGCCCATCATGATATTTGCCGCATCAGGACCAACAATTGAAATGCTATCTGGTCTGCCTCTTGGGTATTCTATATCAAATTTAAAAGCAGGTAATTCTTTTGGTTTCATGTAATTGAAATGATTGTCTATCATCTCAATGGTAATTTCAGGATCTAAATCTCCCACCATGATGATTGCCATATTATTAGGCACATAATAGGTGTTAAAATAGTTTCTAATTTTTACCAAAGAAGGATTTTTTAAATGTTCAACAGTGCCAATAGTGGTTTGTGTACCATAAGGGTGTTTGCGGAACATGCTTGCAAAAAGACTTTCAAAAGTTTTGCTGCCATCGTTGTCTAACGAAATATTTTTTTCTTCATACACTGCCTCCAATTCTGTGTGAAACAATCTGAATACCGGATTTCTGTATCTTTCAGATTCTATTTCCAACCATTGATGAATTCTATTTGAAGGAATATCGTTCACATAAACCGTTTGTTCCACACTTGTAAAAGCGTTAGTTCCTTGAGTACCTATGCCTTGACACATTTTGTCGAATTCATTGGCTATGCTATGTTGAGACGCTAGGCCGCTGATACTATCTATCTGGCGGTAAATATTTTTGCGTTTCGCCTCATCTTTGGTGCTGTTGTATTGTTCGTAGAGATTGTCTATTTGGTCGAGGTAAACTTTTTCTTTGGCATAATCTTGTGTGCCAAATTTATCGGTACCTTTAAATAACAAATGCTCCAGATAATGTGCCAAACCAGTATTATCAGCAGGGTCGTTTTTGCTACCAGCTTTCACCGCCACCAATGTTTGCACCCTTGGTTTTTCTTTATTTACCGATAAAATTACGGTTAAACCATTCGATAGGGTGTACCATCTAGCAGCCGTTGGGTCGTTGGATACTTTGGTGTAGGTGTATTTACCATGAGTGGTTTTGCCATAAGTAGAATATCTAATCTGAGCATTTACAGAAACGATTAATAACAGGCATAAGCTTAAAAATATTTTTTTCATTGAATAATTAACTATAAAAAGGATGCCAAAAATAGGTTTTTATTTTAAATTCATAAAATCATAAACGATAAAACACAGAAAGAAAACTTTAAATTCTGTTTAGAACTCTTGGTCGTCTCGGGTCTAGCTATCGCTATTGAAAGAAAAAATATTAATTACAAAGTTTACGAAACTTTTATTGATAGAGGCAACCTTTGGACATTTATATGATGGTGGGGATTTGATTTCATCTACATTCGTGATAGTCTATGGAAAAGAATATAATTGATAAAATTCGTATTTCAATAAATTGAGTGTCATAAAAAGCTTCCAATGATGTCATTTTTTCTCAAAAAATTCTCATTTGAAGGTTTTATAAGAGTTGTGAACCTTATACCCCTTTGGTGGAACAATTACTGCTGTTAGCCGTATTGGTTCTTTCTGTCAACTGTCGGTATACACCGTTCCACAATTCAATTCTTTGCTTTAATGATTGAATTACAGATGCTTCAGCTTCTTTCCAATATTCTTCATTTTCTTTACAAAGATTGGCGGTCATTTGAATTGCAAGATGGCTATGGTGGTCGCCATCAACTTCAATATGTCTTTCGATATAGTATTTAAAAATAGAAATGTCGTCAGGAAAGTTCTTGTGCATTTCATTTATTATTGATATAAACATACCTGGGATTAGGTCTTCACGTCCAAAAGTAAAAATTGCTGATTGCAGATAATCTTTACCACTCTCAATAACTTTGAAAGTAAAGTCAACAAAATCTTTTGCTTCCTTTGGGATTTCTGAGGATAAATAAGCGGAGTCAAAGTCGCCAGTATTTTTTAAGACCTCTGTAAAAACTTCAATTTTAGAAGTATCTGCTCCGCATTGTTTCATAGCATCTAAATACAATTCAAAATGACTTTTCCTTATGCCATTTAGGTCTATGTCCGATTCTTCACCTACAACAATTTCGTTTATAAGATATCTTGTGTCTGCGGTTCCTTTGGGAAACCAAGGAACAGATGTGCAAGTCAAGTTGTTTTGTAACGTTTTTAATAAAGACATAAAGTCCCAAACAGCGAATACGTGGAATTGCATAAATACTTTCAAGTCCTCTATGTCTTTAATAGCTGAATAAACTTTATGATTAATAATCTCTTGTCTTAAGGGTTCAATTGTCTTTTTTATTTTTTCAATCTGAGTTGTCATTATTGTCTTTTTTATTTTCAAATTAACATTTTAAATTAAATTATGTTTGAATTTCTACGCATTTGGAGCCCATATTGATCTAACATATGTATATCGTCAAAGAAAATTGTTCTCCAACAACCTGATTTCTTTTTGTTTATCGTTGGTGAAATCGGTTAAACCGAGACCAAAAAAGGTACAAAAGATAGACTAAACAGGGTGATGAAAATATTTAGCGTTAGCCATCCTATGATTTACGAATCTTATGTAAACTCTCGTGCCATAGACGACACTGGCTCTAGCACTCCGGCAGATTATGAGGGTGTGTTGCCTCCAGGTGCTATTATTACGGTAGAAAATATTCCATACCTCAGCAGCAGGGCGTTTAGGATAAAAAACAAGGGCGGAGACTTTGTGCATGTGTGCCTGAGCAACGACCCATTGATGTTTCAAGGTGTAACACTAGTGGTAGTAGGCGGAGGGCAATCGTCCACCTTTAACCCCGACCCATCTGCCAACTTTCTGCTGATGCAAAATGTTGGTCCTCTGCCAGCGGAATATGAGGTGAGGGTTGAGGAATAAATCTCTAGTGTTTTCGCATAATAAAAAGAACCGTCCGCCACAGTGGGCGGTTTTTTTTTGGTGATTTGGGGGGAATGGGTTTAATTTGTGGAATGAAAACGGAATATGTAGCAATTTATGGCACAAAGCCAACCAATTTTGGGGGGATATGTGCCATGTTATGGCACATATATACAAGTTATGCCCAATTTTAGGACGACACGCAAACCGACAACGACTCAACGACTTTGACAAAAATCAATGAACGACTTTAAGACATATTTTAACCCTTTAGTTGCTATTGGACGACTTGCTTTTTCAATATTTTCTTGTGGCTTGACTTGTTTTATTATTTACCTTTTGTTTCGTGACTTAAAGACAAATGGACTTAAACAATACTTGACTATATTACTCGGGGCGACAATTTTCGGAGCAATATTTCAAATGTTTTTTAAAGCATTTATCACAACGACAAAAAACTATTTAATCACCGACCAGACCATTGAAGAGTTTAATGTATTGACGCTTAAAACAAAGACAATTTACAAAGACGACATTAAAGGTTTTAGCACATCTAAAGTTCCTTATAGAATTTGGGACTTCAAGCAAATAATTATCTATTTAAAAGACGGTACTAAAATTGACATTATGCAATTTGCCTACTTCAATTTCAAAAAAATTAAGCCGACATTGGTTAACAAAAAATATAATTACTTTGGACACGAACCATACATTTGGAAATGGTTTAACAGTAGAGTTTATAGATATGACGACTGAAAGAAAAACTGGGCATAACAGCACATTTGCAATAGGCGGGGTTCCGTCTCCGCTTGGCAGTTTTGTGGTAGCCGAAAGTTCAGTTCTCCGAACTAACTTTTGTGCTGAAAATCCCGACCATCGCCAATCTGCAAACCGTTATGCCTGAAGGACATCAATAAGATGCTAAAAAAAATTATTCATACAGACCAATCCAAAACAACAATCATAATCCGTTTGATTGTTGGAGCCGTATTTTTATCGGAAGGAATCCAAAAGTTTTTATTTCCAGCCCTTCGTGGGGCAGGACGATTTGAAAAAGTCGGTTTGCCTGCTCCTGAATTCTTAGGAAATTTTGTAGGTACATTTGAAATACTTTGCGGTGCATTAATTTTATTGGGTTTGCTAACACGATTGGCAAGTATTCCTTTAATAATCATTATGCTTGTAGCTTTTACAACCACAAAATCCGAAGTTTATTTGGAAAAAGGTTTTTGGGAAATGATGCACGGAAGTAGAACGGATTGGTCAATGCTATTAGGAAGTATTTTTCTGCTAATTAAAGGCGGTGGCTATTGGTCGGTGGACAATAAACTAAAAAATAAAGGTTAAATGGAAATTGTAGTTATATCATTGGTGGCATTTGTAGTTGCTATTCTTACATTCTTTTCAGGTTTTGGGCTTGGTACCATTTTGACACCTGTATTTATGCTTTTCTTTCCTGTGGAGTTAGCAATCGCTTTAACAGGAGTTGTTCATTTCTTCAATAACATTTTCAAACTGTTTTTGGTTGGTCGAAATGCAAACAAAGAAGTATTGATGCGTTTTGGAATTCCAGCAGTTATTGCAGCCATTGTTGGTTCTTGGATTTTGTTAAACATAACCGACTTACAGCCCTTATTTTCTTATGACGCATTCGGAAAGCATTTTGAAGTTTATCCCGTTAAATTTATCATTACCATTTTGCTTATAATTTTTGCAAGTATTGACCTTATTCCATATTTCAACACTTTACAATTCGGTAAGAACAAACTGCCAATTGGCGGAGCATTAAGTGGATTCTTTGGTGGACTTTCAGGAAATCAAGGTGCTCTAAGAAGTGCTTTTTTAATCAAAGCAGGACTTTCAAAAGAAGCTTTTGTTGCAACAGCAGTTGTCGTTTCAACTTTTGTTGATTTCACACGTCTTGGTATTTATGCAACAAGGTTTACAAAATCGGGGCTGACCGAAAACTTAACTTTAGTAATTTGTGCAACGCTAGCAGGAATTGCAGGAGCATATTTAGGCAACAAACTTTTAAAGAAAGTGACACTTAGATTTTTACAAGTAACGATTGCTATAATGCTGATAATAATTTCACTTGCATTGGGTGCAGGACTTATATGACGACAGACAAACAACAAACACGACAAAAAAGAAGGGCGAAGGCATAACATCGGTAACTGTTGCACAACTCTTCCAACTATAAATCCATTAAAACGGTTTGGTTTTGTATCGGAATTCTAAAACCTACGGTTGAAACCGTGGGCATTTTTTATGATGTTGGCTCAATGGTTTCAATGACCACGAGGTGGTCACATATTTATAGCAAAATAATATAATGTCGAGATGTACGACCAGCCCTAGGCGGGTTGTACATCATCGTTGTTTGTTTTTATTCTATAAATATGTCATCCGCAAAGCGGATGATTCCCCTTTGAAAAATCGTTCAATCTGAAGCAAATCTTTAGAGTTTCAGAGCAAAACGAATGCGCCCCAAGACCTGAGGCAGTCCCGAACGTTCGGGACTGGTGCGAAACGCAGTGGAGTACGGAGCGATAGCGAACCCGGAGGGCGAGGCTAAGGCGCCCAAATGGTTTTTTATATTCTATAACTTATTGCCAACAAAACGCATGCTATGCGATGCTTGATAGTTTCTTAACCATCTTATAATGTGGCACTCCAACTTCCTCAAATTCAGAGCCTTCTATTTGATAAGCTAAATTTAAATAAAATGGCACTGCTGTTTTTCTGGCATTGAGTTCGATGGTGTTAAATCCATTTTCCTTTGCCCATTGTTCAGAAAATGCTACCATGCTTTTACCTATACCTTGCCCCTGTTGGGTTGGGTCTACTGCCACTTGTCTCATTTTCAACATCTGCTCGTCTTGGGGTTTTAACAATAAAACACCTAAAACTTGTTGCTTGACAATATACGCAAAGTGTATTTGTTGGTCTTCTTCTGCCAATTCTTGGTCTGTAAAATCTAAACCTAAGGGTATTCTTAATACTTTTCTTCTTAATGCAATGGATGCTATTTGAAGTGGGGATTTGAAGGGAAGAATTTGGCAGGACATAGTTCTTATCCATTTACCCAAAGGGATAAACTCCATTTAAGTGCTGATAATGTTTTGAAATATTTATATTCTAATTCCATCAGTTTTAATTCAGATTCAAATAGTTTTTGTTCGCGCGAGTTGAGTAAAAATATACTACTTTCTCCTAAATCAAATTTTTGTTGTTCACTGTTGAGCAACAAACGGTAGTTATTCACCATTTTTTGAGATAAAACAAGCTGTTGTTGCAAGATAGCAAATTGTTGTTGATAGCTGATAGCTTTGTTGTTTAATTCGTTTTCTGTTTGAGCCAAATACAAATCGGTTTCTTGAATTTTGAGTTTAGTTAAATTTAAATTGGCTCTTTCGGTTCTTAAAAAAATTGGAATTTTAAGTTCTGCACCCCATTTGTAATTCTGCGTATAATTGCCATACTGCAAAGGGGGATTATTTGTTGCATCATTTAATAAAATATTGTAATTGAGGTCTAGTTTGGGGAGTAATTTATTGGTTTTTAACAAAGCTTCAATGTCCAATTGTTCGGTTTTAGAAACGATGCTTTTTATCTTGGGGTGTTGTTGGATAATAGCGTTGAAATTGGTTGATTTTAAAATAGTGTCTTGAACATTTAAAGAATTATTTTTGAGCGATTCGGGTTTAATATTAGGTTCTAAATAAATAGGACTTTGGTTTTCGTCCCACAAAAAAGTATTGAGCCAAAACTGTTGATGTGTTAATTCTATTTTAGCATCGTTAAGCATCAATTCAAACATCTGAATTTGTGTTAAGGTTTCAACAGTATCTATACCCGCTAAATCACCTAATTCGGCCAGTCTTTTGATAGCGTTTAATCGCAAACTTCCAGTTGCTAATGCATTAGACAAGACGTTGATTTTATTGTGAGATAAATACCAAGCATTGTATGCATCAAAAGCTTCGAATAACAAATCGTTGAGTGCATTTTGACGGTCGAATTCGTTTTGTGCTAATAATAATTTGGCTTGTTTTAAAATACTTCTTCTTTCATCTAAAACCAAACCCGAACCCAAACTCGCTTTCACGCCTGCATAGAGCAAACCATTTGGAAGATTAACGTTTTCGTTGCCCAAATACCTAAAAGAATTGTCGGATTCCCTAATACCCTCGTTCAATTCATAACCAATTTTAGGTTGTAGACCATACCAAGTTGGAATACTGATTTCTGTGAGTAATTGTTGCCAGTAATTCTTGTTATCAAAGGTTTTGGCATCATAAGTACCAGAAAGATTAGGGTCGAAATTGCCTCTTGCCATCATCAAATTGGCATCAGCTTTTAAATTTAATAAACCTGCTTGTTTGGCTATTGGATGAAATTTGACAACAGAAGCTAAAAATTCATTAAGGGTAAAAATATAAGTAGTGTCAGCTTTTGAGGCAATACTCAAGAGCATGAATACAATAGTTAACAGCTTATTTTTTAGATTTTTCTTTTTCATAATTATAGAAATCAGGCGGAAAACCATTTAGATTTCGCCACATTTCGTAACCTATTTTCACATTCTTCAATAAAGCAATGCCTCTGGCTCCTCCACCTATTTGAATTTGATTGGGCCATGGTGCTTCCTTAGGGTCTGGACCAACTAGAATTCTGTATTTGCCATTGTCTGAAATATCACTGTCAATAACTCGAACAATTGCTCCAAATGTACCATGGCTAACACCGGGCCAACCTGAGAAAACAATGGTGGGCCATCCGTCAAAAATAATCCTCACTTTATTGCCTTTTTGTAACAAGGGTAAATCTACTGGTTTAACATACAATTCAACTGCTAGATTAGGTTTTGTTGAAGTAATAGATGCTATTTCTTCCCCTTGCTTGATGGTTTCTCCAATACCTGCTTTCCTGATTTTTACAATCTGACCACTCTTGGGTGCCAATAAAAAATAATTGCCATTACGGATGGCATAGTTGCTATATTGATTGTTGAGTTTGGCTAGCTCTTCATCTGCTTTGAACATGTCTGAATTGGTAGATTGAATATCAGATTCAATTTTATATATTTTACTTAAAAATTCTGCTTCAATGGCATTGAGTTCAATGATGGCGTTGAAATTAGAATTTAAACTGTTGGATAATTTTTGCGATGCAACTATTTCTTTTGCAGAGGCATCTTGTTCTTTGGCTCGTCTTTGTTCCAAAGCCGTTAAGCTAATCAATCCATCTTTAAATAATTTTTCACCCCTATCCAATTGTTCTTTGGCAATTTTATAATTCACAATGGCGGCTTTAAGTTCGGCACTGTCTTGTCTTACTGTGTTTCTGCTTTGAATAACGCGATTTCTAGCCTGACTTAATTTGTTTTGAAGATTGATTTTTTCTGTGCTTACTTGTGAACTTAATAACCTCATTTTTTCCTCATAGGAATTAATAGCTCCTTGTTTTGCTGTAATCTGACTTCTAGTTCTTTCTAACAATTTTGGATCAAAATATTGGTCTTTTATCTCAGAAATGTAAATGATGGTATCACCAGCTTTAACCAAATCGCCTTCTTTGACATACCAACGTTCTATTCTACCATCAATGATGCTTTGTATACCTTGTGGTCTATCGTATGGTGTTAAGGTTGTAACTTTACCTTCTGTTCTAATATTTTGAGTCCAAGGCATGAATAACATAAAAATAAAAAATAAAAAGGTTCCCAAAATAAACTTGCTTAATTTTCTGGCAGTTTTTGGAACAGTAATTAAGTGTTCGCAGTTGTTATTGAGCAGTAAATGTTGAATTGGCATGTTTATATTAAGTTTTCAATAATCTCTGCATTATTTTTGATTTGTTCGTAATTGTTGTCCAATAATATTTTTCCTTTATCCATAAAAATGAGTCTTTGACATTTTTTCGCAAATTCAATTTTGTTGCTTATAAAAATAAGTGTCCAATGATTACTTTTATCCAACAAAAGATCCATCAACTTCGTTTCATCGCTTTTTGATAACGATCCCTCAAAATCCTCAACAATCATGATGGCGGGTTTGAGTAATAGATTCCTTGCAACCTCCATTTTTTTGATAACAGAAGAAGAAAGCAATTCATCATTGGGATACAAAATTGTATCAATACCTTCCGGTAAATTATTAACGAAGGTTGATAAATTACATTTTTCTAATGCATCCTTAATCTCTTGTTTAGAAATGTTTTCGCTACCTAGAGTCAGGTTTTCTATGATTGTACCATGGAAAATATTATTATTGTTAAAATCGGCTGAAACATATTGATAAAAATCTTTCAGTTGAATTTTATTTAGAGGAACATTATTATACAATATATTTCCATCATATTCATTTATCAATCCTGTAATCACTGTTGCTAATGTAGTTTTTCCTGAACCACCCTTGCCTGCAATGCAAATTCTTTCGCCACTTTGAATATCGAGATCAATATTTTCTAAGATATTGACATTGTATAATTTGGATTTAACACTCAGGTTCTGAATTGATATATCTATTTTGTTGTTTTTGATATCTATTGGCTGACCTGTTTCCTTGTCTGTTTCTATAGACAAAGCTTGGTCTAATTTTTCTGCACTTGTTGCAACATCATAAATAGCTTCAAGACTCATGATAAGTTTTTCAACTGCATTAATAACCAAGATAATTATAATTTCTGATGCAATGAATTGACCAATATTAATTTGTTCTGTAAATATTAAGTTTGTACCAATGATTAAAAGACCTCCTGTTACAAGCAACTTAAAACCTACTAAAAACCAATACTGTTGAACCAAAACCTTAAAGTGTTCTTTTCTTTCGCCTATCCATTTTGAAACCACATAGTCAGTTTTCTTGATTGGCAGATTACCTTGTTTATTAATTTTAAATAACTTTTGATTTCTTGCAATTTCTTCCAACCAAAACACAACTTTGTATTTCATGTTAGATTCTTGAATACTAGTTTTGAGTCCGGCAGGAAAAGTAATTCTTATCAAAACAACTAAAAATAAAACCAAAAATAAACCAAAAAAGACAAAAAATGGATGGTAAAAAGAAAGTAATAATAACCCAAAAAACACTTGAAAAATAGCAGAAGTAAAATCAATTAAAATTTTATTAATACCTTTTTGAATTGCTACTGAGTCAAAGAATTTATTGACAACCTCAGGTAAATATTTTTTTAATAAGTTTTCATTTTTAAACTTTGGAATTCTATCTGCAAAATCGAAAGCAGTTTTAACAAAAATCCTTTGTTGAATAGACTCCGACAACCACATTTGCATAATTTGCAAAAATCCAGAGAAAAACATCCCTAATAAAACGAGTGCAATCAACAAATAAAGAGAAAAAGACATTTGGGCACCCATAATAAAACCAACAATCGACTGAATACCTAAAGGCAAAGATAAATTGATTAAACCTGAAAAGACAGCGTAACCATATAACAGGAAAACATCTTTTCTGCTAGGTTTCAGCAAAGTATAGAACTTTTTAATAGGTAATAAGTAGCTTATAAGGTTTGCATCGATTGCCATATATATATAATTGCAAAAATATTCTATTTGAAACGATTATAGATAATTTTAGTTTAAAATATTTTATTATCGACAAAAATACAAGGATTTATAGTTTCAACAAACTGTTATTTAGTAAAATATAATAAAAATTAGTTTTTATCGTTGTCTAGAAATATGAATCATAAATACTTGATAATTTTATTATTTTCTCTAAATCAATCATACGGTCAGATGCCTTTTCAAAAAAATAACTCTGTTCTTATTGAAAGTCAATATGTATATCATATGAATATGAGAAACATTTTTAAACAATCAATTACTAATAATGATGTTGAAAATCAATTTCATTTAAAAGAGCATACATACATTTTAGACAGTATTTATAATTACACAATCAACAGACAAAAATCTTGGGATGATTCCACAAAATTAAATTGCAAAAAAGCCATTCAAAGAAGTGCTATTTTTGTAAATCTAGGTTTTCAAAATGGTCATTTATTTGCATTGCTTCAATATGAAAAAAAATATATTCAATATGCAGAAGTTTTTTATGCCTTAATTGAGTTCGATCAAGATTTAAATTATCTTAATTTTTATATTAAACCCAAATATAACATAAATGAAGTTAACAATATCATTAATGGATTAACGTTTAATGATGGTAAATTATGGTTAATAGATTATTCAAAACAATTATATTTACAGGCTTATCATCTCAACCCCAAAAAACACTTTTTGGAGGCGGGGAAAGACACTTTTCACATTAAACCATTAATCAACAATTATCCATACAATATACAAATAATGGCAAACCAAAGATATGTGACTTCACCTATTTTTAAATCAGTTTTTCACCAACAAAATATTTATATTGCTCAATTTCCATTTACACTTTTATTAGATATTCAAACTAAAAAAAGAGTCGATATATCAATATCCGAAAAAGAATATTTAGAGCAAATAATTAAGCAAGACCTTAATAATCAAGCAATAGAAAAATCAGAAGCGCCTTTAAATCCTAGTTTGCTTGCAGTAGATAATTTTAATCAATTAACTACTTTATTAACCTATGATTCTTTGACTCGAAAGCTTATGTTATATGAATTTAATATTGCTATGAAAATCGAGAAAATATCTTCGTTTACCCTCAATGAATGGTTGCCCAATACTTATTATGCATTAAAAGGAAATAAGGTATATGAACTAAAGAAAAATGGACAATATTTTAACATCACTCTTTTGGCATTTAGTTAATATTTTAAAAAAATAAACTGAAATATCATTTTATTTCTCAACTTTGTAGAGTTGAACTATAATCTAAAAGATATTGCAGAAGCCACTAATGGCATTTTAGAAGGAGAAAATAAACACGGAGAAATTCTGCTTTTAACAGATAGCAGAAATTTAACCAATGCTGAAAAAACATTGTTTATTGCTTTAGAATCTAAATTTAATAATGGACATCAGTATGTTCAAGAATTATATTCAAAAGGTGTAAGACAGTTTATTGTTCATCAAACCTTTGTTTACCAATCATATTCTGATGCTAGTTTTATTATAGTAAAAAATACATTAGAAGCTCTTCAAATGCTTGCAGCATATCACCGACAAAAATTCAATATTCCAATTATTGGCATAACTGGTAGCAATGGCAAAACTATCGTAAAAGAATGGCTGAATCAATTACTTGCTCCATTTATGTCTGTTTGTATAAATCCCAAAAGCTATAACAGTCAGATTGGAGTGCCATTAAGTGTTTGGGGATTAAACGAAAATCATCAGTTAGGCATTTTTGAAGCAGGAATTTCATTACCTCATGAAATGGAAAAATTAGAGGCAATAATTGCTCCCTCCATTGGGGTGTTTACTTATTTCGGAACTGCTCATAACGAAGGCTTTGAAAATGAAGATGTTAAATTGAGAGAGAAAAATCAATTATTTAAAAATTGTAAAGTAGTCTTAATGCATTACAATCTAAAGCATCAAGAAATTATTAAAAATGCCAAAACGTATGATTTTGAAAATATAAATGCAGATTTAAATATTGTTTATAAACAGATTGATACTCATTACACTCATCTGATTGCTTTATATCAAAATAACAAATTTGAAATTACTATTCCATTTACTGATGATGTATCTATTGAAAATGCATGTTTATGTTGGTTAACATGTTTGCATTTAAATCAATTTCACGCCTCTGCTTTTAATCAATTATCCCCAATTAGTATGCGCCTTGAATTAAAAAAAGGCATCAATAATTGTTTATTAGTTAACGATTCATACAGCAATGATTTACATGCTTTGAGTGCGGGTTTATCATTTTTAAAACGCCAAAATTTTCATTCTAAAAACACAGTTATTTTATCTGATATTGAACAAAGTGGCTTAAATCCATTGGAATTAACACGTGAAGTTGCAAACCTTTTAAAAGAAAAAAACATTCATCGGTTTATTGGTATTGGTAAGGCAATGAAGGCTAATCAAAATGTTTTTGAAAACATTGATATCATTCGTGAATTTCATGAAACAACTCTTGAATTTTTGCAAAAATTTAACTCAGATTCTTTTGCCAATGAGGGTATTTTGATTAAAGGTGCAAGAAAGTTTAGTTTTGAAAAAATCGTTAAAAAACTTGAACTTCAATCACATGGATGTTTATTAGAAATAAATCTAACAGCAGCTTTAAAAAACTTAGAAACAGTTAAAAATCATTTACCAAAAGGCATGAAAGTAATGGCTATGGTTAAGGCCTTTGCTTATGGAAGTGGTACATACGAAATGGCAAAACTGTTACAAAATAAAGTTGATTATTTAGCAGTAGCTTATACGGATGAAGGGGTGGCACTTAGAGAAAAAGGAATAACAACACCCATCATGGTGCTTAATATGGACCAAGAAAACGATGATAAAATTGAGCCGTATCAACTTGAACCTGTTATATTTAGTTTGAATCAACTTCATCAATTTGCCAAAACATATCAAAATATTCCACTAAAAATACATATTGAAATAGACACAGGCATGCACCGTTTGGGCTTTTTGAAAACTGATATTACAACATTAATACTTCAACTTCAAAAACTTCCCAAATGGCAGGTTGCTAGCATATTTTCTCATCTTTCGGCTAGTGATGAACCTGAACATGACGATTTTACAAAAAAACAATTCTCTGAGTTTAAAGAAATGGCTAATGAGATAGAAACATCATTAGGATATACTTGCATAAAACACATCAGTAACACTTCTGCAATTTTGAGATTTCAACAATTGGATTTCGAAATGGTTAGGTTGGGTATAGGCTTATACGGTATAGACCCAACTGGTTTATTCAAAAATAAACTTGAACCTGTTTTCTCTTTTAAGACAAGTATCTCACAAATTAAAGTTATTCAAGCTAATGAAAGCATTGGTTATTCTAGACAATCAATAACTAATAAAGAAAGAAAAATAGCTGTACTCGCAGTTGGATATGCTGATGGTCTGAATAGAAAATTAAGTAACGAAGTTGGTGCATTTACAATCAACGGTCAAAAAGCTCCAATACTTGGGAATATTTGTATGGATATGTGCATGGTCGATGTATCAAATATTCAATGTGTTGAAGGCGATGAAGCGGTGTTATTTGGCAAGCAAACTAGCATAGAAAGTATCGCAGATCAAATAAACACCATCCCATATGAAATATTAACATCTATATCACAAAGGGTTAAACGAATATACATCAGTGAATAATAAAAAGCAACATATCGATATATAAAAGTGTCTAACATAATAAATTGAAAAGGTTTTTATCCATTTTAGCATTGTTTATTTTATCCATCAAAATGGGATACAGTACCCATATTGTAGGCGGTGAGTTAAACTATACATATTTAGGAAATCAAAATTACCGTGTTGTTTTAAAACTTTACATTGATTGTGCCTTTGGATCAGCAGCAGCAATTTCTCAGGATATCACAGCGCGTATTGGTGTATTTGGCAGTGACAATGACAGTCTTTTACAAAGTATTAGTTTTGAAATTAAGAGAAAGCCTCCTGTTAGAGTTTCAAAAACCAACTACAATTGCATTGCTATTTCACCTAATGCTTGTGTAGATGCTTATGAATATGATACGGTTGTTTCATTACCTAAAAGAAAAGATGGTTATATCCTTTCTTTTCAAAGATGTTGTAGAAATTATTCTATCTTAAATTTGATTAACCCCGGCACAACTGGTGCAAACATATGGACTTACATCAATGATTTTGATTCAATTGGCAACAACAGTAATCCTTATTTCAAAAATCTACCACCCAATTTTTTGTGTACCAATGCGCCTTTAGTTTTCGATCATTCAGCAACAGATGCTGATGGAGATAGCTTGGTCTATGAGTTTTTTCATCCCTATACAGGCGCAACCGATTTTAATCCCCGTCCAAATATCAGTTTTTTTGAAAGACCCCCTTTTAGTCAGATTTTTTTTAAACCTGGATATTCTTTTTTCAATGCAATTAATTCTAATCCTGCTGTAAGTATTGATAAGAAAACTGGCACACTCCGAATAACACCAACCCTTCAAGGTCAGTTTGTTGTTGGCATAGTGGTTAAAGAATTTAGAAATGGCAAACTAATTGGTATGACACAAAGGGATTATCAATTCAATGTGCAAGATTGTGTTTTTGAAACAACTTCGGCCTTTACAACACCTGATATCAATTGTGATAAAGAAGTAATTTTCAATAATAATAGTCAAAATGCAACTAAATTTTATTGGGATTTTGGTGATACTTCTACCCTTTCAGACACCTCTAATGTTCAAATAGGAAAATACACTTATCCTAGAATAGGAAATTATACGGTAAAACTTGTTGCATCAAATGGAAATTGTGCAGATACCATTATCAAAACCATTACAATCTACGATAAAATTTATTTTAAGTTGCCAAATGATACTTTGTTATGTAGAGGCGATAGTTTATTTATAAAACCTGATACTGCTTATAATCAAACATCATATTTGTGGTCGGATGGAAGTTCAGGAACAGAATTAAGCATCAATCAAGCAGGAATGTATTGGCTTAAAATGCAGCGGATTAATTGCGAAGCTTATGACACAATTTTTATTGCATACGATTCAAGTGAAGTTAAACTAATTTCTGATAGCTTAAAGTGTGATGCCATTAAGCTAGAGTATTCAGGTAGAATTAGGGTGATTGGCGCTTTTCAAAACATCAATTGGTATTCCGAACTAGAGCTAATTCCAAAGGATTATAATGATTCAATTTATGAATTTAATAAAATAGGTTTGTTCAAAATTTCTGGCTTGAATAAAAATAACTGCCCTTATTATTCAGAAATTTTAGCAAATGACAAAGAAATATTAACCCCTGTTAAAATTCCAAATGTGTTTACACCTAATGGCGATGGTTTTAATCCTTATTTTCCTGAAGAAACAGCCGCTTATAAATATTCCTTACAAATTTTTAATAGGTGGGGCATTAGCGTTTTTGAATCCAACCAAAGGCCTTGGGATGGCGGTGGTTTGCCTGATGGTGTTTATTATTATTTTATCAAATACAAAACTTGTGAAAAGGAAGACACAATTCATGGTGTTGTGCATTTGATTGGGCATTAGGTAATAAAAAAGCATTGAAAGTTAAAAAAATCAAACTAAGTTTGTAATCAATTGTTATTTAGCTAAATGAAAAAACATATCATCATTTGTTTATTTCCCTTAATATTTTCATGCTCAAATGGGGCTTATAAACAATCTAAAATATCAAAATCAAATAACGACACAATGAAAACTAATCAAACAGAAGAAGAATGGAAATCTAAACTTAGTTCAGAAGAATATAGAGTATTAAGAGAGAAAGGAACAGAAAGACCTTTTAGTGGCGAATATGAATCTCATTGGGATTCTGGAGTTTATGTTTGCAAAGGATGTGGTATCGAATTGTTTGAGAGTAAAACTAAATTTGATGCAGGTTGTGGTTGGCCAAGCTTTTATCAAACAATAGACAAAAACAAAGTGAAAGAAATAACAGATTATAGCCATGGCATGAGCCGTATTGAAGTTGTTTGTGGAAATTGCAATGGACATTTAGGGCATGTTTTTCCAGATGGACATGGAACTCCAACAGGTCTTAGGTATTGCATAAACTCTGTGAGTTTGGGTTTTAAGAAAAAAGATTAAACCTCTCATCGAATTCAATTAATTTTGTGGCGTGTCCGATATTTATCAATCCATTCAATCACCCGAACAACTTAAACAACTTCGCGAACCCGAATTAGTAGAATATGCAAATTGGCTTAGAAGTTTTTTAATTGAAAAAATAAGTCTTCATGGAGGGCATTTTGCTGCAAACCTAGGTGTAGTGGAACTTAGTATTTCTTTGCATTATATTTTTAACGCACCTCAAGATGTTATTATATGGGATGTTGGACACCAATCTTATGCTCATAAAATTTTAACGCATCGCAAATCCAAATTTGACACTTTAAGAAAACTAGATGGCATTAGTGGTTTTCCTAAAATGAGCGAAAGCGAATACGATGCTTTTGGAACAGCACATAGTTCAACTTCAATTTCAGCTACTCTTGGATATGCTTGTGCAGCAAAAATACAAACTGTTAAGCGACAACATATTGCAATAATTGGTGATGGAGCGTTAAGTGCGGGTCAAGCTTTTGAAGCATTAAACAATGCGGGAATAAGCAAAACCAATATAACCATTATTATCAATGATAATCACATTGGCATTGACCCAAGTCAGGGTGCTTTGGGAGAATATCTAGATAAATTAGTAGATAAATCTGAAAACTTTTTTACAGATTTAGGCTTACAATATTTTGGACCAATTGATGGTCATGATATTATTTCAATGAATACCTTATTCGAACAAATTAAAGGGATTGATTTACCTAAAATAATACATTTAAAAACGATAAAAGGCAAAGGTCATTCAGAAGCTGAAGCTGAGCAAACCAAGTGGCACAGTGTGTCTAAATATGAAAAAATTGATGGTAAAGAATTACCAACAAATTCTAATAATGCCAAATACCAAGATATCTTTGGTAAAACATTGTTACAATTGGCAAAAGATAACCCCAACATAGTAGCTATTACTCCAGCAATGATTTCTGGCAGTTCATTACAATTTATGCAAGAATTTTTTCCAGAAAGAGTATTTGATGTAGGCATTGCAGAACAACACGCTATAACATTTTCTGCTGGTTTAGCAGCGGCAGGCTTAATTCCAATTTGTTGTTTATATTCAACTTTTCTTCAAAGAGGGTACGACCAATTAATACATGATGTAGCATTACAAAATCTGTCTGTTATTTTTGCGATAGACCGTGCAGGTTTGGTAGGCGAAGATGGACCTACTCATCATGGTGTATTCGATGTGGCATTTCTCCAAGCTATTCCAAATATTAAAATCATATCTCCAAGTAATCAAAAGGATTTAAAAGACGCCTTGTTTACTTTGACACAAAAGCCAATAGGACCAGTTGTTATAAGATACCCTCGAGGCAAATCCTCTGAACCTTTTTTAAACAACGCATTTGATATGTTTGAAATAGGCAAGGCAAAATGTTTAGTAAAAGGAAAGGAAATTGCCTTAATAAGTTATGGCAACTTGGTAAATACTTGTTTGAAAGCAATTCAAAACACCAATGCTTCACTTTATGATTTAAGAACTATCAAACCTTTAGATACGGAACTCCTTAGCATGGTTTTTGATCAATATCAACATATTATTGTTGTAGAAGAGGTTCAACTTATTGCTGGAATTGGCAGCACAATATCAATGATTGCCAATTTTCTTAATTATAAAGGGTCATTTAAAATTTTAGCTATCCAAGATCATTTTGTAACTCATGGAAGTATTCCTGAATTAATGGAATTAGAACAATTGAGTGAAACAGAAATTAAAAAAACAATTCAGTTTTTTTCATAAATTGTCAGCATATCATTCAGATTATTTTGGAAAATGATTACTTAATCTATGATGAAGTAAAATCTATTCCAATGTGATTTATATGATGTTAATAGATGCAAATCTTATTCGATTTGCATGAAAATACATATCGATAAATAAATCATATAGTCCAATCAAGATAAACGAAATTTGGACTATATTATTTTTACTTAGGTATTAAATGCAATTTTCAATAAATACTTTAACTTTTCTTTATTTTTTGATGCAATCTATACCTGTCTATCCTTAAACCAGTTCTGTAGAACAACAAATACATAGTTGGCACAACCACCAAAGTAAGGAATGAAGAGAATGCCAAACCATAAATAATGGTCCAAGCTAGAGGTCCCCAAAAAGCAACGCTATCCCCTCCTAAGAAAAAGTCAGGATCGAGTTTGGTAAATAAGGTCACAAAATTGATATTTAAACCAATTGCCAAAGGAATCAAACCTAAAATAGTTGTTGCTGCCGTTAATAAAACTGGGGTTAAACGTGTACTAGCCGCTTCAATAATGGCATGTCGGGTTTTGTAGCCCCTATCTTTTAGTTCATTGGTAAATTCTATAAGAATGATACCATTTTTAACTACAATTCCCGCAAGGGCAATGATACCAACACCTGTCATCACTATAGACATTGATTGTCCGCTGATAGAAAATCCAAGTAAAACACCAATTAAGCTTAAAAAGATGGTAATAAAAATGATGATTGGTTTAGATACCGAATTAAACTGTGTCACCAAAATCAGGAACACCAAGGCTAAAGCCGAAAGCATTGCAAACCCTAAAAAGGCTCCTGTTTCTTCTTGGTCTTCTTGCGCACCACCCAATTTAACAGAATAACCCTCGGGCAAACTATAACCTGAAAGCAAAGTTCTGATTTCCCCATTAATATCATTGGCGTTATAGCCTGTCAAAACATTGGAAGACAGAGTAACCAAACGCTTTTGATTTTTACGGTTAATACCAGAATATGTGTTACTATATGAAACGTTAGCAATAGAAGAAATTGGAATTTGTTTAAACTGTCCGCTCGCCATATCTCTGAAAGCGATGATAAGATTCATCAAATCCTGTGGTTTTTGCTTGTATTCATCTTTCAGCTTAATCACAATATCAGATTCTTTGTCTGTTTCTCTGAATTTAGAAATGTCTTTACCAAAAATAGCCGTTCTGATAGCCAATGCAGCTTGCACTGTGCTAACACCTTGTCTCATAGCTTTTTCACGGTCTATATTCACAGAAATTTCAGGTTTGTTGAGCACCAAATCTGATTTCAAATCTTCTATACCTTCAATCCCAGAATTATTGATTAAACTAGTAATTCTTTGACTGATATAAGTTAATGAATCAAACTCTTCGCCTGCCAATTCAATGCTAACTGGTTTGCCTTGTGGCGGTCCGCCTTGATCTTTGTCTATCGTAATTTCTACACCAGGAATTTTAGGAACCATTTTTCGGATATCATCCATCACCATTTGCGAAGAAATTTTTTCTCTTAGATTGAACTGTTTGTAGGCAACAGTTATTTTACCTTTGTGTGGTGTAGTGGTTCTATCAGGATTTTGAGGATCGCCTGCACCTATACCCACATTGCTGATAACAGATTTTACAATATTCTTGCTTGGTTCTATTGCTAGATTCACTTTGCTTTCTATGACCTTGGTAATACTATCTGTAACAGCGGCATCCGTACCTATTGGCATTTTAATGTAAACATAAGTAAAATTAGGTTCACCTTGTGGAAAGAAATCTACTTTAGGCGTTCTAATGCCAAAAATAATAAGTGTTACAAAAAACAATATAACCATTGAACCCATCAATTTGTATGGATTTTTTTTGGCAATAATTACTGTAATAATGTTTCTATAATGGTTAATAAATGATGGAATAATTTTAGCTTGAAACCATTTAATCAATGGTTCGATGGCAAAGTGATACAACACAATAAGTAATGCAATAAACACTGCAAAATTACCCAATCCCACATTGCCAGAAATGTAGCCAATCAATGCTATAACAGCAATTACAATGATGGTTTTAAAATAACTTTGTTTAAATGTTTTTTTAACATATTTGTTGTCGTCTGACATAAAATCTACTGCAAACACTGGATTAATTACAAAGGCCACAAAAAGGGATGCAAACAATGTTAAAATCAAAGTAATTGGCATAAATTTCATGAACTCGCCAATGATACCAGGCCAAAACAACAAAGGGAAGAATGGCGCAATGGTCGTTAAAGTACCAGCAAATACAGGAATAATCACTTCTCCAGCAGCCAATTTAGCAGCCGTTTTTATATCGTGTTTGCCTTGATGAAAAATACGGTGGGTGTTTTCAATTACAACAATGGCATCGTCTACAACAATTCCCAAAGAAAGCAGGAATGAAAATAATACAACTATATTCAAAGTGAAGCCAAGAGATGGCATAATTAAAATGGCTAACAAAGAAGAAATTGGAACTGCTAAGCCCACAAAAACCGCTTGTTGAACACCCATAAAGAACATTAAAACCAGTACAACTAATATAAAACCAATGATAACTGAGTTTATCAAATCATTCAATTGATTTTTAGTGAATTCAGCTTGGTCGCCCGTAATGGTGATTTCTAAATTGCTAGGCAATTTGGTTTTCTTCAACTCCTCAATTTTACTCTCAATTTCTTCTGATGCTGAAATCAAGTTTTGCCCTGCTCTTTTGATGACATTCAAAGATATTACACCCTTGTTATTTAATCTGGCATAATCTTGCTTTTCTTTTTGTGACACTTTTACATCTGCAATGTCTCTTAAATATAAACTTGTTCCAAAAGCATTTTTAACTACCAAATCGTTGATTTGTTCTACATTAGAAAACTCACCAACTACTCTGACACCCCTTCTCAAATCACCCACTCTGATATCGCCACCCGATACGTTGATGTTTTCTTGTGCAATGGCAGATTCTACATCTTGAAATGTGATATTGGCAGATTGCATTTTGTATAAATCTAAATCCACATGAATCTCTTTAGTTGGCGCACCTATGATATCAACCCTTGTAATTTCTTTCAAAGATTCCACTTGGTCTTTAATATCATCGGCATAATCTTTTAATTTAAATAAATCATAGTTACCCGCAACATTGATTTGCATAATTGGAAATTCAGAAAATGCAATTTCTTGAACAACAGGGTCGTTTTTCAAATCATTTGGCAAATCGCTTTTGGCTTTATCTACAGCATCACTCACTTTTTGTTTGGCAACATCTGGATCGATATCTGTGTTGAATTCAACTATAACTGCACTGAAATCTTGAATGGAATTACTGGTTACTTTCTTCACCCCTGATATGGCTTTCACCTGTTTTTCAATGGGTTTTGTAATCAGATTTTCAACGTCAGATGGCGTTGTGCCAGGATGAATGGTACTAATAAAAATAGTGGGTACAACAATATCAGGAAATTGTTCTTTGGGTAAGCTATTAAATATGCTGTAACCCATCAGGGAAATGATGATGGTGAAAATATAAACTGCGGTTCTATTTTCGATACACCAACTGGTAAATGCAAACTCTTTGATTTTGGACATAATCAGCTATTATTTGATAATGTTTAATATTTGACCGTCAATTAAATCGTTATTGCCTTCTACAATAATTTGATCACCAACTTCTAACCCTTCTGTTACGATGATTTTATCTTGATATGAAGCGCCAGTTTTAACAAATCTTGAAATGGCTCTGTTTTGATTGTTAACAGTTTGAGCCAACATCACTACATTTTCGCCATTCGCTGTTTTTTGAATCAAATTTAATGGCACAAGTATCACATCTTTGAAATTGGCATCGTTTACAGAAACTCTAGCCACTAAATTAGGTCTTAAATTTTTAATATTAGATGGCACTGCAATCTCAATTTCAAAAGTTCTGCTTGCAGAATTTACATTCAAAGCAACATATTTTATTTGTGATTCAAACTCAAGATTCAAATCTGGAATATTGACTTTTACTTTATCGCCTTTTTTAAGACTACCTGCATACGTATCAGATACTTTAGCCGTAATTTTCAAATCTTTCATATTGATAACTCTAACTCCGCCCATACCAGGTGCTGCTGTCTCACCAACTTTTAATTTAACCTCATCTACAACACCCGCAAAAGGTGCTACAATTCTGCTCATAGCCATTTGGGTTTGTGTAGTAGCTTTTCTTTTTTCAAGTGATTCTTTATTGTTCTTAGCCTGTAAATATTGAATCTCAGTTCCGATGTTTTGATCCCAAAGTCTTTTTTGTTTTTCATAAACAATTTTAGCTAAACTCAATTGATTGTCAATTTCTTGCAAACTAGTAGCTAAAACAGAATTATCCAATTGAACCAATACCTGTCCTGCACTAACTTGTTGTCCTTCTTGAACAAAAACACCTGTAACCAGGCCACCCATTTTGGGATTTACCATCACATTGTTTTCACTGATTAAATCGCCTTGCAAATCTATGTAATGTTTAAAATCACCTTTTGCTACTGCTTCTGTTCTAACTTCGGTTTTCTTAACAGTTTTAACAGAAGTATCTATTTTAATCAATTCTAGCTCAAGTGCTTTAATTTTTTCGTTCAATTCTTTTACTTGCTTGTTTAGTTTAGAAAGTTCTTTTTTCTTTTGTTCAACCTCATTTACATTGCATGCAGATACAAGGGTGATGATACTTAAAATATATATTATTTTTTTCATTTAAAAGTTTGCTTTGTTTTTTTATAATTTGATGGTTTGTCCGATGGCCACTTGGTAATCTAATTTTGCAACCAACAAATCATAAATAGCATTTAGATAATTGGTTTGACTGGTTTTTAAATCTTGATTGGCAGTTATTAACTCTAAATTACTACCTACACCTTCTTTGTATTTAATAGATGTAATGTTGAAAATTCGGGTAGCTAACTCCAAATTCTCTTTTTGTTGTTCCACATATTCCAAAGATCTCAAATATTGCAGTTTCGTTTGGCTAACTTCAAGATTGATATAGTTTTCTACGTTTTTAAGTGTGTTTTCGCTTTTTATAATTTCAATTCTTGCTTTTTGAATTTTAGCATCATTTGCAAATCCTGAAAAAATGGGCACATT
Organism: Bacteroidota bacterium; assembly: GCA_030682255.1. Lineage (GTDB taxonomy): Bacteria > Bacteroidota > Bacteroidia > NS11-12g > UBA955 > JABMMZ01. The sequence continues at coordinate 43,163 of JAUXOK010000010.1, read as the reverse complement.
TAATTGTAATGCCATGAATGAATTACCAAACCAATTATTTGTACTATAATCGATGGTTTCGCCAAAATTACTTTGTTGATAAACCATCGCACCAGCTAGATTGGGATATTTGCCATATCTGTATCTTTTTAAATTGTATTCATTCAACAAATGTTGTTGTTTCAAAATTTGATAATCAGTTCTTGCATTTAAATTTAAATTAGGGTCGCTTTCATTCAATAAAAATTTTTGATTTAAAGATGCAATATCATCCGTAATTTTAATTGGCTTTTCTTGCGGAATACCCATTTTTGCTTTTAGCAAACCAAGTGCAATCACAGATTGGTCGTTGAGTTTTCTTCGGCTGATGTCTAAATTATTCAATTGAAGTTGAAGTCGGTCTACATCCAAAGATTCTGCAAAACCTTCTTTGTTTAAAGCTGTCACTTCTTTTAAAGTTGCATTCAAAGTTTCGTAACTCGTGTTTAATAATTGAATGTTTTCTTTGGCTATCAATGCCATGAAATAGGTTTTGGCAACATCAATTTTAACATCAGTTTCTGTTTTTGACGCAACACGTTTAGACATTTCGGTAAATTCCTTAGCTGCTTTTAAGCCAAGAAAATAAGTACCATCTAACATCAACCAACTTAAATTTAAAGAGGTTTGTGTTGTATATTTATTACCTACTCTAATGGGTGTTGCAACACCGTTAACAGGAAACACAAATACTGGTTTTTGTAAGTTGTCTTGAAAAAGGGCTTGACCACTCAATTGTGGTATACCTATTGCCTTCACTTCCTTAACAGTTTCATTAGCTATTGCCACATCTGCATAAGCATTTTTTACATCTGCATTGTTCGCTATTGCAAAATCTATAGCCTGAACAATGGTGAATGACAAAGTGTCATTTTGTTGCGCCTTTGCGCTTGAAAAAAACAAAATCCCTACTAGGATTAATATGGGTTTATTGGTTTGCATATTCTTTAAATTTGTTAATGAATTCTTGGTTGTTGTTTTCTATAAATTGTTTGCCTAGTTCAGAAGTAATGGCACTTAAATGATAGTTGATAAGGGTTTGATATTTTTTAGGGAAAGGTGTATTTGCTAGTATCTCAATATCCTGACCTAAGCAAACTTCGATTAAACCCATGTACAAACCAGCTGTAATTTCAATATCTAAATCGCTTTTATAAAGCTTCTGATGAATGCCTTTTGATAAATTATCTACCACTTGTTCGTGCATTGCATTTTCACGATGTTGCTTAAAAATCTCGTAACTTTCTGGATGATACTTTTTGAGGTCGTAAATTAATGAAGGATTGATATTTTGATGCATGCTAATCATCATTTCTGCAATTAAAAATATCTGTAAAATGGCATTTTCTTCGTTTGCCATCACATTTTCACAATTGCAATTCACATTGTTTAAATGAAGTGTAATGGTTTTTTTCACTAAATCATCTTTGTCTTCCACAAATTGATAAAGTGTTTTTTTAGAAATACTCAACTCCTTAGCAACATCATCCATGGTAATACTTTTAATACCATATTTAACAAAGAGTTTTTCGGATGCGTTACAAATTTTTTCTAACATGTTGGTTTTCGGGGTGCGAAATAACAACAATAAACTTTGGAAACAAAAATAATTTTCAAAGTTTTTTGACTTATCGATAAAAGCAATATTTAAGCCGTTAAATTTTCAATTTCAGTAGTTTAGGTTCAGATAAACTTAACTTTCTGTTGATGAAAATTTGATAGCAAAGTGTATTTAACCGCTTAAAATCGTTTTTAAATACTTAAAATTTGGAACTGTTTTGAGAACGACCCCATCTTTGCACCATCAAATTTTAATTATTGTATATTATGAACAGTTTAAGAAATCGTGTATTATTAATCGGCCGTTTAGGCGCTCAACCAGAAACCAAAACACTAGCAAACGGAAACGCCATGACGCGTTTTAATTTAGCTACCTCCGAGTCGTATAAAAATGACAAGGGCGAACGCATTACAGAAACACAATGGCACTCGCTAGTTGCTTGGGGGAAAACTGCTGAAATTGCTGGCAAATTCCTCGAAAAAGGCAAAGAAGTAGCTATTGAAGGCAAATTGGTTAGCAGAAACTACACCGACAAAGACGGCAACAAAAGAAATTTCACAGAAGTTGTTGTCAATGATTTGTTGCTGATTGGTGGAAAAACCAACTAATTGACTAAATTTTTTTTTAATTAAAAAGCCCCTTTTATGAAGGGGCTTTTTGATTATTAATACCTTTTTGGGTATTGTACTATTTAATTTTTGCAGAAAAAGGATTTTTTAAATGACTGTAATCTGTGATATCCACTTTTACAGAACCAACCATAATTTTGGCTTTTACTCTAATTGGAATTTTATTTTCATCATCACTCACCCAAACTGTCATGTCATTTTGATCTTTAAATACTCTGTCTACAACTAAAATTGGAACAAATCTTAAACATTTTATTTTACCAATATCAGTGTTAATGGTTTCTTTGCCATCATACTTAAAACCTAAATTATAAATTTTGTTGTCTAAATAAATATCAATTGGAAAATTATCGCCTTTTTTAGCTTTACTAAAATCAATATTTCTAACATAATAAAGCGCAGAAATAATATCGTGGGTATATTCTGGCATATCTAAAACCCCTTTAATGCCATATAGTTTTTTCTTGTTATGTTTAAATGTAACCAAATCATTATCGGTATATTTATCCTCTTGAACACTTTTGTTGTAACTGATAGGCACAATCGCTTCTTGATCAACATAGCTCTCAAATTTGTCTCTTACTTTATAAGCCCAATCAAAAGATTTAAGTGTTCTACCATCTGCTTTGATGTGATAACATTTTCTATCATTTTTATCAACATAGGATTGTCCAACTTCCATTGTTACAGCAGCTGCATTGATAATACCATAATGTACACGATAAGTCAACTTTTCATTAAAAGAAAACGCTTGGTTGCTTAGTTTTCTGTACTTAAAGGTTTCATCTGTATTTGGTGAAACGTTTGTTTGAGGAGAAAATGTAAATGCACTCATCAAAAAAACTAGTCCTGCAATAGCTAGGAATGAAGGTATTTGAAAATATTTTTTCTTCATAAACATTTATTTTAATATAGTATTTCAAAAACCATTCCAAAATATTTACTTTTGAATCTTTGAAAATGAATTTGAAAAACACAAAGATAATCATGGTAACAAGCTTTTTGTTTATTGCTAAATATGCTAATGGGCAATTGAACAATTCTATCTTTAATCAGAATGATAGCTTTTATCAAAATGACACTCAAACAGTTAGATTACATGTTGAAGTTTTTAATTATTTAAGAAACACTGAGTATTTTGATATTATCGAAAAGGGTCAAACCTTATTTGGCACTATGTTTCAGTCGCATATCAGTTACCAACCTTTCAAAAATTTATCTGTTAAAGTTGGGTTTCAAACCCGGCAAGATTTTGGTTCACATCGTTTTTTTGCTGTACAACCAATGCTTAGTATTTCATATTTTAAACACAATTGGCGATATAATTTTGGTGCTTTACAAGGAAGCACAAACTATGGCTTTATCGAACCAATGTATAATATAGACAGAGCAATAACCCATCGAATTGAAAACGGTATTCAAGGCATCTACAAAAGCAAAAAACTGTATTTCAATAATTTTTTAGTTTGGGATGAGCCAACTTATCGAACCACTAAAAATCAAGAACGATTTTTGACTGGCTTTGTTCTCGATAAATATATAAAAAACAATGATAAAGCCTTTATTTCTATACCTTTACAAGGCACTTTAGCACATCGTGGTGGTCAATTAAATGACAATCCAAATCCTATTTTCACAAGAATCAATGCTGCTACAGGACTCAAATTAAAATTTAAAATTAGCAAAGATTTTTATATCAAAACAGAAAATTACTATTTGCTTTCAGGGGATTTTTCTCCTACCATAACACAACCCTTTAAAGATGGTAGCGCCAATTGGCATACATTATCATTCTTATATCAACATTTTGAAATTATGTTTAATTATTGGCAAGGGCGTGAATACCAATCACCATACGCTACACAAATTTATAACAACTACAATTATTATGATGTTTACTTATCTCGTCAAGTTAGAAACTTATTAATGAGCAAAATCCTCTTTTCTCAACATCTTAATAAAGGCACTCAAATAGATTTAAGATTTGAACCCTTTTATGACTTTGAATATGGCAGGTTCCAATACAATTATTCAGTATATTTAAAACTCAAGCTGGATAAAGTCTTGGGTAAAATTTAATTTTATTTGATTGATTTTCTAGTATTTATATATAATTTATAAATTCTGATGCAACCAATATGTAACACCAAAGACTAATCCATAACAAACATTTAAAATAACAACAAAATGAAAAAGAATTTATTAAAAATCGCCCTTACACTAAGCATTGCTTTTATTTTAAGCATAGTAGGTTGTAAAAAAGAGACCATTCAAACCACATCAAATGATGTAGCTAGTGCTCAAGAATTAGAAACCATTATCAACGAAACTGATGAAAAATACAATGAAGTTGAAGTAGTTGACGGTGGTGAAGACAAGGAGTTTTATGCAGAAAACGAAGGTCTACCAGAGAGCTATCTTTTAACAGAACAAGACATGGATGAAGCTGGTTTTAAAAGAACAGTTGAAAAAAGATTTATTCGTTGCATTAAAAAATTGGAATTATCCGATGAGCAAGCAAAAAAATTAAGAATGGTATTGCGTAGCTATGAGGAATGTAAAGCCAACGACATTAAAAAACATAGATTCGCATATGAGTCTTTGAGAAATAGAATTGAAAACATTAGAAAAGAATACTTAGCCAAACTTAAAAGAGGTGATATAACTAGAGAACAATTTGCCGAAAAAATGCAATTATTGAGAAAAGACTTTGTTGAATCATTGCGTAAAATCAAACAAAGCCATGCTTCTAATTTAAAAATGTGTTATGATAAATTTATAAGAGGCATAAAAACTACTCTAACCGATCGTCAATGGAAAGCATTTATAGAATGCTACAGAGGATAAAACTTTAACTATGAATATTAAAAAACCCGAAATCGAAAACATTTCGGGTTTTTTTATTGTACAATTCTAAAAAAGAAAGGCCGGTTTTGATAAAAATCCGTAAGTTAATAGGATTTAGCCTCCACATTATTCGCAACCTTCTAACGTCATTGAAAACAAGTTTCCAAAAATCCCACGAGGGTAAAAAAGCCTGGTTTTGAAAGAGCGGTTCAGCCATTTTTGAAATGATGTTAATTTTTTCAAATATTAGCCGACCTTTCCAAAAGCAAAATTAAGTTTTATTGCTGAATTATTCTTTGATATTTTTAAAAAGTTTAAAACCCAAAAACAAGCATATTAACATCAGAAATGCGCCAATCATATAAGGCGCTTGATAAAAAAACATATACAAAAAGCCAGACAATAATGGACCAATAGTTCGCGCCAATGAACCAACAGATTGCATGGCACCTAATACCGTTCCTTGTTTATCTACAGGGGCATTTTTACTCACCAAAGCGTTGGCAGCTGGCATAATCAATCCATTTGATAAAGCAATTGTCATAATGGCTAACAATTCTAAAGGTATAAATAAATGACTTGGAACAAGTGGCATTGAAAACAAACCAATTGCCATTAACAATGCGCCTAAAACAATCATCTTTTTTTCACCAATTTTTTTTACAAAAAACCCAATTAAACCGGCTTGTACCAATACCGAACACAAACCAATGAAACCAAAAATATAACCAATTTCTTTATCATCATAATCGTATTGTTGTTTCCATAAAAGCGGAGAAGCTATTTGCATCATACTGAATGCGGCAATAAACAAGGCATTGATGATAAATATAAAACGAATAATTTTATTGTTAAGCGCTATTTTAATTTGTTGAAATACGATGTTCAACGAATGTTTAACTGTTTGTTTGTTTCGATTACTTTCAGGTAAAAATAAATACGCAAAAACAAAGTTGATTACACATAAAGCTGCTGTAAAATAGCCAATGGCTTCTACTCCCCAATTTTCTTTTAAAAAACCGCCTATAGGTGGTCCAAAAATAAAGCCTAAACCAAAGGCTGCTCCAATTAAACCCATGTTTTTTGCGCGTTTTTCAGGTGCAGAAATATCTGAAACATAGGCTTGTGCTGCAGAAAAATTACCAGACCCTATGCCCGATAAAATCCTAGAAATGATTAATATATAAATGGAAGTAATAAACGAAAATGCAATATAACCAATAGTGGTAATAACAATACTTATCAAAATCACTGGTCTTCTACCCTTTCTATCGCTCAAACTACCCCAAAATGGTGCAAATAAAAACTGCATAAAAGGCGCCAAAGATCCAACTATTCCTACTACAAATTCTGGTTGTGAAAGATCGTGCACAACAAGGGTTGGCAAAATTGGAATCACCACACCAAAGCCTAATAAATCAATAAAAATAGTTAAGAAAATAATGGCAAGTGGGCGACTATTCATTGTTTAATTGCGAATCAATTGATTGAAAAAATCTATTGAAGTAATTGAAGATTTAAGTTTTTTAAGTTTAATGTAAGTCAAGGAATTATTCACCAAACTACTTGTATTCAAATCGTTTTTAGTAGCATAATATAAATTGCCGCTGTAATCACAGGCTATAATATACTGACAATCTGTTGGATTGAAATTGATGTTTCCAGGAGCAATTTTAAAAACCGTATTGTATCTTTTATCAATTAAATACAGCGATTTTACATCTATGGGCAAACCATTTTCATCGGTGTATTGCGCAATAAGATTGGTGTTAAAATCAGGTGTTTGAGTATAAAACAACCCAAAACTGCCCAATTGATGAATTTTCATCTCATAAAACTGATTGGATTTTTCCAATTGCTTCATTCTATCTTTTAAATAGGTGTTATAATCTTGCAGTCTTTGAAGATTATTGATTTCGAATTCATCACTTCTTTTTTGCAAGGAGTTTTGATATTTCTGATAAGATTTCCAGAATTTAGAAAGTTGTTTCTTCTTCTTTTTCAAATCATCAGTATCTGTAACAAAGGCTTTTAATTCTTTGAAACCAAAGGGCGTTTTTAAAGTAACGGTACAATATTCTTTTCCCTGACTGTAACTGATTCTAATATCATAATATTTAGAGTTTTTTACATACTCGTTATAAAAGCTTCGCTTATCAATTGGGTCTATTTTAACATTGAAATTGATGTTTTTAAAAGCACTCAATTCTTGTATAATTCCATTTTGGGTTTTGTCTAAAATTTTAAAATACAAACGGTCTGTCATTCGATTTTTAGGAATTACTTTTTGAAGTTTGATAAATGCCTTTCCTTTTTTAACCCTATAACCAGTTAATTTTCCTGACTGATTGTAATCCTTGGTCCAAGTTCGGTCTAAGTCGGTAAAATACTTTTGCTTTTTGTAAAGCAGTTGATTGTCATTGTCATAATCATTCAGAAAATAGTGAGGTCCTTTGTTAAAACGTTTGGCAAAAGAACTTGTGTCTAACAAATAATAGGCATTAAATTCGGCTTGAGTTTCGATTTTATAAAAATCTATTGGTATAAATGTACTTGCAAATACTTGTTGATAAAGGGCGCTGTTTTGCCAAGTGTTGGATTCATAATCATAAAAATAAGATTGGGCACTATCGGATGCTATGGGAAGATTGATTTTAATTTGATAGCCGTCAATTAATTTCACATTGCTTTTTTCGGTGGTTGCCAAAATATTGAACATGAATTTATTCAACAAATAATCCCGTTGATTTTTTAAATCTATGCCAGCAAACAAAAGTTCGATAGCAAGGTTCAGTTGTGTTATTTTGATATAAACAGGTTCTTTTACAATTTCTTTGTTTTCATTTTCAAACCCGAAGGCAGGAATCATGATTTTCATGCCTGAAGAGGCATATAGAATCGCGTTTTTTTGTGGGTCTATTTTAAAGACTTCAAACTTTGGCGTTATGGCATTATAGGGTGGATTAAACTCTGGACCTTTGTTAAAATCTGGAGAAAAATCTTCTTTGAATGCCACAAAGTTTTTAATTTCTGTTGTTTCCTCTCCAACTTGAAAATTGGGACCAAAAATTTCGCCTTTATAAAGTGATTTCAAATAATTGGTTTCAAATTCTGAAAGCCCATCTTTGTTGGAATAATAAGAAATAGATATGGCACTCATCAAATCATTTGCAAGCGAAAAAACAATGTCAAGCTTTTCTTCGCTCAGATCGTCAATGCCTTTGCTAGCAAAAACAGACAAATTATCATAAAGAATTAATTTTGACAAAAATCTTAGTTGTGCAATGTTTTTGGGTAAATCTGTTATTCTATCCACACCCAAACCAAGTGTTTGCAATGCATTTAAATAACTAATTTTATCGACTAAAAAATCAATTTCTTTGGGTAATAAATCAGCTAAAATGTGCAACTCTTTTAAATATGAAAAATTCAAATCCACCAATGCCTGTATGTCTTGCAATTGTTGTGGTTTGCCATCGATATATAAATAGAGGGTTTGAAGTCTAACAAGGGGTTTTAGAAATTTCAACTGAGCCAATTTTTCTTCGCTCAAACGCAAGTGTAGCACTTCGATAAAAGAAGCATTCTCGAAAGTTAGGGCATTCAAATCGCCTTGAAATTGCGTTAAGTTAATTTCCTTTAAATCCGTGAAATTGCCTGTGGCATCAATGATAGCTTTCACTTGACTAACGTTTCCTATTTTAATGGCTTCTATGTAATTGTAAGATTCACTGCTTTTAAGAAAAGTTTGCACATCTTTGTCATTGGCAAGTTCCAAACGATCGAAACGAAACTTCTGAACATCCTTAAGTGAATAAAAATCATTGTTTTGGGCAAATATTTGTCCAAGACCTGTAATGATGATGAGAATAATGCCTTTTATATACGTCATGCTATGCCAATGTATTTGATTTTAATGAAATAGAGTTCTTTGGTTTTTCTTTTAAAATCTTCCACCGAGCGCAAAGGTATTTTAATTTCTGCACAAAAAACACTTTGTTCTTGTTTAACGATTATTACTGACTGATATTGTTTTGAAAGCGAATATATATCTTGTTCTTTCCCAAAATCACATTGCAATTCATATCTTTCATAAATTGGATGATTTACAATTTCGCAAATTTCCAAAACCTCAAGGGCTGCATTGCTGTATGCTTCAATCAATCCAGCAACGCCTAAAAGTGTACCGCCAAAATATCTAACCACCACCACCAAAACATTGGTTAAATCAAGATGATGAATTTGTCTTAGAATGGGTTTACCAGCGGTATTGCTTGGTTCGCCATCATCATTGGCACGGAATACTTGTTTATCAAAATTTAACACATACGCATAGCAATGGTGAGAAGCATCAGGTAACTGAAGTTTCAAATCTTGCAAATGTTTTTTAATCTCAATCTCCTGATTTACGGGAAAAGCAAATGCCAAAAACTTGCTCCCTTTTGATTTGTAAACGAAAGTTTGGGGAGAAACAATGGTGTTGTATGAGTCTAGTGCAAACAAGGATTGGAATGCAAAAGTAAGGAATGTAAATATAAAGTTATTGAATAAAACACTCAAATCAGATCTACTTCCCCAAAATCTCCAAATACCTTTTTAAAGCATCTCGCTCAACTTCGGCAATAAATTCATAAAACAAATCTTTATTGCTTGTTAGTTGGGCTGTTTCTAAGCAATTGTAATAGTTCAATCAATTTTTAAAAGCTCAATTTCATCACCATCAATTATAATAAATTTAGAGTAGTTATAAGAAAAAACAAAACAGTTTGTTTCTGGATCTAAATTCATTAAAGAATCAAACATTGGTTGTTTGTTTCCTTCTTTAAAAGTAACCTTTTCTAAGGTGTTTTTTTCTAAATTCTTAACGTAAAATATGATGTCATTATTTTGTTCAAATACATTTAAAACAACAAAATTATTTCCTTTAATATTCTGAAACAAACTTTTCAATTCAACAAACTCCGATTTTTTTAGTATTTCCTCTTGTCTTTTCTTGATATTTTCAAAGGATTGATACGGGTCTAAAATCAATTGATAAGTTGGGTTAAACACATAAGGAAACGGTTGTAAATAAAACAAATTAGAATTTTTAACTTTGTAAATATTTGGAGTCAAAACAGTCAAATTTGTAGCAAAAAAACTAAATCTAAAATCATTTTTTAAAGCAATGACACTCTTATTGTCTATTCTCAAACTACATTTCTGTTCATTAAAATTAAAGTTTGCATAAGATATGTTTTTTGAACTGTCACAAAAGACAAGAACCAAATCGCCTTCTTGATTAAATTCCATCTCACTAAATTTAGGAAAATAATTATACTTTACCGTAGAAGGGTAAATTATCATATACGATTTAATAAATTTCAAGGCCTTATCAAACTTTAAAATACAATATCTTTCTTGATTGGCTAATTTAATGTTTTTGTATTTAATGGCTACATATAAACTATCAAACTGATTACCCAAACTTAAAATTTCAAACTTATTAATTTCTTCGATTTGAGTACTTGAATTCTCACTTTGTATGTTATTGCCCAATTCTTTTCTAATCAAAAAATTAGTAATTGAAGTATCCTTTAGTATATTTTTATCTAGTAATTTTTGTTTAGGATTTATAGCAAATATATGAATAGTGTTTTTTTTAAATAAATACACTTTGTCATCAAAACTAGTAAATCCATTGTATTTTGCTGTTAGCTTAAAAACAAATAGGAGAAAAATTAATGATATAAAGCATTTTTTATTCAATATATACATAGTTGCCGTTTTTAAAATCGTATTCAAAGCTAACGAAAAAAACATTAAAATCATATGATAAAATTGTATTTAAATTAAATTTCATAAATGCAACAAAAGCTTGTTGAATAGGTTCCATATACAATAACTGTTTCTTGTGCTTTTAAGGTCATTACTGATAAATTAATAATGACAATAAGAATTAAAATTTTTTTCATTTTTTCATTGGTATTTATTTTTGTCCTCTACTAAGGCTTCATACTTTGCCTACCTATTTGCGCATTCAGTATTACAAACTTCAATAAAAATAAAAAAATAAAAAAATAAATAGATTTATTAAATCATTGATTATTAACACTAAAAAAATGAAATTTAGAATGAATAAAAAATAATAAAACGAATAATTCATTGTTAAACTACCATAAATATACATCATTTTCCCTTCCCCAAAATCTCCAAATATCTTTTTAAAGCATCTCGCTCAACTTCGGCAATAAATTCATAAAATTGATCTCTTTTGCCTGTAACTTGAGCTGTTTCCAAACAATTGTAATAGTTCAATCTATTGGCATCGTCTCCTTTAATATTCGCTATCACATAGCCATGTTTTAATAATATCAAATTCATCATCAAACGGGATGTACGACCATTGCCATCAATAAATGGATGAATTGTAACCAATCTTTCACTCAATTCTGCTGCTAAAATAACGGGGTGTAATTTTTTAGAATTCAATCGATACCATATCATCATATCTTCCATTGCTTTGGCTACTAAAAAGGGCTGAGGGGGCAAATGTTTGCTTCCTTTTATCATCACTTGCACATTTCTATATTTACCCGCATTTTCTGAATCTATGCCACGTAAAATCAAATTGTGTAATTGTAAAATATCCCTCTCTTTGAGGTCTGTGTTTTTTTCAACCAAATGTTTCAAATATTCTACTGCTTCTCTGTGATTAATAGCTTCCAAATGCTCTCGCATACTTTTGCCTGAAATTGTTATGCCTTCATTAATTACCAAGTCCGTTTCTTTTAAAGTCAAAGTATTGCCTTCTATCCTATTGCTTTCAAAGGTATATTCAAGTTCAATAGCTTGGGCAATTCTGTAACTATCTAGATGTCGAAATTGATTTAGCTTTTCTCTCATAGCGTCTATTTCTTTTAAAATTTTTGAAAGAGACTTGGACACTGAATGAGTGTTTTGTTGTAATGAAAACTTGACTTTTTCTTCGGCTAGTTGCATCGCTTTTAAAGCCAAATCATCATTGCCTATTTCATAAAGAATTACTTCACTCATCCACTCTATCAATAGTTTTTCTGTGTCTAATTCTAAAATTTCCGCTAATTTCATAACCTGTTCTTTGGTCGGTTTTCTTCCTCCACTTTCCCATTTACTTACTAATGCTGGGTCTACTCCCATTGCAATAGCAACATCTTTTAATTTAAGATTTTTAGATTCTCTAGCATTTTTTAATTGAACTTTCATAAGTGACAAAAAATAACATGACAAAAATAGTCATTGTTTTTGAATAAAAAAATTATTTCACAGACAAATAAATTGCCACAACTGCTAGTGCGATACCAATTAGCTTTCTATAATTAATTTTTTCTTTGAAGAGTATCAGTGCTGCTATAAATGAACATAACATAATGGCGGTATTATTAATCATATAAAAATGATTGGAAGGCAAAAATCCTGAACCCAAAGCTAGTATCAAAAAATAAACAGAAAAATAATTGGGAATACCCAATAATAATCCAAAAGCAAAGCTTCGTTTGTCTTTTAAAACTTTAATTTGAGTTAAAGAAATATAAAGCAAAATACTGATAAAAGCACCCATAAAAATGAGTGCTATGGCTGATTCTTTATTGAGTTGATGTTTACTAAAATGCAATTGTAAAAGGTTTAAACAAGTGTCGATAAAACCAGAACCAACAAAGATTAAAAAAGGGATTAATAAATATCGAAAAGCTAATTTTGAGTTGGGTTGATAAGAAATTAAAACCACAGACACAATGGCAAAAATCAATGCTAAAATTTTAATCCAATCAAATGATTCATTCAATATCAAAGTGCCAAATAAAACAGGAATGATTAAAGACATTTTTGAACTAGCACTCGCTATGCCTACTCCAATATGCGAAGAGGCATAACCCATTGCAAAAAACACCAAAAAAAACAAAACCCCTAAACATAAACAAATAATGATAAAACCGATAGAAAAATCTTGAAAATACAAGCCGCCATTGAGTACAAATGCCGTTAAAATACATGACACATAATTGCCTACTATAGCCATCAATAAATTGACTTTTTTTAGGTGAAACCACCTAAAAACGACAAATAAAGTTGTTGAAAGCAGAATGGATAAAACTAAGAATAACATCTTAACTTCTCATATTGAAACAAATAATAATTCATGAAAATTAATTACAAGCTGAATAATTAAAATCAAATTGACGATGAAAAAAGGTTATAAAACTAAATTCTACCCCAAGGAATTCCCGCTAAAATCAATACCAAAGCGATACCAAAAAAAATCAAAGAGGTTTTTTGCAAATGCTTACCATCCATAGATTTTTTAATTTTTGAATAGCCCACATGAACCAATCCCCAAGCTAATAACATCAATGTAAAATGTTCAACAGCTATTTTTCTAATGTCTCCATTTTTCATCACGAATGCCATGCCATTTTCAAAAGCTGACAATCCAAAAGGACTATAGAAGAAATACAACAATATTCCCATCAGAAATTGCAAATCCATTACTATCATAAATACTAAAGCTGGTAACTTTGATTTCTTATTAACCGCTTGCTTAGCATTAACAATTGGTAATAGAATAGCAATGATGGCAGCTAAAAAAATAATCCATCTAAAATGTGAATGTAGGGGTTGCAAAAAGTTATACATGATATAAATTTGTTTTTAAGAATTTAAAGTTTCAAAGATGATTAAATACAATTAACTTTCCTAAACCTTTTTTAAAATCCGCAATTACAATTTTTCTTTTGCTTGCCACTTCCCATGGTTTTTCTTCCACCACAACTTTGAATAGAAATGCTAATCAAGAGGATTAGTGTTAAAGTAAAGAGGCTTTTTAGATTCACACGCATAAATTAACAACGAAAATAATGTTTTTTTATGATATTTTATTTTCAAGTATTTGATAAATTTTTTTCCGTTTAAAAATAAGCTCAACCAAGAAAAAATTTCAAGATATTAGACAAAAATTTCTAGTGCTATTTTATCATATTAAATGTTATTACTTTTGCGCTATGGAAATAATCAAAGAAGGATTGGATATTTTATTACATTTGAATCAGCATTTGGAGATGTGGGTAGCCAATTATGGCAACTGGATTTATGGTATTTTATTTTTGATTATTTTTGTTGAAACAGGCTTAGTGGTAATGCCACTTTTACCAGGCGATTCATTGCTTTTTGCTGCAGGCGCTTTGGCTGCATCTCAAGGCGGCATCAACATTGCCGTACTCATTCCACTATTGATGGTAGCTGCACTTTTGGGAGATAATACCAATTATTTTGTTGGCAAATACTTTGGAAATCTAATCAAAAGTAAAGAGAAACTATTATTTCTAAAACGTTCTCATATTGAAAAAACAGAAGCTTATTACGCCAAATACGGTGGCAAAACAGTTATTATTGCTCGATTTATTCCTATAGTTAGAACTGTTGCACCTTTTGTAGCAGGCGCAGGTTCTATGACCTACAAAAAATACATTATCAATTGTGTTTTAGGTGCTATATTGTGGGTGGGCGGGGTAACAGTTTTAGGCTATTTGGCTGGCAATATTCCATTTGTTAAAAACAACTTTGAGGTTGTTATATTTGGCATCATCGGCATTTCTGTGTTACCAATCATCATTGGGTATATACAGCATAAAATGAAAAAATAATTATATGCCCGACATTGGTTTAATTGGCTATCCGCTTTCACATTCTTTTTCTCAAAAATATTTTACTGAAAAGTTTCAACAACTCGGTTTAAAAAACTGGCAATACCATCTATTTCCATTAAAAAACATAGATGATTTAACCGATGTTTTTATCCAACATCCTGAATTATTAGGGTTTAATGTCACCATCCCCTACAAAGAAACTATTTTAGATTATTGTGATGTGTTGTCAGACGAGGTGAAAGCAATTGGTGCTGCCAATGCCATCATTATTTCAAAAAACGAAAAACTGCCGATCCTAACTGCCCATAACACCGATTATTTGGCTTTTAAAGAAAGCTTAGAACGTTGGCAAACTCCCTTTAAAAAAGCCTTGGTTTTTGGCAATGGTGGCGCATCTAAAGCCATACAATACGCTCTTAAAACCTTAGAAATTGAATTCAAGGTTGTAACAAGACATGGAAAATTTACCTACAATGAATTAAACGATGAAGAACTAAAAACCTATGATTTGCTAATTAACTGCACCCCTGTTGGCACCATAGGTTTTCCAGAAGAATATTTACCCATCAAAGCATCAGGTATTCATAGTCAAATGTATTTTTATGATTTGGTTTACAATCCCTCCCAAACCCCCATGATGTCATTATTTGAATCAAGAGGTTCCAAGGTTAAAAACGGATTAGAAATGCTGCATCTACAAGCCGATTATTTCTGGTTATTAGTTAAGGGTTATTAGTTAAGTGTGTAATCGTTAAGGGTCTAATAGTTAATAGTGTCCGGCATGAAAACTGAGGGATGGATTATAATACAAGAATTTCGATACAACAGGCATCTACTATTAACCAATAACCCTTAACTATTAACCATTCACATTAAATTCATTATTTTTGCCACATCATGTCGAAACAAATCATAGAATGTGTTCCCAATTTTAGTGAGGGACAAAATCCAGAGATCATTAAACAGATTACCAATGCCATAGAAAGTGTTGAAGGTGTTAAGCTCTTACATGTAGATATGGGCAAAGCTACCAATAGAACCGTAGTTACATTTGCCGGAGAACCTTCTCTGGTGGTTGAAGCTGCATTTTTAGGCATCCAAAAAGCCGCAGAATTGATAGACATGCGAACACACAAAGGCGAACATCCCAGAATGGGCGCAACAGATGTTTGTCCGCTTGTGCCTGTTTCGGGCATTAGTATGGAAGATTGTGCCAAATGGGCTATAAAACTCGCTGAAAAAGTGGGTAACGAACTGCAAATACCTGTGTATTTATATGAAGAGGCGCAACCAAATAAATTGCGTTCAAACCTATCTGTTATCAGAGGCGGTGAATACGAAGGTTTTGTCGAAAAAATAAAATTACCCGAGTGGCAACCCGATTTTGGACCCCAAGTTTTACCACTCAAACATGGAGCAACTGTTATAGGGGCTAGAGATTTTCTAATTGCTTATAACATTAATCTGAACACCAAATCCACCAGAATTGCCAATCGTATTGCCTTTGATGTGAGAGAAGCAGGCAGGGTAAAAAGAGAAGGCAATCCTTATTCGGGCAAGGTTGTTAAAGACGAAAATGGCGAAGATGTTAGAATTCCCGGCACATTAAAATCTGTTAAAGCCATTGGATGGTATATAGAAGAATATGGCATGGCTCAAATCAGCATGAACCTTACCAATTATAAAATAACGTCTGTTCATCAAGCTTTTGACGAAGTTTGTGCTAAAGCCGAAGAACGAGGCACACGTGTAACGGGCAGCGAATTGGTTGGATTAGTGCCTCTGCAACCTTTGTTAGATGCGGGCAAACATTATCTAAACAAACAAGGTAGAAGTATTGGCGTTAGTGACAAAGAATTAATTCATATTGCTATACAATCTTTGGGTTTGAATCAATTGGGCGAATTTAACCCAGATGAAAGAATCATTGAATACGTGTTGGCTAAAAGTCCAAATAAAAAATTAATAGACTTAACCATACAAGAATTTGCAGACGAAACAGCGAGTGAAAGTCCTGCTCCGGGTGGTGGTTCGGTGAGTGCATTATGCGCAACATTGGGCATCAGTTTGGGTGCCATGGTAGCCAATTTAAGTGCCGACAAAAGAGGTTGGGAAGATAGAACAGCAGAATTCTCCAATTGGGCTGAAAAGGCACAACAATTAAAAAATCAGTTAGTCCATTTGATAGACGAAGACACCAATGCTTTCAATGCTATCATGACCGCCATGCAAATGCCAAAAGCCACTGACGAAGAAAAACAATTGAGGAAACAAGCCATTGAAAATGCTTCGGTATACGCAACTGTAGTACCGCTCAATACCATGAAAGCCGCATTTCAGTGCATAGACATTCTCAAAAACATGGTAGAAAAAGGCAATCCCAATAGCATTACCGATGCTGCGGTAGGTTTGTTGTGTATCAAAACGGCTGTAAGAGGGGCTTATTTCAATGTGATGATAAATGCCAAAGGTTTGGCCAACAAAGAACAAGCCAATGCCTTTGCAACTGAAGCCAGAGCCATATTAAAAGAGAACCATACACAAATTGATACCGCTTTAGAACAGGTAGAAACAGCCATACATTTTTAATGTAGAATTATCATGGATATTGAAACCTTTAGAAACTATTGTTTAGCAAAAAAAGGCACTAGCGAGGAGTGCCCATTTGGACCAGACACCTTGGTATTTAAAGTGATGGGCAAACTATTTGCTTTGTGTAGTTTAAACGATTTTCAAAGTATCAATTTAAAATGCAATCCCGAAAAAGCCATTGAACTAAGAGAAGAATACCCACAAATACAACCGGGATATCACATGAATAAAACCCATTGGAACACCGTTTACATCGAAGGTTTATCATCCACATTATTAAAAGAACTGATAGACCACAGCCATGATTTGGTTAAAAGCGGACTGACCAAACAACAGAAAAAAGAACTTGAAGGATTGTAATACTGTGTCTTTTTAAATCATCCAGTAGGGATGAAATATTTATAAAAATCAACCCTAAACCGCAAAATGCGACCCCATCGGGGTCGAATAACTCGCCATCACATTATGCTATAACTATGTGACCACCTCGTGGTCATTTAAAACCCTTCCACCATCAACGATAAAAAAGCTCACGGTTTCAACCGTGGGTTTTAGAAATGTGATTGCAAACCCAAACCGATTTAACGGTTTTGAGGTGGCAGGGCACAAACACAAGCCCATACTTAAAACCAAAAGAAAAGAGAAACGGCACAAAATAGTGAGAGGTAAAAATCCTAGTTCTTAATTTTTTCTGTTTTTAAAACTTTATATGGATTGGTGTATCTGTTAATTATAAAATACTCTAAATATTGTATTTCATTATTAATAAAATCGTACTTTTTCCAAACTCCAATTTTTAAGTAATCATGAAGCTTTTTCCGTTTAAAAAAATTTACTCTTTCTTTAAAAAAGAACCTTACTACTTTTCCTTCTGCAACGACTTTATCTAAATAATAATTTAACTCTTTTTGAAAAAAAGTGTCTCTCTTGTTAGTGTAATAGATAACCCCGAAAAAACTGCCATAAAGAGAGTCTTCTTTTGTTAATGGTTTTATAATTATTCCAGAATGGTTATATGAGCTTAACATTTGAAAATAAAAATCATGCAACCTATCCCCAATTATTAAGCTATCGTTTTTCTGACCCATTAATTTTGAAACTAAAATAAAAAACAACATAAATAATATTTTTAAATTCATTCCACAAATTAACCCGATTCCCCCCAAACCACCAAAATGATTTTTTTAACTATTAACCATTGCAATGTGAAATATCATCCATTATTAATGAGAAAGCCTAAATAGGGTCTGCTGAAAAAGTCATCAATTAAAACAAAAGATTATTTCTTTTTTGGTTGGTATCAATTCAGAAAGCTAAATTCGAAGCCGACCGCACCTTTATTAAATTTGACTTTTTAATGAAGATTTTTCAGGGAAACCACAAGGGAAGTTCCTTGAGTGGACTCAAGGAAATCACCCGAAGTGGTCTGAAAAATCAAGTTAAAAGTCTAAATTTAATATGGTGCTAGCTTTTTTTGTTTCTTTTTTTGGCAATGAAAAAAAAGAAAACCAAAAGTAGATGCACGATTGTTTAGGGTTTTATTCTAATTTCCTTGCACTTGAAATCACAAAAATGAGCTTTTGTGATTGACTATCATGTTGTTATGGTTTTTCAGCAAGCCCTAAATAGGCATCATCATTACCATCAATCAAACTGATTCATTTACCTGAGAAAATAGGCACATTGAACTTGTGCCTGCTTGGAAAAAGATCAATTAATCAAAAGGAATTCGTTCCAAAATCTTAAAAGAGTAAATATAAGGCGTTAACTAAAAAATTTAAAAAAACGTCATGTTTTGGATAATAGTAGTCATTGACTTTGATATTCCAACAAATAAAAACCTTTTAAAAATATCAAAATAAGTATTAAAATTGAAACATGAAAAAAGCGTATATATTTCCAGGACAAGGGGCACAGTTTGTAGGTATGGGCAAAGATTTGTATGACAATCACCCAATTGCTAAAGAACTATTTGAGAATGCCAATGAAATTTTAGGTTTTAGAATTACAGACGAGATGTTTTCTGGCACTGATGAAGGGCTTAGAAAAACCAATATCACGCAACCTGCTATATTTTTACATGCTGTGATAGCAGCAAAATGTTTGGGCAATGATTTTTCGCCCGATATGGTGGCAGGTCATAGTTTGGGCGAGTTTTCTGCTTTGGTAGCTAATGGTACTTTAACTTTTGAAGATGGCTTAAAATTGGTGTATCAACGCGCTATGGCAATGCAAGAAGCTTGCGAACTAAAACCTAGCACCATGGCTGCTGTTTTAGGTTTGGAAGACGAAAAAGTGGAAGAAATTTGCGCCTCAATTTCAAGTGGCATTGTGGTGCCAGCTAATTATAATTGTCCGGGGCAATTGGTTATTTCAGGAGATATTGATGCTATTAACGAAGCCTGCGAAAAACTGAAAGCTGCTGGTGCTAAGAGGGCTTTGGTGCTACAAGTAGGTGGTGCATTCCATTCCCCATTAATGAAACCTGCCGAAGAAAAATTGGCAAAAGCGATAGAAAATACCCATTTCAGTCAACCCGCTTGTGCGGTATATCAAAATGTAAGTGCTAAGGCAGAAACCAATCCAGAGATTATCAAAGCCAATTTATTGAAACAATTAACAGCGCCTGTTAAATGGACACAATGTGTTCATGCGATGGTAACAGATGGTGCAACTGTATTTGTAGAATTGGGGCCAGGAAAAGTGTTGCAAGGCTTGGTTAAGAAGATTGCTCCAAGTTCAGAAATTGGCGCTTAGTTTAAACTTCTTCGTCATCTCTATCTTCTCTTAAATATTTAATCACTCTTTTTTTTGTATATTTATTACGAGTGATGATGTATGCGGCACAAAGACCAACAACAAAGATGAATAAAATGCTTAATTGAGCCGGCAACTTATTTTGAAGTGGTAAAACTATTACTATAAAAGAAATAATGGCTTGTATACTTGCGTATATCAATGATACATTCACATGTTTAAATTTGCCAACATGTACTAATTTCTTAAATAAGAAATCACGATGTGGAACAAATATATTTTCTCTTAACAATAATTTAAAAATAACGGTTAATCCAGCATCAATTCCTATGACAACAAACAAGAGTAAATAAGCATAATTGCCTGTTTTAAAAATCAGATTGAGCATCAAATAAAAGATAACAAATGCTATTGAAATACTGCCTACATCACCTGCAAAAACAATGGCTTTTTTGCGAACATTTAAAATGACAAATAAGGATACACCAATGATTAAAGTATAAATAAATTCATTATTAATAAAATTAATATTAGCACCATTTTCATCAACTGAATGATTGTTTAGCCACCAAAAACTAAATAATATAACTAAACTATTTAAACCCAACATACCATTGATGCCATCCATAAAGTTAAAGGCATTCAAAACGCCAATACCAAAAATGATTGCAGCTATAATAAGAGGTAATTTATCCATTGCTATATAACTAAATGGTAAATCTATAGCCATCAAGGTAAGTGCAAATATTTGAAATATCAATCTAATAAAATGCTTGATAAATACGATGTCATCAATAAAACTAATGGTAGATATCATTACCAAACCAATGATAAAAAAAGAGGGTAATGTGTAGGGATAAATGACGCTATAAACTAATAGTGCAAACAAAACAAATATACCATAGCCTGTAATTGTTACATTAACATGTGAACTTCTGCCAACAGGATGATCGTAAATGTTGAATTTTTTTGCAAATTGAAGATATAAAAATGATAATAAAATCATTCCTAAAGGGGCAATTACAAAATAATATAGTTGCAACATATTTGACTAATTATAGAGTTTTTCGATCCAGTTTTGATATCGCTCTTCAATCACTTTTCTTTTCTGCTTCAAAGTTACGGTTAACTCTCCAGTTTCTATCGTAAAAGGTTTTCTTTTGATAACAAAACTTCTAATTCTAGCATAATTGGAGAGATTTTGAGATAATTTCTTAAAATCTTCTTCAATCCACTTTTTTAAAGCTTCATCTTCTAAAAAGTCATCATCTTCATTAAATTTTATATTATTTAAACCATAAAAGTCTTTAATTTTTTCTTCTTTTGGCACTACAATGGCTGTTACATATTCTTTTTTATCGCCAATGATGAATATTTGTTCAACTTTATCAGATTGCAAATACGTGTTTTCAATCGGTGTTGGATATATATTCTTACCCAAACTTGTTTTTAACATGTTTTTATATCTATCCGTAATTTTGATATATCCTTTTTCAAATTTGCCTATATCACCCGTATGAAACCAACCTTCGGCATCCATCACTAAGGCTGTCTCCTCAGGATTTTTATAATATCCTAACATGATATTTGGACCTTTACATAAAATTTCGCCCTCCTCACATTCAAAATCCTCTTTAAAACTATCATATGTTTGTATAGTTACAAATGTTTTGGTTTCAATATTCTGAATGGCTACTTGTTGCCTTGGTGCCACTCTTCCACTTGTACCATGAATTTGTCTATGAAATTCATTTACTGTAATGAATGGCGATGTTTCTGTTAATCCATAACCCTGCTGACACCTGATGCCAACATTGCCAAAAAACTCACCAATATGTTGTGGCAATGCGCCTCCACCAGAAACTAATAATTTAAGTCTACCACCTAATTTTGCTTTGATTTTACTAAACACCAACTTTTCAGCTAGGGCATGTTGCAACCTTAAAAATGGATTAATAAATTGTTTGTTTTCTTTCTTTATTCTTACTTTTTCACCAATTTTTATGGCCCAATTAAATATTTTTAATTTGATGCCACCTTGAGCTTCTGCATTGCTTCTAATTTTTCCTTCTAATCTTTCTAGAAGCCTTGGCACACAGGTCATAATCGTTGGTTTTGCTTCCATAAAATTCTGTGACACCTTTTCTATGCTTTCTGCAAATGCAATTTGAGCACCAATAAAACAAGGCAAGTAATAACCAGCCATTCTTTCATAAACATGGCTCAAAGGCAAGAAAGACAAGAATCTATCTTCCTTATTGATACTTGGGCATAATTCTAAAGCATCGTAACAATTGCTCATAAAATTATAATGACTGAGCATGGTACCCTTCGGAACCCCTGTTGTTCCACTGGTATAAATCAAAGCGGCCAAATCATCATGTTTAATGGTTGCTAGAATCTGGTTGATTTCTTTTTCAAGACTTATCCATAGTTTTTTGCCAGCTTCTTTGATGGATTTTACAGAAATAAATTTGTGGTTTTCATCTTTAAAATCGTAGGCTAAAAACACTTTTTCAATTGTAGAACATTGATTTTCTACTTTTTGAAACTTTTTTAACAAGAATGGATTCCCTAATAAAACAGCCTTAGATTCGCTGTTGTTCAAAATAAAAGCGGTTTCATCTGCTGTTAAAGTTGGGTAAATTGAAACATTGACAGCTCCAATTTTTTGGAGGGCTTGATCTAAATAGATAAATTCCGGACAGTTATCTAAACAAATGGCAACTTTATCGCCCTTTCTAATACCAATATGATATAAATAAGCAGCCCATTGATGAATGTTTTCAAAGGTTTCACGGTAGGAAATATTGACATAATCATTTCCGTTTTTCTCCATCAAAAATGTTGACTCAGGCTTGTGAATGTTATTGGCAGCGTTGATTAAAAATTCATGAAGGGAACCAAATTGAGGATCATTTTGCTTGTTCATTAATTAAGGTATATTATGATGCGAATGTATTAGAAAAAAATGCTTTTATCAACATATTTAAATCATTTTGCCAATGATAATGACTGGCATACATCAAATTGATGTTTTTTAATAGTTGTTCATCTTTAATTTCATCCACATAAAAACTATTGACTTTGAAGACACCCGGTTTTATTTTAGGCAAATTCTGTGTCACTGCATGTTGATTATAGCCTATCCAACTTTTTTTACCTGTCAAACAATGCAACCAGTTCTTTAACACACTGATTAAAAAACGCCATCTAAATAATAAAACAGGCAGAAGAAAAGGCAGAATCATACAAGTTAAAAAATCAAAGAGTCTTTTTTTGTTTTTAATCTGTTGATTGCTCAGGGCAGGTGTCATATCAATGCTAAAGAATTCACCTGTGGTATTTTTTGAATTACTACCAATGATATAAGCACCTTTTTCAGGCATTATCTTGTATTTCACTTTATTGTTATGGCTTCTGCCCATCAATTCCATAATTTCTGTTCCGGGTATATCCTTCGAACAAAAAATAATTTCGTTAGCATTATAAATCTCAATCAATAAAGGTAGATTTTCAAAACTTCCTAGCCATTCTGCTTTGGTAGCAACATGATTGGGCTTAATAAAACCAAGCAACTTGAATCTTTGAGGATAATTCAACAGGATGTTTTTTACCCTTTGACATTCATCAATATCTCCAACTATTAATACTTGTGAGGTTTGACTAACTGTGGTATCAAAATGTTTGTATTTTATAAAATGCCAAAACAAACGGATAGCAATGGTTATCAAAAGTGCCCAAACAGACCCTAATAAAATCAAAGCTCTCGAAAACCGCATGCTCTCTGGCAAAAGGGCATAAACAGTTAACAATAAAAAGGAGCCAAATATAACGCCTCTGCTAGTTTTAGAAATCTGAAACGGAAAAAGATAACCCCCACTAATGATGATGCCTGACACCCAAAACAAAATGTAAACAGGCACATGGTATTGAATGTATTCCTTGGGATAAAAACCACCAACAACAAATTTATTATAGATTTCCCAATACCTCATCAGACCGAAAAAACCTGCAAAAATTAAAATATAATCTAAAATCAATAGTTTTGAAGCATTAACAACCCGATTTAGCAAAGCTATCGAAGCTCTGATTAATATAGCCGTATTGATGAAAAAAGTAAACCATTTACCCTGACTTTTGCTAAAATGTTTTGTGGCAAATTTCGCCATCGCTTGGTAAAATATTTTAACATAATTAACACTGTGTTTCTTAGTGCTTTCGCCTTTATAATGAATAATAGTAGTATCAGCAAAATAAACGTTCTTATAACCCCCTTTTTGAATTCTATAACTCAGATCAATATCTTCGCCATACATAAAAAAATCCTCGTCCAACAAACCAACTTCATCCAAAACACTTTTTTTAATCATCATAAAAGCACCACTCAAAACATCCACCTCGTTGGTTTCAAATTCACTCAAAAAACTTAAATGATAAGCTCCAAAAACCTTAGATTTGGGAAACAGTTTAGCCAAACCGCTCATCTTATAAAAAGCAACCGCTGGGGTAGGCAATCCCCTTTTTGATTCTGGCAAAAAAACACCCCTGCCATCAATCATTCTAACACCCAAAGCCCCCACCTCAGCATGTTCGTTCAAATACCCATTTGTTTTAAATAAACTATCCTCGCTCAAAACCGTATCAGGATTCAACAACAAAACATTTCTGCCCTTAGCAATTAAAATCCCCTGATTATTGGCTTTGCTAAAACCCACATTGTCTTTGTTTTCAATTAGAACAACCTGTTTGAATTTTTCTCTCACCATGCCACAAGAATCGTCAGCAGAATGATTATCCACCACAATAACCTCAACACTCAGATTGCCAATAGCCTTATACACCGAAAGCAAGGTTTGTTCAAGCATTGCCTGAACATTGTAATTGACTATGATAACAGATAAATCCAATTTCTATTTATTTCTGCAAATATATTAATTAACGGGAGTTCAGTATAAGAAAATATTCAAATATGGTTTTAATATTCAGGAAGTAGGTTTTTTTAGTAAGATTGCCTTATGCCGAACTAAAAGAAAGATGGGCGCCCATTCTCTTCACTAAATCAAATTCTTCCAAGTGCCTTTGTGCAAATTGTATTTGAGGGTGGAGGGCAGGGCTTTGAACCAATAGCTGCTGAGCTTAGTGGCAAAACTGGGTTGCATGTAGCAATTGATGGTGCAACCTTGGCATTTTTCATGTCGCCCTTCTTGTTTTATCTGCAATTGAATATCCTTACTGCTCCATAATTCAAACAATTGATTGTTGATGGGATGTTTGTCTAGACCAAGATGATAGCAGGGCAAAATGAGCTCGTTTTCAGGAGATATAACAATGGTTGTGCTGCCGGCTCTGCAAACAGGATGTTCAATTTGATTGCCCCCATTTTTTCTTAATTCAATAAAACCTTGGTTTAAATACACCAACTTCTTTTTGCCCCATGCTGTCAATTGCTTTAAATCTGCCTCATTGAGAGAACTGCCAACCTCGTTGTATTCAAACACAGGGTTAAGAATTAACATGAACTGATTGGGCACACAATATGTTTCATAAACTTCTTCTATCTGATGGATATTATGACTGAACACAGTGAACAAAATATCTGGTTTTTCACCAAGGTTTTTGGCTACTTCGATGGATTCTAAAAACTTATCAAACAATTTAACACCTCTGCTGTCGTTATGTTCACTTTCTATGGGAGAATCTAAAGAAAAATGCAACATATCTATCAATCCCTTGAGTTTGTTTGCCATCTTGGGATATAAAAGTGCATTGGTGGTAACAGTGGTTATAAAGCCTAAGTCTTTGGCTAGTTTCAACAATTCGGGCAGTTGTTGGTGTAAAAGCGGTTCACCTCCCGTAAAATCAATCACATCTACCCCCAAGCGTTTCATGTCTTTCAGATTTTGTGTGGCATTTTCGATGGTAATGTATGGTGATGGTTTTTCCCATATATCACAAAACGAACATTTGGCATTGCAGCGATAAGTAACATAATAGTTACACAAAACAGGTTTATTGGTTAATACAATCCCCATTTAGTAAGCCCCTTCGTATTTTCTATAAAACCATTCTGCACTCAAAAGAAATACGATGATAAAGAAAATCCATTTTAAATGAATCAGTTCTTTCATGCTTTTTTCAGTTCTGGAAATACCTGTAATTTCGGTGTTGGCTTTCAGGTCTTTAATCAATTGATCTAACTGGTTTTGTTTGTAAAACTTGCCACTATTTTGAGCAGACAATTGGCGCAAAAGACTGAAATTGGCAGTGGTATTTAAAAACTCTAATTGCAATGGATTCACAATAAATTTACCTTTAATTGGCTCTTTTTCGCTATCGGTTTTGGCTATAAACTGATAAGCACCAGCTGTTAACGAACCGAGATTAGAAACATAGCTTTTACCATTTTTACCTAATGTGTAATTGTACTTTTTGTTTTCACTATCTATCAGCGTTAAATCAATGTCTTTTTCATTGAGCAATTCATAGTTTTCGTTATAAATTTCACCGAAAAACTTAACCGATTCATCCTCATCATACACATTTTGAGATGGGTATACTTTAAACTTTCTTTTGTCGTCCTTTACAGAAAGAAACTGAATGGTTTTGCTTATCAACTCGTTGGTGGCATTAAAGTTTTCATTCTCTGCATAATCGTATAAGCGCCATCTCCAAAAACCTTCACCATACAGTATGGAGGATTTTTCGCCATTGATGTTATACAAAGCCCAAATGGGTGTTTGGGTAGCAACAGAACCAATTTTTTGAAAAGCTAAAATGTTGGATTCATCGTGTTTGGCATAAAAACCATAAGGAGATTTTAGGGGTGGCAAATTATTGAAAGTAGCTTTGGTGTTTTCATCTAAAACAAAGAAATTAAATCCCCCGTTAAAAATCGGTTGACTTTCGTTGAATCGCCCTTGATGTCTGTCTATTTTTCCTAATGGATTAAGCTGATTAACTTGCTCCACAGCCGATTGACTGCCCAATATACTGAATACCGAAGTCCGATTGGTTTTAAGTAGATTGATAAGCGCCTGACTGGCTATCACTCTATTGGGTATTTGATGCAAAACTACTACATTGTATTTTGATAATTCATTGAGTTGAATGCTCTGAATGGGTAGGTCAACCACTTCATAGTTTTGATTGGTTAAAATAGCTTCTTTGATAGCACCGATATCAGGATGTGGACTGTTATAAACTATTAATACTTTTTCTCTACCATCTATCACATCTATGAACACATCTTTG
Organism: Bacteroidota bacterium; assembly: GCA_030682255.1. Lineage (GTDB taxonomy): Bacteria > Bacteroidota > Bacteroidia > NS11-12g > UBA955 > JABMMZ01. The sequence continues at coordinate 15,843 of JAUXOK010000010.1, read as the reverse complement.
CGATTGTTTTTTAAAGAAGATTCGCCATTTAATGGACTTAATTGAATGATGAGATGCTTGGTGCCAGGTTTGTCTGCCTCTATGTTAAAACTGATGTCTTTAAAATCTTCGGCTTGCGTAAATGTAATATTTTGAGAGAAAAGAGTTTTACCATCACTGCTGATAGTCAAAGTACTCGTTTGATTTTGAAAACCATTGGCAGCTACGGCTATATCTACCGGAAATATATTATTAAGATAAGCTATGGCATTGGCATTAACTTCTTTGATTAAAATATCTTTTTTAACGCTACTATCTCCTACGCCAAGTGTATATAAAACGGTTTGAGTTTTAAAAGTCTTAAACACAGGATTGCTGCCTCGGTTATAAATACCATCGGAGGCTAAAACCACTGCGCCAATATTTTGCTTGTAATACGTTTGGTTAATATAGTCGAACAGCTGACTGAGATTGCTTTTTTTGTCTTTAAAAACAGAAGAATCTGAATATCTCACTTCGCTACCTATCGAAAAATATTCTACTTCGTAATCATCGCCTAACTCATTTTGTATGTCTTGCCATTTTGGCAACACTTCTTGCTGCAATTCCTTGGCAAAAGGATGTCCTAACATGGATTCCGATTCATCCATCAATAAAAGCACTTTGGGTTTATCGATGATAGATTTTTGATGCAATAAAGTGGGACCTAAAAGCAAAAAAGCCAATAAAAACACACTTAAAAACCGCAATGAAAACATCAGTTTCTGCTGAAAAGGTTTAATATTGGGGCGATAAAGCAACCAAGAATAAGCAAGTGCAATGCCAACACAAAGTAAAATAAACCACCAAGAAGTAGAAAGCAGTAATTGCATATTTTGCAAATTTAAGTCTTTTTAGCTTCCTTTTTCACCAACAAAATAATCGTCTTTGTATTTAAAAAGTACATTAAAAGTGGTGAGAGTTCCATAAATTCTAGTAATGTATTGTTGAATATTCACTTTCTCCTCGTCTGTTAATACTTTATGACTATTGATATTTTGTTCCAAAACTCTCAATCGGTCTCTAAGCATAACAATTTTATGAAAGAATGTGTCAATTGGAATTTCTTTCGGTTGAATACCTGAGTCAAAAGCTTTTAAAAGCATCACACCACCTTTCCATTTTTCGCCCAATTCCACTTTTTCTGTTGCGTCAGTATAGCGTTGCATCAGGTTGTAAAAAATGTCTTCTATTTCATCTTTTGTAACCATGTTGCTAAATCCTTCTAAAACTTCAACAACCTCTAATTCTTCAGACTTACGGTCTATTTCTTGTGTGTCACCTTCAAAAAAGCTGATGGTAAAAGATTCTAATCCTATTCTGCAAATAATACCATCTCCATATTTGGCGTGTTTTATACGGCTTCCTATTGTTAATTCTTTGTTCATATTAAAGAAACAAATTTAAAGGATTTTTTTAATTTCTATAAAATGAAATCATAACAAATTATTCAAAAGACATTTTAATATTTACTTATTTAAATTAACGAAACCAAAAAGTCCCTCTTCTCGGCTTAGCCGAGAGAGAGGGATTTAGGGTGAGGTGTTTATGGTGCTTTTTTTTAATTGTTAAGTGTTGCACTATTCGTTTTACATTTTACATTCCTCGTTCTATTTTCTTCGTTCTAAATTCCTCTTTCTATTTCCTAAAAAAGTCGATATTGATTTTGGCTAAATTGAAATCATCCTCAAATAAAAAAAACTCAAATCAAGAAAATCGTGACGTTTTTTGACTTAAAAAAATTTATTAAAAATAAAAAACAAGAAAATAGCAGAATGATACTATCCTCAAAAATGGTTGAAAACGCTTATTTTTTAAGTATTTTGTCTTATGAATTTTGAGATTTTAAGCACCCGCAAAAATTATGCCTTTTAAATTTAAAAAAAATAAAATAATGCTTGTTTCGTGTATTCTTTTTTCACTAGTTTTGAGAAAACCAAATTATTAATTTTATGATTAAATTACTTACCAACCAAAACAGGGGCATTATTTTACCCCCCCCTCAAATGTAAAAAAACAATTTAGAGGCGTTTTTAATTCTATTTTATTCTTTATGATGTTATCTTATTGTATGTCGGGTTATTCGCAAACAACACTTACCCCAGGCACATGGAATGGTTATAACCCTAGTGCTCAATCGCCAACCAACACATCCACATGTTCTGAAAGCAATGCGGTTGGCATTGGAACATCTAATCCAAAGGCTTGGTTAGAGATTAATTATTGTCCTGACCAAGATAAAGGATTGCTGATTTTAAAAAACAACAGTTGCAAACTTAATCCATGGGATAATTTTGAAGACATAAATGATGTTTACTTTCCCATCCTTCCCAGTCAAATTGGACACTTGTTTTCAACAAGTCCAGAATGGCAAGAACCAATTTTAGATTTAACATATCATCAAAATCTAACAATGCCCACCTTCACTACTGGTGCTGGAACAACTTTTTTAATTAATCCAACTCCTCAACCGCTTTTAATAGCCAAAACATATGATCCATTGAATTCAGCTTTAGATGGAACAAGATTTTTAGTAACCCCTTATGGCAATACGGGCATAAACATGCCATCGCCAAGGGTATCTTTGGATGTTAGAGGAAAAAGTGCATATAACACACCCACTGCAATTTTTGGTATTAATAGTAATAACACCACAGGAAGCAATTTTACCAAACACATCCAATTGGTATCTAATCTTTCCAATGGTGGTTTTAATAATATCTCTCAAAATTTTGACCAAGGTATATTTTTTACAGATGGATTAGGAAGCAATGGTTCAAACTCTAATTTGAATGCTGGGTTTATAATTGCACCTTGGGGAAGCAATGGACATGGCGGTTTAAGAATGGAAGCCAATGGCAACACAGAATTGAGAGGTAATTTACGTGTTACTAAACTTGTTGTAAATGCCCAGTGGTGGCCCGATTTTGTGTTTCACAGCAATTACAAATTGATGCCTTTGAGCGAGGTAGCCAAATTTATCAACACCAAACACCACTTACCAGGTATGCCAAGCCAAGACAGTGTGATGAACAGCGGACAAGATGTGGGCGAACTCCAAAAACTGCAACAACAAAAAATTGAAGAGCTCACCCTCTACACCATACAACAAGACGAGCAACTAAAAGCTCAAGAAGCTGCCTTGCAAGAGCAAAAAGCCAAATTAGAAGCTTTAGAAGCTAAGTTGAACGCCATTTTAAATAAGTAAGCGTTATGAAAAGTTTATTAAAACTAATGGCACTGTTTTTAATAGTGAGCCTAGTGGCTTGTAAAAAAGACTGTGCCTCAACTACAACCCAAAACCCCATAACAATATGCTTAAAATAATAAAACTAAGTTTAGCTTTGTTTGTGCTGTTGTTTTTTAGCAAATGCAGGAAGGATTGCTGCCAAGACCCCACAAACCCAAAATGTGAGAATTATGACCCTAAATATGGTATTCCTACTGCCGATTTCACAATGAGACAATCATTAAGACCTTATGGTTGGCCAGATTTAAAAGAAAATATTGCTGAATTTTCCGACACGATTGTTACAAGTAATGGTGGTGTTTTATTTACAGCAAAAGAAGAAAATGCAATCAGATATGAATGGACAATTGGTGATGATTCAAGGCGGTTTTATACAAAAGAAGTTGCACTAAGGTTTGACGACTTTTTACAAATACCAAGTAATGTTAGAAAAAAAATACCAATCAAATTAAAAGTTGTTAAAAAACCGTTGTCACATCAAAACCAAGACGATACCGTTTATTCCTCAGAAAGATTTTTGGTGTTTGCCGATGAATTTTTATGGAGTGGCACTTTTGAAGGCTATTTTGAGCATGAACCTAATATTAAGCGAATAATTATTGTTAATAGCGATGCCATAGAATTTAAAGTTCCACCAGGAACTTTTGCTGATAGACCAAAAGATTCTGTAACTTTAAGTGGTCATGCTTTTTATGGACTAATTCCTAAAGATGTGATTTTTGTAAGTAATGAAAATGTTTTAGACATTTATTGTTACCCTCATTTTTATAGCTATAAGCAATGGAAATGGGCTGTTTTAAAAGAAGAAAAATTATCAAATAGAAGTTTACAAAATACTACTTCAGGATTAATGAGTTACCATGCAAACGCAGAATTTTCTGGTGATGGCAGACATTCAATAGTTGTCAAATATACTTATCGTTCTTCACAAACTTCACCAGAGGAAAACTATATTTTCAAAGGAAAAAAAATAAATTAATAAAAATGAAACAAATTATATCATTAATAATACTAACATTGTATTTTAACATAAGTTTAAATGCGCAATGTGAGGATAAAGGAATTAGCACAAACCCCACAAATCCTCAGAACAATGAAAATCCTAGCGCTAGAAACAATTTTTTCTGGTTTCCATTTAATGGAAATACGAACAGCCAAATACACTATAGATTGAGTGGGACCAATCAGGATGTTAATATGAACAACCCTTTCTGGCAACCTTCATCATCTACCAGTCTTTTTGAGCAATATGCTCAATATGGAAACAGCGATTTTTATCCAGAAGATGGCTGGGAATTGATAAAATCAGATTTTGGAAAACTAGCTGACAACTCTACATTAAGACAAACACTTCCTGGTATGATATATTTTTGTTTATACAACAGATATACAGGAACAATGAGGTTTTTTGGTGCAATTCCAAATGCAAATGAAGCATTTCAAGTTGCAAAATTCAGAATTACATTATTAACTCATAGAAGAGGTACACCAAATATATCTAATAATAATAAAAATTTAGATGCCACTAATTTATTGAGTATTCAAGGAAACAGTATAGGAACTTTAGATGAAGAGACAAATGAAAATATTATTGAAGTAACAACAGATTTTCCAGGCGTTTTGCCAGCTGCATACTTCTTTTGGTTCGATATTCCTGTTGCTTATGATCCTTGTATTTGTTATAACAATACTGCTGTTGAATTAAATGGAATTTTAATAAAAAATTCAACTGTTACTTTAACTGGAGATTTATTTGGAACACTTCAAACAACAACAACCCCTCCTGGAAATATTTACTCAAATTTAGTATTAAAAAGAGTTGTAGGATTAGGTACTGCATTAGCTACTGCAGCTGTAACCAAAGGTGCAGTTATACAAACTGGGAAATTTATTGATTTTATTTCTTTAATAACTAACAATCCAAATATAAATGCAAGTGAAAAAACTCAATATGAAATGCTACAAAAGTTTTTAAATTCTACTAATAATTTAATACGAAAAGATGATAAATGGGTTGATGCTATAACCAATGAGAGTATGACAGATGCTCAGTTTGTTTCTATGATGAGTGGAATTAATTCTTTTGTATCTTCAGGTATTGATATTGCAACAAAAGGAGAAGGTGGCTCAAAAAGCACAACGACAGTGAATGGGAAAATTTATCTAACAGGTTCAATTATCCAGAAAGAAGATATTACACAAAAGCCATATTGGGCAGTACCCGGGAGTAATTGGGCAAGTACTTGTGAAGAAGAGGTAAGTTCAATGGGAAATGGAACTCCAGAAAAAAAACCCGAATATCCCATTTATAATGAGCCTTTAGGTACTTTTGCGTTTATTAAGAAACCAAAGCTAAAATTAAATATTAAAAGAGCTTATGAATATAGTATAAATCAATCAACATTAGATCAAAACTTTAACCCAAACTATTGGTTATGTGATGGTTTTAAATTTGAAGGTTACTTAATGGAAGATTTGCAATTTACTGTCAACCCCAAACTGAATATAAACCCATCTAAAACAAAAATCAAAGTAATGTTTTATGCAGATTGTGAAAGAGAAACAAGCAAGACATGGAAGTGGGAATTAATGGATGAAAATAAAATTCCTTCTAATATAAAAAGTAGTTGGAATCCTGCTGCAATAAAAGAACGAAATCCTATTAATATGATAAGTACTATTGACAATCAGTCATTTATGTCAATTCCAGTAGATATAAATGATTTTAGAGAGTTGTTTTTTAAAGGCACTGTGATAGTAAAAGATTTTAATAAATTTATTGAACCTATTTTTCATACATCAGAAACTGATATAGCTTCTTATATGTTGCCCAAATTTTATTTAAAATTTTATATTGAATTTGAATCAAACAATGTAGGAAAGGATGGCAAAAAAATAAAAAACACCCAGATTTTCACGGTTCCCGTTGAATATGATGGATTTGATGATGATTTTCCCTATATAAAAGCAGATTTGAACACCAATGACCATATTGATATTAATACTCCTGGAGGAATTATATATAATTCATCTAAGACAGTTTATGCCAAAACTATAAGAATTTCAACAAATTTAAAAACATCAAATGGCGCAAAAGTCAGGATATTTGCAACAGAAGAAATTATTATAGACCCAAATGTTGAAATAGATCCTAATATTGAATTGATAATATCTAAAAACCCTTTTCAACAATTACATCCTCAAAACCTAAAAGACAATTTGTATGTAAAAGATTTTTGTGAAAATAAAATTAGTGGTTTGCAGTACAAAGCTAATAATTGGGCATCAAGTGTTCCGCCTGCATTTTCTATTGATGATAATTTAGATAATAATAACGACTTCATTAACAAGCTTATATCAACCATCTCCCCCAACCCCACCACCGCAAACTTCACTGTATCTATCTTTAACAACAACGAGCAAGATTACAGCATTGCATTGATGGATGTAACGGGTAAAGTGTTGTTTAACATCAGCTACAATGGCTCCCAAACCTCACAATTCATAGAAACCAATGGTTTGGCTGCGGGTATTTATTTTGTTAAAATAACGTGTGGTAATACTCAAAAAACAGAGAAGTTGATCATAGGAAGTGGGTATTAGTTTCCCGCATTTTATGCGGGAGGTTAAGAGTTAATGGTGTTTATTGAATATGAATTTAATTCAAAAATGAAAAATTTAAAATGAAAAATTTAAAACGCCCATTAGTTGGGCGTTTTTTTTTGTATTAATTTGTTGCTTCAATAGAGTGATTCCTTTCTAGGCTGAGCCTAGATCATAATGAGTTATAGTGTGGCATATTTACAGAATGTTTTGCTAACACCGAATATACTTTTAATATAGTTCAAATTGTGTTTTTACGTAGGGTCTGCTGAATAACCACAATCACCTCTTAATCAATTCAATAAACTTATTTTAAATATATCAAGTGCAAGGAAATTTACATAAAATCCCAAAAAGTCGTGCATCTACTTTCTTTTTTCTTTTTTTCATTGCCAAAAAAAGAAACAAAAAAAGCTAGCCCCATATTAAATTTAGACTTTTCATCTTGATTTTTCAGGCCACTGCGGGTGATTTCCTTGAGCCCACTCAAGGAACTTCCCTTGTGGTTTCCCTGAAAAATCTGCATTAAAAAGTCAAATTTAATAAAGGTGCGAACGTCTTCGATTTTAGTTATTATTTTAATGAAATTTTTTAAGGTTGGCTTTTTCAGCAAGCCCTAAGTATTTGAACTATTTAAAAGTTATGTCGGCATTAACTCCCGAATTTTCGGGATAAAATATAAATTAGATTGGACTAATTTATAATTACAATTGGTATAACAAACAATTTGCCCATAGATTTGCTGTATAGAAATCATGAAACAAAGAGCCATCGTTATAGGAGCCGGAATTGCGGGTATTGCTGCCGCCATCAGATTAAAAGCCAAGGGGTTTGATGTCAGCGTTTTTGAAGCCAATGCCTACCCAGGTGGTAAATTATCTGAGTTTAAACAAGGCACATATCGTTTTGATGCCGGACCATCTTTGTTTACCATGCCACATTTTGTAGATGAGCTCTTTGAATTAATGGGCGAAAAACCATCAGCACATTTTGAATACATCAAAATGGATACTGCATGCCACTATTTTTTTGAAGATGGTTTGCATTTTGAAAGTCCATCAAATCCTGAGGCATTTGCACAATTATTAAAAGACCAATTGGGCGAAGACAAAGAGCAGGTTTTAAAATTTTTAAACAAAAGCAAAACCATGTACGACATCACAGCGCCAGTTTTTCTACAAAATTCTCTGCATCGTATTAAAACGTATTTTTCTAAAACGGGTATCAAAGGCATCCTGAATTTATGGCGCTTAAACATGTTCAGTTCTATGAATCAAATCAATAGTCAAACATTTCGCAATCCTAAGACCGTTCAGTTTTTCAATCGCTTTGCTACATACAATGGCAGCAACCCCTACATTGCCCCTGCTACTTTGAATATCATTCCCCATTTAGAATTTGGTGTAGGCACTTATTTCCCAATCAAAGGCATGAATAGCATCACCCAAAGTTTGTTTGAATTGGCACAAAGACATGGTGTGGCATTTCATTTCAATGCCAAAGTTGACAGCATTATCAGTGAAAAAAACAAAGCCACAGGCATTCAAGTGGGGGGCAAATATATAGAAGCAGATTTAGTTATTAGCAACATGGACGTTTTTCCAACTTACAAAAAACTCTTGCCTCAATTAGACATGCCCAAACAGGTGAAACATGTGGAATCTAGTAGCAGTGCCCTCATTTTTTATTGGGGTATAAAACACTCTTTTAAGCAATTGGGTTTACACAACATACTCTTCAGCGAAGATTATAAAAAGGAATTTGAAACCATTTTTGACGCACAAAGCATTGATTCCGACCCAACCATATACATTAATATTTCTTCCAAATGCAAGGCTGACGATGCGCCCAAAGATTGCGAAAACTGGTTTGTGATGATCAATGTGCCCTCTAATCAAGGACAGGATTGGGATGTATTGATAAAAGAGGCCCGAAAAAACATCATTTCTAAAATCAATAGAATTTTAAAAACCGACATTGAATCTCTGATAGAAAACGAAAGCATATTGGACCCAAGAAGCATCGAAGGCAAAACTTCCAGTTTTAGAGGTGCGCTCTATGGGAGTTCGAGCAACAATGTCTTTTCAGCATTTTTTAGACATCCCAATTTCTCTCGCAGCATCCAAAACCTCTATTTTTGTGGCGGAAGCGTTCATCCTGGCGGAGGTATTCCCTTGTGTTTGCTAAGCGCTAAGATTGCGGTTGATCAAATTGATTAATGGTGTAATGGTTAAGGGTTAATAGTTTTCTTCATAAAACTGGGGGTGGGTTAATAGTGAAATGGTGAAGGGTTATTAGTTTCCCGCATGTAATACCAATTTGATCTAAAAAGAAATCCAAAATTTGTGGTATTATTTAGAAGCAATACCTATTTAGTACAATATAATTGGACAATTACAGATATGCTTTCGGTATTAACTGTGGGAGGTGTAAAAGAACCAATATAATCATTTATTGGAGTGTTTTATGACTGAGTTTTCTATTGTATGGCATAAACTAAACCAACTTTAATATTTTTATTAAAAATTTGGCCTCCCTGAATGCCGTTTACATCAAACGATTTGAAAGTAAAATCTGGTTGAAGGTTGATACCAAACTTCCCTTTCAATAAAAATGAAAAATTATTTTGTATGTAAAATTGATTGCCATTTGCAAAAGAACCAACGGCATCGGTAAACATCAAGTCGTAGCCTGATATACTGTAATAAGTCAACCATGGTTTTAGTTTTATTTTCACACCAATAGCAATACCTGTATTTACAGCATCTATGATGTTTTTTGCTTTAGCAGATGGGCTACTGAAAAATGTTCTTGAATCAAGATTAATTCCAAGACCTAAGCTAAAGTCATCTCCTTGAACAATGTTTATGCCATAAGTTGCAGTAAAAACGGGTAAATCTAGACCAAACACTTTTGAAGTGTCATTAAAATTTGCGGAGTCTTTTTGTCCGTTAAATATGTATCTCATCAACCATGTGGCATCCATTCTATAAAATTTTTCCTCAGTAAATCTAACATAATTAAAAGTTAAACCCGAAGTGCTAATATTTTTACCTCTTTCATTAATAGTTTTGGGCACAGCGCCAACTTGAAGAAAATTTAACGAAGTGATTTTTTCTTGACTATAAATGTTGTTTATTAAAAATAAATTAACAAAAACAAGCAAACATCTTTTTAAGTATAAATTTTCCTGATTCATCACGTTGTTTTAAGTAATGCAAAAATAAAAAAAAATATTGTTTTTATAAATAATTCATATGTATTAATTTTAGCATACTTAAAATATGAGCTTTGTGAATCTTTATTTTAGACTCAAGATAAAAAATTTTATCCAATAAGACAATCAATCTTATTAACTTTGCCTCATCATGATTACATTCAAAACCAAAAATAAATTAAACTTAACTGACCAACAGGTTTTAATCATAGAAGCAAAAAATCATCAAACAATCGCTTCATTTTCTGAGTCGCAAAATAATGGTATCCAAAATGCCATAGAAAATAAAAAATCTACCATTGTTTTAAATGATGGTAGCAATATCATTGTTGTAGTATTGGTTTATGATGATTTAAATTGGAAAACTCTGGAAATAATGAGAAAAAGTGGTTCCGAAATTTGCAAATTAATGAATGACAATCATAAAGAATCTGTTGCTATTGCCTCTTTCAACGACAAGTTGTCATTAAGTTTAGTAGAAGGAATTGCCTTGTCAAATTATCAGTTTTTAAAATATAAAACAGGCAAAAAAATAAAGCATAACAGCTTAAAAGAGATTTGCTTTATTGGCAAACTGATTACCGACCATCAAATAAATCAGTTAAAAGTAATTATCGAATCTACCTACATTGCGAGGGATTTAGTAAATGAACCACAAAGTTTTTTAAACGCACTTCAACTTTCAGAAGAATTTAAAAGTATTGGTAAAAAATCAGGTTTTAAAGTAGATGTTTGGAGCGAACCTAAGATTTCAGCACAGAAAATGGGTGGATTATTAGCGGTCAACAAAGGCAGCAAAATTCCCCCAACTTTTAGTATTTTAGAACATCATCCTAAAAATGCAAAAAATAAAAAACCAATTGTTCTTGTAGGAAAAGGCATAGTTTATGACACAGGTGGTTTGAGTTTAAAACCAACTCCTCAAAGCATGGACTTTATGAAATGTGATATGGCAGGAAGCGCAGTAGTCGCAGGAGTTATGAATGCCGTGGCAGAATTAAATTTACCGCTTCATGTGGTGGGATTAGTACCAGCAACAGACAATTGGATTGGTGAAAACAGCTATGCGCCAGGTGATGTAATAACCATGTATAGTGGAACAACTGTTGAAGTAATGAACACCGATGCAGAAGGACGGCTTGTATTAGCAGATGCTTTGCATTATGCTAAAAAATTAAAACCTGAATTAGTGATAGATTTTGCTACATTAACCGGAGCAGCTGTAAGAGCAATTGGACCATACGCTTCTGCTTTGATGGGAACCGCAGACGACAAAGTAAAAAGCAATCTTTTTGAAAGTAGTTATGAGGTGTATGAGAGATTAATTGAGTTTCCATTGTGGGATGATTATGCAGATGAATTGAAATCTGAAATTGCAGATATGACTAATTTAGGAAAAGGAGAAGGCGGACAAATTAGCGCTGCAAAATTCTTGGAGCATTTTACAGATTATCCTTGGTTACACATTGATATTGCTGGTACAGCATTTAATCATGCTGCCAAAACCTATAATCCTCATGGGGGAACTGGGGTTGGAGTTAGACTCATGATTAATTTTTTATTCAAACAAATTGATGCTTTAACCAAAAAAACTATTAAAAAATGAAAAAACCATTATTAGGAATTTCTCAGGGCGACCCAAATGGTGTTGGGCTAGAGGTTATTATAAAAACATTTCAGCATGAGTTTCTTTTTGAAAATTGTGTACCCATTTTGTATGCTAATCCAAAAACATTTGCAATTCATAAAAGTCAATTAAATATAGAAAAACCTAACTATGTGCTGATAAGAGATGTTTCAGAAGCCAAACAAAACCAATTGAATTTGATAGTAAGTAGTCAAGAATCTTTTAATGTTAATTTTGGCAAGGTAGATGACAATGCAGGAAAAGAAGCATTTTTGGCTTTGAATAGAATGATGCAGGATGTTAAAGCTGGCAAACTAGATATTATTGTTACTGCTCCTCTCGATAAATCAACAGTCAAGATTGAACAAGGATTTACTGGTCATACTGGATTTATAACTCAATTTTTAAATCAGTCAGAATCTCTCATGGTCCTTTATAATGACGATATAAAAGTTGGCCTTATCACTGAACACATTCCAATTAGTAAAATTTCGCAAACATTAAATAAGGATTTAATAGTTCGTAAATTAAAAATAGCTCATGAATCTCTGAAAATAGATTTTGGAATTGCTAAACCAAAAATAGCTGTGTTGGGTTTAAATCCCCACAATGGAGATAATGGCAAAATGGGTAACGAAGAAAACGAGATAATTATACCAGCAATCAATGAAGCCAAAGAAAATGGCGTTTTTTGCATGGGACCATATAGTGCTGATGGTTTTTTTGGCATGAAACAATATACCCAATTTGATTTAGTTATGTCTATGTATCATGATCAAGGCTTAATTCCGTTTAAAAGTATGGCATTCGATGATGGGGTTAATTTTACTGCAGGATTATCTATTGTCAGAACTAGTCCCGACCACGGAACCGCATATGACATTGCAGGCAAAAACATAGCTAGTAATTTAAGTTTTACAAACGCTGTATTCGAAGGCATTAAAAGTTTTCACACCAGAAATGAATCAAACGCATTTCTAGAAAATCCATTGAAATTTTCTGAGCTAAAAAGAGAACGATTTAGATTAGAAAAAGGCTAGTTGTTATTGTTTAAGAAAATCTAGGATCTGTTTCCATCACATGACCACATGCATTGCATGTACGAAGCGATTCATTACCATAAAATTCCTTAAATCGAGGTAAAAAATCTTTTTCTATATCATGCAATTCGAAATAATAAGCATGCAAAGGATTGTTGCATTTTTCGCAAAACCACATCAATCCGTCTGTAAATCCTTTACCAGCTCTAACTCTTTCAACAACAAGCCCTAAAGAATTTTCAGATCGAGCAGGTGAATGGGGGATTTTGGCAGGTAATAAAAACATATCTCCTGCTTTCAAAGGAATGTCAACAGCTTTGCCATCTTGTTGTATTCTGACATTGATTTCGCCTTCTAATTGATAAAAAAACTCTTCTGTTTCATTGTAATGATAATCTTTACGTGCATTTGGACCAGCTACTACCATAACAATAAAATCACCAGCGCCAATTGTTAAATTTTTATTGCCTACAGGTGGCTTCAATAAATGACGATTTTCTTCAATCCATTGGTTGAAATTAAATGGGGGGTTAATTTGAGTCATGGGTCAAAAATAGTTTTTTTTTATCTTTTGTTATAATTATGATTTATTTTCTCATATTCGCAGAATGAACTACGAGAGTGAAGATATAGCGCCAATAAATATTAAAAAAGTATTTTATGATAAAAATCCTAAGATGGCTAAGTGGTTTCCTGGCTTTGTATACAGGTTTTTAGAGAGGCTTTTGCATCAAGATGATATGAATAGAGTAATCGAAAAAACTAGAGGCAAGAAAGGTGTCGACTTTGCAAGAGGTTGTTTTGATGAAATTGGAGTAACTATTCAGTCTAATCATCAAGAAAATGTTCCTAAAACTGGGCGATTAATTCTAGCCTCAAATCATCCTTTAGGTGGTTTAGATGGTATGGGGTTTATCAGTGAAGTTCATAAAATTAGACCTGATGTTAGATTTATAGTCAATGATATTTTATTAAACGTTAAACCACTACAAGGTATTTTTTTAGGAGTTAATAAACATGGTGCTAATGCCAAAAACTCATTAATTGAGGTTGAAAAACAATTTGCTTCAGATGCTGCAACTTTAATTTTTCCTGCTGGCTTAGTATCCAGAAAACAGGAAGGTAGAATATTTGATTTAAAATGGCATAAAAGTTTTATCACAAAATCTGTAAAATATCAATCTGATATCATTCCCGTATTTATAGATGGTAATAACAGTAAGCGCTTTTATAACATAGCCATGTGGCGCAAAAGATTAGGCATCAAATTAAATATCGAAATGTTGTTGTTGCCAAGCGAAATGTTTAAATTAAAAGGACAAACTGTAACCATTTATTTTGGAAAACCCATACCAGCTTATTTAATCAAAAACATTGGTGAACATCATAAAATTGCGAATGCTATGCGACATTTTGTTTATAAATTAAAAGATGAACCCAATGCCGATTTTGAAACTTTTTACCGTCAATTTAAGCAATAATATCAAAACAGATTATGCAGGAAATAATAGCACCCATTGATAAAAACATTTTAGAACAAGAATTAACAAATGATTTATACATAAGACCAACCAATAATGGCGGTAATCAGCTATTCGTTGTTGATTGTCATACCGCACCAAATGTATTAAAAGAAATTGGTAGATTAAGAGAGGAATCCTTCAGGGCAGCAGGAGGAGGAACTGGTAAGGATTGCGATTTAGATGAGTTTGATTATGGTTCATCTGCATATAAACAATTAATAGTTTGGCATCCAGAAGATAAAGAAATTATTGGAGGTTATAGATACATTAAAACTATTGATGCTCGTCAAGAAAGTGGTGATTATCACTTAGCTACGACAGAAATTTATGAGTTTAGTGAAAAGATGAAAAACTACTATTTTTTGTCTACAATTGAGTTGGGTCGTTCATTTGTTCAACCTAAGTATCAACCTAGTGCAGAAAACAGAAAAGGTTTATTTAGTTTAGATAATTTATGGGATGGATTAGGCGCTTTGATTGTTTTACACCCTGAAGTACATTTTTTCTTTGGAAAAGTAACCATGTATACCCATTTTAATAAAGAAGCCCGAGATTTAATTCTTTCATTTATGCATCATTATTTTCCAGATAATGAAAACCTTATTAAAGTGGAACACCCTGTAAATATTGAACATGACACCTCTCAATTCATTAAAAGTTTGTCTGGATTAGATTACAAAGAAGGTCATCATTTACTCAATTCAAAAGTGAGGGAGGTAGGCGAAAATATTCCACCTTTGTTTAATTCATATATGAATACCAGCCCAACTATGAAAACTTTTCCAACTTGTATCAATCATCATTTTGGAGATGTTGAAGAAACAGGTATTATGGTTACTATTAAAGATATCTATGAAAGTAAGAAAGATAGACACGTTAATTCTTTTTTAAAGTACTTAGAAACCAAATAATCCCAAAAATAAAAAAGACAAAAAATATTTTTTTAGATTTAAAAATATTTTATATTTGCACTCCTTTTAGGAAATTCCTTGATAGCTCAGCTGGTTAGAGCGAGTGACTGTTAATCACTAGGTCCCTGGTTCGAGCCCAGGTCAGGGAGCAAACGAAAGCCATCCATGTCGGATGGCTTTTTTCGTTTGCGAGCTGAGCTGGGCGAGAAGTTTATCCCGTATTAGAGATTGAGCGAAGAATGAGCTACAAACTCTTAAGCGGGGAGCCCAGGTCAGGGAGCAAACGAAAGCCATCCATGTCGGATGGCTTTTTTCGTTTGCGAGCTGAGCTGGGCGAGAAGTTTATCCCGTATTAGAGATTGTGCGAAGAATGAGCTACAAACTCTTAAGCGGGGAGCCCAGGTCAGGGAGCAAACGAAAGCCATCCATGTCGGATGGCTTTTTTCGTTTGCGAACTGAGCTGGGCGAGAAGTTTATCCCGTATTAGAGATTGTGCGAAGAATGAGCTACAAACGGATCAAGTCCAAAACTTGTGGGGTAATAGAAATTATTAAGATATTTGCATTTTAATAATGCACGAATCATTACACATTATATTAAACTTGGTTTTACCAGAGGGCGTACAATCTTTTTTTGAATTAAAGAATCATAGAT
>JAUXOK010000009.1 GCA_030682255.1 Bacteroidota bacterium | reverse complement strand
GATTTTGAAAATGCATTATCTGATGATTTAAAAGTAATTAAAGATATATTTGTTGTCGGCTGTACAGTTAGTTTAAGATATTCTGATTTAATATCGTTAAAAAAATCAAATATCCATTATGCAAACAATAATCAATACATTGTTACAACATCAAAAAAAACGAATACGCAAACAAGAATAAAAATACCCAATCATATCAAAGAAATTATCAATAAATACAAAAGAAGAACAAACACTAAACTATTATTGGAATTAAACAGAAACAAAAAATAAACATCAAAACAAAATTAACTCACTTTCTTATTAAAGTTCTATCTAGCTAATAAATCTTTAATTAATTGCTGTTGAAATGCTTTGCCTGCGTTAATTAATCTCAAACTATCCGCATCTACGTTTAATGGAGTCGTGTGAAATTTTAAACCGTAAGCTTTTTGAGCAGTGTTATCGAATATGATTTCTGAATTTTCAGTAACTCTGCCAAAGCCGTTATAAAAATGATATTGTGCAAAACCTTTGGGATGATTTGATGAGGTTTGCCACTGGTATTTAGATTGGTTTGATGGTTTGCTCACCAGTGAAGGAATAATGGTTTGTGAAACAATTTTTGAGTTGTTTTTGCCTTTTAATTCAGGGTTTAGTGCACCTCCCATAAAAATTAAAGGGATGTGGTATTTCTGTTTGCCAAAATAATGAATATCAGTTAATCCAATGTCGTGCCCGTGGTCGGCCACCAATACAATGATGGTGTTTTTATACCAAGTTTGTTGTTGGCATTTTTGAATAAATTGATGCAAACATTCATCCGCATATTTCAATGAGTTTTTGTAAGGATACCATTTGTCTTTTGTAATGTATGGATCTTTATAAGGCACTTCGTATGGTTCATGACTACTAAGGGTTAAAATAGTAGAGAAAAAAGGTTGTTTAAATTGCTGTAGTTTTTGGAGCGATTTTTCAAATAAAACACCATCTTGTGCACCCCATTTGCTTTGTTTTTCTGAGTTTGCAAAATCTCTTTTGTCTATTATCTCATCTGTTTCATTGAGTTTTAGATAAGATTTCATTGAGGCAAATTCTACATCACCGCCATAAATAAATGAAGTGAAATAACCATCTTTTTTAAAGTCGGATAAAATAGAGGGCATGGTGCTGATTTTATCTGGAAAAACAATGATTGAAGAAACAGGCTGAGCAGGATAACCGCTAAAAATTGATACCAATCCTTTTTCTGTTCTATCGCCAGAGGCATAACAATTTAAAAAAGAAAAATTGTTTATGGCCATTTGGTCTAAATGAGGCGTAAGATTGTTTCTGCCACTGAAATATTGACTGGCTGACGCTGTGAAACTCTCTAATAATATAAAAATATAATTGGGTTTTGTAGCTTTTGTAATTTCGATACTGTCTGTATAATTGGGCTCGAATTGTTCTTTGAAAATAGATTCGGAAAGATTGGCCTCTAAGAAATTGTATTTATCGCCATAAATGTTGTTTGTGTTGTTGAATATGTAATACAAAGCATTCCACATGCTGTTGATAGCAGCATTGTTTTGGGCGTTATTTGATGCATATACAGCAGATGATTGACTTATGGTGGAAACGCCTATACCTCCTCTTATTAATATAAAATTTAATGCTATCAAAACAACAATAATTCCTACATGTTTTGTTTTAAGTTCTGCTTTATTCGAAACAATGTTGATGGTTTTGCGATATATAAGAATGAAAAAAGATAACAAAACAATTCCCATTAAAGTGGTTTTTAGCCAATTGGTTGCACCAGCAGACAATGCCATTTCTTTAGGGTGTTGAATGTAAACCAATACCTGATTGTTGAACTTAGCTCCCCATTGTTGAAATAGTTCGGCATCGGCAAGGGTAATTAAAAAAATACTCAAAAAAACAATGATAAAATAGATTTGAAATATGATGTTTGGAATTCGTTTCTTCGTGATGGTTTCAAATAATAATAAGAGAAGCGGTAAAGCCAAACAATATGCAATCATTGATAAATCTAAATAAAAACCATGATAGCACGTTTTTATAAAACTAAGAAATACATTTTCTTTAAAGCTGCTGAAAATATACAATGAAAAATATAAACGACTTAATGCAGCCAAAAGCCAAAAAACAAAAACTAGTTTTAGATATTTAAAAAAATAGGCTTTCATTCAGTTAATTTATACCAATATTTCATTTAAATTATGAGCTATGTTTTTGGTGATTTCATCTGTGGGCAAGTCGTTGTCGTCTCTTCCAAATGGGTCTTCAATTTCTTCAGCAATTAGTTCAATGCTGCCAAATATATAGAAAAGAAGACTTACGATTAGAATAGACCAGTACCCAAATTCCATGGCAAATCCAAATGGCATACTTGCAATGTAAATGAATAATACTTTCTTTAAAAAAATATTATAAGAATATGGGATAGGTGTCTTTTTAATTCTTTCGCAAGCGCCTAGGTTGTCTGTAAATGATTGTAATTCTGGATTCAATGTAATGAGCATTTCGTGTGATATGATTTTTTTATCAAGTAATGCATAAATTTCTCTGTAAATAAATTTCATAATCATGTTTGGAACGTGTTGTCCATTCATCATTTCTGAAACTGTATATTTGTCGCAACTTTGTAAATCCTGAGCTTTTACGCCATTTCTTAAATGTTCTTTGCTTGCAAAAATATAATTGTTGATTAAAATGTTAAACCTTTTTTTATCTTGAGTGTCGGTTAGTAATTCGCTTAGTTTTAAGGCTAGATTTCTGGAATTATTGACAAAACTTCCCCATATTTTTCTGCCTTCCCACCATCTGTCGTATGCTGAGTTAGTTCTAAATACTAACAACAAAGACAAAACAAATCCAACCAAAGCATGGATCGTGGTTGTGTTTTTGAAATTAACATGAAAGACTTCTTTTTCTAGATATGCTATAATTCCTGTTAAGATTGCCATGCCAATAATACCAGGCATCATTTTTCTAAAAGTATCACTTTTGTGAAAAGCAAAAATCAGTTTCCACCAATCTTTAGGATTGTATATTATCATTCAGGCAAATATGGTGATAAATCAGTAATTTGCAAACAATTGCTTACCAATTCAATGGCTTTTGAAACATTATTCCTAATTGTAAGTCTCTCATGCCAATGCTGTATTGCTTGTCTGTAACTTGCCATGGCTTGCTATAAAATTGAAATCCTGCATAAATGCCAATTTTGCCAATGTCATTAAAGTTTGTAAATAAAGAAACTCTGGTATTAAAAGATGAGGTAATAAAGCTTTGTTTTTTCTGTTCTATTTTTTTCTCATTAATAATATCGTAGTGTATAGATTTTTTTGCATATAAATAAGATATGCCTCCACCCAAGCCAAAGCTAATACCAGTATTATCTGTTAACATAAATTCACTTTTAATATTGATGGGAAGTGTCAATGTATGGTATTTGTTGTTAACAGCTAAATTAAAGCTGCTTATGGCATCGTAGAATGTGCTATCTTGGGTGCTATCGGTGTATACAATTACTAGGAGTTTTATTTTGTTGTATAGTAAGATTTTTTTCTCACTATTTCTTGCGGCAATTTCATCGCTCGAAACATCCAATTTAATGTCTTCTGTTCTGATGCCATAGCTTAACCCAGTTTCGAATGAAAATATTTTGCTAGGTTTGAAATTTAGAAGCAAATGTGATTGAAAGCCAGTGCCATTGTGGGTCAATTGGTTTTTGTTGTTCCACAATTCTTTGTGTACATAGTCTTTTTTGTCTTGAGGTAAATTAATTTGATTGATAGCTAATTGCGGCCCCATGCCAATTATAAACGACCATTTTGAATCGTCATTGCTTTTTGTTTTATTTGGATTGAGGTTTTTGGCTATAGGTTCTTTGGGTAATTTATCTTTGAAAAATTCAGGAAAAAACACAGTCTTTCTAAAATTGATTTTTGTAATTGAAAAAATGTTTAGATCAATTTTTGATGAGTTTACATCAGATTCTATTGGTTTTAAAGAAATGGATTTGTTTTCAATCGGGGTTATTGGGTAGTTCCAATTTGATATTTTTTTGATTGATTTTGTATCTGTTAATTGAGATTTGTTGGATTTGTTTTTAGAGCGTTTATTTGTTGTTTTCTCTATGTCAAAATTGTCCGACTTGTCAATTTTTTCGTTTGAGGTATTTGAAGAAATAATGTTTTTTTCTTCTTTTGAAGCCAATGTTTCTGCCAAAATAGATTCATTGTTTTCTGTTGCAAGTATTTGCTTATGATTATTGTTGGAATCATAAAAATAAGCAATTGCTCCAATCGTAAATAATGTAGCAATTACAGGGAGAATATAAAACCAAATGCCTTTTTTCTGTTTAGGTTCAATTTTAGAAGCAATATGCTCCCATAAATCTTCTTTTGGCTGAAGATTTTCCTTGTTAAATGCTTTCTTTAGACGTCTGTCAAATTCTTCGGGATTCATGTTTAATCAATTCGTTGTTATATAATTGCCATAAAATATGTCTAGCTCTGGTTAAAGAACTTCTGGATGTACTTTCTGGCATGTTTAATTTTTCTGCTATTTCTTTATGGTTATATCCGTCTATGGCATACATCATCAATACGATTTTGTAGTTTTCGGGAATTTTTTCTAATAATATCATCACTAAGTCATAATCAAAATTATCGGGTAATTCATGTTTGTTTTCTGCAAGTTGATATGAAACATCATCTATGTGTATATTTAAAGATAGTTTTTTAAGAGAACGGAGTTTGTTAATGGCTTCGTTGATGAAAATACGAGTCATCCAAGTTTCTAATGTACTCTGAAAACTAAACTTATTTAGATTAGCAAAAACTTTTACAAATGCATCTTGAAAAGCATCTTCTGCGTATTCTAAATCCTTTAAATATCTTTTACAAATGGCCAACATTTTTCCAGCAAAACGATTGTATAGTGCTTTTTGCGATAATTTATCACCTTTAAGGCAACCTTCAATTACTTGCTTTTCTGAAAACATTAATACCACTGATATTAGTTAGACAAATCTAAAGTAATATTTGCTGCAAAAAAAATTGAGTTTTTTTGAAATATGATAAATAACTAAAATTGAAACTTGTTTATTTCATAAAGTTTCAAATATTTAACGGTGTGATACCAAGCAGAAAGATAACTCCATACCAAGCCTTGCCAACCATTAAAAATATTTAGGTAAATAAAATAATGCTTAATAAAATAAAATGGGAAATAAATAAAGCAAAATAGCAATGCTCTGGTTTTGCCCTTTTCTTTGAGTTTCAGAGCCCCTTGAGTGGTATAGATGTTGAATTTTGAAAAATAATGATCTAAGTTTTTGTAACTGTAATGCAGGATTTTATGATTCAGTTTTGTTGTTTTACCATTGATAATGATTCTTTCATGCACTTGTGCATCATCAAAATGGCCGTTTTTTCGATTGAAAAGCCTGATGATGTAATCCTTGCTTTCTTTGCCGTATTTAAACGTTTTTCCTAAAAAGACATGCGTTCTTGGAATTTCGTAAGCTTCGAATTTATGGTTGTTTATGTCTAGCTTAGAAATTTCGAATATCAATTCATCAGTTAAAATTTCATCTGCATCTATGCTTAAAACCCAATCGTTTTTGGCTTGATTAACTGCAAATTGTTTTTGTTTGCCAAATGTTACAAAGGTGTTTTGAATAACAATGGCGCCAAAAGATTCTGCAACTTTTGCGGTTTGGTCACTGCTAAAATCGTCAATAACAATAATCTCATTGCACCAAGTTAACTTGGCTAATGAATTAACAAGATTTTGTTCTTCATTTTTGGCAATTATTACTGCTGAAATAAGCATTTGGCAAATTTATGAATAATGGATTGATTTTGAGAGTTGATTTTCATGTAATTTGACTAAATTTTATTTTAATTAAAAAATCATTAGCTTTGTAAAGTGTCAAGGAGGTTTTTTTACATATTTTTAGTATTCTTTTTTTACACACCATTTATATCATATTCACAATGTGATGCAAGTTTTGTATTCAATGGTAAACAGTGTTTGGGTGATACGCTTTGGTTCGATTTTAATGGACAAGGACAGCTGTATGAATGGGATTTTGGGGACATAAATTCTGGTTCTCAAAATTTGAGTACTGATTCATCTACAAAACATATTTTCTCTGATACAGGCTTGTTTTTTGTGCGATTAATTGTAAGAGATTCAAATAATTCTTGTGTTGATACATTGATTAAATCTGTACGGATTTTTAAATTACCTGTAGCAAGTTTTGTTATTGATAATCCCTGTCAAAGTTTAATGACTGGTTTTACAAATACATCTTCTTTTGATGTCTATGATTCTATTAAATGGGTGAGTTGGAACTTTGGTGATAGTACTTCATCTACAAGCTATAGCAGTCAGCATGTATACAATAGCTTTGGTGCCAAAAGTGTAAAATTGAAAATTGAAACGAAGGAAGGATGCATTGATTCAACATCTCGAACAATTGAAATTTATAGCAAACCCACAACAATTTTGTCTGATGATTCTGTTTGTCAATCTGATGAAGTAGATTTTGATGTTAACACAGGAAGTCACTCTATTCTAAGTTATCAATGGCGTTTAGGAGATAATACAACTCAAAATACACAAAATTTTTCACATCAATATAGCACATCTGGGTTGAAAACTATTTCTCTTGAAATCGAATATTTAGATGGTGGCGTTTGTTTAATAGATAGTTTGTCTGTTTATGTTTTTAAGCAACCCAACGCCTGGTTTTCTATCAATTCGTTATTGCAACAATGTTATAAAGGGAATGAGGTCTGTCTGTTATTTGGTTCTGATACCACAGGTATTAAGTTTAGAAATATTTTGTGGGATGATGGTTCTTCAGAATCAATATCTCCTTCTTCTAGTTCTGCTTGCTACAAATATAATAACCCAAATGGTGGGTCATATAGAATTACACAAGATGTCATTGATTCTAATGGATGTGCATCAAGATATACCATTGAGGATTCTATCAAAATCCCTAAAGATCCCAAAGCAAATTTTTTGATAAATAAGACAGGAGGATGTTTTAAGTCTTTTGTTTCTCTTAATAATACCAGTAATATGATGCCGCCATTGATTAAACAATTTTATTTTGATTGGGCAGATGGTACCATTGATAGTAATAATTGGACCAATAATCAACATATTTATTCAGACGATGGAACTTTTAATATTAAGTTAACCATTGTTGATACTTTTGGTTGTGCAGATACTTTTATTTCAAATAGTAGCATTCTTAACACCAGTTTTATAGTGGATGCAAGGTTAGATAAGGTGTATGATTTTTGTAGAAGTACCAATCTGTTTGGATTTAAACAAACGCCTATCCCAGGCGCTAGCATAAGTTGGTTTTTTAACGACTCAGATTCATCTTCACAATGGAATCCTAGTCATCGTTATACTAGGGGAAACATTATTGGGCAATATATTCCAAGTGTTAGAATTAGTAAAAATGGTTGCGATTCAACTTTAATATTAGATACTGCAATTGTTTATGGTCCTTTTGCAAATGCTAATATTGCTAATAGATTTCAATGTCAAATTAAAGATACGGTTTATTTTAATAATACAACTTTAACATATAGAAACCAACAATTAAAAGTTACTTGGAACGCTGGCGATTTAAATGCTTCAAATTGTATAATTGATTCTAAAAATAATATGAATCAAGATAGTAACTGCAATTTTAGTATAGATTCATTAACATTTAAGCATCTGTATAAAAAAGGTTTTGAAAATTGTTACAGTGCTCGAATTACAGTCGAAGATTCTGTTATAGGTTGTACCGATTTTGCGGATTTGATATTGCCATTAATGCCACCTGATGCTTCAACAGGTATCAGTTTTAATTATTCCAGTGGTTTATGTCTAGGTCCTGAATTAACAAAAAGGGTGACACTTAATTTAGGACAAACAACTCCAAATTGTGGAAGGGAACAATGGTGGGTCATGTGGGATTCTACTTGTGCAGCTCAATCAGGAAATTTTGATAGTTATTGGTTGTTGAACCAGTCTGTTAATAATTACAGTTACATGCCTTGCAATCCTGATGGAACTGTCTCTGTCGGTATTATTATTCAAAATGGTTCAGATACGTTGAATAATATTTGTAGAGATACCTTTTTTTATCATAAAATAATTAAATTCGGTTTATTAGAACCACGTTTTACCTCAGATTATAACCCCAGTATTCATTATTGCAAGGGTACTAGTTTTAATTTTAATTTAAGAGATAGTACTTTAGATTCAATAGTGTTTATTCGTTGGGATTTTGGTGATGGAACCTTTGAAACCAATCTCTCACTGTTAAATAGAACACATAGGTATGTCAATAATGGGGTATACAAAGTGTCTGTTTTTATGCGTCATGCAAATGGTTGTGAGGGTACAGATACAATGATTGTAAGAGTAGGTGTTAATGGTTCATTCTCTTTAAACAAATATTCGGTTTGTGTAGGCGATTCTGTTGTAGTTTCTAATACTTCGAGTTATTTTAATGGAGCTTCCAATTGGATTAATCCTAATAGGGCTCAAATTGAAACTACTCTTTGGGATATAGGAGATGGCAATGGATTTGTAGTAGCATCGCCAAGTGTTGTAATTAAATATGCTAATATTGGAGATTATTTTGTTAAAATGAGGTACGTTGACAGTGTAGGATGCATTGATACTGTAAATATTTCCTCTCCAATCAGGTTTTTTGATGTGTTTTCAAGTATGAGAATTCCTCAAACAACATACACCTGTGCTCAAGTTGTTCAGTTTTTTTCTACTGCAACTGTTTATGATAGTTTAAATAATTTTGGTCATAGTGATGATAATATTGTAAAGTTTTCTTGGTATTTTAATAATGGAACAAGTAATAGTTTGCTGAAAAATCCATTTAAGTTTTTTAAAGCGGGCATACATGATGTAAAATTAGTTGTTCAAAACACCATTGGTTGCAAGGATTCAATTTCTGATTTATTTACTGTTATAGGTCCAACGGCAATCTTGAAAATTATATCTGATTCTGTAGGATGTCAACCTCTAACTGTTACTTTTAAAAATGAGAGTATTAATGCCAATAGTTACACATTCAGATATAAAAATTTAGGCAACTCAATTACGAATACAAATACGCTGTCAAATAACTCATTTACTTACACAAACTATGGTTTGTTTTATCCAGATTTAATTGCTAGAAATACTTTTAATAACAATGGTGTTAATGTAACATGTGCGGATACATTTCCTGCGCCTAATGATACGATTTACCGTTTAATAGTGGATGTTAAAGAAAAGCCAATTCCCAACTTCACTCATTCTACAAATTGTGCCACAAATACAACTACATTTAACAATACTACTGTGTTTGCAAGTGGAAATCTGACCAAGTTTGAATGGTTTTTTGGAGATGGTGATTCCAGCCATTCAAGAAATCCGATTCATCAATTCTCAGATACTGGAGCCTATAGGATAGTACTGAAGACATATTCGTCTTTTGGATGCATAGATTCTGTAGTAAGAATAATTTATATTTCGCCTTTTCCAACGGCTGATTTTAATTACAATGAAGTTTGTGTTGGCAATCTTACTCAGTTTTCGGATTTATCAAATTCTTATAATGATATAATCAATCTCTGGTCTTGGAATTTTGGTAATGCAACATCGGGTAATTTAAAAAATCCGAGTATAACCTATCTGAAAGACTCTTTGTATAACGTTTCTTTAATGGTCAGAAATAGGGCCGGTTGTACTAATTCTATCACAAAACAAGTTAATGTATGGGCTCGACCAATTCCTCAATTTGACTTTAGTAATGTTTGTCATAAAACAGCTCATCAATTTAATAATACAACTACTTCCAAGCAAAATCCGTTTTATAATACTTGGAAGTTTGATAACCAGGGTGCTGATTCAAATTTAAACACTCAGTTTGTGTTCAATGATTCGGGTAATTTTAATGTTAAATTAGTTGTTTCTACCATCAAAGGATGCAAGGATTCTATAGTGAAAAATGTAAGAGTATTTCCTAATCCCAAAGCGGACTTTAGTATTTCAACTGTTTCTTATTGCTTGAACCAAAACCGTTTTGATTTTACAAATAACAGTACCATTAATACAGATTCTTTTGTCTCTTATCAATGGCAAAGCATAGATAATATTTCATCAAATTTAAAAAACTTTACCTATCATTTTGATTCTGTTAAAAACTATCCTATTCGGTTGATTAGTACTACCAATCGCAATTGTAAAGATACCATCATTAAAAATATACAAGTTTTTCCATCGCCATTTGCGAAAGGATTGATTTCAGCGAAAAATGAGTGTATCAATGGTGATTCAATTAGTTTTGAAGATGTTTCTGAGGTAGATTCATTAAATATATCAAGAAATTGGATTTATCTAAATAATGTTATTAGTTCGCAAAAAAAGTTCAATTATAAATTTAATAATCTCAATCAACACTATGTGATGTTAGAGGTTAATAATCTTTTTTCTTGTAAAGATTCTACTTCTGATACAATTGTTATTCATCCAAAACCAATTGCTAAAATAGGAAATAGCATTAAAGAACAATGCTATTTGAATCATCAAATATTATTAAACGATAGTAGCACAGTTTCAGATAATTCTTTATTAACACGAAAATGGCAGTTTGGCAATGGGGATAGTTCTATACTTAAAAATCAAAACTATGTTTTTGCACAAGCCGATACTTTTAGCGTGAGATTAATCAGTCAAAGTGCTTGGTTTTGTTTGGATACCACATACAGTCCTGTTGTGATTCATCCCATGCCTATTGCGGGTTTTGAAATATTAAACGATAGTCAATGCTTGAGGGATAATTTTTTTGAGTTTGTTAATCAATCAAATATCAAATATCAAACGCCTTTATCCTTTCATTGGGATTTTGGAAACTTAGATAGTAGTTTAAGTAATAATCCTACTCAGATATATCTAAACCACGGGGATTTTCCAGTCAAACTAATTGCAACTTCTAATTTCAATTGTAAAGATACTGTCTATAAAAATGTCGTTGTTCATCCAATGCCAATTGCAGATTTTAAATTCAAAGACAGTGCCCTTTGTTTCTTAGGACATCAAATAGAAACGTATAATACCAGTTCGATTCCTTATACTAATTTTCAATTTTATTGGACGAGTGATATTTATAAACTATATAATTTAGATACTTTTAAAATTCAATATCTCAAAGATAGCAGTTATTGGGTGCAATTAAAAGCAATTTCTGAGTATGGTTGTAAAGATTCCATTTCTAAAAAATCGTTCATTTGGCCTATGCCAATAGCCGATTTTAAGATAGATACAGCCAATCAATGTTTTAGAAATAATTTATTTAGTTTTTCAAATCTCTCTACATCAAAAGATGGAAACTTACAATACAAATGGTATTTTGGTGATTCAGATTCCTCTAACAATAACAACCCACAACATCAATATGACAACGATGGTTTCTTCAATGTAAAATTAATCTCAAGTTCTATAAACGCTTGTCGAGATACGATGAGTCTGAGTATTAATGTTTTTCCAATGCCAAATGCTTTGGTTTGGATAAATAACCCCAGTCAATGTCTTAATACTCAGAATTTTGAGTTTAGAGATTCGAGCAATATTACAAATGGGACATTGAAATCCCAATGGATTTGGTATGATGCAAAGATAGATTCTACAAAGTTTGTTAACAGATTATTTGATATAGATAGCACATTGAGCCATCAATTGGTTTCAATTAGTAATCAAAATTGTGCGGATACAGTGTCGTTTTCAATTACCATTCATTCGGTTCCAATTGCAAATTTTTCTATCAATGATACCGATCAGTGTGTGAATGTTCAGCAATATCAAATGACAAATTTGTCTTCAATTAATAAAGGTAATTTAAGCTATGTTTGGAAATTTGGCGACACCATGCAATCTTTAGTCATTAATCCTATCCATCAATATTCTAAAGGGGGGTTTTATGACATTGAGTTAATGGCAATTTCAGAAAATTTGTGCAAAGATAGTTTGCAAAAAACAATCAGAGTTTATTTTAAACCCGAAGTTAGCATTTTAACAGATAGCGCACAATGTTTGCTCAATAACAATTTTAATTTAATAGGCACAAGTTCTATTGAAGAAGGTCAATTGATTAATTATTTTTGGTATAAAGACGGTAATCTTTATTCAAGAAATAAGGATACTTCAATAATTTATCAATCGCAAGGAACTTACACGATGATGTATGTTTTAGAAAGCGATTTTGAATGCCAAGATACCATTGTTCAAACTTTAATTGTTCATCCTATGCCTATTGCTTCGTTTGCGATTAACGATAGTGTACAATGTGAAAATAATAATCTTTTTGAAATCACATCTACTTCATCAATTCCTTATGGTTTTAAAGCAGAAAAATGGCAATTTTCTGATGGTGATTCTGATACAGGTGCTATTATTAGAAGGCAATATAATTATTCTGATACCATAGAGATTCAACTCATTTCTGAATCTGATTATTTTTGTCGAGATACTGCTTATAAAACGATATTTAATCAACCACAGCCATTTGTTTCTTTTGTTATTAACGATACTAATCAATGTCAAAGGTTTAATTCATTTATGTTTGAGAACAAAAGTGTAATTGGTCATGGAATAATGGATTTTATTTGGGATTTTGGAGATGGCAATGACACCAATTCTCTAAATGCTGAACATACATACCTGCAACACCAAAATTATTTTGTGAGTTTAAGCGCCTTGTCAAATTATGATTGCAGAGATACACAAACCATTGAAGTTATTGTATACCCCGACCCCAAAGCCGACTTTAATATTGATATTAATAGCCAATGTTTGAGAAATAATGTTTTTCAATTAACCAATTTGTCTACAATCGATAGTAGTCAATTATTTTATTTTTGGAAACTGGGTGATGGTTTCACCAGTGTCACTGAGGATTTTGATTATTCTTACCAATCAGATGGACAGTACCCCGTTATGCTTTATGTTAATAGTCAGTACAATTGTAAAGATTCAATTTCTAAAATGGTTTATGTAAATCCAATGCCTGTTGCAAAATTTAATGTCAATGATACAAATCAATGCATCAATGAACAGCTTTTTGTATTTAATAACACTTCTACTATTAAATATGGTAAAATAGATTCAACTAAATGGTGGATTAATAACTTGTTCTTCAATCAGCAAAATACTGTAAATATCAGTAATTACAGTTCAGGTATAAAAAACACATTTTTGAGGGTGGTGTCAGATAGCAATTGTACGGATACTTTTTATAAGTTATTAAGAGTTTATCCTAAGCCAATTGCCGATTTTACAATTAATGACAGTGTTCAGTGTATTGAAAATAATGCGTATGTTTTTAATGATTTTTCAACAGATTCGTTTGGTATTAATAGTATAAATTGGTATATTGATAAACAATATCAGACTAGTGTCAACCCATTTCTAAGAACTTTTGATATTGCCAAAACGTATCAAATTACATTGATTCCTGTATCAATCTATAATTGTAGAGATACTATTAATAAATCAATTAGAGTAAAGCCAATGCCTGATGCTAGTTTTAATTCATTGAAGCCTTTTTATTGTAATGATGAACCAGCTTTTCAGTTAATACCAAAAACACCAGGTGGTTTGTTTGTTGGAAAAAATGTTTTTGGAGATTTATTATTGCCCGAAATTTTATGGAAAGATACAGTTTCATATACTGTTACGGTAGATGGATGTACAAGTTCTTCTAGTCAAAATACACAGATTTATCCCTTTCCAGAAATTGAGTTAGGTAATGATACTTTGCTTTGTAAACATGAGGCAGTATTGCTCAAAGCCACCAATTGGAACAGTGAGTATTATTGGCAAGATGGAAGGAAAGATGCAGAATATTTGGCATTTAAACCAGGGTTATATTTCGTTACCGCAAAAAATGTTTGTGGTGTTGCCTCTGATAGCATTCTTTTGAGTTTTAGAACCAATAATTGTAGATTATATCTGCCTACTGCTTTTACGCCAGGTTCTAATGGGGTAAATGATTTTTATAAGCCCATAACTTTTGGCGTAGATGAAATGTTTTTTGAGATTTTTAATCGTTGGGGAGAGAAAGTTTTTGAGGGTGATATAAATAGTCTCGGATGGGATGGAACTTACAAAGGTGAATTAGTTCAGGATGCTTATTTCCTTATCAATGTGAATTATACTTTTAGAACTGAATTTAAAAAAGTTGCGGAATACGAAAAACAGGTGTTTTACTTACTCCGATAAATCGCTCAGTTCTATCCATCTCATTGATTTTTCATCAATAGTATCGGTTATATCTTGTATAGATTTTGCCCATTCGGCTAACTCAGAATGACTCTTGCTTCCATTGTTTAGTTTATTTGATATTACTTGTTTTTGTAATTCTAGATCCGCAATTTCTTTTTCTAAAGTTTTAAATTCGTGTTGCTCTTTAAAACTCATTTTCTTTTTAGTGGTTTGCGTATTGCTTGGTTTTATGTCAAGTTTTTTTTCGATTTTTTCTACTTCAACAACTGCTTCGTTTGGAAGTTCTTTGTAATCGGTGTAATTGCCATAAAAATCTTTGATTTTGCCATCTCCTTCAAATACAAAAAGATGCTCTACCAAGTTGTCCATAAAATATCTGTCGTGAGATACAAGCAATAAACATCCAGCAAAATCTGTTAAAAAATCCTCAAGTACATTGAGCGTGTCAATGTCCAAGTCGTTAGTTGGTTCATCTAAAATTAAAAAATTAGGATTGCTTACCAAAACTTTTAATAATTGAAGTCTTCTGCGTTCTCCACCACTTAATTTGCTTACAGGTGTGTGTTGCATATTTGGAGGGAATAAAAACATATCCAATAGTTTGCTAACTGCTACTTGTTCGCCTGTTCCAAGTGTCACATATTCTGCAATCTCTTTCACCTCATCAATGATCCGATTGTCGTTGTTTAAGTTGTTTGTGTGTTGCGTGTAGTAGCCAATTTTAAGTGTACTGCCATGAATTACTTCGCCCTTAGTAGGGGTTTGTTTTTGGGTTAATAAATCCAAAAAAGTACTTTTGCCTATTCCATTTTTCCCAACTACACCAATGCGGTCTTTTTTCTTAAAAATATAAGTGAAGTCTTCTATGATTTTGAGCTCTCCAAAAGATTTTGAAACATGATGCGCTTCAATGATTTTATTGCCAAGTCTGGTGGTTTGAACAGATATTTCGAGTTCGTTTTGATTAAGGTTTTGAGTAGCTACTTCTTTTAAATCATAAAAAGCTTCAATTCGGCTTTTGCTTTTTGTGCCACGTGCTTTTGGCATTCTTCTCATCCATTCCAATTCCTTCACCATCAGGTTTCTAGCTTTGCTTACTTCGGCTGCTTGAATCGTTTCTCGCATCGATTTTTTTTCTAAGAAATAAGCGTAGTTTCCTTTGTGGATATATAGATTGCCTCTGTCTAATTCTAATATTTGATTACTTACATTGTCTAAAAAATAGCGATCGTGGGTAACCATCAATAGGGTGATATTATGAGCAGTTAATAGGTTTTCTAGCCATTCTATGGCTTCCAAATCCAAGTGATTTGTTGGCTCATCCATGATGATAAGATCTGGATTCATGAGTAGGAGTTGCGCCAGTGCTACTCTTTTTCTTTGACCTCCACTTAGGGAACTATTAAGCACATCTGTTTTAGTAATGCCTAACTTGGCCAAAACTTGTTTAGACCTTTTTTCAAATTCCCAAGCATCTAAGCGGCTCATCTCGTCTAATAAATGCTGCATGTTATCGCCCGAGGCCTCTATATCTGCAATTGCGGCTTCGTATTCATTGATGGTTTTTACTATAGGATTATCAGAAGAAAATATGGTTTCAAGAATTGTTTTTTCGTTGTCTAATTCGGGCTCTTGAGGTAAGTATCCGATGGTGCATCCGTTAGCTAATTTGAGTTCACCATTATCTGGTTTGATATAACCAGCTATTGTTTTTAATAAGGTAGATTTTCCAGTGCCATTTGCACCAACAAGGGCAAGCTTTTCGCCTTTTGCTATGCCAAAACTAATATTTTTAAAAAGCCATTTTTCTGTATATGCTTTGGATACATTGTCAACTGAGAGAAGATTCATAAAAGCTGCAAAGATAATGCTTTTGAGGGTAATGATAAATCAAACCTTTATTTGGCTTTTAATACCGTTTGAATCAGTTTAATCCCAAGCTTAAATGATAGTTCAGGGTTTGCAACTTGATTTACTGTGCCAACAATATAGAGTTCTTTTTCAGGACTGTAATATGCTAATGTGCCCGACAAACCAGAATGTCCAATCAATTCTGGAATAGTTCCAAAAGGGTTCATTAACCAAGGTAATTTAAAACGATGTATGCCAACCCCTGCTTGCATGGGGAAAAATATTGGATGCCAAGTTTTTAAATCTTTGATATAGTGTTTTGGGAATAATTGCCCTTGAAAAAAGCCTTTAATAAAAGACATTAATTCTGAAACAGTAGATACAATGCCACCATCTGCATAAAATGAAGTCATGGCTTTAGGGATTAAAAGAGGATTGTTTTTGTAATAAAAAGATATTGGAAGAGTATCGTTTTCATTTTTATATAAGTAGGTTTTTGAAAGATGAAGTGGTGTGTATATCAATTCTTCAAAAACTTGATTTAGTTGTTTTTGGCTGATGTTCTCTATGATTTTGCCTAAAAGTTGAAAGTTCGTATCTGAGTAATGTGCTTTGCCTTTTTGATTAGGTTTAAATTGAGGTTCAAGTGTTTTTGATAAAGCAATGCACTTTTCAAAAGTCCAAAATTGGTCGTTCCCTTCTTTTAGATCCATTTCTAAGCTTCTGCCTGATTTGTTTTTAGTTTGAAAATAATCAGGCAATCCAGATGTATGAGCTAATAGGTTTTTGATTGTAATTTCAGAACTGTAATTAACGTTATTCAGAATATGTAAGTCTTCTAAAATGTCTGCTGACAAATATTGACTTATTTTGGCATCTAGTTGGATAAGGTTTTTTGAAACATAATTTAAAATAACCGCTGTAACAAAAAGTTTAGTTGTACTAGCAATGAAAAATTGATTTTCAACTTGCAAATTTCCACTAGCCCCTTCCCAAGTTGTGTTTTTATATTCAATTGAAAAGGTAGTTCCAAATATTTTCTTGTTGTCTATCGATTTGTCTAAAGTTTCTCGAAGTTTTTGTTCGATGTTTTTCATTGTAATTTAAGATGCTCAAATATATAAAAAAATCAATTGGGGTATTTTAATTTTTTTTTATTGAAAAAATAATTTTACAATCTGTGTTTGATACAAGGTCGTATTATTCACAATGGTATGGTAATTGAATCATCAATATTTGAAAAAATAACACTTAAAAAATAATACCTTTGCATTTTTATGATTAATTCGCTGATAAAAAATATATCTAAACTACTTGGTGGTAGCAAGAGTGAGAAAGACATTAAGAGCATATTGCCTTATGTGGAACAAATTAATGAACACTATGATTCCTTTAATGCTTTAACGCATGACGAATTAAGGGCCAAAACAATGGAGTTGAGACAAATTATTGCAGATAAATTGTCTGTTATCGACCAAAAAATTAGTGACATTAAGGCAGAAGTAGACAAATTGGATGTGAATGATGTGGTTGAAAAAGATCGTTTATTGAGCGAAAACGAACAAAATGAATTGGAACGCAACAAACAATTAGAAATCGTTTTGTTGGAAATATTACCCGCAGCTTTTGCTGTAGTTAAACAAACTGCCAGACGTTTTGCCGATAATCCAACAATCGTTGTAAAAGCCAATGATATGGATAGACAATTAGCTTCTAGAAAAGAGAATGTCAAAATCAAAGGCAACGAAGCCCATTATGCCAATGAATGGTTAGCTGCTGGTGGTAAAATTAAATGGGATATGGTGCATTACGATGTTCAGTTAATTGGTGGTGTGGTTTTGCATCAAGGTAAGATTTCTGAAATGGCAACAGGTGAGGGTAAAACATTGGTTTCTACATTGCCTGCTTATTTAAATGCTTTGAGCGGAAGAGGGGTTCATATTGTAACTGTAAACGATTATTTGGCTCGAAGAGACTGTGAGTGGAACGGACCAATATTTGAGTTTCATGGGATTACAGTAGATTGCATAGATTATCACAAACCAAATAGTGATGAACGTAGAAAAGCCTATTTGGCGGATATTACATACGGTACAAATAACGAATTTGGTTTCGATTATTTAAGGGATAACATGACCCATAACATCGAGGAATTGGTGCAACGCAAACACCATTATGCGATGATAGATGAGGTGGATTCTGTATTGATTGATGATGCAAGAACGCCTTTGATTATTTCTGGTCCGGTGCCTAAAGGAGATATTCAAGAGTACTCAGCTTTGAAACCAAGAATTGAAAAACTGGTTGAAGCTCAGAAAAAAGCTGTCAATGGATTTATCAACGAAGCCAAAAGATTGATAGAAGCAGGAAACACAGGTGAAAAAGAAGGACAAGGTGGTTTGGCTTTGCTCAGAGCACATAGAGGTTTGCCAAAAAACAAAGCAATCATTAAGTTTTTAGGCGAACAAGGTATGAAGGCTTTGTTGTTAAAAACAGAGAACTATTATTTGCAAGACCAACAAAAGGAAATGCCAAAAGCAGATGCTGAGTTGTATTTTGTAATTGATGAAAAAAACAACCAAGTTGAATTAACCGAAAAAGGTATTGAAATGATTACGCAATCAGGAGAGGAAAAAGATTTCTTCATCATACCTGATGTGGGAGGTGAAATTGCAGACATCGAAAAATCTACTCTTTCAGCTGAAGATAAAGCTAAAAAGAAAGAAGAATTGATGAGAGATTTTTCCGTTAAATCAGAGCGTATTCACTCGATTAATCAATTGTTAAAAGCTTATACTTTATTTGAAAAAGATATTGAATACATCATTGTTGAAGGAAAAGTTAAAATTGTAGACGAACAAACAGGTCGTGTTTTAGAGGGCAGAAGATACAGCGATGGATTACACCAAGCCATAGAAGCCAAAGAAAATGTTAAAATTGAAGCGGCTTCGCAAACTTTTGCTACCATCACTTTGCAAAACTATTTCAGAATGTATCACAAATTGTCAGGGATGACAGGTACAGCAGAAACAGAAGCTGGTGAGTTTTGGGAAATTTATAAATTAGATGTGGTGGTAATTCCAACCAATAAACCAATTTCTAGAAAGGATTTTGATGATTTAATCTATAAAACCAAACGTGAAAAATACAATGCTGTAATTGATGAAATTGTGAAATTAACAGGAGAGGGCAGACCCGTATTGGTGGGTACAACTTCGGTTGAGATTTCTGAATTGTTGTCAAGAATGTTGAAGTTGAGAAACCTCAAACACAATGTGTTGAATGCTAAACAAAATCAAAGGGAAGCAGAAGTAGTTGCAGAAGCTGGTTTGCCAGGTGCGGTAACTATTGCTACCAACATGGCTGGAAGGGGAACGGATATAAAAATTGGTACTGCCGTTAAGCAAGCTGGTGGTTTGGCAATTATTGGTACAGAAAGACATGATTCAAGAAGGGTAGACAGACAGTTGAGAGGTCGTGCAGGACGACAAGGTGATCCAGGTTCTTCCTTGTTTTATGTTTCATTAGAGGATGATTTGATGCGTAAGTTTGGAAGTGATAGAGCTTCTAAATTGATGGATAAATTTGGTTACAAGGAAGGTGAAGTAATTCAACATTCCATGATGAGCAAAACGATCGAAAGAAGTCAGAAAAAGGTGGAACAAAATAACTTTGGCATGCGTAAACGATTGCTAGAGTATGATGATGTCATGAACAAACAAAGAACTGTGGTTTACAAACGCAGAAGAAACGCTTTGTTGGGTGATAGATTGTCGTTGGATATTCGCCATATGATTTCTGATTGGTGTGATGAAAAAGTAATTACATCAAAAGGTTCTGATGATTTTGAAGGGTTAAAATATGATTTAGCTTATTCTTTTGCAGTTGAAATTCCTTTTGCTGCTGATGAGTTTAAATCTAAAAAAGCTGATCAGTTGGCTGATGAATTGTACGATTATTTGTCTGATACTTACCAAAAAAGAAAAGACGAAATCAAAGAAGTTGCACTTCCTGTATTGAATAAAATTTATGCGACAGAGGGAGAAAAAGTTGGCTATGTAATGATTCCATTTACAGATGGATTGAAAAACATGGGCATTCCTGTTGATTTAAAAAAGACCATCGATTCTAAAGGTGAATATTTGACTAAAGAATACGAAAAAATCATTTCTCTTGAAATTATAGATGATGAATGGAAAGACCATTTAAGAGAACTGGATGATTTGAAACAAGCAGCTAATAATGCTACTTTCGAACAAAAAGATCCTTTGTTGATTTATAAAATTGAGTCAGTTAAATTGTTCCAAAGTTTAGTTTCTAGAATGAATGATAAGATTCTTTCTGCTTTATTTAAATCTAGGATTTCTTCTGAGGATAATAAAAAAGTTCAGCAAGCTCAACAACCTCAAAAAACGGATATGAGCAAAATGAAATTGACTCGTACCAATCAAATTGCAAGTAATTTAGAAGGTGTTTCTACCAATGGTATGGGTGAGGAACCCAAATTAAGCCGAGCTGACAGACGTAAACAAGAAAGAGAAGTTCAAAAGAAAAGATAATGAAACGTTTTTTATTAATAGCCTTTATTAGTTTGTTGAGCCACGAGGCTTACTCTCAAATAGTTGTTAAAAAACCAGCTGGTTTAGATGGATTGATGCAAAGTCGGATTTCTAAAAGAAAACATCCAGATACCAAAATTGACGGCTATCATATTTTGATATACAGTGGTGATAATAGGGCTAAGGCTGAATCAATAAAAGCGCGTTTTGAAACTGAGTTTTCTCATTATTGCGAAGTGGTTTGGGATGAACCAAATTTTAAAGTTTATGTTGGTTTATACAAAACCAAGTTTGAGTGTATGAGTTTGTTTAATCTCATCAAAAACAAATACCCAATGGCTATTGTTATCAAAGATAAAATCATTTATCCCCCACTTAATTAATTATGTCAATTTCAAAGAAAATATGGTCATATCTGACTTTTCAAAAACAGCCTGAATTTGAAAATCAAACATCTGACAAAATTGCAGAAAATAATGCAGATGATACCAACAATTCAAATTCTATTAACAATATGAGCTATTTAAAGATGATGCATGGCATTAATCGAATTTCTATTGTCATGTTTTTGATAGGTATGATAATTGTTGTGATTAAAATAACCAAATAAAAATAGAAAATAAATTATGAGTGGATTCTTTATTATTGCGATTGTCGTAATGTTAGTCAGTATGTTTGTAAGCAACAGACTAAAATCAAAATTTGAACATTATTCTAAAGTGAGATTACAAAATAATATGTCTGGGGCAGAAGTTGCTGCCAGAATGTTAGCAGATAATGGCATCAGAGATGTTAAAATTCAACAAGTAAATGGTAAATTAACAGACCATTACAATCCGTTAGATAAAACAGTAAACCTAAGTGAATCTGTTTATCACGAACGCAATGCTGCAGCTGCGGCTGTTGCTGCCCATGAGTGTGGACATGCCATTCAACATGCTGAAGCTTATGCATGGTTAGGTTTAAGAAGTAAATTGGTGCCTGCTGTAAATGTAAGCGCTAGAGTGATGCAGTTTGCCAATATGATCATGTTGGTTGCTGGTGGTGCTATGTTTTATAAAGGCAATGCAATGGGTATGACAATTCTGTTGGTTTTAATTGCTGCCAATGTTTTTTTAACAGTGTTTGCAATGGTTACTTTGCCTGTGGAATTTGATGCAAGTAAAAGAGCTTTGGCTTGGATGAGAAACAATGGTATTGTAACAAGTCAAGAATATGAAGGGTCTAAAGATTCATTGAAATGGGCTGCTATGACATATGTAGTAGCTGCTATGGGTGCTTTGGCAAACTTGATGTATTTTCTTTCTATATTTTTAGGCAGAAGAGATTAAGCATGCGCTTTGCATTTTTATTAGTATTATCGTTTATTTTTTCTCTCAAACTTTGGAGTCAAAATACACTTGGAAAAAAAGTGGTTTTGGATAAATATGTCGAGGATGAAAAAGGGCGCAAAATGCAGTCTTTAGTTGCGGTATATAGATACAAAGGTCAACCTTTTGAAGACCCAATCAATATTGGTGTAGATACTAAAAAAGAACCCAATAAATTTTATGCAACTTTGCCCAATATGGCCGGTGTTACGGATACTAATTATGCTTTTATTTATTTTGGAGCACTTACCTCTAGAAAAACTTTGCCTGGATATGCTTTTGCCATCATTGGTAACAACAAACGAGATGGAAAACCCACTTTGATATGGATTGATAGAAACCATAATTTGGATTTATCCGATGATGGTGCCCCAGATTCATTTTTTCATTTTACGGAAAATAAAGATATCAAACTGATTCATCCTGAATTTAGGAAAGCAAATTACACACTGAATATCAGTCGCTTTCATTTTAATTTCAATAATAGATACATTACTTTGATTGATGATTATTACAAGGTTAACAGCGGTAGCAAATCTTTTGCAGGTTCGATGTACAGCTTCAGAGAACAAAGAATCAATTGCATTGCAGGAGATTTCAAAAACGAAAATGATAGTTTTAGAATAGGGATAAAAGATGCCAACTGTAACGGTTTATATAATGATTCGGAAGTTGATTTTATTTTGATAGGCGATTATCAAGTGCCAGAATTACCAGATAATGTGGTGCCTATTCAAAGAAAAAATGGACAAACATTTTTTGAAAGAAAAGGTAGAAAATATATAGTGAAACACATCGATCCATTTGGGGAATTCGTTACTTTGATATTGGATGAAGACGCTAAAGTAAAAAACGCCTTAGTTGTTGGTAAAAAAATCAAAAAATTTAAATTTGAAACCACTGAAAAGGAACGAAAAACTATTTCAATTAAAAAATTCAAAAAGAAACCAACTTACATTTATGTTTGGCGTTTTGGTCAAGATGGGTTTGATAAAGATACAACTGTTTTGAGGGAAATTGTCAAAGATTTTGGTGATAAAATCAATGTTGTAACACTTAATTATGGTGAAACTCCTAAGGAATTAAGGGCATTCAAAAGAAGAAGTGCTCTAAACTGGATGGTCGGTCAATCTACTTTGAAAATCAATCAAAAACTTTTTATTGAAGCATATCCTACAGGAATTTTAACCCGTAAACGATTAAAAGTTAGACAAGTTAGTATTAGTCCGTCAGATTTATTAATATTGCTGCAAAGTAATCAATTATAAAAATGGACGAAATTCAAAACAATCAATCAAGCGGAAAATCTAAAAAAATATGGATTGCTCTCTTGGCTTTGCTTTTAGGAGGTTCTGCTGTTTCCAACTTTTTTTTATGGAACAAAGAGCAAAAATCAACAGCTTTTGCAAGTTCTAGATTAGATTCATTAAGTGCTCTTCAATTATTGAAAGATAGTTTATACAATGAATTGGCTGTTGAGCAAGATAAGGTCGCTAATTTAAGATTAGAAATAGCAATGTATCAAGGAAATAATGATAGTTTGCTAAATTTGCTAAGAGAAAAGGAACAAAAGATTGCTTCGCTAAGAAGTGCTTTGAGTGGTGGTGGTTCTGTGAGTTCCATGCGTTCATTGAAAGACAGTTTGTCGAAATTTAAAAATGAGAATATTTCTTTCAGAAAGCAAATGGATTCTTTGAATCTTGAATCAGATGCCTATAAGGCTAAAATGTTAGAACAAGAAGCTCAAATTGCCTTTTTGGAAAAACAAAAAACTACTCTGTCAAATAAAGTGGATATTGCAGCTCAACCAAATGTCGGACCTGTTATTGTAGTGCCACAATATGAAAAGAAAGGCGTTTTCTTACCCATTTTTAAAGCCAAGAAAGTAGAACGTCTTCAAATTACTTTTGATGTTTTGGGTAATAAACTAACCGAAAAACAAACTGAGAAAGAATACATCGTAAGAATAAAAAATCCTGATGGAATTATTTTAAGTAATGATAACAGCAAACTAATGGACATTGATGATGTCTATACGTTTAAAGAAAAAGTTATTTTTAATGGTACGCAACAAAAAATCAAACACAATTTTACTCAAAAACCTGATTACAAAAAAGGGAAATACACTGTGGAACTGAGAGAAGGTAAGGAAGTGAAAAATACTTTTAGTTTTGAGTTGATTTAGATTGTATGATGATCTGATTATACGATTATATGATGGAATGATGATTCGATGATAAGATTTCTCGATAATACTCCCTAATAGATTCTAATTATTGGTTTTTTTGAATATTTATCATTTAATTTTTCTTTCACTTCTTTCACTTGTTTTATCCATGCTTCATATGCATTGCCTTGCTCTTGAATTGGTTTGTGGTTTTTTAGTTTCTGGAAATTTAATTGTTCATCAAAATAAACCCTCGTTTCTTCTGAAAAATAAGTGGATTTGAATTTCTCAAAAACATAATCTATTGCCAATTGATTGGGGTGCGCACCATCATTTTCATAAAAACGATAATCTCTCAAGTCATCTGTTACAAGTTCGTATGCAGGAAAATATGAGACATTTGGATTGGTGCTTTTTAATTGATGGATTGCCAATAACAGTGTGGATTTGCTCAATTGATTTTCTACAATCCCATCTTTTAAATGTTTAACAGGCGAAACAGTTAATACCACATTTAAATCAGGGTTTACATCTGCTAAATGTTTTAAAATAGGCTGATAAACTGCCTCAATTTCTTGAATACTTAATAGCCTTTTTGAAAATCTGTTTTGGGGTAATTTATGGCAATTGGCAACAATTTCTTGGCTGTCTGTTAGCTCATAAACAAAAGCGCTTCCAAAGGTTAAAAATAGAAATTTAGCTTTTTGGAGTTTGGTTTCAAACAAATGAAGACTTTCGTTAATTTCTTTTATTAAATCACTTGAATCCTTAGCATAAAAACTGCCATGATGAAATTTACTAAAAAACAAATCATCTCTTTGTATGATTGCATTTTCATCATAAACTTGATAATTTATAATTCTAGTAATAGGTTCTGCAATGCTAATGGGATTAAATATGGTGCCATTGGGTTGTGCATACACATCAAACATTAAGGATTGCAATCTAGTGGCAATATTTTCCGAAAAACAAGATCCTGAAAACAAAAGTAAATCTTCATAATGGATTTTGATTTTAAGGTCTTCTGTTTTTAGATTCAGAAAATAAGGATGCATCTGTTAATAATTGCTGATTTCAAAGGCAAACTCATCTCTCATGTCGTAAAAAACCTTTCTTAGTTTAGTGTCACCATTGGTGCCATAGTTGACTAAATTGATGAAAATTCGGTTGTTTTTTGTAGGGAAATAATGCGCACCTCCGCTGTATCCTAAATCTCTTCCACTATGCCCAACACCTAAATGTCCACTCGGATTTTTCTTGCCTTGACGCAAAAGACCAACTCCTAAATCGCCATTTTCATCGTCATCAATAAAAGTATTCATAATTTCAAATGAGGCCTGATTAACCAATGTTTTCTCAATAAATAAAGCTCGCATGAATTTGTGTAAATCTAAAACGTTGCTGTAGATGCCCCCATACCCGTTGCCACTTCCTGTTACTAAATTGGATACATTTACAATGGTGCCATTGTTGTATAAATCAAAATAACCTTGTGCGGCATCGGCTGGTAATTTGTCGTGTGCTTGGTAGTAAGTATTGCTCATGCCTACTTTGTTGATTACCAAATTGCGCATAAACTCATTGTGGTTTTTACCCGTAATAGACTCAATACACATGGTTAATAAAAGCGTATTGGTATTGCTATAAGCGCCTTTAGTTGGGTTTTCTACATATTTAAATAGAGCAGGTTTTCCGTACGCAAATTTAGCCAATTCTTTGCCTTCCCATTTTTTGTTAGGATTATTTAAAACTGCTAAATAAAACTCACTATCTGTTATGATATCAAAAATACCTGAACTATGTTGCAATAAATCTCGAATGGTCGTATGCTCCGCATTTTCTATGTTGTCTATAATTTCTTTGTCAAGCCATTTGGAAATTTTATCATCTAAGTTTACAATGCCTTGT
Organism: Bacteroidota bacterium; assembly: GCA_030682255.1. Classification (GTDB taxonomy): domain Bacteria; phylum Bacteroidota; class Bacteroidia; order NS11-12g; family UBA955; genus JABMMZ01. Next base: position 217,831 of record JAUXOK010000009.1, on the reverse strand, counting down.
TCTCTCAATTGCATCACCGCTGCAGCAAACATCATCTTGGTAATACTCGCCACTTTGGCTACTGTGCAAGGTTTGAAATCAACGCCTTCTTTGATGTCTGCTTTGCCTGCACTGCCCATCCAAACCCCATTTTCATCTTCTATGACGATGGCAATCCCAGGCAATCCCAGTTTTTTATATTTTAAAAGCAATTGTGTAAAAAGGGCATTTTTAGGATGATTCAAACTGCTATCGTTGATAGACAAATTGCAGGGTTCGCTTTTTTCTACCATCGCTTTTTTGCAGCTGTTAGAAGTTAAAAGCAAAATACCTATGACAGTTGCTAATTTCAATTTATTGAGCATTGTTGCCTCCTTTCTTAATTAATTTCATAGGAATTGTTGCACCTAAATGAAATACATTATAGGGGAGTAGCGGCACATAACCAGGCACAAAAGGCGTTTGTAACATATTTTGATAACGCACAAAAGCCCTGATACCATTATCTGTAATTTGATAATCAACGCCCATAGAGATGCTTATTAGCGCTTGAGGACGACTTTTTAATTTAATCATTTCCCAATCCCCTTCAGCGTTCATGCGCAGTTGTTCGTCTCCAGGAATCATGTGTAGATAACCACCGCCAACAGCAACGCTCAATCCCAGTTTTTCGGTGGTTTTATGTCTGTAGCCAAATTCAGAATAAAGCATGATGCTTTTTTGAATAAATCGGTGGTGTAAATAACCCAATTTAAAACTTTGCATCAAATTGTGTTTAGGTTTTTCGGTCCAATTAAAACCCGTAGACAGCGTAATACCAGGATGAAATTGGCTATGAAATAATTTTGGAAAACCAGAAAAAGGCAATGCGGTAACACTATTAGTTACAGCCACTCCTAAGTATTTTAGCTCTTTTGCTTGCAGATTCATCATTATGAAACATAAAAGACAAGTTAATATGGTTTGATTTCTTTTCATACAGATGCAATACTAATAAAAAAAATGATATGAAACCATATTTTGATTTATTAGAGTATTTGAAACTTAAATTTTAAGTAAGTTTTATTTTAAACAAATGCATTTCTATTGATAATATTTTTTTAAATTAATAGTTGGATATTCTAATTTTGGAAAATAATTCCGAAAATGGGAAATTGATTTAGTTTCTATTTATTTGCTAAAGCTTCATCTTTACAAAACAAGACAAAATAAAATCAATAGACTCCAATTATCGCCTTGATTTTTTGGGTTAAAACCTCCACATCCATTTTTTCTAACAAATGTGGTTGATTTTGAAGTGAAAAGATAGTGGAATTTGAAATATTTAAGCAAAAATCTTTGGTGAAATCTAGATTCACCATTTTGTCTTTTTCTCCAATAAGAAAATATAATGGGATTTGGTTTCGCTCAAATGAATTGGGTGATATGGGTTTTTTACCAATTGACTCCAAAATGTTGTGCGTTGTTTTAATTATGGCTTCGTAACTTGCTTGATGTTCTGATGCCAATTTTTCTTTGATTGGCATAAAGTTTTCGGTGGTGATTTTTTTGTTTTCATTCAATGCTTTTACTTCATCCCAGTCTAATTGCGTTGCAATGCAAATCAGTTTTTTTAAACCTTCGATGTTTTGTAATGCCAATTTTAAACCAACATAACCGCCCAAACTATATCCAACGATTGTGAAATTACCTTCAATATTTGTTTGAACGTAGCGTTTGATTTGGTCAACTAAATCATCAAGCGTGATGTCAGTTTCTTCTGAATTTATACCATGCCCTACAAAGTCAATATTGTGAATGTTATATTCATCTTTAAACTTTTCAATAAGTGGCATCCAATGTTGTTTGCAACCTAAAGCACCATGTAAAAACAGAATGTCCATCTTTTAATGTTTGAAGTGTCTAATACTTGTTAAAACCATGGCTTGCTGGTGTTTATTGGCTTCGTCTATGCTGTCTTGGTCTTTGATACTGCCGCCTGGTTGGGCAATTGCTTTAATCCCAGCCGATGCAGCTATGTTTACGCAATCAGGAAATGGGAAAAATGCTTCAGATGCCATCACGGCTCCTTGTGTTTCAAAACCAAAGTTTTTGGCTTTTTTGATTGCAGATTCTAAGGCATCAATTCTAGAGGTTTGACCGCAACCCATGCCAATCAGTTGTTTGTTTTTTACCAAAGTAATGCCGTTAGATTTCAAATGTTTAACAGCAATAATAGCAAATTCTAAATCACTCATTTCTTCAATTGTTGGTGTGGCATTAGTAACTATTTTAAAAGTGTTAGATTTTTCAGAACTCCAATCAATATCTTGTTCTAAAACACCGTTTAAAAGGCTTTTAAACATGGTTTTATTCTCAGTTTGTGTTTTGATTTCAAGGATGATTCTGTTTTTTTTCTGTTTTAAAATATCTAAAGCCTCTTGGGTGTATGAAGGAGCAGAAATTACCTCAAAGAAAAGTTGATTGATTTCTTGAGCTGCATCTAAATCTATGGTTTGGTTGCAAGCTAAAACGCCTCCAAAAGCTGAAGTTGGGTCGCCCGCTAAAGCTGCCAAATAAGCTTCTTTCATGGTTGGTCTGCTAGCTAATCCACAAGAGTTGGTGTGTTTGATGATGGTGAAAGTAGGGTCTTTAAATTCTGAAATGAGATTTAATGAAGCTTCTACATCCACCAAATTGTTGTATGACAATTCTTTGCCATTGTGAATAATAAATAAGTCTTCTAAATTGCCATGAAATGTCGCTTTTTGATGCGGATTTTCGCCATATCTCAATGTTTTAGATTGGGTTATACTTTGTTTAAAAACAGGTAATTGTGTTTTTTTATTGAAATAATTAAAAATACTCGTGTCGTAATGAGATGAGGTTAAAAATGCCTTGGCTGCAAAATATTGTCTGTCTGCTAAATCAGTGTGACCTTTTTTCTTTTCTAATAATTCAATAAATTCATTGTATTGATCTCTATCAGAAATTATTACCGTGTCATTAAAGTTTTTAGCTGTAGCTCTTATCAAAGAAATTCCACCGATGTCAATTTTTTCGATGATTTCTGCTTCATCAGTTGTGTTTTTTAAGGTTTCTTCAAAGGGATATAAATCAACAATCACTAAATCTATGTTTGAAATTTGATGTTTTTCAAGCTGCTCAATGTCTTGTGGATTATCTCTTCGTGCTAAAATGCCACCAAAAATATTGGGGTGCAATGTTTTTACTCTGCCATCCAAAATTTCAGGAAATCCAGTATAGGATTCAACTGCAGTAGCTTTTATTCCTAAATCATTAATAAATTTGAGTGTGCCACCAGTCGAAAAAATCTGAATGCCTAAGCGGTTTAATTCTTGAACAATGATATCTAAACGGTCTTTATGATAAACAGAGATAAGGGCACTTTTAATAAGTTTGGAGCTATTTTGCATGATGACTGCAAAGGTATTGAAGAAGAGAAAGGTTTTGTCTACTTATTTTGCACAATTCAAAAAGTTATGGATTGCGCCATTTTGTAGTTTCAATCAATTTAATGATATCTGTTTTTAAGAAGTCAAAAGCGGGTTGAATACTGTCAATTTCTGTCTTAGCATTAAAATATAAGGCGCCTCTTAAAAAGTGTTGTTTGCCATCACTGATGTAGAAATTCAAGTTAGTTGCCGTATTGCCTTTCAATTCGTATACAATGCCAGTAATATCAGCGCTTTGGTTGATTATTTCAGTTTCTTGAATTTCTTCGGCTCTGATGTCGTGTTTATAAACCAATTTCCGAGTATCGTTAAATAAATCATTAAATTCATCCCTGTTTTTAAAAGATAAATAACTGAGGTGAAGGGTAGCATTAAATGGTATGTAATGAATGTTATACCAATATGGATTCCAGTTAGTATCCTCATTTTGATGGTTTTGAATCATGGCATAAGTAGGATACAAAAAACTAAATGGTGCAACACTGTCAAAGATTTGATACTGTTTTTCAGGGAAATAAAAGCGTGGGTAAGCATGCGGTTTGGGTGTCGAAACATCGCCATTGCATGACGCAATTATAAAAACTAAAATGATTAGAAGTTTTTTCATGGTCTATCTATCACAACTTTAATGCGTTTCACTCTTCGATTATCAGCTGCTTCGATTATAAAACTAAATATTTTGTATTTTATTGTTTCATCGCGTTGTGGAATTCTACCTGAAAGTTCCATGATAAGACCTGCAACAGTTTCGGAGTCGTTTTTTATTTCATCAAAATAATCATCATCTGTTTCAGTGATTTTACAAAAATCATTGATTAAAATTTTACCTTCTATGATGTAAGTGTTATTGTCTATTTTGCTGTAACTGATTTGTTCTTCATCAAACTCATCGTTTATTTCGCCAAAAATCTCTTCTAGAATGTCTTCCATCGTAACAATACCAAGTTTTCCGCCATATTCGTCAACAACAATCGCCATGTGGTTTCTTTCTTCTTGAAATTCTGCTAGCAATAAATCAATTCGTTTGGTGTCGGGCACATAGAAAGCAGGTTTAAGAAGTTTTTTCCAATTAAAAGTTTTGCCTTCATGCAAATGAGGTAATATTTCTTTGATATTCAAAACCCCGCAAATATCATCAAATGTTTCATCGTAAACAGGGAAACGACTGTATCCCCATTCGTTAACTTTCATCAACATTTCTTCATAATTCATTTGAATGTCTAAAGCAGAGACATCTACTCTGCTTTTCATGATTTGACGAACTGTTTTATTCCCAAAACTAACAATTCCTTTTAAAATATCACGTTCCTGTATCCCTGTTTTAGAATCTGAGGTAATATCAATGGCATGTGTAAGTTCATCAGCAGAAACAGTGTGTTCGTGAATTTTAACGCGTTTGTCTATAAAGGAAGTAAATCTTAATAATGGATAAATAATGGGAGTGAATATTTTTTCGCAAAACAAAAGAGGGATAGCCATTAATCTAGAAATCTTGATGTTTTTTCTGATGGCATAAACTTTTGGCATTACCTCTCCAAAAAGTAATAGTATAAAAGTTACTAATAATACTTTGACAAGAAATTCAACATTTTTGTCTTTGAATAAAAAAACTGTATCAATTAATTTAGATGCTATTATAATCAAAGATACATTGACAAAATTATTAGCTACCAGTATTGCTGCTAATAGTTTTCTGGGTTGTTGTAAAAGTTTGATAATAGCTTTACTTGTACTTGCTTTCTCTTTGTTTAATCTATCAATATCTTGATGATTAAGAGAAAATAAAGCATTTTCACTAGCTGAAAATAATGCGGATAAAAATATGAGAACAATAATTGAAAATGATAAGCCTATGATATATATAGGGTCAACATTTTGCAAGCCAGTACTCAGTATTTGCAAAGGATTTAATATTGAAAAAAGGGGATAAGGGTCTTCTGCCATTTTTATAAAGTCACTCTAATTATTATGTGTTTTCGTCTGAATGAATATCGTGATTGTTGAATTGAGAATTGTTTTCATTGCCTTGATTTGAAGGAGATGAAATAACTTGAAATTGTAGCGCTCTTATTTTAACAACACTTTTTTTGTTGCCGTCTTTGTCTAACCACGATTCATTTTTAAGTTTGCCTTCAATAAAAACAGTTCTTCCTTTTTTTAATACCTTTTCAGCATTTTTTGCTAAAGCATCCCACATTTCTATATTGTGCCAATCTGTTTGTTCAACTTTGTTGCCCGATTTATCCAAAAAAACCTCATTAGTGGCCAATGAAAAATTTGCTACAACTCTACTATTGTCAAGATACTTTACTTCAGGATCTTTACCTAATCTACCAAGGAGAAATACTTTATTTACCATACACTTTTATTAAAATTGAGACCATTAACGGCTACAAATGTAATATTATTTTTTCTATCAATTTGGGTATGGGATATTTTTTAAATTCTAAGTGATTGGTTTTTATATAGTTTTCAGATTTTTTAAAATCAATTTCTTTAACTTTTAGTCGCCAAAACTGAACATGAATTCTCTGGTGAGTCAGAATATGATGGGTTGACATTATTAAATTAATGTTTTGAAGAACCTTGTAATTCCATTGCTCATTTGTTGTTTTAATTATCTCTTCAATATCCAAGGCTTTTTCACTTTCTATCAATGGTAATTGGTAAAGATGTCGCCAAATATCATTGTCTGTTCTTAATTGTATGTAGAAAAAATCGGCTTCCTCTATTAAAAAATAATTGAAAAATCGTTTTTTGATTTTGATTTTTTGATTTTTAATTGGTAATTTTGAGATAATATCTTGTTTTTTGGCTTCACAAAATCTTTCTACCGGGCAATTATTACAATCTGGGTTTTGAGGTTTGCAAATCATAGCTCCCATTTCCATCATTGCATTATTGAATACTGAAGGTTTCTGTCCTTCCATCATTTCGGTTAAAATGTCTATAAAATATTTTCTGTTTTTAGGTTCATCAATGGCTATTTCAATTGCATACAACCTCGAAATAAATCTAAATACATTGCCGTCTAAAACAGGGTGTTTTTTTTCAAATGCCATAGATAATATAGCAGCGGAAGTATATAAACCAATTCCAGGTAGTTTGATGATGTCCTCTAAAGTTTCAGGAAACTTACCCATGTGAGTTTCAGAAACTATTTTTGCTGTTTTATGAAGATTTCTTGCCCTCGAATAATAGCCTAAACCCTGCCAGTTTTTTAAAATGTCTTCTTCGGAAGCCTCTGCCAATGAAAAAATATTTGGAAATTTTTGAATGAATTTATCATAATAACTAAGCCCCTGAATCACTTGTGTTTGCTGCAAAATCACCTCTGATAGCCAAATTTTATATGGGTCTTTAGTTTCTCTCCAAGGCAATGTTCGGAAATTTTTTTCATACCATTTTAAAATATCAAAAACAATTTGCATAGTTTTGCGTTTAATTATTTAAAAATAAGCACTTTAATATATAACAATATGACAAAATCAGAAATCATCTCAGAAATTTCAGAAAAAACAGGTATCGACAAAGTAATTGTATCGGAATCTTTAGAAACATTTTTCAAAGTTATGAAAAATAACATGGCCAGTGGCGAAAATATTTATTTTAGAGGCTTTGGTAGTTTTATTTTAAAGAAAAGAGCTAAAAAAGTGGCTAGAAATATTTCAAAAAATACAGCTTTAGTTATCGATGAACATTTTATCCCAAAATTTAAACCCGCAAAAGTTTTTGTTGAGAAAATTAAATCAAGTATTCCTAAAGATTTTGTTCCTAAAAAAGAGGAAAATAATGATTAATATTGCATAATGAAAATTTCTTACATTAAAGCAACCTTATGGGTTGCTTTTTTCTTTCTAATTACTATTTTGTCATTCATTGGCTTCAATAGGAAAGAAGCAAACTATGATTTCAAAAACCTAGCTGATAAAAAGAATACAGCTATGCAAATTCAAACACAATCTGAGTTTGAAAGTACTTTGAAAAATATTGGTAGTTCAACAAATGTTGTAAAGCCAGATGTGCTCAATTCTAACGATACTAATAGATTGTTGTTGTCTATTCAATTGCTAGATACTATGAAACAGTATTTATATGCAGGGGTTTTGGCAGAACGTTTAGCTAAAATTCAAAATAATGATTCCCGGTATTTGCAAGCTGCTCGTTTTTATTTAATGGAATTATACAAACATGATGAAAGCAGCAACGAACTCATGTTGACCAAAAAATCTAAAGAGAATTTAGAAAAATGTTTGACCTTGAATCCTAATAATTTAGATGCAAAAGTTGATTTAGCTGTTTGTGTATATAATCTAAATAAGATGCAAACACCCGAAGATCAGATGGATTTGATGAAGCCGGCTTTGCTTTTAAGAGAAGTTATAGCAGTAGATTCTAACCATTTAGATGGGTTGTATTATTTGGGTAAATTAGCCGTTGAATCAAATCAATTTGAAAAAGCTATTGTAAGATTCAAAAAATTAGTATCTTTGCAGCCCCAAAATCGAGAGTTTTACCTCGAATTGAGTCAAATTTATGCGATGATGGGGAACAAAGAAGAATCAAAACTATGGGAAAATAAAGCCCAGAGTATTAAATAACCTATATTAAAATAAAAATATTATGCCAAGCGGAAAAAAAAGAAAAAGACACAAAATCGCGACTCACAAACGCAAAAAAAGATTGAGAAAAAATCGTCACAAGAAAAAATAATTTCTTAATTTAATTTTTTACTACTACTGTTGTGAATGAGCTTGTCATAGATAAGAACTCAAATGGCATTGATGTAGCCTTAATTTTTAACAAACAACTTACAGAGCTACATAAGGAAGACACAGTTTCATCTTTTCAGGTGGGAGATGTGTATCTTGCTAAAATTAAAAAGATTATGCCAAATCTTAATGCCGCATTCTTGGATGTTGGTCATGAGAGAGATGCGTTTCTTCATTATACCGATTTGGGTCCTAACTTCAAATCTGTTCAAAAACTTACCAAAATTGTTACTCAAGGTGGCCTAAAAGATGCAAGTCTTGCTGAATTTGCTGCTGAAGAAGAAATTGTTAAAACTGGTAAAGTTTCTGATGTTTTGAAAAAAGGCGATGAAATCTTAGTTCAAATTTTCAAAGAACCAATTGGTACTAAAGGTCCCCGAATCACTTGCGATATTTCTTTTGCAGGTCGTTTTTCAGTTTTAGTGCCTTTTGGAAAAAAGACTTCTATATCTAAAAAAATATCTGATGTCAATCATAAAAAAAGATTGAAGCAGATGTTGGATAAATTAAAACCTCAAAATTTTGGTGTTATTATTCGTACAGTTGCAGAAGAAGCTGGCATCGAAGAAATTGAAGCAGATTTAAATGGTTTAATTAAACAATGGGAAATTCTCATTGATAATGCTAGAAATGCGCAACCTATCAAAAAAGTGTTAGGTGAAATTTCTAGAACTGAAGCTTTACTGAGAGATTTATTGAATGATGATTTCTCGAATATCCATGTTAATGACGAGGATTACGCCAATAAATTAAGATCATATATTACGAATATAGCTCCCGGACGTGAGTCTTTGGTGAGATATTACAATAACAAAGTGCCAATTTTTCAGCATTTTGGAATTGATAAACAAATAAAAAGTGCATTTGGTAAAAATGTCATGTTTAGCAATGGTGCTTATTTAATTATTGAGCACACAGAGGCAATGCATGTGATAGATGTCAACAGCGGAAGAAAAACCACTGATGCAACGAGTCAACAAGATAACGCACTTAAAATAAATTTAGAAGCTACCAAAGAGATCGCTCGACAATTGAGATTAAGAGATTTGGGAGGTATTATTGTAATAGATTTTATTGACTTAAAAAGTGCTAACGACAAAAAAGAATTGCACGAAAGCCTTTTCCAAGCGATGAAATCCGATCGTTCTAAACACAATATTTTGCCAATGAGCAAATTTGGTTTGGTTCAGATTACCAGAGAAAGAGTGCGTCCCGAAATGAATATCAACACATCCGAACTTTGCCCAAGTTGCAATGGAACAGGTGCTGTTGTTTCAAGTATGTTGTTAAGCGATAGCATCGAAGAAAAGTTGAATTACATTTGGGAAACACAAAATATCAAAAATTTAAGACTGAAAGTCAATCCAATCATCAAAGCCTATTTAACCAAAGGTGGTATGAAAAGTGTACGTTGGAATTGGTATTGGAAATATAAAAAATGGGTTAAAGTTGTAGCCGATAATAATTTTCATCTTACCGATTTCAGTATTTTCAATGATTTTGGCGATGAGTTGAGCTAAACCTCCCCAACTAATTTTTTTAAAATTTTATAAACTGCTGGACAAACCACAGAATTACTTAATGTTAAATGTGGACGTTTGATGAAAACATCTTCGTCTGTAAATGGATATCTGGCGCAATCACTTGGCCTAACATCATAAATTTGGCATGTATTGTCTGGGTTTAAAAATGTACAAGGCGATGATTTCAACACCCAATCATTGTCTTCATCCAGTTTTAAGTAATTTTCAATCAATTGCGTTTCTTTAAGTCCCAAGTGTTTACTGATTCTTTTAATGTCCGTACTTTTAAAAGTTGGACTATGATTTTTGCAACAATTGGCGCAATCCAAACAATCAATTGTTTTAAAAGCCTCTTCGTGCAATTCGGGTAACAATTTAATGATTTTAGATGGATTGGCTTGATTGAGGTATTTTTTAAAAACCTTCTTGGAGTTTTTACTTTGTTGTTTCCAGTTGGGGTCTTTACTCCAATCCATTTTTTTAAATCATTCTTTTACAGGTGATTATATCGTATTCGAGCAATCTGTCTTTGTAAATGCCTTTAGATTCTAAAGCATTGGTTTTTACTTTACCACTGGCATGTATGACGGTGTGTTTGTCTAACATCATGCCAACATGCGAAACCTTCAGTTGCTCTGGTTTTTTAAAAAACACCAAATCGCCAACATCCAATTTGTTAAAATCGATGGTTACACCTGCTTCAATTTGTTGAGACGTATCTCTAGGTAAAATGATGTCCATGGCTTTATAAACCACTTGAACAAACCCCGAGCAATCTATGCCCATAAATGAGCGTCCACCCCATAAATAAGGTGTGTTGATGAAAGATTTAGCCAATTTATTCAATCGAATGCCAATGGGTAAATGATGGCTGGGTTTCAAATTCGTTTTCATGGTGTATCGGTTGTCTTCAATTTTAATAATACCATTGGCAGGCATTTGTCCCCCACAGGGAATAAAGAGTCTTTTTTGTTCAGAAAATGCCTCCGCAAAAACAATGTCACAAACCTGAGTCATTGCTTGATATTCATCAAAACTAGAGGCACTTATCCACCCTCGGTAACCATCAAAATCCATTTGAATAAACAGCCATTCGGGTGTGGTTTCCAATACTTGAAATGATTCGCCAAAGATAAGACAAGACATCATTTCGGCAGCCGATCTTGGCTCGCTCCTTAGCGGAATAAAGGTCTGCAAACAAGTGCCTTGAATAGCCATCTTTTTTTAGATGTGTAATCTGGATTTTCGCTCCAATAAAATATTTTCGCTTTCCACACGCTCAGGGTCAGGCACACAACAATCTACAGGGCAAACAGCCGCACATTGAGGCTCCTCATGAAAACCCATACATTCAGTGCATTTGTCGGGCACAATGTAATACACCTCTTGACTAATAGGGGGGAATTTTTCATCAACTTCCACAACAGAGCCATCAGAAAGGGTATAAGTGCCATTAACACTTGTGCCATCTTTGATACGCCATTCAACACCACTTTCGTATATTGCATTGTTTGGACACTCAGGCTCGCAAGCTCCACAATTGATGCATTCATCAGTAATTATAATTGCCATAATATTAACTGCGAAATTCGCTATAATATTTTGCTTTGTCAAATAAAGAGTTGTTCATTTTGATAATATTTGCCAAATCAATGTTTTAGGGCCTATTGATAAAATAGGAGTCTAGTTCATCAACTGTATGATAGAATGTGTCTCGATTTTGAATGGTAAAGCTTTCGTATTTCATAACTCCATAGCCTTTGCCAAAATGCCTTTTCCATATATATTTGGATGATTTGAAGGATTCTCCACTAGTTACAATGCATGGTATTTTGCCAAACTTTGTTTCTAAAGTGTCTAAACCACCATAAATATATTGAGCACTATTGTTGTCTTTTCCTAAAACAAATTGTTTGCCCTTGGTTGAATCTATAAAATTGGTGTTAAATAGCACTCGATTGTTGCCTGAGTAAAATGTGTTAATATCCGTTTTGCTTTTATACCATGATGCATAACCAGTTTGTTGGTATATAGTGTTAAAAATATATATGACATCAGGAACGGAATCGTATTTATAGTATTCCATTCCTTTTAATGTTTTTGTGGGCTTCATGTCATATATTTTATAAGTCCATTTGCTGCCAAAGAACATAGGCATAAATTGAAAAGCACCAACTTCGATATTGGGGTTGTCAGTTTGTTTTACTGGTTCTTTTTTGCATGAAAAAAGTATACAGATGAGCAACAAAACTGATAAAAAGAATTTCATAATGCGAGTATACTTAATATTGTCATAAAATTCACATGAATTGTTTTTATTTGAATTCTGATATTGAAAGATTGTATTATTAATTATGTAATAAAAAGATGTTTTTATGTAATGTTTTTAGTTCTTTAAAGAATCATTTTTGCACCCATAATATTTATACAAATGATAAAAAAAATAAACTACATGGCTTTTTCGGTTGCTTTATTTCTTAGCGTAACGGCATGTACCAATCAAACAAAAAAAACAGAAACACAAAATTTTGTGAGCTATGTGGATTCAATCAACCAAGTTGATCATACCTACACTGTTGAAAATTGGGAAAGTATTAACAACGAGTACAATCAACGTATTGCTTTGTTAGAACAAGAAATTGCTAATATGAATGAAGATGAAAAAGCTAAATTAGAAGAGAGTAAAGCGAAATATGCTGCTCTTAAAACGACTTATGAAACTAAAATCGCTGAATCTAATCAAGCAAATGAAATTGATAGTAAATATCAATTAAGAAATCGTTTGTTTGGAGAAAATGTTATCACTGAAGATTTGCAATTTGCTTTTGTTAATGCGACTAATGCTTTAAATGTATTCGAAACTTTTGTAAATACAGTTGATGCAAACAAAGATGCTTATTCAAGAGAAAATTGGGATGAGATTAAAGTGTTGTACGAAGCTTTAAATACAAGAAAAAATGCGATAGAAAAAGATCTTGCCGGAAGCGATAATAGACAAATTGCTGTTTTAAAAGTGAAATTTGCTTCTATTTATTCAATAATCAGACCTATGAGCAAGGTTGATGAAAATGCCGAAGCTAAACGCTAACTAATTGTCTTTTTTTAGTTAAATTAAAAAACAGCAGAAAGCAATTTCTGCTGTTTTTTTGAGTGATATAATTTGGGTCATTTGTATGAGATTGAGTTTATCATAGATTCAAAATTAGATTTTTTGGTTTTAAAGATTTTTAATTGTTTTTTTCTATTTTTGACTTTTAAATTAAAAGCTAATTTTACTCTCTTGAAAAAAATCATTTTAACCTTTTTGTTGTTGTATGCCTTGGGGATGTTTCTGTCTTTGAATATGAATTCAAAGTATAAGGTGTTTACTTATAAATCTACCATGTGGGCTGATGCTGCTGGTTATTATATGTATCTGCCTGTTTCGGTAATCTACCAATGGAATTACGATGCGTTACCTCCCGGAATTGATACCTTGACTGGAAGTGGTTTTTATCTTTTGGAGGATGAAAAAGTTGTTTTTACAAAATATACTTCTGGGATTTCGTATTTGCAATTACCTTTTTTTTTGTCAACCCATGCCTATGCAAAATTAACTAAGCAGAAGGCGGATGGTTTTTCTAAACCTTATGTCAATGCCATGTTGTTTTCAGGCGTGTTTTACATGTTGTTGGGTTTGTTTTTGTTGTATTTTGTTTTGAATTCTTTTTTTGATAAACGAGCTTCTTTGTTTGCTGTTTTGGGATTGGTATTATGCACCAATCTGTATTTTTATGGAATCGAACATCCTGGTTTGTCTCATGTGTATTCATTTTTCTTAGGAGCTTTGTTGCTTTTTATCATCAATAAATATCGGGAAAAGAAGTTGTTAATAGTAATTCCATTAATGGCTTTATTGGTTTTAATTCGTCCAACAAATTTGTTGTTGGTGGCCATGTTGCTAGTGTTTTATTTCAATCTTGTTTCTTGGGCTGATGTAAAAAAGATTGGCGCACCTAAAATTCTTTTATCTTTAGCTTTAGGCTTCTTAGTATTTGTTCCACAAATGTTTTATTGGCATTATGTAAGTGGCAATTGGATAACGTATTCATACAAAGGAGAGGGCTTTACCAATTGGAATTCTCCAAAAATTTTAGAAGTTTTATTTGCGCCTTTGAATGGTTTTTTAACTTATGCACCTATTTTTATTTTGGCGTTTATTGGTTTGTTTTATAAGCCAATTAATAAAATTTTTACGTTAGGTGTGCTTGCTTTGTTTTTATTGTTGATTTATGTAAACGCTTCTTGGTGGTCGTGGCAATTTGGTTGCGCATACGGAGGCAGAGCTTTTGTGGATTATTATCCTTTTTTAGCTTTTGGATTAGCGGCTTTTATTCAACGAAACGTATTTTTAAATTCAAAGACAAAAATAGTTTTTGCTTTGATGTTTTTGGTTTTTGTAACTTACAACATCCTATTTATATACGGATATGACGATTGTTGGTATAGCACAACTTGGGATTATGGTTATATCCTCAATGTGTTGAGAGGAGAATTATCTTAAAAGGGTAATTGTGCCTTTTGTCGAATATGTTTTACCTCTAAAATCTGTATAAACACAATGGTAAATGTAAACGCCTTGTGCTTGGGGTTTTCCTTTGTAGGTCCCGTCCCATTTGTCTTCAAGTGATTTTCCTTCAAAAAGCTTTTCGCCCCAACGGTTAAAGATTTTAAAATCTATGGTTTTTAGTGCGCCACCTTTCATGAAAAACTGATCGTTGAGCTCGTCATTATTAACAGAAAATGCGTTGGGGATAAATAACAATGGTTCGAAATCAAAACAGATTTCATTACTCCAAGTGCTTGTGTCAGTGCCATTTTGTGTGCCTTTGATACGGTAACATTGGGTGAAATGTTCTAATCCATTGCTATATTTGGTTGTATTGCTAGTTAAACTGATTTCATATGGTTCAAAAGGTGTTCGGTCTGCCAATAATCTATACATATCATAAGTAATAGGGCGACCATTCCACCCAAAATAATTTGTAAAATTCATTTCCACATCATAAGCATCTGTTTTTAAGCCGCTTAATAAAATATTGGTGTGTGTATTTGAATAAAAAGGATTGCCACATAAATCTGTACCTTGAATGCGATATTCAAATGCATTATTATCCGTATTGATATTATTGTGGTTGTATATGTTTGCGTTTTTGTCTATTCTATCTATTTCTGTAAATTGCTCAAAAGAATTTGCATTCCTTCTTTGAATAATTATGTTTTGATTATAACGAGGTGCATTGTTAAGCTGAAAGAATAAATCAATGCCGTTATCCTGTTTTGGAGGTGGATTTACCGTGATATATTTTAAATAAAGTGATGGTTGATCATAGAACACATTGATTGTAACAGTATCGCCAGGGCAACCAAATTCAGAAGTTTCAATCACTGATAAAATGTTGTTTTGTTGTCCATTCCAATTGATGGTTATGATGTTTGTGTTTGAAGGGTTAACAGTATTTCCACCATCAATTAGCCATTCAAAAGTTGAATTTAAAAATCCAGTTGTTTGATAGGTGTGATTGTCTTTATTTGGATAGCAAATAATGGTATCGCCAATGATTGGTGTAGTAGTTGGTTTGGGTCTTATGATAATTGTTTTGTCAACTGGTTCGCCAATACAACCATAAAATGAGGTTTCTATGACTCTTAAATTAAATGTACCAAAAATATCAGATTTCATGGTCATAGAATCATTGCCTTGACCAATGATGTTATTTGATGATCCGTTAATAGTCCAAAAGTATTTTGAATTAGAAAATCCATTTAAGATATAAAGGTAATCTCCTGTTTTTTGGCAAAACTCGTCAGGACCTATGATTTGGTTTGCTATAGGATAGGGTCTGATATGAACTTTAAGAACAAATACATCGCTGATACATTGTTTATTGTTAATAGGATCGGTACTTACTTCATACATGGAAATTTGTCCTTCTGATGCAACTCCCCAATCCACTTCAATTTGATGCGTGCCAGCGCCAGAAACAATAGTGCCACCAATGATTGACCAATTGTAAGTTGACATATTGGTGTTAGGTACGCTGTATGTTACATTTCGTGTAAATTCACAAACATTGGTATCGCCTTGTATGCTATCGGCAATTAAATCATAACTTTTTAAAACTACAAAATTTACTGTATCGCCTAAACAACCAAAACGATTGGTTTCTAATACTCTAACAAGGGCGGGACCTTCTTCTCCCCAATTAATTTGGATATTACTTGTGCCTTGTCCATTTGCAATGGTACCACCTGTTACCCACCATTGAAAAGTGCTGTTGTAGTTGGTTTGTCCAACAGAATAATTAGATAGTGTGGTGTTTGGGCAAACTGTTTTTCTGCCGATTATTGCCGGTGTATTTGGCTTAGAAACCCATACATTTAATGTTGAAGTATCGCTTGGACAATTAGATGAATTGATTTGAATAAGTTTTGCACTTGCCAAGCCAGGTTGTCCCCAAGTAATGTTAATTGAATTTGAACTTGTTCCACCCAAAACACTGCCATTGCTAACCCACCAATTGTATGTGAAACCAGCTGTTAATGGGGTTGAATATATTTTGTTGGTGTTTTCGCAAACGGTATCAATTGCTAAAATAACAGGTTTTGGAGGAGAAGGTAAAAGTGCAATTTGTCTAG
Source organism: Bacteroidota bacterium (assembly GCA_030682255.1). Taxonomy (GTDB): domain Bacteria; phylum Bacteroidota; class Bacteroidia; order NS11-12g; family UBA955; genus JABMMZ01. The sequence continues at coordinate 201,424 of JAUXOK010000009.1, read as the reverse complement.
TGAAAGGTGTGCCTTTACATCCAAATTTAGAAATAGGTGTCACTTCAATAGTTCCTTGTGTTTTGCCATAATCCCAGTCTATGGTTAAGTTTCTGCCATTTTGGACTCTGAGTGTACCGTTAGTCACTGTTGTTTCAAAAGTAATGCCGTTGGTGTCGGAAGAAATACCTGTAGTTGCATTGATCCTATATAGATTGCCTTTGGAGCCTTCGCAAACAGGGGAAGGGCCAGATATGCTTAATGTAGGTATAAAAGGTCTAACAATAATATTAAAGTTTCGGATTGTAAATTTGGATGGGCAGCCATCATCAACCGCTTGTGCTGTAAATAAATAAGATTCAGTTCTGCCTTGGTCGCAAGATGTTTGCCAACAAAATTCTGAAGATACATTGCCTTTGGCTGTTCTATTGCTAAAAGTTGCTCTATTCCCAGTAAATCCATTGGCGCCAGTGAGGATATCTCCTAAACCGCTTAGGGTTATGTTGTGGTTGTCTCTATCATTTGATACTACATTGAAACAAAGTCGATCACCAGCTAAAATTGTTAGGTTATTTATCGAAGTACTGACAGTGGGTTTATTATTTGGAGTACAGTTAATTACCAAAATCTGCAAATCTAATCGGGTAGAACTTAACAAAATGCCATTTCGATATTCTTCTAAATCTATAGCAACTGCATAATTTCCGACATTTCTGCCAAGATAAGTTGAAATTCCATTTCTTGAATTAATTTGAGCTATGCCATTTGCTCCAAAAGGGATTTGTCCATTAAAACCAAGTTTGTAATCGGTATTGCTAATTGGAACCGGAGGTGAGTATATTTGTGAACATCCAGGGAAATTGTTAGCTAAACTAGCTCCATACCATGGTGTCGCTAGTTTGTAAACCAATGAATCGCCATCAGGGTCTACTGCATAATTATTTACTTCAGTTGTGTCGTTAATGCAGATAAAAGGAACAGGAACTTCGCTAAAAAAAGGGGAGCTGTTTTTGACATTTGTAGGTGGAATAATAGTTTGATAAGTTTGACCTATGAAAGGTTGTCCCGAAGCTGGGTCATCTCTTAAGTTTACTTGAGTATTTCTGCAGCAAACTTCCCATTGAATTATATAACCAAATGAGCTAGTTGGTATATCTACTAATTCTTGGTAAATGGCCCTCTCCAAACAAACATTAGTAGCTTCAGGACAATCGGTTCTGCCAATCGGATTTACTTTTGATTTACTTTTGATTCTGAAATTTTGAGAACGAAGCAATCTGCTGTTATCTCTTCTGTATAAACAAACATCAATATTATCAGCAAATTGAATTGAACCTTCTTTGCAATCCCGATAAGATGTTATTGTTACTAAATATCTGGCACCTGTTGAAGTTAAGCTTTGATATTGATAACTGATAAAACCTCCAACTAAATGGGTTGCTTTGATTTGTCCAATAAAAATAAAAAGACAAACAAAAAGGATGATATGTTTAATATTACGCTTCAAGTCGAATTGTAAGTATCTGAATTACAAAAATAGGTATAATAAGTATTTTGTCCAAATTTCACCTAAGTATTAGACGCAAAAAATGGATAAAAGTTTGCTTAAAAAGGATAAAAACAAGTTTTTTTTATAAACTAAAACAAATAACGTTATTTTGCAGCACATTGTTTATGGAAATTTTTAAACCGAATTGTTTGCATTTTAAAGGAGATGTTCCTTGTAATCCACATAAAGAAAATGGATACCACTGTTCTGATTGTCCTTCTTTTACTCTAATTTCTAAAAGGATTCTGATAATTAAGCTTGGAGCAATAGGGGATGTTATAAGAACTACGCCTTTGGTTTCTACTTATAAAAAAATGTATCCCAATTGTAAAATTACTTGGTTGACAATGACTCCTACTATTTTACCCAAAAATGCAATTGATGAGATTTTAAAATTCGATTACGCCTCAGCTCTCTATCTTCAAAATGCTGAATTTGATATTGCCATTAATTTAGACAAAGAAAAAGAAGCTTCTGCATTGTTATTGCAAGTAAAAGCGCCAGAAAAATATGGTTATATTTTGAAAGACAATGTATCACAGCCAGTTAATGATTTGGCTTTTCATAAGTTTCATACAGGATTGTTTGATGATGTCAGTCAAGCTAATACATTCAATTATTGTCAAGAAATATATGCATTATGTGGTTTGGAATATAAAGGAGAGCCTTACTTATTAGATAACCACAATGATAAAGGGTTTGTTTGGAATGATATCAATCGAAGTAAAAAAATAGTTGGATTAAATACCGGCTGTGGCGATCGTTGGACAACTCGTTTATGGCCTATTGAATATTTTTCTGAATTAGCCAGAAAGCTGATAACAGTAGGTTTTGAAGTGATTTTGTTGGGTGGAGAACAAGAACATTCAAGGAATTTAGAGATACAAAAATTAAGTGGTGCAAAATATTTGGGGTATTTTTCATTGCCTCAATTTATAAACTTGATTAATCAATGCGATTTAATAGTTACGCAAGTAACCATGGGGATGCACTTAACATTAGGGTTGCAAAAAAAGATAGTTTTAATGAATAATATATTCAACCCACATGAATTCGATTTGTTTGGGAAGGGAGAAATTGTAATGCCAGATAAGCAATGCCAATGTTTTTATAGAGGCTCTTGCAAATTAGGAATTACTTGCATGAATGACTTATCTGTTGAAAAAGTGTTTAATTCCGTTAAAAAATTGATGATGTAATTTTAAGTTTCTATTAACCTTATTTTAAAATTTTTGCTTAACTTTGCTCAAGTATATTGATGTAAAGTTTGAAACAAAAAGATTTAAATAATTTTCCTTTTGATATTCATATCGCAGCATTAAAATCTGCTATGCCATCTTATAGTCTTGCTTGGCATATCAATCAAGTCTTTTTTATGGATTTTGAAATGAGTATTAATTGGGAAAAAAACAATCAACATGACGAGATTGGATATTTTACGCATTTTTTTTATCAGTTTGAAGATGTTGAATTGAATTGGCATTTAATAGATAACCGAGGAACCAATGCTTATTTTTTGCAAACAAAGCCAATGTTTGATTTTTATTTGATTTGCGTAGGAGGGGATATTTATGATTATTTTTCAAAAGCCATAGAATCCTTACAAAGTTCAAATAAAATTGAAAACGTATTCAAATTCAGTCCATCACATATCAAAAATATTGATGTAATTTATAAAAATATTACTAAAACAAAAGAATTTATTAAAGACCTTCATGTATAAATATAATTTTAACAAAACAAAAATTGTAGCAACTATCGGACCTGCTACATCCTCTAAAGAAATGTTGACTCAATTGATTAAAGCGGGAGTTGATGTTTGCAGAATAAATTCTTCGCATGGTACACATATCGATCATCTTCAAGTGATTAAAAATATCAGAGAAATTAACAAAGAACTAAATTCCGATATTTGCATATTGCAAGATTTACAAGGTCCTAAATTGAGAATTGGTATTGTAGAGAATGATGAGGTGTTTATTGAAAAAGGGAAGAAAATTATCTTAACATGCAATGAAATGATTGGTAATTCAGAAATGATAACCATCAGATATATAGATTTAGCAAAAGATGTAAAACCTGGAGAATTGATTTTGTTGGATGATGGCAAATTGGAATTAAGAATAGATAGGGTTATAAATAACACTGATGTAGAAGCAACTGTTATTGAAGGAGGTTCTCTAAAATCAAAAAAAGGATTTAATTTACCTCATACGGATATGTCTTTTCCAAGTTTAACAGAAAAAGATTTGTTGGATTTGGATTTTGCTCTAGAAAATAATGTGGAATGGATTGGTTTGTCTTTTGTTAGAAAAGCAGAAGACATCATAGATCTTAAAAGAAGAATCGCAGAGAAAGGGAAAGATTGTAGAGTAATAGCAAAAATTGAAAAGCCAGAAGCAGTTATGAACATTGATGAAATAATTGCGGTTACGGATGCTGTGATGGTTGCTCGTGGCGATTTAGGTGTGGAAATGCCATTACAAGATTTGCCAATTATCCAAAAAAATATTATTGAGAAATGTATTAAATCTGCTAAACCTGTTATTGTTGCAACACAAATGATGGAAAGTATGATATACAATTCTACGCCAACTAGAGCCGAAGTGAGCGATGTGGCAAATGCGGTTATAGACGGTGCAGATGCTGTAATGCTTAGTGCAGAAACCAGTGTGGGTGCTTTTCCAATCAAAGTGGTAGAAACCATGGAAAAAATTGTTAGAGACGTAGAAAAGGATAGAAGGGTTTATTTTAAGGGAACTAAACCAACATCTGAAAGCGATACTTTTGTTTCAGACGAAATTTGTTTTACTGCTGTAAGAATGAGCGACCATTTGAAAGCAAAATCTATTGTTGGTATGACCCGTTCTGGTTATTCAGCTCTTGAAATTTCTTCTTACAGACCTAAAGCCGATATTTATATTTTTACCAATAATGAAGTTTTATTAAAAGCCATGAGTTTGGTTTGGGGGGTTAGAGGTTTTTATTACAACGACTATGTTAGTACAGACCAAACATTTACAGATGTTATTGAAGTGCTTAAGAAAAATCAGTTAGTAAAAGATGGTGATATTGTTGTTCATACTGCAAGTATGCCAATTCATAAAAAATCAATGGCAAATAGTATTAAAATTAGTGTTGTCGATTAAATTGTTGCGTTATTTTTTTTTATTGCTTTTCTTGAAGATTGGGAGTGTTTTAGCCCAACCACAAGTTTTTACAGAAAAACAACTTGGTAATCAAAGAGTTTGGAACGCTAGATTGTCTTGTGATGATAAACTGAAAAACTTATTCAATACTCAAATGCTGCAATACCCTCCAAGATTTGTTTATTGGAGAGCTTTTAAAAAAGAAAAAGAAATGGAACTATGGGCAGCAGATAGCGCTCATCACAGATACAAGCTAATAAAAACGTACAAAGTAGTTAACACCTCAGGTAATTTAGGTCCCAAAAGACAAGAAGGTGATTATCAAATACCGGAAGGTTATTATCACATCAATCAATATAACCCATATAGCAGTTTTTATCTTTCATTTAAAGTGTCTTATCCCAATAAAAGCGATAGTATTTTAGGGAAAAAAGGTAATTATGGTGGACAAATTTTTGTGCATGGAGATAGCCTAACTATAGGTTGTTTGCCAATGAGTAACGAAGTTATTAAAGAACTTTATTGGTGCAATATTCAAGTGAATTCTAATCAAAACGATACCAATTATAATATTCCCATTCACATTTATCCATGCAGAATGAATTCATCTAATTGGGCTTATTTAAACAGTATGTATAATTTCGACCCATCTAGAATTGAGTTTTGGAAAAATTTGCAATCGGGTTACAATTATTTTGAATTGATGCGCAAACCACCAGCCATTTTAGTGGATAATAAAGGAAAATACCTCGTTCGTTATTGAGTCCAATTGGCTCTATCTGTTGGCGAAAATTGCCAAGGCGCACTGTTGTTTTCTAAATTTGTCATCATACCATTTAATTCCGATGGCGCAGCGCTTTGTTCCATAGTTAAATATTGTCTCATTTGCATGATAATATCCACAGGACGGATATTGATAGGACAAATATCAACACATGCATTACATGTGGTACATGCCCAAAGTTCTTCACTCGATATTTTATCGTGCAAAGACTTGCCATCATGAAAATCATCGCCATTTTTTAATTTTTCGTTACCTAATTCTACCAACCTATCGCGGGTATCCATCATCACTTTTCTTGGAGAAAGTAATTTGCCTGTGATATTGGCAGGACAAACACTTGTGCATCTTCCGCATTCTGTGCAACTATAAGCCTCCATGAGGTTTTTCCAACTTAAATCCGTTACATCCTTCACCCCAAATCCTTCTGGACTAACATAGTTTTCTGGTGGAGTAAAAGATGGGTCGAGCATGAGTTTTACTTCTGTTGTAACGCTTTCCATGTTATTGATTTTACCAACTGCATCCAATTTGGAATAATAAGTGTTAGGAAAAGCCATGAAAATGTGCAAGTGTTTGCTAAACGGAATGTAATTGATAAATAATAAAATACCAATCCAATGAAACCACCAAGCAATATTAACAATGGTATGTGATGTGGTTTCTGATAAGCCATAAAACATGGGTGCTAACCAACTGCTGATTGGCATGCTGTATTTATTCTGAAAATCTGAATCAGCCGCATTCATAATTAAGAGGGCAGACATTAAAACGATTTCAATTAAAAGAATATAATTTGCGTCTTTCAGCGGCCATCCATTCATCTCAACACCAGCAAATCGTTTGATTTTTTGAATGTTTCTTCTGTAAAGAAATACGAAACAAGCCAAAATTACCAAAAAACCCAATATTTCAAAAAAACCAATCAAAAAACCATAAAACCCGCCCAAAAGAGGCATAAAAATTCGGTGACTTCCAGTAATTCCATCAATAATAATTTCCAAAACTTCAATATTTATCAAAATAAAACCGACATAAATGATAAAATGAAACAATGCGGCCACTGGTCTTGTCGTCATTTTTGATTGACCGAAAGCCACTTTTAACATTGTTTTTAATCTGATATTTGGTTGGTCAGAAAGGTCTTCATCCTTACCTAGTTTGATGTTTTTGATGATTTGTTTAACGCTTTTGAAAGCAAAAAAGAAAGCCAAGCCAGTAACAAGAATGAATAGAATAGATTGCATCATAATTAAAAGAGGTTCAATATTAAAACAAAATTTCAAAAAATAGTTTGTTAAAGTAAAAAAAAAATATAATTTTGCACTCCCAATTAGAGAGGTACCTTAGCTCAGTTGGTAGAGCAAAGGACTGAAAATCCTTGTGTCCCTGGTTCGATTCCTGGAGGTACCACTTTTAGACATATCAATAAGTGTCAAACCCCTGCAAAAACAGGGGTTTTTTGTTTCTCTAAATGTCTTAAAATGTCATAAAATATCATATTTTTGCTCCCTTATTGCTCCCTTTGCTCCCACTTTATTACATATTTAAACCCAATAATAATGAAACAAGCTAAATTTCACCTTGTATTTGACAGAAAAAACACTACGATTAAGCCTGAAGACCAGGCATTAATTTATATTGATTGTTCTAAAAATGGCAAAAGGCTTTATTTAAGCACTGGTGTAAAGGTGCAAAAAAGACACTTTAAGGGAGCAAATAATAAATGGATTGATAATAGTTATCCTGAAGCTCACAAACTGAATGTTTATTTAACCAACTTTTTAAACAAGTTTGTAAGCTTCGATAATCAACAAATGTTACTTGATATTGATTATCCTTTAGATGCTTTAAAAGGACTTATTAATAACAAGCTAGTAACAAATTTTATTGAATATTTTGAGAAATGCTATTTAAACAATCCTAAAATAGTTAACAACACAAAGAAATACTATAACACAACACTTCAGCACCTTAAAAATTTCGGTAAAATAATTTACTTCACTGATTTAACTTATGTCAATATTAGTGGCTTTGATAAACATTTACATTCTCTTGAATTAAAAGATACTACAATTTCAAAGTATCATAAAGCGATGAAGTCAATAGTTAATGAAGCAACCAGGAGCGGTTTTTTAGATAAAGACCTGAATTTATACAAAGACATCAAAACAAATGCTAAAGCTGGAGAAAGGGTGTATTTAACTATTGATGAAGTGGCACAATTAGAAAACTTTGTAGATAAAGACGAAAATTCATATTTAACCAGGAGTAAAGATATGTTTCTTATGTGTGTTTACACAGGGTTAAGATATAGTGATTTGATAAAATTGAATGATAAGACTATTTTGTTTACCAAAGACAAAGTAGAAATATCATTGATTAGCCAAAAAACTAAAAAGGTTTTTCGCATCACATTGAATGACTTTTTTAAGTCTGAAGGTCAGTTAAATTCTAAACCCGTTGAAATTGTTTTGAAATATAAAGACCGTTTAGCCCTCAATCCTTTTAAAATAAGCGAACAATATTATAATAGATTACTGAAGGATTTAGCCAAAGCTTCAGGGATTAATAAAAATTTAACTTCTCATGTTGCCAGGCATACTTTTGGTACTTATATGGCAAGTAAAGTAAACTCTTTTACTCTTAAAACCCTAATGCAACATAGTAAGATTGAAACGACTGCTATTTATGTAAACACTTCAAATATAGACGGAGTTATAAAAGGTATTGACTGGAGCAAATGAAAATCATTGAAAAGGGTAAAGTTATTTTCTTTTTTTTGGTTTCATTTTTGAAATTTCAACAATCTCATTAATCTTATTTTGTATATCAGCTTCAGTTGAATTGTTTTGAATAAACACAAATATTGCTAGAAGTTCATTTTTTATATTAGAAAGTGTTTTTTCATTTATAGCAGAATTGTCAACTAAATCTTTTAATTCATTTGAGTGCTTTTCTACTACTATTGATGTTTCTATTCCTTTGTCTAGCTCAATCAACATCGAGTTGAATAAATCTTTGTATTTATTAAAAATACCATTGTAAATATACTTACTTAATAGTTCAATTATTAGAACAGATAATGTTAAATTATGGAGATAGCTCTCTGCTTTAGCATTTTCAATAATAGAATTTTTTACTTTTTCTGCCTTTATAGATGTTTCATAAGGGTTTTGAAGCTCTATTTTATTGCTTTTTGTGGGTTTAAATTGTCTATTTTCGTTAGATGGAGTGTCTGAAAAGTATGAAATATCCACATTGAAATACTTGCTTGTTTTCTCAATTGTATCAAATTTAAATGAGTTGTTTTTAAACATATAATGAAGCCCTACTTCCGTTGTTCCAATTGATATTGCCAAATCCCTAATTGTTGTTCCTTTTTCTTTTAAAAGCCCTGTTATTTTTTCTTTTATAGTCATGATGTTTGTTTAATTGTTAATAAGTTTATGTCTAATCCCTAAACGTTTTTTAATTAAATAAATTTTATTTAGATATTTTTGCATATCATATTATGTCTTCAAATATAATATTTAAAATTAAAAAATTATAATCAAAAATGAAAAAAGTAATTACAATTGAAGTGCCTGAAACAAGGTTTAAAGCACTTGAAAACAACATCTCAAACGTTTTGGAGCTTTTAGAAAAAAAAGAAGTTAATCATGAAAAGCAAAATTACACACCAAAAGAATTTTGCGAAGTGCTTAGAATTAGTTTGCCTACTTTCAATAGGTTAAAACGTGATGGAAAAATTGAGTTTATTAAATTAGGTAAGAGAACCTTCATTAATTCTAGTGTTGTAGAAAAGTACAAACAAAACGGATTTAATGCTTAATAAACATTCAAAAAATGGATATTAATTTAAACATCAATAGTAAAGGCGATAACAATAAAATTGTTGTCAATTTAAAAAATGATTTTGGCTACTTAAAAGATAGAGTTCATTTGATAGATTGTTTAGAACATGAAATTGAAACAATGGATAACAACCAGGATAAAAAAATGTTAATCCTGGCTCTTAAAATTATTTTAAAAAATCATACCGAAGAAATTGAGTTAAAATATGGGCATATCAACCCAAATGAAACTATAAACCCTGTTACTGACATTAACAAAAAAGACAACAATTAAGTTGTCTTTTTTCAATTAATTTATTAGCAACCAACCAACAAATAATCAATGAGCAAAGATAATGTTTTACCCTCAAAAAGCGAAATATCGGAAAATATTAACAATAAGTTAAAAGTTTCTAAACCCAAAAAAGTAGTTGAAATTGGATCCATTTTAACTTCGTTAAATAATACAATAGATTTTAGCTCTATAAAAACTATTTTTTATGATGTTATAAAAGACAAAGAAAAGAAGTTTAATAAAACAAAAATCAATCATAAAAACTTTGTTAATGTAATCAATCAACTAGGCTTTTATAAATATAAGCTAGAAACTGATTTTATATTTATTCACTTAAAAAATGGTATAATTAAAGAAGTTTCTATTGATGATATTCAATCGGTTTTTATAAAGTATTTAGATAGTTTGCCAAACAAATTAAAATATAAAGAAATTACATTTGATAAGAAGTATATAACAGATGAAGTATTTGAAAAAAATGCTACATTCTTTTCAAAATCAAAACTTTCATTATTGCCAGCTTCAAACATTGTTTTAAATAAGGATACGAAAGAAAAAGCCTTTTTGTATTATCAAAATGGATTTGTTGAGTGTTCCTCCAGTGGTTATAAATTATTGGATTATAAAAACCTTAAAGGGGGCATTTGGGAAAATCAAATAATTAATAGAAATTTTACAAATCTCAACTTCAAACAAATTGACATTTCATTAATTCAAAGGGCTGTAATTGCAAGATTTTATTATTTGATAGCCAATAGCGACCTAGAGCGCTTAAACTCATTGTGCAGCTTTGCAGGGTATCTAATGCACAATTTTTTTGAAACTGATTTGAAAGCATTGTTATTAACTGATAGTTCGGTTTCTGATGATGCTGAAGGTAGAACAGGTAAAGGATTGTTTGTAAGTACTTTGTCATATGTTAGAAAAGTTGTTAATATTGATGGTAAGGCATTTAAAAACGATGATAAACACAAATATCAAAACATTGATTTAAGCACTCAAATAGTCCATTTAGAAGACACAAAGCCTTATTTTAATATTGAAGATATATTTAACGACATCACTGGAGGAATAAAAGTGGAGCCGAAAGGCAAAATTTCATTTAATGTAAGGGCTAAAATGGTTTTATCATGTAATAAAACTATTAATATTAAAGGTAGTAGTGCCAAAGGTAGAACCATAGAGTTTGAATTATCTGAACATTTTAGTGATGTACACACTCCAGAGATGGAATTTTCACATAGGTTCTTTACTGAATGGGAGAAATTAAATGAATGGGTTAACTATGATAATTTCATTACTCTGTGTTTGAGTTATTACCTTAAAAACGGATTAAAGCCAGCCAAAGAAATAAACCTATCTAAAAGAAAAGTTAGAGACAATACTTGTTATGAATTTGCTGAATGGATTGAAGAAAAGACATTTGTAATTGATTTTGAATACAATCAAAAAGAAATTCACTTTGATTTTATCAATCAATATGATGATATTAAAAACGACAAAAAGAAAAGTCAACTAAGGTTGTTTAAAATTTGGATAAATACATGGGCTTCAAGTAAATCTTTAAAAGTTCAATCAAGAAAATCAAACGGAGAATATTTTATCAAATTTTTGAATAAATAAATTTCAAAAAAAATATTTTTTTTAAGCTAAAAAACCATCCTTTATTTATATAAAAATAAAAAAAATGTTGAAAAATTATAAAAAGTTCGGCACTTTCGGCACTTATTTAATAAGTTGCTTTATTTTATTAGGTTCTTTAGAGTGCCGAAGTAAAAAAAACTCGGCACTCATTCGGCACTTTCGGCACTTTTTTTTATGGTTTTTTTACCCTGTTTTTAATGAAATAAATATTGAAATTGTCTTAATAATGCCAAAAAAGGCACAAAAAATCAATAAAAGTGCCGAATGAGTGCCGAGAAATTACCGTAAAAAAACAAACTAAGTAGTTGAAAAATAATAAATTATCATTAAAAGTGCCGAAAGTGCCGAATAAAACACAAAAAAGATTCACCACAGCAGAAAATACAACAGCATAAAATAACCTAAAAAACTCACAAATTATATGAATTTTATACTAGATAATAGGTCAGGAAAAAAGAAATATGACTGCCCAAATTGCCATCACAAAAAAAAATTTACCAGGTATGTTCATCCAGAAACTTTTGAAGAATTAAACGATGATGTTGGTAAATGTGATAGAATAGAAAAATGTAATTATCATTATCATTACTCAGAATACTTTAAAAATAACCCTAACATTGATAAAAGCGCATACATTTCAAATAAACCGACTACTTTTATTGTTAAAGAAACAAGCTTTATTAATAAAAAGTATTTTGAAGCTTCAGTAAAACTAAATTCAGGTAAATACAATAATTTTCATGTATTCTTAATAAGAAGCTTTGGTAAATACATTGCAGACAATCTAATTAAAAGATATAGAGTTGGTAATTCATCACATTGGAATAATACTGGCGCAAATGTTTTTTGGTTAGTTGATATTGACCAAAAAATAAGAAGTGGTAAAATCATGTTATATGATTCAATTAAAGGAAAAAGAAACAAAGTTTTTAATTGGGTGCATATTTTATTAAAGAAAAAAGGATTGATACCAGGGGAATTTAATTTGAAGCAATGTTTTTTTGGCGAACATATTTTAATGTATGAACCCAATGAACCAATTGCAATTGTCGAAAGTGAAAAAACTGCAATGATTTGTTATTTGTTTCACCCTGATTTTATTTGGTTGGCTTGTGGTAGTGCAAATGGTTTAAATATTGAAAAATGCAAAGTTTTAAAAGGTCGAAAAGTGGTTTTGTTTCCTGATGTTTCACAATATAAATATTGGAAATTAAAAGCTGATGAAATTCATCAAGCTTTAGGTTTAAATATTTCGGTTGATGATTTTTTGGAAAAAAGAGTACCTGAAGCTTTTAAAAAGGATTTTTCTGATTTGGCTGATTTTTATTTAAAGGATAAAAACGAACTGGGCGAAGTGATGTTTGATGATGTGCAAACTATGAGAGAATATTTAATGAATAATTGTGGAGAATGGGAAGATTCTGCACAATAATTATAGTGTGAAAATAACGCTAAAAAACGCTAAATAACGCTAACGAAACGCTAAAAAACGCTTAAAACCCTTGTAAATACTACATTCTTTAAGTTAGCGTTATTAACGCTAAAAGTAACGTTAACAATAACGTTAAGAAACGCTAACGAAACGCTAAAAGTAACGTTAAAAAACGCTAACGAAACGGATAAAAACGCTAAGAGTAACGCTAATTTACGCTAACAGAAACGCTAATTGTTGTAGTTTTTTATAAAAAGTTATCAAAATCCATTATACTTGAAAAATGAATACAAATGAAAATAGTAAAGCGGTTCCAGTGGATAAAGAAGCATTAAAAGAATCTCAAAAAGAAACGCAAAAGCAATACTTGGAAATGCAATATAAATACATTTATTACATAGGTGCATTATCTGTGGCATCAATTGGATTTGCAGTTCAACAAACACTTGAACAACCTATTAAATTGTCTCAAATACCTTTGGGTATTGCGATAATTTTTTGGGGCTTATCAATTTTCAAAGGATTTAAGTTTTTAGAATTGATGTTAAAAATACATGAAATTCAGTTTGGGTACAACCATACAGCAATAAAGGTTGGTTTTATTACTGATGAATTTAATAAACTATTTGAAGATATGACAAAAACCCCAATGAGTAAAGCTAAAAACAATCATAAATACTCTTTTACTTTGTTCATATTAGGTTGTGTTCTTTTTATTCTTTGGAGAATAATTGAAATGATTATCATTTATTACAACCGCTTAGAATGTTATAGTTAATTTAAATAAAAAAGCCCCTTTACTGGGGCTTTTTTTATTGTCGTGGTTTTTGGTTTGGTTACTGATGGAGCGTTACAAAGTTTGTTTGATGATTGATAAAACTAAAATCTTGTATTTCGGATTCAATTTTAGTGTTCAATATTCTTGAATAGGTGCTTTGTGTTACTCTTGTATTTGCATGACCTAGCATTTTAGCAACTGATTCAATACTTGCATTACTTTTGTTTAAAATTAGCGTTGCAAACGTTTTTCGTGCAATATGACTAGTCAATAAAATACTTATCCCTGTTTCAACACTCAACACTTTTAAATACTTGTTGTAACTCTGATTCGTGATACAATTTATTAAGCGATCGTTTAAAGCTGCATTTTCAAATTTTATCCTGGTTAAAATTTCTAATGTTTCGGGGAGCATAGGAATGTTTGAGGTAACGCCTGTTTTTTGTCTTTCTTTTATTATCCAATATCTATTGTTTTGAAGTCTTATATTTGATGGTGTTAAATTATACATATCACCATAAGCAAGACCTGTAAAGCATTGGAATAAAAACAAGTTTTTAACCTTTTCCATTGTCGGATTATCAAAGGTGTGGTTATAGATTTTTAAAAGCTCGTCTTCAGACAAAAATAAAATATCCTTTTTTCGTCCGTATGATTCGCATTTATAAGCTTTGATTGGATTGGTTTCCAAATAGTCGTTTAAAACAGCAAAATCCAACATTCTTTTTACAAATGAAACGTACTTATTTGTTGTATCGTATCCATACTTTAGATTGTTTTTTAAGTAGAAATACAAATCATCAACAAAACCTAGTCGAACAAGTGATAAATTGACGTCTTTTTGTCCGAAATTCTTTTTAATATACTTCTGAATATTGGTTGTAAATCTTTGGTATTTTGCTGTTAAATCTGAATTGTGAACTAGTTTTTTATCAATATATTTATTACAAAGTTCAATGAATTTTGGAGCTGAATTATTGTTTTTTAACATACTTGCTTTTCCTCCAGCAATAAGATACTTCATGTTTTCTTTGGTAACATCAATGTTATTTGAAACTAAATCATTGGTCATTTTATTGATTTTCACTTCAATCAAATTAAGCCTATTAGCAAAATAATCATTGTTGATATTGCCACTACTAGATTTTATCTTTTTTGTTTTAGTGTCAAAATCCGACTTTTTAACATAAACACCTGTGCTAAAATCCACCCTTTCTCCATTAACGGTAATCCTTGCATATATTGGTGCTAAACCTTTGCTATTGGTTTTGTTTAGTCTGTGCCAAAACAATACCTTAACCTTTTGTTTCATGCTATTCATATATGGTTTCATGGCTTATTTTTCTAATTTAATGTACTTGTTTGGTTCTTGAATGTCGATTAGTTTTTTACCTGGTGGCATGATAACATTAAAAGCATTTTCTAAATTCAGAAAAAAGGCATAAAGCTTTGTGTAGGCAAAAAAAGTGTTTGAACGTTCAATGTAGTCTAGTTCTTCAGTAATCATTTCGGATTGAATAAAGCCATTGAAAAGCCTGTCTAGGGTTTCCCTGTACTCTGAAAAATCAGAGGTTTCTAAAAGTCTTACTGAAGCTTCAATTAAGATGTGTCCGTTTCGTGGATTAGACGCTAGTTCTTCGATACCTACGGTAAGGAACTCTAGGGAGTTGTTTTGGTTGACTTGCATAAAAAAAATGAATAAAAAAGCCCACACGCTGCAAGTCAACCAAATTGCTAGGCAATTCTATTTCTACGTTTCTTAAACGCTCGTGTGGGTGTAAATTAAATAAGGTATTCATGCCATTGGTGAATAATTTGGAAAACTTGCGTTGCAAACATAAAACAAATATTTTAAAATATCATAATATTTTTTTAAGTATCATAAAATGTCATTAATTTTGTGATTATGAATAACAAAAATGTACTAGAATTTATTGATTTAACTAAAAGGTTAAGAACACTTGAAGATGATAATGAGGGAACTCTTTCAGAATTATTACACATAGAATCAAGACTAATTAAAGAAGAGGAAAATCAGTCTGAATTAATTGATAGAATAAGTGAATTAAAGGCATTAAAATCAACAAATTTAAAAACAATTGATACATTAAATGATAAAATCAAAAATTTAAAACTATTGATATTTACCTTTTTTAAAGAATACCCTGAACTAAAAAATAAAATTAAAGTATCAAGAGATTTTGAAACTCATTATAAGGTTTTTATAGACATTCATGATGAAATTGATTTTATTCAAGTTTATAATTGATTATTTTATATCTTTGCCCTTGCAAGCTAACACGTTTCGGACGTTCATTGTTTGGGGGCAGTTTTTGTAAGTCCTCATTTCGAGAGTTAGCCGAAAAGCCACTTTAATTAGTGGCTTTTTGATTTAATATGGTTAGATGTTAATTTATATCATTATGTTTTTTTAGATGTCATTTCAAAATTGTATTTTTGTAAGCGAAATGGAAAAAATAATAGTTAAACCCAATGGTATTATATGCGAATTAACTGCAATTACTTTTAAGGAGGATAATGTATTTATTTCGTTTTGTCCTTCGTTAGATGTTTCAGGCTATGCAGAAACAGAACAAAAGGCTTTAAAGTCTTTAGAACTTGTCATTCAAGAAACTTTAGATTATTGCAGAAAGAAAAAAACACTTAACAAATATTTGCTTCAGCTCGGTTGGGTGTTCAAAAACAAAAACAACGCTATTTCTCCAAATGTATTAAATAGAATTTCTAACAATGATTATTTAAGCAATATTATACAAAGCAATCATTCAATTTTGTTTAATAATGGCTTCAAGGTTAGTGCTTAATGGCAAAGTTAAGCAACATAGCATTAAAGGATTTTCAAAGGTTTCTAGTGTTTTGTGGTTGTAAAAAAATAGGGACAAAAGGAGGTCATGAGAAATGGAGCAAATTAAACATGATTCGTCCTATTATTATCCAAACTCATATAAGTCCGATACCTGTGTTTATAATCAAAAACAATCTTAAAACATTGGGATTGTCTGAAAAGGATTTGTTGGATTTTTTGAATGAATAATCATAAAAAAGGTTAAAAATTGGTTTCCACAAGTAGTGAGCTTGCATGGCGAACCAACTTTTAACCTTGTTTGCTTAAAATCTAGTGACCACAATTTTAAGGCTGTATAGCTCACTAAATTAAAGCAATAATAAAACTTTATACAAGGCACTTTAAAAGTTAATTAGGCACTTTAGGGCTTCCATGCACTAAGCTTTTCTATGTGTAAAGTCTTATTAAATCCCTTTGCAAAGGTAAATATTATTCCATTCCTTTAATAATTAATTTCACTTCTCCTGGTGTATAAAAACGCTTTCTTTTGCCTTTGTATGCTATGCCATCAATCAACAAGATTTGTTTTTTCATTGCCACTGGAGATAAATTGTATCTATCTGCTAGTTCCTTTAATGTCATAAATTTTGTTACTTCCATAGTGGCAAATATCGTGTTTTTTGCTCCTTTCTTGCTCCCTTTTATTTGCAAAAATCGCTGTAACTCAATATTTACAACGCTTTGCGTGTGTTTGGTTTGTGGTACTGGAGGTACCACAAAATTAAAGTCCCGATTATTCGGGATTTTTTTTGGTTTTATGCATTTTGTGTATGTTTTATATAGTTTAAAAGTTGCTCGATATTACATTGGAGAAACATCTGATATTGAGCAAAGATTGATTCAGCATAATCAAGGTTTTTTCAAAGATTCTTTTACGAAAATTGCAGATGTTTGGATTTTGAAAAGATTAATCACTTGCCCTGATATTATTGTTGCAAGAAAGATTGAAAAACATATTAAATCAAAAAAGGAGAACCTTTACTGAAAACTTTTAAATTTATGAAATAAGATTCTAACGAATTAACAGAGTGTTTTTAAGGCTAAAAATATTGATATGTATACGTTTGATTTTTTATAAGTCTATTGTTTAATAATGTTTTTTTATTTGTAATAAATCCGTTTTCATTGTATTCATATAATTGTGTTGTTACTCTTTCTTTTTTGAATAATGAAGTAGATGTAAAACTCGTAATTCTACCCATTAAATCTTGTTTTACTAGGGTATGGTATTTTAATTTGCCTTTCTGGTAAGTATGATATTCTGATGAAACAATCTTTTTATTTTGATAGGTTGTAACTCTCGAATACATAAGTTCATCTTCATCGCCTTCATGATATTTTATAGATAGTAATTGTTGAAATGAATCCGTTAAAGTAATAGTTTTGTATGGTTTCCCGTTCCATGTAAATCCAGTGGTTACAGCAATAATACTGCCATCAGCTTGATAGCTTTTAGTGGTGCAAATTTTAATAGTATCCTTAGCTTTTTTTTGAATTTCGCCAGATTCCTCACATGTATAGTCCCATGTTTTGGTTTTTTTGCCACTTTTTAAAACAGATTGTTTTAATTTTTTGTTTTGGAAATAATAGTATTCGTAATGATACCTTACTTGAAGTTTATGGTTGTAGTTAGCTTGTTTAGATAACAAACCCATTTCGTTGTATGTGTAATTTGTTAAATGATTGAGCCTGTTTTTTAAATTGTATACACTTCTTTGTGATGTTTTGTTGGAATCGTTATAAGTTAAAATTGTTTTATACCCACTTTTGCCATTTTGATAATATTCCATAATCGATTGATGATTGGAATTTGAAATCACCATTTGCTGTTGAGATATTTTTAGTTTATTGCTATCGGAGTATTTTATTTGTTGTTGAAATCGACCGTCTTTGTCATAAAAAATTTGGTCTAAACTAAAAGTCATATTTCCTTTTTTGTCATAATTGCAAATTGTGATTTTGTAATTGCAAATGCCATATTTTAAAGCAGTAGAATCTATATTGTTAAATTGGAATGTTTGGTTTGACTTAGTATGGAATGATTCGATAGATTGTCTATAATTTTGAGATGTTAAATTTGAAATATTGTAAAATATAGTTATAAAAGATAATATAAATATTTTCATAAAATTGAATATTAATGTTGCAATTTAAATGAAATTTTTCAAAGTTCTTTTGTTTTTCTAAAAATCAGTTGAGACAATTGATGAGTATGTAGCTAAAGTTTAAAAGAATATTTCTTCACAATTTATAAAAAATATTTTAATACTCTTATTTTTAATTTTGTTAAGTTTCAGATATGTTTTTGGGATTTGTATATAACCATGGTAAATCAATTGGTTCCAGATATTGTGATTTGTAAAGAACCAAAATTGTGTTTTAAGTAAATTATTTGTTACCTTTGACATCGTGTTTTCTGATCAATATATAATTAAAGATGTTGAGCCTTTGATTCCAAATCAAACAGTTGAGGAAGCTTTACTTGTATTGAATAAGTTGCATATTGATATGCTCCCGTTGGTGGATAACCAAAAATTGGTAAATTATATAAGTTATGAAAATTTAGAAGGTCATGCTTCAAATGTTCTTTTATCAAGAATACCTTTTTTTACAACTGTTCTACCATTTGTTACACCCAATCAACATATAATAAATGTATTGTCTCAATTGAAAACTTTAAATTTGTCTCTTCTAGCCGTTTTGGATGATGAAAATAATTATGTTGGAATACTTAAAACAAAAGATATAGTAAAAGCATTGAGTCAAAGTTTAAGTGTAAAATCACAAGGTAGTATTATTGTTATTAGATTAAAGCCCCAAGATTTTTCTTTGAGTGATATTGTGAGAATTATAGAATATGGAGATGCAAAAGTTTTAGGCTTTTTTACATTTGAGATTGAAAATTCAGATGAATTGGAATTGCATTTAAAGCTAAGTACCACTTTTTTGAGAAATATTTTGGCAACATTAGAACGGTATGAATACAATGTTGTTCAGTATTACAATAGAGAAGACGCTAACGATGATAATGATTGGCGATACGAGCATTTGATGAAATTTATAGATTTGTAGTTTGTTGAGGGTAATATGCCTTTATATGCTTTTGGGTTTTGTCAACATAGTTGACTCTCAAAATCTTGCACAAAAAATTGAAATTAAAAGTATAGAAATCAATGGTAATAAACATACTAACAGTCAAATTATATTACGAGAGCTTAGCTTTAAAGTTGGAGATACTATTTATAATAAAGAATTTCATCAAGATCAAAGTAGAAAACAGCTTTTAAATTTATATTTATTTAATGAAGTTAAAGTAGATTTAGATAGTCAAGTTGCAAAAGTAAATGTAATAGAACGATGGTATATATGGCCATCTCCTAAATTAGATTATGCGGATAGGAATTTAAATCAATGGTTGTTAACCAAAGATCCAAAACGTTTGATTTATGGAATTGACTTAGAGATATATAACTTTAGAGGAAGAAATGAGACCGTTAAATTAAATTTTAGAGGCGGTTATACAAAATTGATGAGTTTAAGTTATGTTATACCTTATTTTAATAAAAAGCTTTCATGGGGTTTGACATTCAATGCTATGACATCTTCAAATAAAGAAGTTTGGTATAAAACGGACTCCAATAAAGTGCAGTTTTTTAAAGACAATGATAGAGATTTAATCAGACGAAAATCTGTTGAAATTGGTTTTGTTCATCGGAAAAAGATTTTCAATTATCACAGAATTTATACAGGGTTCAGGCAAATTAATGTGAAGGATACAGTTGTTTCGGTAGATGTAAATGATCGTTATTTGTTTGGTAAAGTGACTACTCAAAATGAATGGTATTCTGGCTATTTATATACTTCAGACAAAAGAGATTTTAAAGGCTATCCACTTCAAGGTTCATTATTAAAAATGACTACAGAAATTGGGCTCTTTAATACAGCTGAGTTCTCAGGTCAATTTAAATTTAGCTACGCTAAGTATTTTAAACTCAACAAACGGTTTTTTAATGCAAACTCAATTACATTACGTTTAATGGAGTTTTATTCTGTTCCATATAATAAAATAACAGCATTAGGATACGATAGAGATTACATAAGAGGATATGAATTGTATGTGATTGATGGCTTGAATTTTGGGTTGGGTAAATCTGAGTTTAAGTATTGTTTTTTTAATAAAACACTTCCGTTCTTGAAAGGTGTTAATAATTACAATCAAATTCCATTGACTTTGTATTTAACATCTTTTGTAGATTATGGTGTTGTAGTTACATCCAAAAGCAGAATGTCAAGTAATACTTATCCTAATAAATTTCAATATGGATTTGGTTCAGGGCTAAATGTTGTAGCTTACTATGATTATGTCATGAGGATAGAATATTCTTTCAATAAATTTTTGAATAATCGTTTTTATTTAAGTTTTGTAACAGCTATTTAAATTAGGATAATAATTTTTTTTAAATTATCTTTGTAATTGAATTGAAAATTAAAGCTATCATATTATCTTTTTTAATCCTTTTTGGAGGTAGCGGATTGAGTCTTGATTTAGTTCAATGTTGCAATCGTTTAGCCGGTGTTTCAATTTCTTTTGGCGGAAACAATGAAAATATTGCTGATAAAGATTGTTGCCATTGTATTAAAATCAAAAAAGACAAATCTTGTTGTAATGATGTAGTAGTTCAAACGCCTATTAATTCAGTTTTGTATAACAAAACAGAAAACAAAAAATTAAGGATTGAATCATCTTCATTTATTTCTATTCATTCTAACGAAACATTAAACAATATTCGAATTATTGAGCAACCACCTTACACATTATCAAGTGTTGCACTTTGTGAAATTCCCTTATTGTTAAAAAAGCGCGTCCTTCAAATTTAATAGAACGCAAGAGTTTTCTTTTTTCAAAGATGTAATGCTTTTGCAATATGCTGAACAATGGTTTTCAATCAGAAAATCATTCCCCAACAAAACAAAATAAAGCTTTTCTATTCGTTTGGCTCTATAAACGGATACCAATTAAAACATTTAAAAAATAAATAAAAATATCATGAATAATAAGATCATTTTAGGAATTGTAGTTGCTATAGTAGCAATTGCAGGTAGTATATATGCATACAATGCAAATTCAAGTTCAAAAGTTTGTTGCAAAATGGCTTCAAATGCCACAGCTTGCAACATGGACAATTGTGTATGTGATATGTGTGAAGGTGACATTGAAAAATGCGAAGAAGCATGTCAAAAAGAATCATGTTGTACAAAAGAAGGCAGCAGTAACAACACTGTTAACAATGCTGAAATATCTAGATCATGCGACAACACCTCATGCGATCAAACATGCACTTGTGGAGACACTTGCAAAGGCACAGAATGTGATTGTCCATGCACTGCATGTAAGTAAAACAATCGATTTATATTTTGAAAAAAGGGGCTTTTATAGCCCCTTTTTTTTAATAAGGTATATTAACCTAAGTTTGAGATATATTTTACGTCATAAGTTTATTATTAAAAATTAATATCTTAAATTTGCATCATAATTTCAATAATTAATTAATATAAACGATATGAAAGTTACAGTAGTAGGAGCAGGTGCCGTGGGCGCTACATGTGCAGATAACATTGCACGAAAAGAATTATGTTCAGAGTTGGTTTTACTTGATATTAAAGAAGGTGTTAGTGAAGGTAAATCATTGGATTTATTTCAAACATCGTCTTTGTTAGGATTTGATACTCGAATTGTTGGTAGTACCAATGATTATTCCAAAACAGCAAATAGCGATGTTGTCGTAATCACAAGCGGAATTCCAAGAAAACCTGGTATGACTAGAGAGGAATTGATTGGTATCAATGCAGGTATCGTTAAATCTGTTACACAAAATATTTTAGAACATTCTCCCAATTGCATTATTATCGTTATTAGCAATCCAATGGATACAATGACATACTTAGCTTTAAAATCAAGTGGTCTTCCAAAAAACAGAATCATTGGTATGGGTGGTATTTTGGATAGTGCACGTTTTAAATGTTATTTATCATTAGCTACAGGCGCTCCAACGAATGATATTCATGGTGTTGTAATTGGAGGTCATGGTGATACAACCATGATTCCTTTAACTAGATATGCAACTGTAAATGGTCAACCTGTTAGTCAAAGATTAGATGAAGCAAGTTTGCAAAAAGTAGCAGCAGATACAATGGTAGGCGGAGCAACTTTAACAGGCTTGTTAGGTACTAGCGCTTGGTATGCACCAGGTGCAGCAGGAGCAGCTTTAGTAGAAGCAATTTTAAGAGATGAGAAAAAAGTAATGCCTTGTTGTGTGGCTTTAGAAGGCGAATATGGACAATCCGACATTTGTTTGGGTGTTCCAGTTGTAATTGGAAGAAACGGTTGGGAATCTATTGTTGATTATCAACTAAACGAAACCGAACAAGCAGCGTTCAATAAATCTGCAGATGCTGTAAGAAGCATGAATGCCGTTTTGAGCACTATGAGTATGTAATCAAACCGTCATTTTATTTTAATTTAATCCGTTCAATTGTTTTGAACGGATTTTTTTTGTATAATTGTGTGTTCAATGAAATTTAAATACATTATTTTATTCTTTTTTCTTATTTGGAGTTTCATTTCAAATGCACAAAATATTCAAATTATCACTCAAGATTCTTTGATTAAACTAGTTAATAATAAACCTGATAGCGGTGTTATTATTGTTAATTTTTGGGCAACTTGGTGCAAGCCATGTGTTGAAGAATTGCCATATTTTAAAAAAATAGACTCAATGTTAAAAGCGGATAACTATCAATTTATTTTCGTATCCTTGGATAAAACAACACAAATAAAGATAGTCAATAAATTCATAGACAATCAAAAAATACCAGGAATTCATCATTTAGTTAAAATATCCAATGTTAATCAAATGATTGATGAAGTTGATAAAAATTGGGGAGGTAGTATTCCTTTAACCATTGTTTTAACAAAAGATGACAGAAAAATCCATGAAGGTTCTTTTGATAGTTTCAAAGACCTTTGGAGTTTTATAAGAGAAGATTAAATAACCAAAATATTTATACAATATGAAACTAACTAATATTACTTTATTAACTCTCACTGCAATATCAGCAGTTATACTTTCTTTTACATTTAAATCAAATGGTTATGAACCTGGTTCTGAAGCCATGGACTTTAATTTAAAAAATATTGATGGCAAAATATTTTCTTTAAAAGACAATAAAAAAGCCAAAGGTTTTATAGTGGTTTTCACTTGCAATCATTGTCCTTATGCAGTTGCATATGAAGATAGAATTATTGCGTTAAACAATCAATATAAAAAACTTGGCTATCCAGTAATTGCCATCAATCCAAATGACAGTGTGGCATATCCAGATGATTCCTATACTAATATGATAAAACGAGCTAAAGAAAAAGGTTTTAATTTTCCTTATTTGTTAGATGAAAGTCAAGAAATAGCTAAATCTTATGGGGCCTTAAAAACACCACATGTTTATCTTTTGAAAAAAGTAAACAAAAAATTAATTGTTCAATACACAGGAGCGATAGACGACAATTATGAAAATGCTAACGAAGTAAAAGAGAAATATTTGGAAAATGCTTTGAATGCTTTAATTGCGAATAAAGAAGTTGCCGTAAAAACTACCAAAGCAATAGGATGTGGTATTAAATGGAAAAAGTAAATCACTCCTTTACTAACCATTTCTTTGTAGCCTTGTCATAATAAACTTTGTCATTTGGAAATTCTATCCAATCGTCTTTAGTTTGTGGGTCACAGTAAGCTTTCAAAGATTGGTTTTTAATGGCTTTTAGGAACAGGATTTTTGATTTTTCGTCAAGTTGATCTTTCTTCATTTTCCAAGTCCAATATATCTCTTCAAATGAGGCGGAATCCATACTGCCATCTTTATTCTGTTTGAATTTGCCACATATTGCACTGTATTTATCCCTGTTGTTACTTGGCTCTAATCTTGTTATTTGAAAATAACTGTAGTTAGAATCTCTATAAAAATTTTGCCACTGATATTCTCTTTCAAGGATGTGGGTTTTCATGAAATTTTTATTTTTTGGCATAAATCTTTCAGACATAGGAATACTATCGTGTAGTTTGGCTACAAAGGGCACAATCTCAAATAACAAATCATCAAATCTCTCTTGATAATCTTCTAACTCAATTTTGGCTTGTTTGGATTGACAACTCACCAATACTGAAATCAATAATATGTATATCAAATTGTATTTCATATTTACTTTAATTTATACGACAAGCTAAAATTCACCATCTGACCTCTTCTGAATTCCATTAGTTGATGGTCTGTTTTGTCTTTTTTCATATTTATTTTGCCATCGTTGTCAGTATCTTGCCACAATTGAGATTTATAATTTAATAAATCACTTATTCCAAATTTTAATGACAATCTTTTTGAAACATCTTTGCTAAATGTTAAATCAAGTGAATGTCTTGGCATTTCATATACGGTGGGGAAAATGGCATTTCCAACATAGGCAATTCTCTCTCCAAAAATATTATATGCTAAGTTAACATTTAATTTCTTTTTGTCATCATTATACATAATACTGGTGTTAATAATATATGGAGATTGACCTTGAAGTGCTCTTTCTCTATCTTGTGAAAGTGTGCTATCATCTCCCAGATCTACTATGCTAATTATATATGATGCATTGAAATTGATTGATAATTTCTTTAAAAACAAGTTTTGGGTTTCGTTCTCTAGTGATTTTCTCATTTCTAATTCCACCCCATAATTATTAGCACCTTTGGCATTTTGTAAATAAAATTGTTGGCTCAATCCAATGGGTTGTACATAGTTTTCAATTGGATTAATGAATTTTTTGTAAAATGCTCCAATGCTTACTGTTTCGGAACTGCTTGGGTAATATTCGTATCTTAAATCAAAATTATCGATTGTAGCAGATTTTAAATCAGGGTTTCCAACAATATTAACATCATACATAAAGTCGTAATATACAAATGGAGCCAATTCTCTAAATTCTGGACGATTAACTGTTTTGCCATAACCTGCTCTTAATAGTTTTTTTTCGCTTAAATACAAGGTGGAATTAATTGAAGGAAGAACGTTGAAGTTTGGTTGTAATACTTCTACTGGACCGTTTTGTGTAGCACTTGTTAGAGACTGATTAAATTGTTCAATTCTAGTTCCCAAATTAAAGCTAACTATACCTAATGGGATTGTTGCGTTTAAATAACCTGCAATTAATTGATTGTTTGCAGTGTATTTATCGTTTGGATTTGTTCCTTCATTTGGTTTAAATCCTGCAGTTGAGTTGATATTAGGTAAACTGAAAATTTGATTGATAGGTTGTTTTAAAATATCATTTTTCATCAATGGATTTCCTACGTAACCATAGCTAATCCATCTTGCATCAAAATTTCTGTTTTTATTTTCTAAATAAGTGCCAACTCTTAGGATGATGTCTTTGAGAGAGTCAATTTTATTGTGAAAATGTTTTTCATAATTAACTGTTGCGGAAATGGTGTTTTCTTTCAATTTAGAGTAAAATCTAGCCGCATCAAATAAACTAGCACTAGGTGGATCTATCAATGAATACTCATCATTGGAGCCAATTATTCTTGACGTTCTAAATCTTCTGTAATCGGGCTCATTTCTGTTGATATTACTAAATCCTAAACCGTAATTTAATTTGTCATTTTTCTCATTTAAGTTTAAATTTCCTTCTAATTGACCAAAATAAATGCTTCTTGAAGTGTAGTGAAAACCATAGTTTCTAAATTCATCCTGTGGTCTTTCTGTTGGATTAGCGCCATTTCTAACTGTCGTTTCATTTTCACCAATTTGATTGAAGATATTTTTAAATGCAATTGTATGATTTTTATTAATTTTTAAAATCCAATTGCTTAAAACACTGATTTTAGATTCAATAGAAAAATTATCATCGGTATAATCAAACATTTGTTTTACATATTCTAATTGATCGTATTGGTATCTGTATCTTTTAGTTGGTGCATTGATATAGTTTGTAGAATAACCAATACTATTGGTTGTAAACAATTTCATCTTTTTAATCTTAAAGTTTTTACCTTGACTTAATGACCATCCAAAATCTAACGGTGTTCTGATTTCTGATAACTCAAAGTTATTGCGGAGCATTTGTCCATATAAGATGGATTGACGATTGTTATAACCAGCAATAGATGCAGGAAACCCATTTGGGATATCTCTGTTGCCATTATCAAAACCAAGCAAATCTGTGGTTGAACCAACTGAGTTATGTTGGGCCTTCCGAAAAGTAGTTCCTACTCTGTAACCCAATCCAAATCCTATGGTTATAAAATCTCTCTCAACATTACTTTTGGTACTAATTTTAATAACACCTCCTGCAAAATCACCAGACAAATCAGATGCAGGTGATTTATAAATCATGATTTTATCTAACATACTAGATGGAATCAAATCAAACGAAAAGGCTCTTCTATCAACTTCTGTGCTTGGCGCATTGATGCCATTGATTTGCACACTGTTGTATCTTTGGCTTAATCCTCTTAACATGATAAATCTGTTTTCCAATAATGTTACACCAGGCACTCTAGCTGCAGCTTTAGCAGCATCGCCATCCTGACTTCTTGAAATTTGTTCGCTTGTAATGTTATTAGCTACCACTTCAGCTTTTTTAATTTCTTGTATACCCGCTTTCACAGAATTTGTTTTTCTAGCTACGCCTTTACCACCACCACTAAATGCAAGCAAAGCTTGATTGAGATGAATTTTACCAATTGAAACTGTTGTATTGTTTTCTACAACTAAATTATCAAAAGTATCTGTTTCATAGCCAATACAAGATATTGCAATAGAATATTTACCTGGTTTTACATTGCTAATTATAAATTCACCCTTTGTATTTGAAGTAGCGCCTTTATTAGTGCCTACTAATTGAATACTCGCATTGGCGATTACTTCATTTTTCAAAGTGTCAATTAACGCCCCTTTAATAGTGCCATTATTTTGGGAGGCAGCCATGGTGGAAATAGAAATAAAAAAAAGGAATAGAATGTTTTTTCTGATGTTTAAAATCATGGTGCAAATTTTAGTTTAAGATGTTAACTTTACATTAATTTTAGGTGAACGTTCAGTTAGTTTAGAGCTTGGTTCAGGAATTGTTGATTTTTAATTAAATGATTGTATTTGAATATGTTATGGTGAATTATTAGTTTTATCTCTTAACAATATGATAATATTGATTTGATTTTTGTGTAATGTTATAGGCCGAATTTTGAATCATTAAAAATCTAGTCTTTATACCGTTGTTTTTTCTGACTCTTTTGATTATAAAAGCAGAAGTTAATTCCAATCAACCTGTTGTGATGGTGGTGTTAGACGAAAATAACGAAACCATTTCAGGTGCTAAATTAAGAATTGAAAACACCACTTATGAATTCTACTCTAACATCAATGGCGAATGTTTAATTCCCTCTGAATTAATTCATCATGGTTCTATAGTTATCATTGAATCCATTTCATACAAAACTCAAAGAATTGACATTAAGTCAAATTATTTAAAAATTAATTTGGTGAATAGATAATTTTTTTCGTACCTTTGTTAAGGAATTGTTAAATCATCATGAATAAATTATCATTAACCCTCGCTTTAGTATTTTTAGTTTTCAATTTATCATTTGCGCAAAATGATGTTTCAATCACTAAAAATGGCTTAATCACTGATATTAACGGTCAGTTGTTTAATGGTTCATACCAAACATATTATTTGAATGGTTTAACAGAATCTGTCTATGAAATCAATGAAGGTATTAAAGATGGCAACCTTACTGTTTATCACATGAATGGTCAAATCAAAGAATTAGGCAACTTTAACAACGGACAAAGACATGGCGAATGGAAAGCCTATAATCAAAATGGTGTTCTAGAATCGGTTGCTTTTTTCAAAAACAATCAAAAACATGGCACTTGGAAAGTATGGGATCAAAACGGCACTTTAAGAAGTGTCTCTCAATACAAAAATGGCAAAAAAGTTGGCACTTGGTTGAGTTATGATGAAAAAGGCAATTTAATAGAAAGTGTTAATTTCTAGTATTAAATTTTAACAACATCTCTTTTATCTTTCTTCTTCATTTTATTTGGCAGTGTATCCAAAATAGACTGTTGCAAAGTTTTAATCAAATTTTTCTTTACCAAATGACGGTGTGTAAATAAACTCACCTCCCTCACAGGCTCTGGACTTTTAAAATACCTTACCAATTCCATTTGCTCATCACTCATATCCAAAATAGATAATTCTGGCAAAATGGTAATGCCATCTCCTTGTTCTACAATTCTTTTTAAGGTTTCTACACTACCTGTTTGATATTCAAATCTAGACTTGGTGTTTCCTTTTTTTCTCTCGCTACAAATATTTAAAACTTGATTTCTCATGCAGTGGCCTTCGTTTAAAATCCAAATATCACTGATGTCAAGGTCTTCATATTTTAAAGTGTTCTTCTTAAAAAGTTTGTTGTCTTTAGAAACATAAGCAACAAATTCTTCAAAATACAAAGTTTCTTCATTTAAGTTTTTGTCTTTAATAGGAGAGGCCATAATTGCACAATCTAATAAATCGTTTTTTAAATGGTAAATAATTTGTTCTGTTGTCAATTCATTGATGATTAGATTAACATCAGGATATTGATTCAAAAACTTAATCAAGAATCTCGGAATTAAGTATGGCGCAATTGTTGGAATAATTCCAACCCTTAAATCGCCCCTTATGATTCCTTTTTCGTCTTTGACAAGCTCTATAATTTTACTATGTTCTTTTAAAACATTTCGGGCTTGATTGATTATGCCTTCCCCAATTTGAGTAGGAACTACAGGTTGTTTACTTCTGTCAAATAATTTTACACCTAATTCATCCTCTAATTTCTGAATTTGCATGCTTAAAGTTGGTTGCGTTACAAAACAACTGTCTGCGGCATTAACAAAATTGCGATGGGTATCTAGGGCAATGATATATTCGAGTTGAGTAATGGTCATAAGATTTAATTAAATAAACCAAATACAACCAATAAGGCATGTATTGCAGCTAAACCTAAGCCAATAACCCCAATTGAAGTATAAAGCCCCCCGCCAACTAAAAGTAACAAAATTAAATTAATCCAAAAATGGACGTTAATTTCACCATAATATAAAAACACAGCTAGTGGTGGAATTATTAATGCAATTATTACTAGAAGAATCAATGGTAAGCCACTTTCGTTAGATGTAGTGTTTTTGTTGTTTTTCTTTTTTATTGATTTTAAATTCTTGGTAATTTCTGTTTTTTCTTCTTTTGATATAGCATTAAAATCTTCTCTAGTTGCATTCTTTAATGTTTTTAATGTCTTTTTTTGCGATTGTTTGGTGTCGAAAGTTGCATTAAATGGTTGTTGATTTTCATTGATATTGTTTTCGTTATTAAGATTTTCTGATGCAATGGTTTCGTTTAATTGAATATTGTTGATAGTGGCATTTTCACTGCTTGAAGCAATATTGTCAATTGGATTTGATTTTGCTTTTCTTTTTTTAACAACATTTTGATTGTCTGCTTTCTTGTCTTTACCAGCAAACCAGTCAATGTTTAAGCCATTACTATATCTTTTTTGAGTAATTGAAATTGAACCACACGATGAAAATAATAAGGTTAAAATTGCAATAAGGCTAAGGTTTAGGATTGTTTTTTTCATGATGTTAAATAAAATTTATTAATGTTTGATTTTTGTCTACTGCATGTTTTTCTTGAATTGGGATATTCTTAACAACACCATCAATTGGAGATTTAATAATATTCTCCATTTTCATGGCTTCTAAAATCAACAAATGGTCACCTTTTTTAACTACTTGATTTTCTTTAATTAAAATAGAAAGTACTAAGCCTGGCATAGGAGCTTTAATGTCATTGATTTTAGGTTTAGTTGTAATATCTAAACCAAGGTTTTTTAAAAGTAGGTCGAATTTATCTTTGATTTGAATTTGATGAACATGACCTTGATGTTCGATTGAAACTGTTTTTTCTGTTTTGTTTATTTGAAGTATTTCAAAATTGAACGATTGATTTCTGTATATCAAATTTAAAAAGCGCCCATTTTCAGTAAAAACTATATCAAATTCATGCTGTGCATTATTGATGCTTAGTTCTTTTTGATTAAAATTAATCTCAAATTGTTGTTCGTTGATAGTGGCTTGCAACATTGAGGCAAAAATAGCTAAAAATTAATGTGATACAATGATTTTATATCGAAGGTTGTCTATTTGAATAAAGTAAATACCTGAAGCTAAATTGGAAACATCAATAAGTGCCTCTTTTTCATTAATTGTTCGTTGAATTAAAATTCTTCCTTTAATATCGGTTAATTGAATTTTAGATATTATTTGTTCGTTTTTTGAAATTATTCTTATAAATTCATTCGCAGGATTTGGAATAGTTTGAAATTGATTTAAATCTATCTGACTTAGGTTTGAATTTTGTTGAATTCTAAAGCTTGTTGTAAAAGTATCGTTATTAGTGATTTGATCATTTGCTGTTTTTACTATCAAAGAACATTTATAGTTACCTAGGTTTTTATCTGAAAAATTAAACGATGTATTAAGATTGAGTGTAAGTATTTCTTTGGTATTTAAAAATTGTATTACTAAGCTGTCAGTATATACTAATGAGGAACTGTTGAGTGAATCGATATGATTTATCAGAAGTTTTGCTTTTACGATTTCTGTGTTATTAGAAGTTTTGTTTTCAATTGTGATTCTTGGTAAAACATTAGCATCTTGAATCAAGTAGTTTTTGCTATTTTCAGGTAATACGATGTTAGTAGCTGATATGTCATGATATAAATGGTATCTTACAAATGAAGATTTGAAATTATTGTTTATAAATTGATCTTTGTTGCTGAAAATTATAGCTTCCATTCTTACGTCTCTTTCAGTAAGTTGAATTGGAAATTCTGGAAATGTGAGTGTTAAAGGAATGTTTGTAGTAAAAAAAGTATCAATATCTTTAGTGTATAATAATTCGTTTGTTAGATTATTAAAAAGTTTTGCTGAAATAGTGAATGTCTCATTATAGATACTGTCTCCAAGATTTTCTAGCTCAATTTGAGGTTTTAATTTGTCAATACCAACCAATAATGTATCATTGTTTTTAGGATTTATAATATTAGAAATGCTAATGTCGTAGTTTATTCTGGCAATAAACGTTGCATTGATACTGTCGTTATTTGATATAAAATCATTGGCTAAAGATGTGTATGCTACTATTTGATAACTTCCTGTTTTGTTGAATGTCAATGTGCTGTCAAATGTGATGTTTTTGGTTTCGCCACTATCTAAAGTAATAAGTTTAGTGCTTGAATAAATGTTAATTCCGTTATCAAATGCTTGAAAAACAACAGGAAATGGGGTTGATTGATGGTTTAAGCCTTTGTTACTAAAGCTAGCTTTTGGTGCTATTCTTTGATTGATTTGAGTGCGGAAATTGTCTGTTGGGATAATATTGTTAATGGAGATGTCATCAGGAATTCCTACAGCAAAATCACTGTATAGTGTATCGTTGTTTGCTTGTTGGTCATCTATGAGTTGTGTGTATGCTTTCAATTGATAATAGCCAATTTGTGTTGGTTGGAAAAATTTAAAAAACACGCTATTAGTTACACCTCTAAAGCTATTTGTGGATGAAGAGTCTTTGTATATTAAGTTGCCTGAGTAATATATTTCACAAAAAACTTTAAAAGGTAAATTTTGGTTTAAATCTCCAAAATTATCAACTGTTACTTCTGGTCTTTTAGAAGCAACTGGAGGTGCTAAACTTTTTTTATTTTCAGGATAAACAATTTTTGAAATCCCAACATCATTACTTTTTACGATTTTAAATGTTCTAAATGCAGAATCATTTCTTCTATTTACATCATTTGTGAGTTGAGTATATGCTTTGAAAAAATAAGTACCTTTTTTGTTGCAAGGAAAAGGGTCGAATGATGCTAAAATGCTATTAAGGGGTGCTAAAGAATATGATCTGGTTTGAGCGTATAAAAGATTATTGGTGCTATCATATATTTGAGCTGTAACATTGAAAGGTCCTTTACTGTCTAATCCAAAGTTTTGTACAAAAACAGTTGGATAAATAGTGTCAATATTTTGTTCATAATCAAAAAAACTACTAGGGTCGAAAACAGAACCTAATCCAATATCATTATATGTTGCCACAATAATTCTAGTTCGAAGTGTGTCATTATCTTTTTGTTCGTCATTACTTAATCGAGTAATTACTAAAACATTGTATTGACCGGCTAGAATTGGTAAAAAACTTGAATCAAATGTAATAGTTCTGTAAAGACCGCTAGATAGGGTGTCTTGTTTACTAGATGAATAAACAATGCTGTTATTTCGACTAATAATCATGCTAGTTGTAAAGGGTGTAAACTGATTGTTGCCGCCATAATTTAGTATTCTAGCTTTTGGAGCCATTGTGACAACTGTGTTTAAATTAACAGTGTCTATAGGGGATACTAAATTGATAGGAGCCAAGTCATTTGCTCTTTGAAGACGAGGTTCTATAACAAATTTAAATGGAGCTCCTGGTGAAAAGTCTACCCAATTTGTTCCACCTGTGGGTGTTGTGTAATAAAATGTTTGTGGTCTAGATGGAACATCAGGTTGATATCCGAAAGCAACATTTTGAGTTCCAATTTGTTTAACCCCAACAAAAAAGTTTCCTTCAACATTTACTGCTGGTATAATTGGTGTTATAAAATTATTAGCAGAAGTTAAAGTATCAGATGTCCAAATATTTTGACCTGGGGTCCCGGTAGTGCTGTCAACATCCCAAATGCCTAGTTTGAATTTTTGATTGGAAATTGCGAAATTAACACTAATTTGATTGATGGATTTAAGAGAATTTAGAAAAAATTTAGCAACGAAGTCGCCAGTACCTCCATTAAATCCAATACCACCAGCAATAGGTTGAGTGATGTCTCTGTAGGAATAAGTGTTTTCGTTAGCAAGCCTGATGTTGTATGGGGTGCTTAAATTAGTGTTTTGAGCGTTCCCGAATTTAATATAAAGGCTATCGATACCAATGTTGCTTGGGTATAATAATGGTAGATTTATTAGTTTTTCTTCATTCCGATTTAATGAGTAAATGCCTGAATCAATAAGGTTATTAGCGCCTTTGCTTAACAAATATACTTTAAAATTATTAGCATCTTTTTTACCAATATTTCTTATGATTGCTCTAACGGTATCAGGATTTCCTAATGGTACTGGGATTTTACCAAGTGAGTATATTTTGCTAGTTGAAATTTCGAAATTATTTCTTGGAAAATTAATGCGGATTGTGGGGTGAATGTCTGAGGAACTATTTGTTGAATCAGGCATTGTCGTGTTGTTTGTTCTTATGAATTTAGTTTGATTAAATGAATAGCCGTTTATAGAATTGCCGTTTTCATAACTCCAAAAGACATTGTTGTTTTGACTAGATGCTTGATAATATTCTACTAAAATTTCAAGGTTTTTTCCTAGTAAAGTATCGTAAACAAATGCAGAATCAAATTCGAAATTTTTCCATCCTGGGTTATTTCCTATCTCATTGGCAGGGCTTTTACTGTATATGAGTTTCATGCCTGTAGCATTGATTTGATTGTTCCATACTACGTTTCTTGTACCATAATCATTATTAACAGTAGTTCTTATGTAAATTTTCATTGTACAAGTGCCAACTATATTCCCAATTCCGTTTTTTAAGAAGGATAACGAACGAATACTGTCTCCGTTTTGAAGATTGTTGAGTAATGATTTTGGGAAAATATAGGCGTATCTTGAATGAGAACCTATATTGACAGATGAATAAATTGGTCCGGCTAAATTAGAATTAATAAATGCGCCATTTCCAATGGTGATAGTTTGAGAATTTAATTGATTTGAGTAAAGGAAAAGAAAGGCGAAAATTATACAGCTAGTAAATGTTTTAATCATATTATTCAATTTAACCTTGTAAAAATAGAAATAATGCAGGAATAAACCAATAATGTGACAAAAAAATGTCATATTATTTTTTAAATTGTTTTTGGTTTTATATTAAACCTGAGGTTAAAAAACGATTTTTTTTAAAATTTCATTTAAAAGCTAGTTACTTATTGGTTTTTAGTTTTTCGGAAAACGAATCTTTGTAATTTTTGCCTAGTGGAATGTTTTTATTTCCTACCTTAACATCGTGAACACCAATAGCTTCAACTTTCTTTAAAGCAACTATATAACTGCGATGTACCCTGCCAAATAAATGTTGAGGTAAAGATTGTTCCATTTTTTTCATGGTTTGAAGCGTAACAATTCTCTTGTCTTCTGAGGTATATATTTTAACATAATCTGCAAAAGCTTCAATATACCAAATGTCTTCATAATTAATCTTAACCATTCTGGAATCTGCTTTAACAAACATGTGGCCATCGGCTAGTTCTGAAAGTGGTTGCGTTGTTAGATTTTTAAATTCAAAGTATTCGTTGGCTCTTTCTACAGCTTTTTTAAATCTTTCGAAAGAAATTGGTTTGAGCAAATAATCTAAAGCGTCAAGTGAAAATGCTTCTACAGCATATTCTGAGTATGCAGTTGTAAAAACAACTAGGATATTTTTGTCTTTTATTGCCTTTGCAAAATCGATACCACTAATTTCGGGCATGTTGATATCACAAAATATTAAATCGGGGACATCAGATTTGATAAATTCCAGAGCTTCTATAGCATTTGAACATTTACTTATCAAATTCAAGTTGTCAAATTTTGAAATGTGTGTTTCAATAATTTCTAAAGCCAGTGGTTCATCATCTATGGCCATGCATTTAATTGTTTTTTTCATGCTTTATGTTAATTTGATTTTTAAGGAAACAGTATATGTGTCTGTTTCGTCAGCAATTTTAATTTCATGTTTGTTAGGATACAAAATATTCAGACGGGTTTGCACATTTTTTAGACCAATACCACCTATCGAGTTATGATTTAAATTGTTCAATTTATTAGGTTTACTGTTTGATATTTTAAAAAAAAGAGTTTTGTTTTCTTCGTCTATCAAATATTGAATGGATATGAATGATTTGCCTAGTGTGGGGTTTGCGCCATGTTTAAATGCATTTTCTATGAAGTTGATAAAAAGGAATGGTTCTATTTGAATGCCTTTTAAATTGCCTTGAGTTGATATGTTAATTGTTGTTTTTTCGCCTAACCTCAGTTTTTCGAGTTCAATGTAGTCTTTAATGAATTGTAAATCTTCTTCGATGCTAACTTTTTGTTTCTGACTATCATAAAGCCCATATCTTAAGATATTAGATAGCTTTAAAACTACATCTGGAGCCATTTCAGAGTTTTTGAGTGTCAAGGCATATAAGTTATTAAGATTGTTAAATAAAAAATGTGGATTAATTTGGGCTTTTAAATATTTGAGTTCACTTTCTACATTTAATTTTTCGAGCGCCTTATTGGCTTGTTCTTTGATGTACCAATTTCTGAAGAGTTTGATTGATGAACTCAATAATACGGTAAACAAAATAAACAGAAAATTGTAGACAAAAAAATTAAAAGTCCAAATTGATTGTACGCTATCTTCTAATAATGGGATATATCTATATGTTGCGACTGATAATGGAAATATAACTAAAGTAATTGATAAAAATAGCGAAGTTAAATATGCCAAATATCGTTTTCGAAACAAAAACCATTCGATCAGATAATAATTGTTAAAATAGCTTACAATTAAGTGGAAGAAAATAAAAATAGTTGCATTGAAGATGTCTCTTTTCCAAGAAATACCTGAACGAAGTATAAATGACCAAAAAGCAATATAAACTAACCAAAAGGCTAAGTGATAAATTTTATACCTATTTATAATCGAAATTAATTCTTTGAAAAAGTTATTTATCACTTTGAAATTGTTTTATTGTGGATTTCTAAAAAAACGAAGTAAATCCTTTGCCCAATCTATCATTCTATTGCCTGAGGAAAGCATGTCTTGTTCAACTTTAGCTTCCTCAATTGTGATGTTGCTGTTTTTTTCAAAAAAGCGGTCTGTTGCTTGATAAGAAAGTATATTTGAAATTAATAATATAAATACCAAAAGCCAAGTAAACCATTTCTTGTTGGAGATGGTAGTTCTATTTGTTGATATGAATGATTCATCAATCATATTCGCAAATATAAACTAAAAATAATTGATTTTAAATTTATTATGGGTTGCCATTATATCAATCCTATCAAATATATCAAGTTGATAGGTAAACCTATTCTTTAATATTTAACTATCCAATATAATAGTCTACAAATCAATACATTCCATCATCAGGAGTATGCCCGATTCAAATGTAACAGTAACTATCCCATCATTTCTAACGCGATTGCAACTGCTCGAAGAGATCGGAAATTCGATGTTTAAGTTTTGACACTCCCATATCAAGTTATCGGTTGTTAGATTTTCTACCTTGCCAAGTGGCATCAACGAAATATTGGTGTTAGCGGAATAATGTTTTTTAAATCCTGATTTAATGGGATATATCCGAGAATAATCATCCAACATCACAATGTTTAAAGCATGGGAATATCGAGACAATATACTGATGTTATTCAGATAATGATCGCTTCTCCGGCCTGTTGCCCAAACGATATTTACAGCTTTGTGATTTTTTTGAATTAAATAATCCAAACCCTTTTCCAAATCAGTTTTATTTTGGTCAGGCGTATGTATGATTTCAGAATGTGGGGGCAAAATTGATTGAATCTCTTCAATGGTATGGTGGTCGAAGTCGCCTAATAAAACATCAAATTTAATTTGTAAATCTAACACTCTTTGTAGTGCGCCATCTAAAACAACAATAAAAGGACTCCACTCCAGTAATTGAGATAATAAATCTGTGGAACATAGTTCGCCATTGGCAATGATAAGTGCAGGTTCCTGCGCATCACGAACAATGTGGTGTGAAGACATTTAGAGGTTTAACGATTGATAATAAACTTATGAGTGATATTATTTTGATCGTTTTTTAAATGAAGAAAATATACTCCGGGTTGAAAATCATTGATTTTTAATATTTCCACTTCATCATTCATTAAACCTTGGTAAACAATTTTTCCTGAAACGTCCATTAAAGTCAATTCAGAATTTTTGAATTGTGGTGCATTTATGTTAAGAACGTTTTTAGCTGGATTAGGGAAAACAGAGATTGGTAGTATCGTATTTTTTGTGGTAACATTAGAGAAGCCATTGTTATTGATTTGCCCTCTGAAAATGCCTCTTCCATGCGTAAAAAAGTAAATATCTTTTTTATTAACATGAATTTTAATTGAGCTAATAACTGTAGAAGGGATTCTGATGTCTTTTACCCAAGTTTGTCCGCCATTTTCAGTAATAAATAGGCCATAATCGGTGCCTGCAAAAATTACTTGTTCAGGATTCAATGGATCGCACTCTACCCAATTAACAGGTAATCCTTTCGGAAGATTTCCGGAAATGTTTTTATAAATAGGTTGAGCTCCAAAAAAATCTGTTACTTTGTATACTCTTCCTGAATCTCCAATATTATTTAAAGATAGATACAATCTATCTCTATATCCTGGAATAACTTTAATAGCTCCAATAAATGATGATCTGATGGCTAAAGGTAAAGCAGTTCTTAATTCTATGACTTTAGGTTTTGTATTTGCAACAGAATCAACACCAACTAATAAACTACTTCCCCCAGAAAATATAGCTGGATTGTTGCCATCAGAAAATGCCCCACAAAAATATCTACCAGCAGAAACTTGGTGTAGGTTTTTAAATATGCTTCCACCGTTAGAACTGTAGTATAAGTTTCTATTTGAAGGAAATAAAACTAAATCGCCATGAGTTGGGCTTACAGCATATGGATGAATAAACCAACGGGTATCAGTTGTAGGAAGATTTCCGCTGATAAAAGATGAATTTCTGTAAACATTGCCATTTTGTGTTGAAACATAAGCAATGCCAGGGTCTGAAGCGTGATAATAACAATATCCGCCATCTCCTCCAAAAACTGCCCCAAATGATGTGCTATTATTTATACCTTGATTGGTTCCATTGTCTTGAGTGCCGCCTAAAATTGCAATACCATGAGGCGATACATCCCCAGCATAAAACTGTGTAATATTTAATCCATTATTCAAATCTGTGAAAGAATTTAAATTACTCCAATCATAGTAACATAATCCACCATCACTACCGAGATACATTTTGTTGTTTTTTGTTGCAATAATATGATTATCAGCATGTTGTTGTGTTGCCTTCGACCAAGAATTACCGCCATTTTTTGAAAAACCACAATTAACAGAACCAACGAATATTGCATTTGAATCATTGTCTTGAACGCCCATTGTTAGTGTGTACCAAGTAAAACCAAAATTAATTGTTCCGTTTGGATTTGTTCTCTCTACAAAAGTAACTCCCCCATCTCGAGATTTGTAAAATGCTTTCAATACACCATTGTATGAGTTGTCTGGACCAGAAATCGCAGCATAAACAATGTTAGGGAAATTTTTACAGTAAGCTAATTCACCTCTTGCAGATGAGGTAGAATTTATTGAAGCAACTTTAGTGAAAGAATTTAAGTTGCCAGTTGTTGAGCGATAAACGCCTCCACCTTTTATAGTGAACATAACAACCCCATTCGGAAATACTTCTAAATCATTGATTTGAGTGCCTGTATTATAAACTTTAGAAAAAGTGCTTCCACCATTGGTGCTTCTCCACAAACCTGTGGAATGTGTTGCCACAAATAGTGTGTTGGTGTCTATCAGAGAACATTTTAAAGACCATGAGCGGGTAAAGTTGGCGTTATTTGTAGATGGTAATTGTGAAAAAGTTAGCCCTCCATCTGTAGATTTAAATATACCAGCTCCAATAATGTCTGCGCTATTTCCTGAGCCTTCGCCTGTGCAATAGTATATAACATTGGGTTGAAATGGGTTTTGATCCATGAAAGTAACACTTGGCGTTATAGCGTGGTCGTCAATTGCTCTCCAATTTGCTCCATTGTTGTCTGAAACAAAAATTCCACCAGAAACACCGCCAACTAATATTCTATTGGGATTAGCTTTGTCTAAAACCATTGCTCTAATTCTACCTCCAATATTGTCTGGTCCATATTCTTTAAGAGAAGTTAAGGCATTGGAAATACTTCTTTTGGAGCTTTTTATACCAAAATCGTATTTTCCATATTCAGGAAGTATGTTTGTGCCATTGGTTTTGATATATAATAGTTGCTCGTAATAACCAGGAAATGATTGGGATTCAATATCGCTATTTAAATCTTTGGAAGAATTAAGATTACAGGAATTTAAAACAAATAAAATAATAAGAAAAACATAAATATTGTAACGTACCATTCTACAAAAATAATCTTATTTTTGTAATTATAAAATTTATGAACCTTATGAAATATAAGCATCTGATTATTATTGGTTTATTTTTTACAGGGGTGTCATGCAAACAATATACTTCTAATAAACGTTCCAATGATATAGACATTAATATGACTGAATACAAAAATAAAGATACTTTAATTGAAACTGCCACTCTAGCAGGAGGTTGCTTTTGGTGCGTTGAGACCACTTTGAATAGGCTAAAGGGAATCGATACCGTTATCAGCGGATACACAGGAGGCTTGACTAAAAATCCAACATATAAGGAGATTTGTACAGGTTTGACAGGACATGCAGAAGCTGTTCAAGTTTATTATAACCCTGCTATCATTTCCTATGAAACAATATTAACAGTGTTTTTTACTATTCACGACCCAACTACCCTTAATAGACAAGGCGGTGATATTGGAACTCAATATAGATCTGCCATTTTTTACAACAATGAAAATCAGAAAATGTCAGCTGAAATCTTTATCAAAGAATTGGAGAAAAATCAAGTATTTGACAATAAAATAGTTACAGAAATCAATCCATTGACAATATTTTATGAAGCAGAAGATTATCACCAAAATTATTACAATCTAAATAGAGAACAAAACTCATATTGTACGGCTGTGATTGATCCTAAAGTTTCAAAACTAAGAAAGTCCTTTTCGCATTTATTAAAAGACTGATTATCTGCCCATTTTCATGGCATTCATGTTTTTCATCATCTTTTTCATTTCTGTAAACTGATCTAGCAATTTATTAACTTCTTGAACTGTTTTGCCACTTCCTTTTGCAATTCTATTTTTTCTAGAAGCACTAATGATTTCAGGTGATTTTCTTTCTTGTGGTGTCATTGATTGAATGATGCACTCAATTTTTGAGAACGCAGATTCATCTACATCCATATCCTTCATTTTGTTGCTTACACCTGGAATCATTCCCATTAAATCTTTGATGTTTCCCATCTTTTTAATTTGTTGTAATTGAGCTAAAAAATCTTCGAGGTCAAAAGTGTTTTTACTAATTTTCTTGTTGAGTTTTCTTGTCTCCTCCTCATTGTAAACAGATTGTGCCCTCTCTACTAAACTAACTACATCACCCTTGCCTAGTATTCTTCCAGCCATTCTATCTGGATAAAACAATTCTAATGCATCTAGTTTTTCGCCATTACTAACAAATTTAATGGGTTTGTTTACTACAGATTTAATTGACAATGCAGCTCCACCTCTTGTGTCACCATCTAATTTTGTTAAAACAACTCCATCAAAATTTAATCTATCGTTGAATGTTTTTGCCGTATTAACAGCATCTTGACCAGTCATTGAGTCTACTACAAATAAAGTTTCAGTAGGCTTAATTTCGAGTTTAAGATTTGAAATTTCATTCATCATTTGCTCATCAATGCTTAATCGGCCTGCTGTATCAATAATCACGACATTATGGTTGTGGTCTTTTGCGAATTTTAAAGCATTCTTTGCAATTTCAAGTGGGTTTTTATTTTCAATCTCTGTGTACACATTTACATCAATAGATTCTCCCAATACCTTTAATTGATTTATAGCTGCTGGACGATATACATCACATGCAACTAAAATTGGATTCCTGCCTTTAGATTTAATGTACTTTGCTAGTTTGCCTGAAAATGTTGTTTTTCCAGAGCCTTGCAATCCTGCTATCAAAAATATTGCAGGTGAACCATTGAAATTGATGTCAGAATGTGTGCTTCCGAGCAACTCAACCAATTCATCATTAACAATTTTTATCATCAGTTGACCTGGCGAAATGCTTGTTAATACATTCTCTCCAATAGCTTTGGCTTTGACAACATCTGTAAACTCTTTCGCTATTTTATAATTCACATCGGCCTCTACCAATGCTTTCCTTATTTCTTTGGTGGTTTCTGCTACGTTGATTTCAGAAATACGACCTTGACCTTTAAGGTTTTTAATAGCTTTCTCAATTTTGAGACTTAAATTTTCAAACATGAATCAGATTTTTTAGAGGTGCAAAGATAAGTATTGTATAGCTTATCTCAAAAGTGTAACAACACCTTCTAGATTGAATGTTGTTATACCATCCAAACCTAAGCCTCTTGCCTTGTATATATATACACCTTCTTGACAAGTGTTTCCTTTGTATGTCCCATCCCAACCTATAGTTGCATCATTAGATTCGAAAACTTTTTCACCCCATCTATTGTATATTTCCATGTAGTAATCTTTTATGGGGTTTCCGGTTTTGTTAAAAATTAAGATAGTTTGTGGCAGGAAAATTTCGTTTTTGCCATCTTTGTTTGGCGAAAATGCACTTGGAACAAACATTTGTGGGTCTGAAATTAAACAAACAATATTTGATAAACTTACAACATCAATTGTAGTGTCTTTTATCGCTCTGATTCTAAAACACAATGAATCATCCATTTTGGTATCTAAAAAATCAAATTCAAAATTCTGGCTATTTGGATCTGTGGTTCCAAGAACTCTGTATACGCCATCCTCTTCGAATAATACTTCATATTTTTTAATGCCACTCGGCCATTTTTGATATGGCGTCCATTGCACTTTGGCAATATAACCAGTACTTTTGCCTTTGAGTAAAATAGTTTTATTTTGTGAACTTTCTGGAGATTGAGCTCCACAATGATCTTCTGCTCTAACCCAATATGAATATGAATTTAAGTTTGTAAATAAATTGTATCCATCATCAATATAAAATAAACTATCTGTAGTTGCATAGAATTTATCTTTACTCGATCCATCATAATATCTTGATATATGATATCTTTTCACATTCCTAATAAATTTATAAGGTAGCCATTCTAATAATGTGTTGCCATTGTCTAAAACTGTTGTTCGTATTGATTTTACAGGTTCAGTTGGAGGAACATATTTTGGCGTTTTACAACTGATATTACTAACGGATAACCAATTTCCAGATTTACTCACTGCGACAACATAATAACAATATAGTTTAGGGCATAAGTTGTCATCCGTATATGTCGTTTGTGTCGTAGAATCATGTAGTTTAAAGTTGCCATTCGCTTCTTTTCTGTATATTCTATATCTTTCTACTTTTGCGGTACCCCATCCTTCATAAGGCAACCAACTTAAAACTAACTTGTTTATCGAATCTGCAATTTTGACAAGTATCGTACAATGAGGAAAAGACGGTTTCCCAATGTTTTTACATTGGTCTTCTGTTCTAATAACATAACAGTATCTAGATTGAGACACATCAATGCCTGAAGTGATTTTAAATGAAGTGTCATTTTTGTTGCCAAATGAATTGATGAAATTGTAACCAGAGTTGTCATTAAAAAGATAATACCTGTTGAACTTTTTAAATTTAGATTTACTCCAATTGATTGTGATGTCTTTATCGTTATCAACCGTTATATAGTTTATTGGTTCTGATTCTGGGCCTATTGTGTCATAAACATAAATGAATTTTTCAACTGTGTCTCTGCATCCATAATTGTCGACTACATTTAAAGAAACAAGATTTAATAAGGGTTTTACAAACACATAGGATGGATTTCGTTTTGTCGATGTATCATTTTGTAATAAATGATTGCCGAAATCCCATTTAAAACTTACAATACTAGAATGAGATGACAAAAATGTAGTTGTAAAATCAATTTTACCTTTAAAGCAAATAGTGTCTGCACTAGTATTAACTTCCACATTAGGGTTTTCGTATGATTTAATAGTTACAGAATTGCTGAGTGTATCGGAGCATCCATTAGCACTTGTTGAGATTAATTTGGGTTGATAGAAGCCAGGTTTAAACTGATAAGATGGCGCAAATTGTGTACTTCTAATTCTATTTTCATTTTCAAAATCCCACTTATAAGAGGTTGCTCCGATGGTTAGATTTCTAAATTTAACATCTAACATCGCACAACCGCTATCTATATCAACATTGAAATTGCTTTGAGGAGCTTTAAATACAGTTACTGTATCTTGTTTAAAATCTACTGCGCAGTTAAAAGAATCAACCAATGTTAGTATTGGATAAAACTTTTGAAGAGGCAAAGCTCTGTCATAAATTTGATAAATATGATTTTTGAATATCTGAGAATCTAAGTTGGAACCATCACCAAATTCAAGATAAAATTTGTTGAAATATTTGCTTTTATTAACAAATTGAACATTTAGTTTTTCACAACCAACATTGTTAAGTGCGCTGAAGTCTGCTATGGGGCCAATTACTTTGAAAAAAGCCTTTTTTTCGATAGTGTCACTACAAGCAAACCCGCTTACCATTAGTTTGACATCAATGCCTTCTGGTCCAGTATTCCTTTTGATAAGGTAGCCGATATTTGGACTTGTATTGGGGACATCTGTCTTATCAATTTGCCACTTGTAAGAAATTATATCTGAACCTTGTTTGGCATTAAGTCTTACAATTACAGGTGCACAATAATTAATGGTATCCTCGCTGAAAAAATCAGCTTTAATATCATCTACGCTAACTCCTCTAATAATAGTGTCATTACATGCGGCATTTCCATATCCAACAAGCATAATTCTGTAATATCCTTTTTTAGAAAAGGTTATGGAAACATCCTTTGATATGTTTGAGGGTGATATTTGAAAACCCGAAATAGAATCTAATATAAACCATTTAAAAGATGCAAAGCCTGGATTTGAATTATTGATTAATGCATATGGTTTATCAATACATGTTACTTCATAACGACCTGTATGGTAAAAACTAGCAATAAACCCACCTCTAATTCTTGGGAGATAACTAGAATCTTTGCAGCCAGAAGTGTGTTCGCTAACCATTTCTATTGCATAATCCCCTTTTCGCTTAACAAATACTTTTGTGGGATTTAAAGTTGGTTGTCGAATAGCTAGGAAATTGGTGTCATAATAGTTTTTCCAAAACACACTGCTAGCACTTGGGGTATTGTTTTTGTAGTTATATGAATAGGTTTTTATAGCCCTTATATCTGAAATAAATGGTTGACAGCCTTGAATTGGATTTGCAACGAAACTATTGAAAACGCCACTTACTC
The DNA here is from genome assembly GCA_030682255.1 of Bacteroidota bacterium. Classification (GTDB taxonomy): domain Bacteria; phylum Bacteroidota; class Bacteroidia; order NS11-12g; family UBA955; genus JABMMZ01. Next base: position 156,662 of record JAUXOK010000009.1, on the reverse strand, counting down.
TGATTTTAATACTTAAGGGAATATATTCATTACAACTATAAGTTGTTTTAGAATATCGTCTAAAGATAATATTGTAAATGCCCGGCAACATATTGTTGATAATAGGGGAGTCTCCTTCAAAATTGTATTTTACATTAGATGAATCTTGATGATTAAGATACCAAATGTGATAATATTTTCTATAGGCTGCAGTATCTTGAAGTTGATATATAACTTTTAATTTTGTTGCTTGTTTATAACATAAGTTTGTGTCACTAATAAAAAAACTTGGTGTTGGATTGATAATTAAAACATGAGTATCACGAGTTAGCGTATCTCTGCACCCAAGTGAATTAAATGCAATTAATTTAACTTTATATCTACCTTTAGAAGGATAGGTTAATTGTGGATTGGTATTGGTGTCTGACTTAATTATAGTGCCATTTAAATTAAAAAATTCCCATTTATATTGATTTCTAACTTTGTTAGTTCCTCTTGGTGTGTTGTTTGTGAATTTTACAATTTCGCCAACACAAGATGGGTTTTCAGCCCAAATAAATTCAGGTTTAATTTTTTTGACTTCAAATGCTGTTCTTCTTGTTAAAGTGTCGATACAACCATCAGATCCACTTACAATCAATCGAATGGTATATTTGGTAAAATAATTGCCGATAAAATTAACTTTTGTTAAAGTGCTATTTTGAAGTGAAACATTTGGAATGCTGTCATAAAATAAATTCCAATTCAGTGTTTTTGTTACGCCATTCGGAATGAGTGAATTATCTTCAGTTTTAAATGTGTCTGGTTTAATACAGCTGATTGTGTTGTCTATAGTAAATCTGGCAACTGACCCTTTAACATTAAAGGCATTTGTTATATTTCTCTCAGAAGTACAGCCATTAACTTGATCTTTGACAGAGATATTATAAAATCCGTTTTGGCTAAATTTGACAACAGTTTGGGTAGCATTAGAACTTAAAATATTGAACGTATTTGGTGTGAATGAAATTTGAGGTTTATTGTTTCTTATGTTATTATGTGAAATAACTAATTTTTCACCTGCGCAAAAATCTGTTGATGAAAAACTTAATCCAATGGCAACAGAGTCTCCAAATGCCAGGTATTTCATTTTTGTTATTGTGTCTCTACAACCTACATTTGTAATTCCAATTAATTGAACGTTAAAGCTATCTTGAGTATTGTAAATTATGTTTTTAGGGCTTTTTTGTGTAGAAGTGTTTTGGATAGAGCCTGGTAATGACCATAGCCATGAACCAATTGTTAAATCATCGGTATCGCTTTTGTTGATAAAACTGATATTAGCAGGAAGGCAACCATTCGATTTATTAACTTCAAAATCAACGTTAAGTGGCCTTGGTAAATAAAAGGCGCTGTCAAATGTTTTGTTCCCTCTACATCCAAATTTATCTTTAACAAATATAGTCATTGATTTGTAGCCATATGGAAGGTTTAATTTCTTGACAATTGAAGATGAATCATTGTTGTAAGTGTTATTATCAATTAGCCAGTCTCTTTGGATAGAGTTAGGTGTAATATCATTGATAAATATACTATCATTTATGTCACATAAGGATAATTTAGATGCACTAAACGCTGGAATTGGACTTGGTCTTGCATTGATGAAGTTTGAATTACTGATAACACATTTGCTTCCATCTTGAAATGTAAATCTAACTTTTACATCATAAAAACCTGCTTTTGAGTATAAAATATTATATTCATCAGTAGCAGATGTATATCCAAAGCCTAAATCCCATTCAAAAGTAGTATTAGGAGGGTAACCCAAAACTTTTAACTTAACCATTCTTGGCGTGCAAAATGCAGTGTCGGTTGAAGTTATGTATATAGAGCCACATTGAGAATATAGATTATCATAAGCAAAGAGCGCTATTACTAATATCAATATGTGATTTATTCTAATCTTCAAAATATGAGCAAAAATAATATTTGATTACCTAATTACCAACTAATTTCGTATGTTTGCCGAAAATTAAGTTATTAAACTTATCTTATATGATTAGACAAATTTTTTCAATTTTAGTTGCATCAACATTGTTATTTAGTTGCAATAATTCAGCAAAACCTTCATCAAACAATTGGGAAATTGTTTATCAAAATGCTTTATCCAACAAAGATTATTCAACAGCAGTTGTTGCATTAAATCATCTTGTTTTGAGTGATACTACTCAATTAGCGAAATACTATGACTCATTATCAGTCTTTTATATCAAGAAACTGAGGAATTATGAAGCTGGACAAAAAATGACAGATAAAGGTTTGGCGTTAAATCCAAACAATGCTCAATTGCTTGAGTTTAAAAGTGTTTTTTTAAGTGCAGAAGGTAACATTGAAGCCGCAAGACAAAATCTTTTGAAAGCTTATGAATTATCCAAAAAGCAAAAACATCTTTACATGTACGCTACTACATTTGCAACCGAAGGCAATTTAGCAGAATATACCAAAATAGTTAATGGAATTTTATATAATCCAAACTATCAACAAGAAATGATTGAGGTAACAATCGATGAAAATAATTCTCAATTAATAGATATTAAATCATTGTGTTATTTGGATAAAGCCAAAACAGCAACCAACCCAAAATTAGTAATGAGTTACATAGATTCCTCATTAGCAATTTCTCCCGCTTACGAAGAGGCTTTGTATTACAAAAATAAATTAAGCGGTAAATAAACTAGGTTTACTTGGTGATTCTAGGATGCCAGTTTACTTCTTTAACGCCTTCTGCTTTCCCAACATATCTTGATAAAACAAATAGGTAATCGGATAATCTGTTAAGATATTCTATGATTAAAACATCGTCTAATTTTTCGATTTGTGATAATGCAACAACCAATCGCTCAGCTCTTCTGCATACACATCTCGCTACATGACATTGAGCAATACTTAAGCTTCCAGCAGGCAAAATAAAAGCTCTTAATTCAGGAAGTTCTTCATTCATTTTATCCATACTATTTTCTAGCAATTCTGTGTCAGATGGATTTAAATCTGGCACTATCATTTTACTTGTTGGTGCCGATGCTAATAAGCTGCCTATCGTAAACAATCTGTCTTGAACTTCTTTCAAAACATTTTGATTGTTATGGTCATTAACGAAAGATCTTAATATGCCAATATGTGAATTTAACTCATCTATAGTTCCGTATGCTTCAATTCTATAATGTGATTTAAGTACTCTGTCTCCGCCAATGAGAGATGTAGTCCCATTATCACCACGTTTTGTATATATTTTCATAATTTAACAACAAATATTTTTTAATAATGTTTTATCAATTTATTTAAACCATCAGTTTCTACTACCCCATCTCTAAGTCTAACGACTCTTTTTGCATATTGGGCAATATCTTCTTCATGTGTAACTAGAATAACAGTATTGCCAGACTCATGTATTTGTTGAAATAATTCCATGATTTCTACCGATGTTTTAGAATCTAAATTACCTGTTGGTTCATCTGCCAGCAAAATACTTGGATTATTAACTAGACTTCGGGCAATTGCAACTCTTTGTCTTTGTCCACCTGATAGTTCATTTGGTTTGTGGTGTATTCTGTCTTTTAAACCAACTTTCTCAAGTATTTGTTCGGCAATTTGAAGTCTTTCTTTTTTTGAAACACCAGCATAAATTAATGGTAATGCAACGTTTTCTAGAGCGTCCATTCTTGGTAAAAGATTAAATGTTTGAAATACAAAGCCAATTTCTTTGTTCCTTACATTTGCTAAATCGGCTTCTGTCATTTTACTTACATCTTGTCCATTTAAAATATAAGTGCCATTTGAAACAGAATCTAAACATCCTATAACATTCATCAAGGTTGATTTGCCCGAGCCTGATGGTCCCATAAGTGCCACATACTCGCCTTTATCGATATATAAATCAATATGTTTTAATGCATAAATAAGCTCTGTGCCTAATTTATAAATTTTTTGAACACCTTTGATATCGATTAAATGTGACATTATTTGTTTTGCTCTATAACTTTGGAAACCCTAAAATAGTCTGAGTCTTTATTTGGCGCATTTTTCAATAAATCCTCTTTTGAAAATTCTTGAATGACAATGTCTTCTCTTACAATATTTATTGAGTTTGTCATATGAATTAATGGTTCAATACCTTCGGTGTCAATTGTGTTTAATTTTTCACAAAGCACTAATATATTCTCTAAATCATTTTTGATTTTTACTTTTGCTTCATCGGTGAAATTTAACCTTGCTAAATGTGCCAATTGATTGATTTTTTCATCTGTTATTTTCATAAAATATGATGGTTTTTTAATTCGTTTTCAATAATACAATAAATTTTGTTTTTTAGATCATCTACGTCATCAGATTTTAGATGATTGGTTTCAATCATACGATGAATCTTAAATTTTACAATACCAGGATAATACTCAAATTTTTCATCTGGCAATCGTTCAAAATTGTTGTAAAATGTTACTGGCATGATTGGAACACCCATTTCTATGGCTAATTTAAATGCCCCATTCTTAAATGTTTTTAGTTTTGGCGCCTGCTTCCAAATGGTTCCTTCAGGGAAAATAACAACGCCATAACCATCTTTGATTTTATCTTTTGCCTTCTTAAAAGATTTGTGCGCTTGAGTCATACTTTCTCTCACTACGCCAATATCTACTGTTCTAAAAAAAATGCCAAATAAAGGAATTTTAGCCAATTGTTGTTTTGCCATAAATGATAACTTAAGTGGAGCAAACAAACCAATTGCAACTATATCTAAATAAGAAGTATGATTGGAAACTAGTACGTAAGGACCCTTTAATGATTTGTTTTCGTTTGTATAAATCGGAATTGTAAAAGTTAATAAAAAAGTCAGCCAAGCCCAGATTTTTCTAAGGAAATTAGCGAATGGATACAATTTTGAATGACTTAAAAAAATCAAAAATAGGGGATAAAACAACAAGAATACACCGGTAAAACACAGCGCAAACCAAACTAAAAGAATATGGCCGAAAACCTTCTTCAATTTTTATTGATTCTAGCTTTCATAATAAAGGCAATAATAGCACTGAAAAATAATCCTCTAGATGCCCCTAAAAATAATTGATTAACAAACTGACCTTTTGACGAATAAGCATAATTGATATTCGCCATCATGTTATTAACTTCTTCTTGTGATTTTTTTAGTTGAACAGCTTGTAGTTTTATTTTTGTGAATTTAAAATCTAGTATTTGAGCAATAAGTTCAGGTCTAAATTGAAGCAAATAAGAAAAAAGTAATGAAACTGCAGCACTTATTATAACACTTAACATAAAACCATGAAAAACGGCTCTTCCCATCGTGAATTCTTCTGGCAAATTAGCTTTTAATGATTTAAAATAGAGTGTAATAGCTGTTACAGGGATAATTATAAGCTCACTCAAGATGAAAAATAATTGTAAAGACATCGGTTTTGTATAAGCTGCTGTAGAAAAATAAAGAAAGCTTAAAGCAGCGCAAGCACTACCAAAAGCAACACCATAAAGCAACAATTTTTTATTCATATTAAGATTCTTTTTAATTAAGTTTACAAAACTATGATAAAAAATACGATTTATAGTTTTGTTTTATCAAAATATTAATGAAATTTGCAGGGTATGATAGAATTAAAGGATGTTGTAGCTATTTCCGGAATGCCCGGCTTATACCATGTAATTGGACAAAGAAAAAATGGATTAATTGTTGAGGCTTTAGATGGATCTAAAAAAAGATTTCCAACGGCCCCAAATACTAAGGTTTCAATATTGTCTGATATTGCCATGTTCACGATGGATGGCGAAGAAAAACTCTCTAATGTTCTTTGTAAAATTAACGAGAAGGAGAAAGGCGGCTTGCAAATTCCAGGTAAAATTTCAGAAGACAAAGCATTTACAAGTTTTTTAGCCTCTGTATTGCCAAATTATGATAATGAAAGAATTTATCTATCGGATATGAAAAAATTAGCGAATTGGTATTTGATTCTTAAGGATAAAATAGATTTTGACACTCTTAACAAAACTGAAAATGATGAAGTAGAAAATAAAGATGAGGTTAAAACTGAATCAAAAGCCAAAGCTAAAGTAGAAAAAGTTGTAAAAAACAACACTATAAAAGGAGATACCAAAAGCAAAGGAAAATCAGTAGGTACAATTCGTAAAATGGCTTAGTTTAATTTCACAAAAACATTTTTTGCCATTTACTTCTAAAAGCTTATTTTTGCACTTCAATAATTAAAAGGTCGGATGGCCGAGAGGCTAGGCACGGGTCTGCAAAACCCTCTACACCGGTTCGAATCCGGTTCCGACCTCCCCCAAAAAAGTCAACTTTTACCAGTTGACTTTTTTTATACATCAAATTTCATTCAATCTCTTCAGTCCTGTTTTAGCTTTTTGCTCTATGCTATTGTTGTACTCTTTGTTGGCTTTGAAACCATTTTTCGCTTTTAGATAATAGGTTTTAGCCATTTGTTTTTGGTTCTTGTCTTCATATATGTTTCCTAGATATATGGCAGAATAAGCTGCAAAATAGTAGGATTGGTTTTCTCCTAATTCAATCGTACGCTCATATTCATAGATGGCTTTTTGAAAGTCTTTGGTTTCATGATAGATGCGAGCTTTGCGATAATGGTATTCAATTTGGTGTTTCAAATGAGTCATTTCGTTTGGGGAAATTAGGTTCAGTTCGGCAAGTGCTTTATCATAATATTTGCCATCAAATAAAAGTCTCGCTTTAATGGAATGGGCTGTCCACCTTGTAGTTTCAGTAGCTTCTTTGAATGCTTGCTTATCGTCTTCAGATTGCGAATTACCATATTTAATGCAGTTGTTATAATGTAGTTCAACGAGATTTTTTTTATTTGAAATGATATTAAGCCATGCCAAGTATCTATAGGATGATTTGATTAGATGTTGACCTTTGTATTGTTGAATATAAGTATTGAAATGTATTGCTGCGTGCAAATCAAGTTTTCTTAGTTTTGCCAATCCCATCATATAATCCATGTAAGGAAAAGGATGATGTTTGATGTTTGGTTTTTTATCAATGGTTTCAATAATGGTTTCGTTCAAACCTGCATAAGCGGCAATTCTTGCTCGCATGTAGTTCGAGAAAACAGATTGTTGATAATCCATGGTGTTTTCTTGGGTGATTTGCCAAGCCAAATCAGAGTTTTTGTTTAACAGATGCTGAATCATCGCATAAGAAAATACCGCTTCTTTTTGAATCCAATGGTGTTCTTTGTAAGTTTGATCTGATTTGATGTAAGTTTCAAGTTCTGTTAAACCCTGTTTCATATCGCCCTCAAAACCAGTTAATTTAGAAAGAAATTGATATTTTGTTGGAATGGTGCTGAAAACACAAAGTAGTGATCCATACGTTTTGTTATCTGCCAAGAATGAAGGAAACATTTTTTTGTTTTCTTTGAGTAATTGATGGCAAGTTTTAATATCCCCTGCAGCAGAATAATACTCATTAAACCTTAGTTTGATTAATGCCTTATGGAAATGCATTTCGGATAATACAAACCGATACCAAGCATTGTTAAATTGTTTCTTGTGGACATTTGAAATCAATTGTGCCCATTTTTTTTCGGAGGCTTCAAATAGCTTTTTGTCTTCAGAAATAAAGTTCTTGTAAAACAGCGTATTTTCTTGAAGCCAATCTATTGCAATATTATTAGGATTTATTTTTTTTTGGGATTCAAGAATGCGATTGGCTTCGTTAAACTGAAAGTTATAAATATGTTGCTGGGCAATGAGGCAGCTATCGTTTAATTTAAATTCTACTTGAGCCGATACAAGCTTGGAAAAAAAGCAACAAAAAAAAAGAATACACCATGGTGTATTCTTTTTGATATATGAAATCCCTTGCTTCATGCTTGGGGAAAAGGATTAAGAAGCCTTAAGCGTTCTTACTCTACGTTTAGGTTTTTCCTCAACAACTGGTTTTTCAACATAAATGCCTGTTACTTCGCTGTCTACCAATATTCTGCCACAGTGTTCGCAATCTATGATTTTGAAATGTTGTTTGATATCACTTTGTCTTTGAGGTGGAATTTTAGCAAAACATCCGCCACAACTGCCTCTGATAATTGGTGCTACACCAACTCCGTTTTTAACATTTCTTCTGATTCTGTGGTAAGCTTTTAATAAACGCTCGTCCACTTCTTTTTCAAATTCAGTTCTTTTTTCAGTCAGTTCTTTTTCTTCAGCTTCTGTGTCTTGAACAATTTTCTCTAACTCTTTTTTCTTGAATTCTAAATCGCTTTTTCTTTGTTCTATTTTAACATCCAACTCAGCTAAAGAAGCTTGCTTAGCTTCAATATGAACATACGTTTCTTTGATTCTTTTTTCAGCAGCTAAAACTTCTAATCCAGAAATTTCAATTTCTTTGTTTAATGCTTCAAACTCACGGTTGTTTTTTACATCCTCTAATTGTTTTTTGTACTTTTTTTGAAGCTCTTCAGAATTTTTAATGTTGGCTTTGTGACCAGCAATTGTGGTTTCGTAATTCTTGATTTCGCCTTCAATGTTTTCTTTTCTGGTATGAAGTCCAACTATTTCATCCTCTAAATCAGCTACTTCTATAGGTAATTCACCTTTTAATAAGTTAAGTTGATCAATGTTGGAGTCAAGTTGTTGAAGTTCCCAAATGGCTTTTAATTTTTTTTCGATTGATAAATCTACCATAGACTGTTATTTATAATATTTAACGGGGTTTGTGTTTGTATTGCAAAAAATGACCGCAAAATTAGGCTTTTTTTCTTGAATTATTTCATAAAAAATGTCTAAAGTTGAAATTTCTGACTCATAATGTCCAATGTCGCATAATAACATTTGATTTTCTGAATCGAAAAATTCATGGTATTTAATGTCGGAGGTTACGTAAGCATCTGCTTTTTGAGACATTGCCACCTTGGTTAAAAAACTGCCCGAACCTCCACAAACTGCCACTTTTTTGATAGGCTTGTCAAATTCTGTGTGTTTAATTAGCTGTAAATTAAATTGTTGTTTCAATAATTTAAGAAACATTTCGCAGCTCATGTCTTCTGTAAATTCGCCTAACATGCCCGAACCTACTTCTTGGTTTTGATTTTGCAAAGGAATAATTTCGTAAGGCATTTCTTCATAGAAATGAGCCATTCTAGCCGCTGATAAAACCTTGTCACTCAAATAGGAGGGGACAATCATTTCAATTTTTATCTCTTCTACGGATTCTCTTTTGTTGATTTCTCCTAATTTTGGATGGCTATTTTCGTTGCCTTTAAAAGTGCCATTACCTTGAATATCAAATGAACATTCTGAATAATTGCCAATAACGCCTGCCCCTGCTGCAAACATGGCTGCTTTCACGGCTTCAACATGTTGGATGGGGGCATACACATTGATTTTATTCAATAGCAGAGATTTTGGTGCCAGAATTTTAAGGTTTTCCAAGCCTATTTTCATTGCCATTCTTTGGCTTACGCCTTGATGCAAAACATTGTCCAGATTGGTGTGTGCAACATAAATGTTGATGTTGTTTTGAATCGCCTTAATAACAGTTCTCTCCACATAGTTTTTGCCATTTAGTTTTTTCAACCCTTTGAAAATAATGGGGTGATGGGCAACAATTAAATTGCATTTTTGGTCGATTGCCTCTTGAATAACGTCTTCCGTTGTATCTAAACAAAGGAGTATGCCTTGAATTTCAGCATCGGCATTTCCAATGATTAAACCTGCATTGTCGTAGTCTTCTTGATAACTTAATGGCGCAATTTTTTCGATGGCTTGAATGATTTCTTTTACGAGCATGTGTTTTTTAAAATAAAGTGTAAATAAAAGGCGCAAGTGCACTGCTACTGCCAATAACAATGATGGCACCGATAATCAACAGGAGAATAATAACAGGGGCTAGCCACACTTTTTTTCTTTCTTTAAAATAATTAATTAAGTCTTTGATGAAGTCTAGCATTTTTATTGATTCCTATTCTTAAACTGTTTATCGGTCAAAGATAAAAGAAAATTAAATATGGGATGTATAAAATGTTATAATTTGGGGTTAAGGTCGATTTGCCTTAAAATTAATCTAATTTAAAATTGAAAATACGAAAAAAACAATTAATTTTGTATCCAATTAGATACATTATTAATGTTTTTTATTGAGAAAACAAGTGAATTTGACAAATGGTTGAGAAAGTTAAGCGATTTGAAAGCCAAAGCAAAAATCTTGTTTAGAATACAAAAATTAGAAAATGACGAACATTTTGGAGATTGTAAATCAGTTGGCGATGGCATTAAAGAACTGCGAGTCAATTTTGCAAAAGGCTATCGTATTTACTTTAAAGAAAAAGACGAAAAAATCATTATACTCTTAATTGGGGGAAACAAATCGACTCAACAAAAAGACATTAAAAAAGCAAAAGAAATTTGGGGAAAATTAAAAATTCAATAGATGGAAACTACAAAATTTGACATAGCAGACTATTTAGACAACAAAGAGATGATAGCAGAATATCTCAACACAGTGCTCGAAGATGGGGACAATTCGGATGTTATTGAAGCAATTGGACATATAGCCAAAGCTATTGGGATGACCAAAATTGCAGAAGAAACTGGTTTGAGTAGACCAAGTTTATACAAAGCCCTATCTGAAGGAGCTAAACCTCAATTTGGCACTATCATGAAAGTACTAAAAGCAATTGGTGGCCAAATTCAAATAAACCCTTTGACAACTTAAAAAAAACCGGGAAATCAATCAAGCCTAAAATTAAGGGGCGCAGGGGATATTTTAGATTTAGAGATTTTTGAATTTTAATTTTAAATTCTCGAAACTAGAATTAAGCAACTCAAACATCATTTAATTCCTGTTTTTAAACTGTTTATCGGTCAAAGATAAAAGAAAATTGATTAAGTCGGTTATTTCTTGTTCGTTCAAATTCAGAGGTTCTTTTAGGCTTTCGTCTAAGTTGATAGGGTTAGACACTGTTTTTTTGGGATTGTTGTAATATTCTATAACTTCTCTGAGGGTTTTGAAAGAACCATTGTGCATGTAGGGCGCTGTTACACCAATGTTTCTGAGTCCGGGCACTTTAAATTTGCCTAAATCGGCACTGTCTTTTGTAATGACAAATCTGCCCACATCATTCCATTTATTGCCATCAAACAAACCAATGTTTTTAAATTCATCGCCTGTAAAATCTGGTCCAAAATGACAGTCAAAACACTTGGCTTTTTCGCTCAAAAACAATTCTTTGCCCCTTATTTCAGATGCGTTCAAACTGTTTGGTACATCGTCCATAAAGGCATCAAAAGGCGTGTTGGCGGTTTCTAAAGTGCTTTCAAATGCTGCAATGGCTTTGGCTATGTTTTCTTGATTGGGGAGGGTTTGATACACCATTTTAAACCATTCTGAGTATTGAATGTCTTGCTTCAATCTTTTTACCACTTCTTCCATTGCAAGGTTCATTTCGTTGGGGTCTTGGATAGGAAAATGCACTTGATCGATGATGTCTTTGGCTCTGCCGTCATAAAAAAAACGGTCTCTAAACTTAATGTTCATTACAGATGGCGTGTTTCGTAAGCCAAATTTTCCTCCTACACCTTTACTAAAAGCGACAGTGTCTGCAAAAGCAAATTCGGGGATATGACAAGAGGCACAACTGATGCTAGAATCCAATGACAAAGCTTTTTCGAAAAACAGTTTTTCGCCCAATTGAACCTCCGAAATATCATTTGTTTTCAAAGAATTGTTTGAAAAAGAGAGAAATATCAGCGCAACAATCAATGTTAGAATGATTTGGAATTTAACAAATATGCTTTTCATCGCTGCAAAATTAATCTAAAATTAGGTTTCATAAATGCGGAATGATAACTATCATGATTTGTTGTTTGCAAAGTGAATTGATTGAATAGGACTTGTTCAGGGTTTTTGTTTGAATTTTTCATGTTGTTTAAACTTATTTTTATACAGAATGAGTATAACACCAAAATCCGATTCAATAACATTACCCAATATTCTATTAACCATTACACAATTAACCATTACACCATTAACCATTAACCATTAACCATTTTGAATCCTTCTATAATCTGCTTATATTTGCACCCAATTTATGGATAATACACAGTCTTTGCAATTGGTTGAACTTAATGATTTACACATATCTTTAGGTGGTAAAATGGTCCCGTTTGCAGGTTTTAATATGCCTGTTCAATACACAAATTTGATTCAGGAACATAATGCTGTTAGAAACAACGTGGGTGTTTTTGATGTGTCGCACATGGGCGAGTTTAGATTGAAAGGTGAAAAAGCATTGGATTTGATTCAATTGGTAACAAGTAATGATGCCTCTGTTTTAACCGATGGCAAAGTTCAATACAGCTGTTTGCCCAATAATACTGGCGGCATTGTGGATGATTTGTTGGTTTATAGACAGAGTGAAACGGAATATTTTTTGGTGGTTAATGCTTCGAATATTGAAAAAGATTGGAATTGGATTTCATCTCACAACACCTTTGGTGTTCAGATGGAAAACGTGAGTGATCATTACAGTTTATTCGCTGTTCAAGGGCCAAATGCTATCAAAGTTTTGCAAAAACTTACATCAGTAGATTTGTCGGAAATGGCTTATTACACCTTTAAAATAGGCGCTATCGCAGGTATTGAGGATGTGATTATCTCTAACACAGGTTATACTGGTGCTGGTGGATTTGAGTTGTATGTTTCTAACAGCAATGCCCGTCAACTATGGGATGCTGTGTTTGAAGCAGGTAAAGATTTAGACATCATCCCATGTGGATTAGGGTGTAGAGATACCTTAAGATTAGAAAAAGGTTTTTGCTTGTATGGCAATGATATTAACGACACTACTTCGCCTATTGAGGCTGGTTTAGGTTGGATTACTAAGTTTACTAAAGATTTTGTAAACAGTGCCTACCACAAACAATTGAAAGAAAATGGCGCAACTAAAAAACTGGTTGGTTTTGAAATGATAGATAGAGGTATTCCTCGTCAACATTATGTAATTAAAGATGCCAATGGCAATGTTATTGGAGAAGTAACTTCGGGCACACAGTCGCCTACACTGGGTAAAGCGATTGGTATGGGTTATGTTGCTTCAGAATTTGCAAAAGCTGGTTCGGAAATCTATGTTGAGGTGAGAGACAAAGCGCTAAAAGCTACGGTAGTTAAATTGCCTTTTTTGGTATAATTAAATTGTCAAAAACAATCATTTAGACCACTGGGTGGGTCTTGCTTCAATCCCGATTTTATTTTTTTTTAAGATTCATTCTTCACGAGAAAAATTTCTATTCAAAAAGTCCATTTTCCCTTTGCAATGAAAAAATAATAATCATAAAAACAAAAAGCCCGCTATTTTGTTGATTCTGTAATGTTTAAAAATTTATTTAAAAAGAAAACTGATTTAGAACTGCTTAACGAAAAGTATCAAAAATTAATGAAAGAAGCTCACCGATTGTCGGTTGTCAACAGAACTAAATCGGATGAGATGATTGCTGAAGCCGAAAAATTGGGTAAATTAATTGATAGCATAACCAACAATAAATAGGTATTGATCTCAAAAACAACAAAAACTTTCTCAAAACAAGTAAACATTAACAAACTAACATTTATGTGATAAAAATCACAAAAAGTAGATTTCAAATACATTAAATTTGAACCTTCAATTAAAAAATTTGTGTTAACAGATAAAATCTATAAAAATATAGTCGTAAAATTTGCAGGAGACAGTGGCGATGGGATGCAATTAACTGGCACCCAATTTGCCGAAACCAATGCACTTTTTGGAAACGACATTGTTACCTTTCCCGATTTCCCTGCCGAAATCAGAGCGCCCATAGGCACTATTCCTGGTGTTTCGGGTTATCAAATTCATTTTAGTAGCGAAAAAATATTAACCCCAGGTGATCAATACGATGTGCTTGTGGCATTGAATGCAGCAGCCCTCAAAACCAACATTAAGTCTCTAAAACCCCATGGTATTATCATTGCCAACAAGGATGGCTTTGATGATAGAAATCTGCGTTTGGCTGGTATTCCAGAAAATGAAAATCCTTTAACCAACCACAGTTTGGATAATTTCACTGTTTATGAAGTGGATGTTACCAAACAAACTAAATTGGCGGTTGCAGAATTTGGCTTGGGCAACAAAGAAGCTGAACGCTGCAAAAACATGTTTGTGTTAGGTATGGTTTATTGGATGTTTGATAGAAATATTAATAACACCATTCAATACATCGAGCAAAAGTTTAAAAAGAGTGATGTGTTAGTGAATGCCAATGTCAAAGCTTTAAAAACGGGTTATCATTTTAGCGAAACATCAGAACTGTTTAGCAATCAATACCGCATAGAGCCTGCTCATGCTGAAAAAGGCACTTATAGAAGTATCAATGGTAATCAAGCTGTTTCCTTAGGTTTAATTGCGGCTTCTATCAAAGCAAAATTGCCTTTGTTTCTTGGTTCTTATCCTATCACACCGGCTTCGGATATACTTCATGAATTATCTAAACAAAAAGGTTTTGAGGTAATGACTTTTCAAGCTGAAGACGAAATTGCAGGTATTTGTGCAGCCATTGGTGCTTCTTATGCAGGTAAAATTGGCATCACCACAAGTTCGGGTCCAGGTATTGCTCTCAAAACCGAGGCTATTGGATTAGCAACGATGTTAGAACTACCTTTGGTGATTTGCAATATTCAAAGAGGTGGACCATCTACAGGTTTACCAACTAAAACCGAACAAGCAGATTTATTGCAAGCACTTTATGGCAGAAATGGCGAGTGTCCTTTGGTGGTTATTGCACCATCATCACCTTCCGATTGTTACGAAATGTCTTTCATGGCTGTGAAAATTGCCTTAGAACATACTGTACCAGTTATGTTTTTGAGTGACGGTTATTTGGCAAATGGCGCTCAACCTTGGTTGATTAAAAACTTGGATGAATTGCCCGAAATTGAGCCACAATTTATTACAGAAAACAAAGACAATGCAACATATTTGCCTTATCTAAGAAATGACAGCCTAGCTAGACAACATGCAGTGCCCGGAACGCCAGGTATGGAACACCGAATTGGTGGATTAGAAAAAGAAGACATCACTGGTAATATCAGTTATGATGCGGCTAACCATGAACTGATGGTAAAAATAAGAGAACAAAAGGTGTTAAATGTTGCCAAAGATTTGCCTTTGCAAACTTTTGAACAAGGCAATGAAAATTCTGACGCCTTGATTATTGGTTGGGGCAGTACATTTGGAAGCATTTCTTCTTCTGTTAAAGAACTCAATGCAGATGGGTCTAACATAGCGCAGGTTCATCTTAAATTCATCAATCCTTTGCCTAAAAACTTCGCTGAATTAATTAAACCTTTCAAAAAAGTTTTTGTAGCAGAACTCAATAACGGTCAATTGATTAAAATTATCAGAGAGAAATATTTAGTAGATGCTATTGGTATCAATAAAATACAAGGACAACCTTTTCAGTTGTTAGAAATCAAGGAAACCATTAAACAACATTTCAATTAAAAAGTGGAAACAGAAATTTTATCACCCATATTTACTTCCAAAGACTTAGAAACCGACCAAGAAGTGCGATGGTGCCCGGGTTGTGGCGACTATGCCATCCTGAACAGTGTCAAAAAGATTTTACCTGACTTTGGTTTGCCCAAACATCAGTTTGTGTTTGTTTCAGGCATTGGTTGTTCTTCTCGTTTTCCGTATTACATGGATACTTATGGCATGCATTCCATTCATGGCAGAGCAACGTCTATCGCAACTGGCTTAAAAATTGCCAATCCCGAACTCAGTGTTTGGGTCATTACAGGAGATGGTGATGCTCTTAGCATTGGAGGCAATCATTTTATTCATACCCTGAGAAGAAATCCAAACTTAAATATTTTATTGTTTAACAATCAAATTTATGGACTTACCAAAGGGCAGTTTTCGCCAACTAGTTTGCATGGACAAGTTACCAAATCTTCTCCATTAGGAGTAGTTGATAGTCCATTTAATCCATTGGCATTGGCTTTGGGGGCTGGTTCTACTTTTGTTGCTAGAACATTAGACCGAGACGCCAAACATCAACAAGAAATCTATAAAAGAGCCTATTACCACCCTGGTACTTCTTTGGTTGAAATCTATCAAAACTGCAATGTATTCAACGATGGTGCTTTTGAGGTGTTTACTGATAAAGCAACCAAATCAGAAACAACTATTTTTGTAGAACATGGCAAACCGCTTATTTTTGATAATGGCAACAAAGGGATTTTATTAGATGGTTTAAACGCAAAAGTTGTAAATACAGAAGATGTACCGGCTAATGATCTTTGGATTCACGATGAAAATGATTTAAATAAAGCATTACTATTATCAAGGTTTTTTGATGATGAAAATATGCCTCGTCCATTTGGGGTGATATATGTAGATGCCAAAAAACCTGTATTTGAAACCATATTCAATCAACAAATTGCTGAGCGCAAAATAGAAGACAAAGAAACTGCTTTTGCCAAACTGTTGAAATCTAATAATAGTTGGGTGGTTGGTTAAGGGTTAATGGTTAAGGGTTAATAGTTAAGGGTTAATAGTCAAGGGTTAATAGTCAAGGGTTAATAGTTAAGGGTTAATAGTCAAGGGTTAATAGTTAAGGGTTAATAGTTAAGGGTTAATAGTCAAGGGTTAATAGTTAAGGGTTAATAGTCAAGGGTTAATAGTTAAGGGTTAATAGTTAAGGGTTAATAGTTAAGGGTTAATAGTTAAGGGTTAATAGTCAAGGGTTAATAGTTAAGGGTTAATAGTCAAGGGTTAATAGTTAAGGGTTAATAGTTAAGCGTAAATAGTTAAGGTTTAAGCATTAATGCTTTCCAGCTTGTAAGAGCGTGAGGTTAAGGGTTTGGCATTAATATTTTTGGATGTTAAGATTTTAACATTCCTTGTTCTAAATTCCACATTCTTCCTTTTTACATTCCTCAATTATCAATATTTTTTTATCAAGGAGATATTTAAAGTTAAATTGATACGTCAATTTTATTTTTTTTAAAATTCAAAAATATAATTTGTAAATGTGAATGAACATTGCTTAATTGCACAAGATTGCACCCTAAATTTAACTCCCAATGAAAATTATAGATATTAAAATAATGAATGGCCCCAATTATTGGAGCATCAGACGTCACAAATTGATTGTAATGCGATTGGATTTGGAAGAGATGGAAGATAGGCCTTCTAATACAATTGATGGTTTTTATGAGCGACTGAAAACCATGTTTCCAACGATGTTTGGGCACAGATGTAGTCCGGGCGTTCCGGGTGGTTTTTTTCAAAGAGTAGAAGAAGGCACTTGGATGGGGCATATTATTGAACATATTGCATTAGAAATACAAACCCTTGCAGGTATGAATTGTGGTTTTGGTAGAACACGTCAAACATCAGCACATGGTGTTTATAATGTAGTGTTTAATTATTGGGAGGCAAAGGCTGGTGCTTATGCAGCAAAAGCGGCTGTAAATATTTGTCAATCTTTGATAGATAATACGTCTTATCAGTTGGAAGAAGATATTCAAAGACTTAGAGAATTGAGAGAGGAAGAACGCTTGGGGCCTAGCACAGGCAGTGTGGTTGAAGAAGCTGTTAAAAGAAATATTCCTTTTATCCGTTTGAATGGTAGGTCTTTGGTTCAGTTGGGGTATGGTGTTAATCAAAGAAGAATTCAGGCAACAGTAGCAAGCACTACAAGCAGCATCGCTGTTGAAATTGCATGCAATAAAGAAGACACCAAACTCTTATTAGATTCTGCTCAAATACCTGTTCCAAAAGGTAAAATCTGTTACGATGAAGAAGATTTACAAGTTACAGTATCTAGATTTGGATATCCTTTGGTTACAAAACCATTGAATGGTAATCATGGCAAAGGCGCAACTACTAATTTGAATACTTGGGAGGATTTATTGGTAGGTTTTGATGCGGCTAAACAATATTCAAGAGGCATTATTGTAGAAAAATTTATTTCTGGATATGATTTTAGAATATTGGTTATTAATTACAAATTTGTGGCAGCTGCCAAAAGAACACCTGCTTGCGTTATTGGAGATGGCAAACACACCATTCAGGAGTTGATAGACATTGTGAACTCAGACCCAAGACGTGGTTATGGTCATGAAAAGGTTTTAACAAGTATTAAAGTAGATAAATACACGGAACAAATTTTAGTTGAAAAGGGCTATACCTTAGAAACTATTTTGGTAAAAGGGTATGAATTGTTATTAAAACCTACTGCCAATATCAGTACAGGAGGAACAGCCGAAGATATAACAGATTTTGTGCATCCAAGTAATATTTTTATGTGCGAAAGAATAGCACGAATCATTGGTTTGGATATTTGTGGTATTGATATTATGGCGCCAGATTTAAGTGTGCCAATTACAGAAAATGGGGGAGCCGTTTTAGAAGTGAATGCTGCCCCAGGATTTAGAATGCATTTGGAACCAACCGTTGGTTTGCCAAGAAATGTAGCCGAACCAGTTATTGATATGCTCTATCCTCCCGGAACGTCTGCTAGAATTCCAATCATAGCTGTTTCTGGAACCAATGGAAAAACAACCACCACGCGTTTAATGGCTCATATTTGCAAACAAGTGGGTCACAAAGTTGGATTTACCACAACCGATGGCGTTTATATTCAAAACGAAATGATGATGAAAGGCGATTGTACTGGACCAATTTCTGCTGAATTTGTATTGAAAGACCCAACAGTAGATTTTGCTGTTTTAGAATGTGCAAGAGGTGGTATTTTAAGAGCTGGTTTAGGTTTCCATCATTGTGATATAGCTATTATCACAAACATTGCAGCCGATCATTTGGGTTTGCAGGGCATCGATACTTTAGAACAATTAGCCAAAGTAAAAGGCGTTGTTGCCGAAAGTGTTTTCCAAGAAGGATTTGCTATTTTGAATGCCGATGATGATTTAGTATACGAAATGCGTAAATCAATTACTTGTAAATTGGCATTATTCAGTCTTGATGAGACCAATCAAAGAATCATTGACCACTGCAAATCAGGTGGTTTTGCATGTGTATACGAAAATGGCTATGTTACTATCATGAAAGGCACTTGGAAAATAAGAGTAGAGAGAGTGGTGAATATCCCTGTAACATTTGGTGGAAGAGCGGAGTTTAACATTGCCAATTGTCTACCTGTAGTATTAGCCGCATTTTTAAGAAACTTTAAAATTGAAGATATTAAATCAGCCTTGCAAACGTTTATCCCTTCGCCAGCACAAACTCCTGGTAGAATGAATATGTTTAATTTCAACAATTTTACAGTAATGGTTGATTATGCCCATAATACGGCTGGTTTAACAGCTATTGGTAACTTTTTAAGCAAAGTTGACGCTGTGAAAAAAGTTGGTATCATAGCTGGTGTTGGCGATAGAAGAGATGAGGACACAATTTCACTTGGAGAAGTAGCCGCTAAGATTTTTGATGAAATTATCATTCGACAAGACAGGAATTTAAGAGGACGATCTGAAACTGAAATCATTGATTTGATGTTAACGGGTATCAAAAATGTAGACCCTAATAAAAAAGTAACAGTTATTACTTTAGAAAAAGAGGCCATAGTTCATGCCATCGAAAATGCAGACAAAGATTCGTTTATTGTAATTTGTAGCGATGTAATTCCAGATGCATTAGAGCAAATAATTGAACTAAAAGCTAGTGAAGATGAAAGGAATATAGGTATACTTCAATCGCTATAATAATCTCTAGGTATTGATGAAGGCTTTTTTGAAACAACATCAAATCCTTATTATAACAGCAATTACAAGTTATTTAATTATTCTTTTTTTTGTTGATTCAAAAGCTTGGGCTTATGATGTGTCTTTGTTTAAAAAATGGGCATTGGCAATTCAAAAAAATGGGTTGTCAAATATTTATGCTCCTTCTAATCAAGTAGATTATTTGCCGGGTTTTCTTTATGTTTTAAAAGCGTATGTTTTAATGTTTGGTGATTCAGTAGAGAATTCAATTCACTACTTAAAAGCTTTCATATTATTGTTTGAGGTTTTAGCAGTTTTTATAATCTGTAAATATGTTAAAATGGTTAAATGGTCAATTTTTTTGTTTGTTATAGGGGTTTTTAATTTAGGTTATTTATACAACACTATGGCTTGGTTTCAAATAGATGGTTGGTTGGCAAGTGTCATGTTGTTCTCCTTCCTACTTGCATTTCAACAAAAAACAAAATGGTCGGTGTTTTTATTTGTAATTGCTATAAATATTAAGTTTCAAGCAGTTATTTTATTGCCATTATTGGGTTTGATTTGGTTAAGTCAGGTTAAATCACTCAAAGAAGTATTCAAATGTTTAGGTCTGTTTATATTTACAGAAATAGTTGTTTTGTTCCCGTTTTTGGTCAATGGTTCAGCTAAATACATTTTTCAGAATGTGTTTAATACTTATGATTTGTTCCCTTATGTCAGTCTAAATGCTAGAAATATTTGGATGTTAATAGAACAAAATCCACGTTTTATTTCAGATGAAAGTATTTTTCTTTTGTTTTCTTATAAACAGTGGGGTTTAGGGATGTATGTATTCAGTATTTTATGTGTTATTTTGCCCTTTGTTTACTGGCAGTTTATTAAGAAAAAAACTTTGTCTATTCACTATCTAATTTTAGGAAGCATTATTTTGTGCTATTCTTTTTTCTTTCTTAATACACAAATGCACGAAAGATATGTCCATTATGTATTTCCATTTGTAATGGTATATTGTTTTTTGAATAAAAACATAGTTGTATTTCTTCTTTTTTCTTTAGCTAGTTATTTGAATTTAGAATCAATGTTGCATTTTCAATCTATAATTCCTGAAACATCTTTTATTTTTAATGCTCAATTTATTGCGGTATTATTTGCATTGGTTTATGTTTTTTTTGTTTTCAGATTTTACATCTTCAATAAAAGTCTATTTAATCAAACTTCATGAAGATTATGCAAAATAAAATTTCCGTAGCTTTTACATTTTTGGTAGTGATTTATATTGCCATTATTCAATTTTATAATTTAGGTAAATTACCCATCGTTCAATGGGATGAATCGCGTTTGGCAGTGAATGCGGCCGAAATGACAATCAATCGATCCTATTTGGTTACAACCTACGAAAATCTACCCGATTTGTGGAATACCAAACCACCATTGATGATTTGGTTGCAAAGTGCTTGCATGACTTTGTTTGGTATCCATGAATTTTCTGTTCGTTTCCCTTCAGCAATATCTGGTTTTATTTGCATTTTGTTTTTAGGTTTTTGGGTGCAAAGAATCTCAAAATCTTGGTTTGTGTCAAGTTTTGCAATGCTAGTTTTGGCCGTTTCGGGTGGATTTATTCAATTGCATGGTAGCATCACAGGTGATTATGACGCACTATTAAGTTTATTTGTTTTGCTTTCGGTATATCATTTCACAAGGCTATATTTCGATAAAAACCCTAAAAGTATTATCTATTTCCCCTTATTTGTTTCACTTGCAGTGATGAGCAAAAGTGCAGCAGGGATTATTATGTTTCCATTGTTTGTTTTGTATCCTTTAGCACAAAAAAAGTGGAAGAGCTTGTATCAAATCTCTTTGGCATTATCTTTAGCTATTATTCCTTTTATTGTATATTGTCTTTTAAGAGAAAATGCCAATTCGGGTTATATTGAAAAAATGTGGCTCAACGATTTTGGGGGTCGTTTTAATGAGGTGATTGAAGGGCATGGACATCCATGGTATTATTATTTGGAAAATTTGGTTTTCGAACGCATGACATATTTCATTTATCTTTTATTGCCTGCCATTATTTGGTTTGTTTTTAAAAAGAATCATTCGATGATATTTCTTTCGTTTTTTGTTGTAGGTTTTCTGTTGATACTCAGTGTTTCAAAAACTAAGATACATTGGTACGACATGCCTTTATTGCCATTGATAAGTTTGCTAATTTCAGTGTTTTTATATCAAATTATTGAATTAATTAGGTCTAGATTGGTAAAGGGCATCATTGCTATTATTGTTTTTTTAATGTGTTTGCCATTGATTGTACAAAAGTTTAATTTCATAAGTCAGCATCAAAATATGTCGTTATCTTTTGATCATTACGAACTGAGTGAGTATCTTAGAAACTACAATGACAAAGAGCCATTGCGGTATGTTTCATTAAATTACGACCCTGAATTTTATTTTTACACCAAATCTAATCCATTGATAAAAAAAGGAATTATCGGACAATTTAAAGAAGGAGAAAAGGTAGTGCTACAAAATGTCTTTGAATCGGATTTTGCATCAGAACATGATTATGAAGTTATAGAAACATACAAGGGTGTGAAGTGTGTGAGGGTAAAGTGATTTTGATATTTAAATTGTATATTTTATACAATGAATGAAAAGAACGTAGTTTACGTTTTAAAATACAATCAATACATAGGCTTAAAACCAGTTTCTATAGATGATTTTGTAAAGAGTGAGATTTTCCCTGATTTAACTTTTGCGCTGAATGGTTTTTTGATTTGGGGTAAATGTTGAGTATATACTCTATTTTAGAATAATCCTGTCTGCAAAATTAAATATTGAGTTATTGCATTAAATAATTTGTAATTAATTATTTCTAGTTTTAAGTGTCAATATCATTTGGCTTATTATTGAAGTATGCCCTGAAATTTTCTCTATAAAAATACGTTTTTGATGAATTGATATATCAACATTTTGGTTTTCTTATCATTAGATAGATATTAACTATTTGACAAATTTGTTATTTGGATAGATTTTTGCAAATAATTTATTATTACTTAGTTTCGGTAAAAGTAACTTTCTAATAATTAGTTTTAAATATAAATCACATCAAATAAGAATGAAAAACACAACACAAGAAAAAATGAGAATTGAAATTTGGAGCGACATTGCATGTCCTTTTTGTTACATTGGGAAACATAAAATCGATAAAGCCGTTTTAGAATCTAAAAACTCTCATTTAATTGATATTGTTTGGAAAAGCTATCAGTTAAATCCTGATTTAATAACAGATAACACTAAAAGTATTTACCAATCACTAGCAGAAAGTAAACAAATTACAATTGATGTTGCCAAACAAATGACGAGTGGTGTGATTGAAATGGGTAAAAACAATGGGGTGTTTTTTGATTTTGATAAAACGATTCCAGCAAATACCCTCAAATCTCATCAATTACTTCATTTTGCAAAAAAATATGGTAAACAATCAGAAGCTAAGGAAATGCTTTTTGAAGCCTATTTTAAAGAAGGAAAAAACATTGACGATGTAATAGTTTTAACCAAAATTATTTCTCTAATCGGTCTCAATGTTTCAGATTTTGTTGATGCTGTTGTTGCGGAAACATTTCTGCCAGAGGTTGAACTTGATTTTTATGAAGCGAGGCAAATTGGAGTTCGTGGAGTTCCTTTTTTTGTATTCAACAACCAACTTGGTATTTCGGGTGCCCAAGATGATACTGTGTTTACGAATACTTTAAATACAGCACTAATTGATTGGCAGAAAGACAACCCTCATGCTGAATTTAATATTATCAACGGGCCAGTTTGTTCCCCAAAAGGATGCGAATAAAGCATTGGTTGACGATGGCTTAAAAATTATATATTTGCATTCATAATGCGGTACTACTTAATAGCAGGTGAAACCAGTGGCGATTTGCATGGATCAAATTTAATGAAACATATTTTATTTAATGACCCTTCGGCCGAATTTCGTTTTTGGGGTGGAGATTTAATGGCTAGTAATGGTGGAACTCTGGTTAAGCATTATAAAGAAACCGCTTTCATGGGAATTACAGATATTTTGATAAATATCAGCAAAATATTAAAAAATCTTAAATTTTGTAAAGCTGATATTGAGCAATATCAACCAGATGCACTTATATTAATTGATTACCCAGGATTTAATATGCGCATAGCAAGTTTTGCAAAAGCAAAAGGCATTAAGGTGCATTACTATATAAGTCCTAAAGTATGGGCTTGGAATACAAAAAGGACATTCAAAATAAAATCTGATGTTGATTATTTATATAGTATACTCCCTTTTGAAATAGATTTTTTTAAACCATTTGGTATTATCCCTGATTATATTGGTAATCCTTTGTGTGATGCGATTTCGGAGTATCCTTTCAATCCCAGTTTTACAAAAGATAATAATATTCAAAAACCAATTATTGCTTTATTGCCTGGTAGCAGGATGAGTGAGTTAAAGCATGTATTGCCCATAATGTTATCCATAGTAAATAGTTATCCTGAATATGAATTTATTATTGCTGGGGCCAATCATATCAGTGAAAACGAATATCAACAATACATAGGGAATATGCCAGTAAAATTAATAAGAGGCAAAACTTATGATGTTTTAAAGAATTCTCATGCAGCCTTGGTATGCAGTGGAACCGCTACTTTAGAAACAGCATTATTAAATTGTCCTCAGGTGGTTTGTTACAAATTCAGTAAAATTAGTTTTGCAATTGGTAAAATGGTAATAAAAGTTAAATATATATCTTTGGTTAATTTAATCATGAATAGGGTAGTGGTTAAAGAATTAATTCAGGACGAATTGAATACTCAAAATATTCAAAAAGAATTGAATAAAATAATTTCAGGTAAAATGCGAAATAAACAATTAGAAGATTTTATTCAATTATCAGAAAAAGTTGGTAAGCCAGGCGCGAGTGAACGTGCTGCAAAATTGATAGTTGAGCGATGTTCTCTAAAATGAAAATAAAAAAGCCAAGACTAAAATCTTGGCTTTTTTAAAATATGAAATAATTATGATTTTAAACTAAAACAACAATTTTGTTTTTCAAAACCTCAACAATACCACCTGTGATATCGAAAGATTGTTTTTCAGTGCCATTTTCAATCACTAATTTTCCACTGGTTAGTGATGAAATCAATGGCGCGTGATTGTTTAAAATTTGAAAACTTCCTTTAATACCTGGTAAAGTTACCACTTGAGCTTCGCCACTAAAAAGGGTTTTATCAGGATTTAGAATATCAACTTGCATGATTCTGATTATTTAGATTCAGCCATTAATTTTTTGCCTTTTTCAATTGCTTCTTCAATAGTACCAACTAAGTTGAAAGCAGCTTCAGGATATTCATCTACTTCACCATCCATAATCATGTTAAATCCTTTGATGGTGTCTTTGATATCAACCAATTTACCTTCTAAACCTGTAAACTGTTGAGCAACAAAGAATGGTTGAGATAAGAAACGTTGAACACGTCTTGCACGGCTAACAACTAATTTATCTTCTTCTGACAACTCATCCATACCCAAGATTGCAATAATATCTTGCAACTCTTTGTAACGTTGTAAGATTTGTTTAACTCTTTGAGCTGTATTGTAGTGTTCAGCACCTAAGATTTCAGGTGTTAATATACGAGATGTAGAATCCAATGGGTCAACCGCAGGATAGATACCTAACTCAGCAATTTTTCTGCTCAATACTGTTGTAGCATCTAAGTGGGTAAATGTAGTAGCTGGTGCAGGATCCGTTAAATCATCCGCAGGTACATAAACAGCTTGAACTGAAGTGATAGAACCTCTTGTGGTTGAAGTAATACGCTCTTGCATGGCTCCCATTTCTGTTGCCAATGTTGGTTGATAACCCACAGCAGAAGGCATACGACCTAATAATGCAGACACCTCAGAACCAGCTTGAGTGAAACGGAAAATGTTATCAATAAAGAATAAAATGTCTTTACCTTGTCCTTCGCCATCACCATCACGGAAATATTCTGCCATAGTTAAACCAGACAAAGCTACTCTAGCACGCGCTCCTGGAGGTTCGTTCATTTGCCCGAAAACCAGAGTTGCTTGAGATTGTTTCAATTCTTCGGTATCCACTTTGCTCAAATCCCATCCACCTTCTTCCATGCTGTGAACAAACTCTTTACCGTATTTAATAACGCCAGATTCAATCATCTCACGTAATAAATCATTTCCTTCACGGGTTCTTTCTCCAACACCAGCAAAAACTGACATACCTGAGTATGCTTTTGCGATATTGTTAATCAATTCCATGATCAATACTGTTTTACCAACACCAGCACCACCAAACAAACCGATTTTACCACCTTTAGCATAAGGCTCTAGTAAATCGATAACTTTGATACCCGTATATAAAGGTTCTGCAGCCGTTGACAAAGTGTCAAATTTTGGAGCTTCAGCATGAATTGGTCTCGTTACAGTTTTATCTAAAACATTGATGCCATCAATGGCTTCACCAACCACATTCATCAAACGACCTTTTACTAATTCGCCTACTGGCATAGAAATTGGCCTGCCTGTATCAGTAACATTAGAACCCCTTACAAGGCCTTCTGTACTGTCCATTGCAATGGCTCTAACGGTTTTTTCACCTAAGTGTTGTTGTACTTCCATCACCACGATTGTTCCATCGCCTTTTGTTACTTCTAATGCATCGTAGATTCTAGGTAAAACTGAACCTTCAGCACTGAAATTTACGTCCACAACTGGACCAATTACTTGAGATATTTTTCCGGTATTTGCCATTGATAAATAATAAATTTTAAAATTTTTGCAAAAATAGGTTTTTAAAATCAAAAAATTAAAAAAATATTGAAGTATTTTGAAAATAATATGTGGGTAATTCTAATGCTCAATGTGATGATTTTTAAAGGTTGTTTTGCTATATATTACAGAAGCTGTTCGGTAACTACTGAATAGGATTTGGAATTATAGTTCAACCCTTTTTTTAACTAAAAAATGCAAGTAATTATTATTGGAAATGCAAAACACTACAGGTTTTTTTTATTAAAATATTCATAACTATTTGAAATTGAATATATTAATTCTTGTATAATTAGATTTCCTAAGCATTTTTTTATTAAATAATTTCCTAAATATTGTCTTTTTCTATTAAATAGAATAATATGAAATACAAATAGAAATTTATAGGAGATCTAGTTATTATTCATTAATAATTTGATCATCAATTATTTGATTTTCAATAAATATGTTTTTATTTGTATGGTTGTTTGACAAATTCCTTTTTAGGATTTTATAAAAAACCCAACATGATATCAATCCAAATGGAATGCCAATTAGTGTTAAAGAAAATTCATTTGATAATAAATTATTTAAATTAGGATATACATTTGATAAGATTACAATAATTATTCCTAGCAAAAAAGTTCCAGCATAATAAATTACTATGCCTAAAATGGCGTATAACCATTTGTTCTTATTGTAGATTTTAGCTAGTTCTGCGTATGTTCTGCCAATAAAATAAATTAAAAATAATCCAATCATATTGTTTTGCAATTATATGGTTTAATAATATAAGTATCAATAAAATATTTATAACAATTAATATGAAGATTTTACTATCCGAATTTAATGTATTGCTTTAAAGTTAATTGATTTTATCAATGTTTAAAAAAGTTAACTTGCTTGTATTGTCAATAAAATATTAGTACTTTTTTAAATTTAAAGTTAATAAATGTAAATAATCCTTACAAGATTTGTATCTTTGGATTGATTTTTAATCAGCTTTTGTCGTTAAAGCATTTTGATGGTTTGAATATTACCCAAAGTTAACATTCGGTTTTGAATTGTCTGATTGACATTTGAAATTACTAAACAACAAAAAAGCGAAACTTTTTTTAAGAGTTTCGCTTTAATAAATAATTTGAAAAAAACTATTGCTTAGTATCTTTTATTATAACCACCGCCATTGTTGTTTCCGCCTCTGAAATTACCTCCACCACCGGTGTTGTTGTTTTCTCTTGGTCTTGCTTCGTTAACAACTAAGTTTCTTTCCATGAATTCTTTTTCGTGCAATGCGCTAATAGCTGCATTTGCAGAACTGTCCTCATTCATTTCAACGATAGCAAATCCACGAGAACGACCTGTGAATTTGTCAGTAATGATTCTTGCCGAGCTAACTTCACCGTACTGGGTGAAAAGGTTTTCAACATCTTGCTCGCTCGCACGAAAGCTAAGATTTCCTACATAAATGTTCATCTGTTTACTATAAATTAATCTTGTGTAGTATTTACACGTTGCAAATGTAAACTAATAAATTGGATTTAATGTTATTTTATTGTAAAATAAAAGTGACATCAATTTTTAGATGTCACTTCTTGATATTAAATTTTATAAATAATTATTTAATTGAGATACTTGATGTTTTTGCGATTTTTGATTTTGGGATTTTTACCAATAATAAGCCATCTTTAAATTCTGCTTCAATTTGAGAAGCATCTGTGTCTCCAATATTAAAACTTCTAGAGAATTTACCATAGCTGATTTCTCTTTTGAAGAATTTTGAAGTATCTTCTTTGTGTTCTTGTTTCTTTTCGCCTTCAATTTTTAATACATTGCCTTCGAAAGAGATTTTTACATCTTCTTTTTTTACGCCTGCCAATGCTACATGAATTTCATAATGATGCTCGTTTTCTACAATGTCTGAACTAGGAGAGAAGCCCATGTCGGAAGCTCTCAAACTAGTTTCTTCAAAAAATGAATTTAATAAACTTTGCAACGGTCTTTGAAAATAAGAATCTGTGTAAAGTGGGTTGGAATTTGATTTAATTATAGTCATGATTGTTTAATTTTATTTAAAATCCATTATTCAAATGGAATTCCAAATCAAATAAATGGACATAATGTCGCACAAAATTGCTTTTTGTAGCTCTAATCAAGACAAATTGACGCAAAACAAATTGGACATATTGATATTTAAGCTTAAAAAGTGTGGATAGTTTTATGAAGGATGTCCATTTGCTTTTTTCTTATCTTTGTCAATTAAATGAAACATAGCTCCTTATTACTTTTTTTTATATTTTTAATCACTTACGGTGCAACTTCTCAAAACAGAAGTGACTCTGGTTCAAATAGACAAGTGATTGTTGGGCAGAAATATGTTCCTATTCTCATTGATGCCTATAAAATTGAATCGGTTCCAGTACTATCTAAACCTGAAATAAAAGCTCCTGTTTTCTCATATAAAATAACATCCAAACAAGTTGAGACAGTTAAAATAGTTAATCCTATTCCTGCGGCAGATTTATTTAAAAAAGAAGAAACACAATATCCATCAAGCTATGTAAAACTTGGGTATGGGAATTATAAAACACCATTAGCAGAAGCATATCTTAATAATCATAAAAACAAAAAATATAGCTATGGCGCTCATTATAAATTGTTGCAAACCAATTCTAACCTTAATCAAAATTTCGCGGATTTTACAGACCAAGCTTTTAAAGGATATGTTAGAACATACAATGATTTTGGTGAATTTGGATTAGAAGCCAATTACAGACAAAATAATTACAACTTCTATGGTTTCAACTCTGATTCCTTTGATTTAGAAAAAAAGGATATATCTCGTTTAGTGAAAACTTTTGATGCTAAGGCTTATTTTAATAGTACACCAGATAAAAGCGGTAAGGTTAAACATAGGTCTTCATTTAATTTCTATAACTTTCAAGTTGGAGGAGCAACTGAAAACCAATATGCTTTAAAATCAAAAATTTATGGCAATGTATCTAATTTTAATGATTTAGAAAACGGGGTTTTAAGTGCTGATGTTGGAGTAGATTATAATACTTTTAAATTGGATAGTAACAAACTCAATCGATTATTTATTCAGTTTGACCCGCGATTTGATTTTATCTATGATGGATTAAAAATTTCAGCTGGTTTTAATGCGACTGTTTTATTTAATGGCAATGATACCGCCTTACCATTTATCAATCCTGTAATTAAAGCTACATATCCGCTGATAGAAAATGCTGCTAATATTTATGCAGGAATTGATGGTAGATATCACAAACAAAGTCTTAGAAATATAATTCAAGCAAATCCATTTGTAAATACCTATGATTTGACCAACACTTTTGATAATGTCAAGTTGTTTGCTGGTTTTAATGCCAAAGTCGGTTCTAGCGCAGATGCAGTTTTAGAAATCAATTATGCTGATATATCAAACATGCCATTATTTATCTCAAAAGGGGATTCACTCAATTCTTTTGGTATTTTATATCGTCAGGTTAATATGCTTAAATTTTCTGGAGCATTAAATTACAGTTTTAGTGAGAGAGTAAGAATAGGTATTAGTGGTAATTTTTACGATTATGATGTTACTGGCGAACAAGAGGCTTGGCAAATGCCAAGTGTAGATGCTAAAATTAGTGCGAAATTCAATATTAAGAACAAATTTTATCCTTATTTTGATTTGATAGCGATGGGACTTCAAAAACAAAGAACTGGTTTTGTAGAGGCTACAAAACAAGTAAATTCTATCAATGCATTTTATGATATTTCAACTGGATTTGATTTCCGTTTCAAGAAGAAACTCTCGGTTTTTGTTCAGGCCAATAATTTGATGGCATCGAGATATCAAAGATGGTATAATTATCCTGTTTTGGGAATGAATATCTTGGGAGGTATTACACTTTTATTTTAATTTGTCGCTTTAGAATTCTAACTTCAATTGTTCGGGCAATAATGTAAAAGACATTCTATGATATTGGCAAGGACCAATTTTTCTAATGGCATCACGGTGTTTTAAAGTCGGATAGCCTTTGTTTTGTTCCCATCCATAATCAGGAAACTCCTCAGCTATTTTTTTCATATAATCATCTCTGTGTGTTTTGGCTAAAATAGATGCTGCTGCAATGGATTGGTATTTCCCATCCCCTTTTACTATGGTAGTATATGGAATATCTCGATAGGGTTTAAAGCGGTTGCCATCCACTAAAATATGATAAAACGGAACTTTGAGTTTATCCAATGCAGACATCATCCCTTTGATAGAAGCATTGAGTATGTTAATTTTATCAATTTCTTTTTCGTTAATTGCAACAACTGCCCAATGGCATTTTGCTTCAATTTCTTCTCTTAATGCCATTCTTTTATGTTCTGTTAGTTGTTTTGAATCGTGTAACCCTTCTATAACAACCCCTTTTGGAAGTATAACAGCCGCTGCAAAAACTGGTCCTGCCAAACAACCTCTTCCAGCTTCATCGCATCCCACTTCGATTAAATTTGGATTTAAAAAAGGTTTTAACATAAAGGATTCAAATATAAGATATTGATGATTTGTTTAAACATTACCATCTAAAAAATTTGATTTTACTTTGTTTTTCCCCTAATATTGTAAGCTATGAAATTATTCAATTTATTAACTATAGGTGCTATTCTGTTTTTTACACAATTTAATTTAAGCGCTCAAACACTTAAAACACCAACTCCAAGTCCGATACAAACTATCAAACAATCTTTTGCATTAACTGATATTGGTATTGAGTATTACAGACCAAGTGCTAAAGGGAGAACTGTTTTTGGTGATTTAGTTCCTTTTGGTAAAATTTGGAGAACTGGTGCAAATGGTCCTACAAAACTAACTTTTGGCGAAGATGTTACTATCGAAGGCAACAAAGTGCCAGCTGGAACTTACGCTTTATATACCATTCCAAATAAAGACAAATGGGAAATATTATTCTACAAAGATTTGAAACTAGGTGGAAACGTTAATGACTATAATAAAGAAAATGAATTGTTTAGAATAAGTAGCAATGTTTCACTTTCTAACGATAAAATAGAAACTTTTACAATCAATGTAAGTGATATTGCAGCAACAAGTTGTAAAATTGAAGTGGCTTGGGAAAACACCAAGGTGTCTTTTAGTGTAAATGCTGATATTGATGCAGTTGTGATGAAAAACATCGAGAATTTAATGGAAAAAGACAGCAGACCATACTACCAAGCAGCAAGCTACTATTTTGAAAATAATAAAGATTTAAAAAAAGCGCTTGAGTGGATTAATAAAGCTGTTGAACAAAATCCAAAAGCTTATTGGGTAGCTTTATTAAAAGCTAAAATTGAATTAAAATCAGGTGACAAAAAAGCTGCTGCTCTTACAGCTCAAAAAGTAATCGAATTAGCCAAAGAAGCTAAGAACGATGATTATGTAAAAATGGCCGAAGGCATAATTTCGCAAACTAAATAATTATACAAAATGCCCCAATTTTATCAGAAAATTTTTAATAATAATAAAGATTGGGTCCAAAATAAATTAGAAACTGACCCTGAATACTTTAATGTACTAAGCAAAGGTCAAAAACCACCTATACTTTGGATAGGATGTTCTGATAGCAGAGTGCCTGCAAATGAAGTAACTGGTACTAAGCCAGGGGAGGTGTTTGTTCATAGAAACATCGCCAATATGGTTATTCATACCGATATGAGTATGTTAAGCGTCTTAGATTATGCTGTAAATGTTTTGGAAGTTAGACATGTTATCGTTTGTGGGCATTATGGCTGTGGTGGTATCAATGCTGCACTAACCAATAAACAATATGGTATTATCGACAATTGGCTAAGGCATATTAAGGATGTTTATAGACTTCATAAAGAGGAGATTGACGCAATCCCAACAGAACTAGAAAAACAAAGGCGCATGGTGGAAGTGAATGTTCAAGAACAAGTTTTTGATTTGGCTAAAACTTCCATTATTCAAAATGTGTGGGCAAACGGTCGTTTTTTACAAGTTCATGGCATTGTATATGATATTGCCAATGGCGTTCTCAAAGATTTAGGGGTCAACTTTAACAATAACGAAGACATGGATCAAATGTATCGTTTTGATATTGATTTACCAAAAACTAAATAGTTTAAGGTATGCTAAGTCATGTCGTGTTTATTTATTTTAGATAATCATTGGAATTAAAACCTTTATGGATTTTTGGGGTTTAATATATTTTGCGTTTAAAGCTATTTAGACGTTAAATTCAATAACTTTAATCTGTTGTAAGAGGAACAACTTTGCTTGATAGACTTCTTAAATCAATTAACTATTATCATTTTCGCCAAAAATCGCATAGTTTTGCAGTACCTTTGAGTGGTTAATTCATGCAGCAAATTTTAAATTATATCAATGGCGGGTTTGAACCTGCAAAAAGCCGATTTTTTATAGATAATTTCAATCCAGCAACGGGCAAAATATACAGTCAATTGCCAGATAGTGATGCAGATGATGTGGAGGTTGCACTTGAATCAGCTGAAAAAGCTTATGATGCATGGCGATTGACTAGCAGTGAAGATCGTTTTAAAATTCTCAATAAAATAGCCGAACTCATTGATCTAAAAAATGAAAGTTTGGCATTGGCAGAAAGCATAGACCAAGGCAAACCGCTTTGGCTAGCAAAAAACGAAATGATTCGCTCGGCTCAAAATTTTAGATTTTTTGCCACTGCTGCCATGCAGTTTGCATCAGAGAGTCATAACATGGAAGGTGTTGCAATTAATTATACCCTGCGCCAATCCATTGGTGTTGTGGGTTGCATCAGCCCTTGGAATTTACCTTTGTATTTGTTTTCTTGGAAAATTGCACCTGCTTTGGCTGCTGGTAATTGTGTGATAGCCAAACCCAGCGAAATTACACCCATGACCGCTTATTTATTGGGCGAAATTTGTACAGAAGCTGGATTGCCACCGGGCGTATTAAACATTGTGCATGGTTTGGGCCCCAAAGTGGGCAATGCCATGGTGAGTCATCCTCGTATCAAAGCCATTTCATTTACGGGAGGCACTAGTACAGGCAAACACATTGCCTCTATTGCGGCACCCATGTTTAAGAAGTTGAGTTTGGAATTAGGGGGCAAAAATCCGAATATTATTTTTGCAGATTGTGATTTCGAAAAAGCATTAAAAACCACTGTGCAATCTTCTTTTTTAAATCAAGGAGAAATCTGTTTATGCGGTTCTAGAATCATAGTAGAACGTAGCATTTATGACAAATTTAAAACTGCATTGGTAGAGGAAGTGAAACAATTAAAAGTGGGCAATCCATTGGAAAACAGTTCGAGAGTGGGCGCCATTGTTAGTCAGATGCATTATGACAAGGTGTTGTCGTATTTAGATATTGCGAAAGCAGAAGGCGGACAAATTTTGTTAGGTGGACATGCCTTGAAAATGGAAGGTGAATTGAATGAAGGTTGGTACATTGCCCCAACCATTATTGAAAACTTAGCTTTTGATTGCCGCACGAATACGGAAGAAATTTTCGGCCCTGTAGTGACTATTTCTCCTTTTGATACTGTTGAGGAAGCTTTGCAAATGGCAAATTGCACAGAATATGGTTTGGCGTCTACTGTTTGGACTCAAGATTTAACGAAAGCCCACAATGTGGCAGCTAAAATTCAGAGTGGCATTGTTTGGATTAACTGTTGGTTGCTCAGGGATTTAAGAACCCCTTTTGGAGGCGTTAAACAAAGTGGAGTTGGCAGAGAGGGTGGTTGGGAAGCCATGAGATTTTTTACAGAAACAAAAAACGTTTGCATCAAATTGTAATTGAGCAACTTAAAAATAAATATCGAAGCATTAAAACAGGGCGACAGTCGTCAGCTTGCTAGAGCACTATCTTTGGTGGAAAATAATTTACCAGAGGGTAATGAATTATTAAGCCAATTGGATTTTGAAAAACAAGTGCCTTTGATAGGTATTACTGGTCCTCCTGGTGCTGGCAAAAGCAGTTTGGTAAATGCATTGATAGACTTTTTGATTAAATCCAATAAGAAAGTGGGCATCATTGCGGTAGACCCAACTTCGCCATTTAATTTTGGTTCATTGTTGGGCGATAGAATTAGGATGGCCAATCATTTTAATAACAGCGATGTATTTATTCGTTCAGTAGCAAGCAGAGGCAGTTTAGGCGGTTTGTCTTCGCGCATTTATGAAATGACAGATGTGATGAAAAATGCTGGTTTTGATGTGATTTTTTTAGAAACAGTAGGCGTGGGGCAAAGCGAAGTGGAGATTGCAGGTTTGGCAGATACCACCGTTGTTGTTGTTGTACCCGAAGCAGGCGATGAAGTTCAGACGCTGAAAAGTGGATTGATGGAAATTGCAGACATCTTTGTGGTGAATAAATCGGACAGAGAAGGCGCAGATGCATTTATTAAAAATCTGAACAATTTGGTGCATCAAAAACCCGCAGGCGATTGGCAAATCCCCGTTGTGAAAACCATTGCCACCAATGGCACAGGCATTGAATCCCTTTGGGAATCGTTACAAAAGCACCAATCTGTAAACAGCAATCAAACAAGAAAAATTCATTTGATGGTAGAAAAAGCCTATCATCTCATACAATCATATAAAATGAAAGATATAGATAAAACAGTTTTATTTAAAAGTTTGGAACAAGCATCAAACAAAACGGGTTTTAATTTGTATCAATATCTCTACACCAGTTATTTAAACCAATGATTACCATCCTAAGCGGTTCACCCAGAAAAAACAGCATCACCAGCAGAGTTGCTAAAGCGATTCAACAACAAATATTATCAGAAAACCATGATATGAAAGTGGAAATGATAGATTTTGCAGATTATGATATTCCTAATTTCAATCAAGAGGGGATTAAAAAAGATGCATTAACAATCTGGCAATCACATTTAATTAATTCCTTAGCAGCCTCTAAACTTGTGTTTTTTTTAACACCAGAATACAACTGGATGCCTAGTGCGGAAGCTTTACAAATGATACATGTTTTAGGCTCAAATTCATTTAAAGAGATTTGGGACAATAAAGTTTTTGCAACTTGTGGCACATCAACTGGAAGAGGAGGAAGGATGCCAGCCATTCAACTGAGTAACACCATTAATAAGGTTATCCATGTTTTTAATTTTGAAAGCATGGTTTCTGCAAAAATGTTTGAATCACAGTTTACAGACAAAGCCTTAGATGCAAATGGCAATAGCATAGGCAACTCTGAATACGACAAAGGGTTAAAAGCTTTTGTAGATTACAGTTTGAATATTTCAGAACGTTGGCATAGATGAGGATATTACTCATTATATTGTTTTCTGGGTTCTTAGTTTTTAATTTAAAAGCACAAAGTTTCTATATATTCAGAGACACAGTTTCACTTTCTTCCAATTCAGGTGAAGCAATTTTTACGGACAGACAATTTAATGGTTTAACCATTCAATCCGAAAGATTGTTAGATTGGAATAGCATTGAGATAATTGTTGGTTCAAATTTATCTAAACCTGATACTATAAAGCTTTCGCAAGACGAACACATAGAAGGTTTTCAATCCAATTTGCTTACATTTAATCATCAAACAAATTTTTTGATTCGCTCAAAACAAGCAATTACACTAGAATTGATTTTTCAATACGTTGAACCTATTCAAACTAATTTGTCTTTGCCAAATCTAAAAAGAGCTTTATGTGATGCGCCAAGTGGCATTATCCAACAAATTGTTTGGCGTCAAGGCTTAAATGCTCCCAAAGTTGGTAGAACATCCACCAAAACCCATCACTGCATCGTGCATCATTCTGCAGGTGGAAATAGTCAAACGGATTATACACAGTTGGTGCGTTCTTATTATATTCAACACACAGAAGTGAATGGTTGGGACGATATTGGATACAATTATTTAATTGCTGCAGATGGAAGCATCTTTGCAGGACGTGACCCGGAAAAACCTGAAATTTCTCAAGACAATGTTTTAGGGGCACATTTTTGCTCAAAAAACGCTAATACGATGGGCGTATGTTTGATTGGTGATTATGAAATTTCGAATCCATCAACAGCAATTATGGCATCATTGAAAGAATTGTTGCTTTGGAAATATGTGAAAGATACTTTAAGTCCCCTTTCAACTGCTATTCATCCTCAGAGTGGTGGTTCAGCATTAGAAGCTTTAGCTGGCCATAGGCAGGGATGTGCCACCATTTGTCCTGGCAATGGTGTGTTTAATTTATTGGCAGATTTAAGAAATGATTTGTATGGTGAATATATCAAATGTTTACCTTTTGTTTCTATAAATTCTTATGAAATTAATGACAAGCAGATTGTTTATCCAAATCCAAGTCAAAACAAAGTCCACCTTCATTCAGAATACCTCAATCAAATAGAAAAGTTGTACCTTTATAATACCTTAGGTACTATAATTTCACAAAACATTTCGGAAGTATATGATTTGCCATCAGGATTTTATATTTTTGTGATTGAACTAATAGATGGCAGAAAATTTAAACAAAAAATTATTGTATTAGAATGAGTGTAAAAAGAAGAAACACTAAATCTAAGCAATCTGTTATCGAAGTGATGACAGCAAAGAAAACTGCGATGTCTCACGCTGAAATCTATGAAAAACTTGTTGGTGTTTGCGACAGAGTGACCGTTTATAGGATTCTAGACCGCATGGTTGAGGACGATGAGATTCATAAAATAGCAGATGTTGATGGCAGTGTAAAATTTGCACTTTGTCATCATCATGAAAATCATGAACAACATCATACTCACTCACATTCTCATGTTCATTTTAAATGTCAAAACTGTTTAGATATTACATGTTTGGAGGATGTTTTACCAGTTTATCAATTGCCAGATAGTTATCAAGCTAAAGAAGTAAACTTCTCAATTGCAGGGATTTGTCCGAAGTGTCAATAAAAAAGCCATTCACTTTTAATGAATGACTTTTTTTAGAATTTCTCTCTCGTCCTGAAATAAGTTATCACATAATCAATTTAATAAGATTGTTTTATATGCCTAAAGTGCAAGAAAAATTGCATGAAACCCTAAACACCGTGCATCTACTTTTAATTTTCTTTTTTTTCATTACCAAAAAAAGAAACAAAAAAAGCTAGCACCATATTAAATTTATACTTTTAAACTTGCTTTTTCAGACCACTGCGGGTGATTTCCTTGAGTCCACTCAAGGAACTTCCCTTGTGGTTTCCCTGAAAAACCTTTTCCGCAAACTTGCGGAATAAAAAGTCAAATTTAATAAAGGCGCGGTCAGCTTCGAATTTTGAATTCGAAATTAACACCAAAAAGCCTACGAAGTATTATCAAAACTATTAAAAATTTAACATTGTTTTACTTGTCTATTTTTCAGCAAACTCTAACTATTTAATCATTAATGGTCGTGCACCTCAAAACTGTGTTTTTGATAACCTTTATTGCCAGCTTCGTCTTCCGCCACAACTTCAAAATCAACTTTTTGTTCTTCGGGTAGATTACCAATCACATAATATGTTTTAAACTCGATGGTTTTGGCATGCGAATGTCTTTTGTTTAACCAAAGCGTATCATTTTGTGGTCTTGTTACAAACCAACATTTTGCTTCATGAAGTTCTACATTGTCTGTTACAAGAACATTGACAAAGGCGGTGTCGCCAATTTCGTACTCCGCTTTTTTAGGGTCGTTGATGCTAATGGTAGGACTGGTTTTGTCGTCAGAATTACCGTGATTGTGGTCGTGGTCATCGTCTTTTTTACAGGCAGAATAGCCAATCAATATGGCTGATACAATTAATAAATTTTTATATTTCATATTTAATGCAATTATGTTGCAATAGTATAACAACTAATTTATTTTAGCAAATTATTTTTGAATAACTTTGCTCATTCCTATGTTTGATTTTATAGATACCCAGTTTCCCTACACATTTTTAGATAATAAACTCAGCGATTGTGCAGAGGTGCTACTGATTTTATTGTTAGGATTTGCCTTCAGACGTTTGATTTCAAAAATTATTGGCAAGTTTTGTTTTAAGCTTTTAAGTAAATACGCCTCCGACACCAATATTGGGGTGAATGATTTTAACCGACTGCTGGTAAATCCATTAGC
Source organism: Bacteroidota bacterium (assembly GCA_030682255.1). Taxonomy (GTDB): domain Bacteria; phylum Bacteroidota; class Bacteroidia; order NS11-12g; family UBA955; genus JABMMZ01. The sequence goes on along the minus strand of JAUXOK010000009.1, from coordinate 118,028 downwards.
ATTTTTGGTATTAATCTTAACTTTTTATTTAGCTTTTGAGAGATTGCATTTCCCAGATTCATGGGAACTTGCGCATGAGTCGAAATTCGGTGTTAAGATGTTGATTAGCAAAGGTTTTCAATTGGTGTTGATATTCAGTTTTGCGAGAATAGGATTAAGGTTAGTCGATTTTTTTGGTTTAATTTTAATGTACAGGGCATCGTTAACGCCTTCTAAAACTGATGATCAATTAATTCCTTTTTTCAAAGATTCCATCAAAGTGATTTTGATTATTTTGATAGTGTTTTTTGTTTTAGGTTATGTTTTTAAACTCAATATCGCTTCAATTGTGGCCGGTTTAGGAATTGGAGGTTTGGCAGTGGCATTGGCAGCCAAAGAATCCTTAGAAAATCTGTTTGGCTCGTTTACCATATTTTTAGATAAACCTTTTGTGGTGGGTGATTTAATTAAAGTGGAAGGAGTGGAGGGTCATGTAGAAAAGATTGGTTTTAGGAGTACCCGAATCAGAACTTTAGAAAAAAGTTTTGTAACCATCCCCAACAAAAAAATGGTGGATTCTGAATTAGATAATTTAAGTTTAAGAAGTCAAAGACGTGGGCGTTTCAATATTGGCTTAACATATAACACCACAGAATCACAATTTAAAGCCATTATCAATGATATTAAAGAATATATAGATGAACATCCTCAAACTTTAAATGGTGAGACTAGGGTAAGGTTACATGAGTTTGGAGATAGTTCTATCAATATTCTAGTTTCTTATTTAGTAGACACCATAGATTTGGATATTTACTTAAATGTTAGAGAGGAAATCAATTACAAAATCATGGCAATTGTAATGAAGCATGGATCTTCATTTGCATTTCCAAGTAGAACTGTTTATATGGAAAGTTAGTTGTTGTGTGTTTTATGGAATACTAACCTGATTTCTTTTAAGGAAAAATATAAATCATGCTATCTCTCTCATAAACACCTCGTTTTTCCACCCATAGATTAAACATAGAATCGTTTTGACGGTCAATTGAATTGACTATGATTTGATTTTCTTCTTCTGTAGTTTTATTGATAGGATATCCTGCAACAAATTGAAGTAATTCATATTTTGACCAAGAGGTACAAAACGCAGACATGTTCATATCGCCATACATGGTTTTAATATGATATTCATTTGCCCAACAGTTTGCTCTTTGATGAATATAAGTTCGCTTTGTTTTATAGTTGTCTATTTTTTCAAAATCTATTATCAGTCTTTGTGCTTTGTTTTTATCCAATTGATTTAAATAAGCTTGGTCGTTAGCAATATTATGGTTAACACTGATGAAAGAAAATGCTAAAACAGAAAGAGTTGCTAAGCTCATTGTTTTAATGATTTTTTGTTGATAGGAAGTCAAAACAATGATTAAACACATCATGATAAAAAAACTATAACCCGTAAACATTCTGGGAACCATCCACCATGTTTCTAAAGTTAAGCTAGCAAAGGCGGTTGATAACAAAGCTGCAAGAAAAAGTGTGATGAATATTAAACACCAAAAGAGGTTCTTTTGTTGCCACAAAATGTTTCTTATTCCTGTAAATAAAGCTAGAACAACAATGATTAGCGTTAATAATTTGGTAGCATGAGGAATTAAAAATGCATTGCTGTCATATAAAACCATTTTAAACACTGTTGCTACTTCTCCAATTCTGTCACTTAGTTTTGAAAAAGGAAGAAAATTTGAACGGTTAGAGATGGGAATATCTAAAATGTTCAATACGACCTTGTTTAAAACAAAGTAAGCAACTGTTCCAATGATGATAGCAAGTAACTTGTAGGTATATTCGCTTTTTTTAAGGTAATTAAAATTCAAAGTATTTTTATCTTTTGCCATCTGATTGATTTCAATTAAAAAACCAGCCAACGTAATAACTAATAAAACATTGATGATTACCTGATAGCTTGCTAATGCTAAAATAATTCCAACAATTGCTAAGATAAATTTCCAATTAAAGGCTTTGCTGATATACCAAGAACCAAAGGCAATAAAATAAAGTAAACTAAAGCCAATGTTTACCATTAATCCAAATTTAAAGGTCATGATTTCTGAACAAAAAATATGAATAAAACCTATAGCAACAATAATTGGTGTATACCATTTGTTCATGTTGAGTTGGAATTGTTTGGCTAAAATATACCCTGCAAATATTATTTGAACCAATACCAATGCGGTTGATATGTATATTCCTTTAAACCCGCTTTCTCCAACAAATAATCCAAATATTTTAAGCATCAAAACACTGAACCATCGGCCCATTTCAAGTGAGAAACGGATGACATCCTGACTATCAGTATTTTTGTAAAACAAATTGTAATCATCAAATGCAAAAACATGAGCATTTGCAAATGGAAAATAGGTGAGTAATACAACACCACTAAAGATAGTTAAAAACTTTTTGTCTCTTAAAATTGCCTTCATTAGAGAATTACTCATAGTTGGCAAAACTAAAACATTTCATTGGTTTTTGTTGTTTTTTAGGCTATAATTTGATTTTAAATAAACTATAAAGTATTTTGCAACAATGTTTTTTAATCATAATTGGTCTTACAAGTATTTAAAATTATTCAAAATTTGTTTTTTAATTATCTTACTCAATGCCTCATCCCTTTTTGCACAATCCAGTGCAGAAATATTGTTTGATTTGCAAAAGTTAAACACGCTCGGAAGTGTGTTATACATAGCAGCCCATCCTGATGACGAGAATACAAGATTATTGAGTTATTTATCTAAAGAAAGAAAATACAGAACTGCATATTTATCACTTACCAGAGGTGATGGCGGACAGAATTTGATAGGCAAAGAACAGTCTGACCATTTGGGGATTATCAGAACGCAGGAGTTGATTCAAGCGCGAAAAGTGGATGGGGGCGAACAGTTTTTTACAAGAGCCAAAGATTTTGGATATTCAAAAACCCCAGATGAAACCATCCGAATCTGGCATAAAAACGAGGTTTTGTTTGATATGGTTTGGATTATCAGAAATTTTAAACCAGATGTTATCATTTGCAGATTTCCCACTACTGGCGAAGGTGGACATGGGCATCACACTGCTTCTGCTATTTTAGCCATGGAAGCTTTTGATTTGGCTGCAGACCCCAATGCATTTCCTGAACAATTGGGTAAAACTCAAGTTTGGAAAACTAAAAGAATGTATTGGAACACATTTAATTTCGGAACTGTAAATACCACCGATAACAAACAATTGAAAATCAATGTAGGCGGATATAACACTCTGTTGGGTAAAAGTTATGGTGAAATTGCTTCTGAAAGCAGAACCATGCACAAAAGTCAAGGATTTGGAACAGCCAAACAAAGAGGTAATTCCATAGAATATTTTAAATACATGAAAGGCGATACCGCCATCAATGATTTATTTGAAGGTATTCAATCCAATTGGATGAGAGTAGAAAAAGGCAAAACCATTCAATCGGAAATTCAAAAAGCTATCAAGGCTTTTAATTTGGTGAATCCTGAAATCAATGTGGCCAATTTGCTTAACATCCTTAAAACAATAAACCAAACCAAAGACCAAACAAATGCACATTGGTTAACATTCAAACAAAAAGAACTAGAACAAATTATTTTAAAGTCGCTAGGTGTGTATTGTGAAATTAACGCTTCAGATTACAGTTTGTGTTTAAATCAAGAATTCTCCATTCAGTCTCAAATAATCATGAGAAATAAAGGCAATTTGGTGTTAAATAAATTAATTTTCCCTGATGGAACAGATACAGTTTATAATTTCAAACTTAATGAGAACGAAACTTTAAGCAACAAAAGAAAAATTAAGTTACCTAGCTCTTTGCCTTACACCGCTCCTTATTGGTTGAGTGCTTCTTTAAACAATGATGATTGGATGAGAAACTTATTAATGCCAAGCAATCCGCCCGCTTTGAAATTGACTATGGTTTTGTCCATTTATCAACAAACCTTTGAATTGCCTTTAACTATTCAACACAAAAGCATCGACCCCACCAAAGGCGAAGTTTTTAGACCCATAGAAGTGTTGCCTAATGTCGTTTTTACTGCAATAAATGAAGTGGAAATTCTAAATAACATTAACGAAAAAACCATCCGTTTATCTGTTAAAGCGATTAAAGACATAGACAATGCAACTTTGGTATTTAAACCCAATGAGTCGTTAAAGTTAGACGTTTTAAATAATTCAGTTCAACTCAAAAAAGGCGCTGAATATGTTTTTGAAGTAAAACTTACAGTTTTAAAACCATCAGAAACCATCCTGCTTGTACCTTATGTTGAAGTTGATGGACAACAATTTAATCAACTCTTAACTAGAATTGAATATGAGCATATTGGCCAACAAATAGAATTAAAAACAGCAGCCATCAAAATCTGTAATTTCAATGTTAAAATCACCAATAATCAAATTGCTTATTTTGAGGGCGCAGGCGATAAAGTGGCGCAATCGCTTATGCAATTGGGTTATAATGTGGTATTTTTAACAGAACAACAACTCAAACAAGATAACCTCAGTCAGTATGCTGCTGTTGTGTTTGGCATCAGAGCTTTTAATGTCAATGAAAACCTTCATCTTTTAAAGGACAAACTCTTGGCATACACCAAAAATGGGGGCAATATAATTGTGCAATACAACACCAACTCTAGGGTTGGACCTATCCAAAACATGATTATGCCTTACTCTTTTGATATTTCTAGAAATCGAGTAACCGATGAAAATGCTCCAATTAAATTGTTAGCACCTCAACATCCAGCTTTAAAATCACCCAACCTCATTACAAACGCAGATTTTGATGATTGGATTCAAGAAAGAGGTATTTATTTTGCTCATAAACTAGATTCTAATTTTGTAGATTTATTTGCGATGAACGACCCAGGTGAAAAAGATTTAACTGGCGGTTTAATTGTTGCCCCTTTTGGTAAAGGTAATTTTGTTTACACAGGACTTTCCTTTTTTAGACAATTGCCACATGGTGTTCATGGAGCAGCCAAACTTTTTGTAAATCTCATTAATCTGCCTAATAATGAGTAACTCAAATCAAGAACAAAGTAGATGGCGTAATGTCTATGTCGGAGTTGTTTTGTTTTTAATTGCGTTAATCGTCCTATTTTATTTAATTACTAAGCACTATCAATGAGTCAGATAGATTGGGTTATATTGGTTTCAACACTATTGTTTATCATTCTTTTTGGTATGTGGAAAAGCCGAAATGCCAAAAACATACACGGCTATTTGTTGGCAGACAAACAGATGCCTTGGTATCATGTGGGTTTATCCGTAATGGCTACACAAGCAAGTGCTATCACCTTTCTCTCTGCGCCTGGTCAGGGTTTTAGCGATGGGATGCGTTTTGTGCAGTTTTATTTTGGTTTGCCTTTGGCAATGATAGTGCTCTGTGTAACATTCATTCCCATTTTTCAAAAACTGAATGTCTACACCGCCTATGAATATTTAGAGAAACGATTTGATCAAAGAACACGTTATCTCACTGCCTTTTTGTTTCTGCTTCAACGTGGGCTGTCTACGGGTATCACGATCTATGCCCCTGCTATTGTACTTTCTACAATTTTACATGTCGATTTGTTTTACACCATTTTACTGAATGGAGTATTGGTGATTATCTATACCGTTTATGGCGGTGCAAAGGCGGTTTCCTATACCCAGATGTTGCAAATGAGCATCATATTTGGTGGATTGGTATTTGCTTTTTTTGTTATAGTTGATTTATTGCCAGCCGATTTAAGTTTCAATCAGGCATTACACATTGCAGGTAAAATGGACAGGTTGAATGTTATTGACACAAAATTTGATTTAGACAACAAATACAATATTTGGTCGGGCATCATAGGGGGCTTTTTTCTTCAATTGTCATATTTCGGAACCGATCAATCCCAAGTAGGTAGATATTTAACAGGTAAATCCATCAATCAAAGTAGAATGGGGCTTATCATGAATGCCATTATCAAAATACCCATGCAGTTTTTTATCTTATTGATTGGGGTTTTGGTGTTTGTATTTTATCAGTTTACCGCTCCACCAATCTTTTTCAACGAATATGAAGTGAAACAAATTCAAAAAAGTGAGTATTCAGAAGCCTTTGCAAACGAACAAGCAGCATTTAATGCAAGCAATGCCCTGAAAAAAGCTAAGGTTATTGAGCTGAGTCAAGCCATCAAAACTGACAATACCCAAGCTATAGTTGCCAAGCAAGCCGAACTCAAACAACTAGAAGCTCAAAACCAAGCTATCAAAGAAAACGCCAAAGCTTTGATGTTAAAAAACAATCCGAAGGCAGACACCAACGACACCAACTTTGTGTTCCTCATTTTTGTAACCAAATATTTGCCACATGGTTTAGTCGGTTTGTTAATCGCTATCATTTTTTTGGCATCCATGGGATCCACTGCTAGCGGACTAAATTCTCTATCGTCAACCTTTGTGGTGGATTTTTATAAAAAGAAAGTTGGTAGCAATAAAACAGATCAACATTATCTCAATGCCTCCAGAGCTGCCACCTTTTTTTGGGGTGTATTTTGCGTTTTAGTGGCACTTTATGCCCGCAAACTTGGTAATTTAATAGAAGCAGTAAACATACTTGGTTCCCTATTTTATGGCACCATATTAGGTGTGTTTTTAGTTGCATTTTATCTCAAACAAGTGCAAGGCAAAGCGGTATTCCTAGCAGCCATTCTTACAGAACTATTCGTCATTTTTGCTTGGCAATTTGAGTTAAGCTCCTTCTTATGGCTCAATCTAATTGGTGCATTGCTGGTGATGCTTTTAGCTTACCTCATTCAGATTTGGATAGATAAAAAAAGCGTTTATTAAACCCTGTGATGATTTTTAAAAAATGCCATTGACGGGTTTTTGTGTGTATTTCATTCGCTTACGATTTATAATGTAAGTATGTCTGTAATATTCCAATTGTACCTAAAGCATATCTGTTTCAGTTCAATTGCATTGTAATCAACAGCTATTGCTTTGGCATTATACCACACAATTTTGGATTAATTACAAATCAAAATTGTATAACCTTTGGACTAATTTAAACTAAATAAAATGGTACAACTTTAGTTTTTTGTAACAATTTTATACAGGATATTGATTTTATTTAATTCTGAGATCAACTCATCACAAATATTCACTTTCTTATCGCTACTATATGTTTTGACATTGTATTTTTTTTCAACATCAGACAAATTAAATTCTACTGTTTTTTCGCCTGTATATTTGTCTAAGATGGTGTCCAAATCATTCAATACCAATTCGTTGATGTTGTTTACATCAATTAAAAGATTTAAAGCAGTAAAATAGCTTTTGCGAATGTATTCCATACGATGCATTTGCGAAATGTTGAGTCTAAATTTTTGAGAGTAATCATTAAAGACGGCACTGCATTTTACTAAAATAAATTCGTTAACATCTATGATTTTACTGTACTCATCTAGCATTCTTTCAGAAAGGAAAAACTCCATTTCTCCATCGTAGTCTTGTAATACGAATTTGTGAAATTTGATGTTCTTTTTGGATGTAAATATTTCGCTTTTAACTACAATGCCAGCCACAATGATGTTTTGTTTGATGCTGTCTTTGATATTCTCTAGTTCTTTGAGTTCGTTTAAACTGCAATTAACAACAGTTTTATATTCTAATTGATAGGTGTCTATGGGATGGTTTTTAATAAATATTCCTATCACTTCTTTTTCAAATTGACATTCGTCCATGATGGTATAGTGATCTACTTTAGGCAATTGAGGAATGGGAATAGTGCTATCGTTCATTTCGCCAAACAAGGAGTTTTGACCGCTATCTTTCATGGCTTTATATGAATTTCCAAATTTGATAGCAGTGTCAACGCCTGAGTTTCCGCCCACTTCATGTAAATATTGTGCTTTGTGTATGGTTTCGTCAAATTCAAAGGCACCACCTTTTACCAAGGCTTCTAAAGTTCTTTTATTGAGTATGCGTAGATTGCATCTTGATGTTAAATCGAAGATGCCTTTATAGGGTCCATTGGCTTGTCTTTCCTCTATGATATTTAATGCTGGGGCACCGCCAACACCTTTAATAGCACTTAATCCAAATCTGATGTTTCCTTTTTTGTTTACCGAAAAATGTATTTCACTCTCGTTGATGTCTGGACACAGAACATTGATTTTCATGCGCTTGCATTCTTCCATCATGAAACTTAGTTTGTCTATGTTATTCATGTTGTTTGACAAAACAGCAGCCATATATTCTGAAGGGTAGTGGGCTTTTAAATAGGCTGTTTGATACGCTACATAGGCATAACATGTGGAGTGGGATTTATTAAATGCATATGAGGCAAAGGCTTCCCAATCTTTCCAGATTTTTTCACATTTTGCTACATTTAAGTTGTTGATTTTGACACCTTCCATAAACTCCGATTTTAATTTCATCAAATCTGCCAAGTTCTTTTTACCCATTGCTTTTCTGAGCATATCGGCTTTGCCCTTACTGAAATTTCCTAAAGACTGACTTAATAACATCACCTGCTCTTGATATACAGTGATACCATAGGTGTCTTTTAAATAATCTTCTAATTCTGGAATGTCGTATACTATATCCTCTAGCCCATGTTTTCTTTTGATATAAAGAGGAATATACTCCATTGGTCCTGGACGGTAAAGGGCGTTCATGGCAATCAAGTCCTCAAACTTATCTGGCTTTAATTCTTTGAGGTATTTTTGCATACCAGGGCTCTCAAATTGAAAAGTGCCTAATGTGTCGCCTCTTTGATACAATTCAAAAGTTTTAAGATCATCCAAAGGTATGTTGTCAATGTCTATTGTTATGCCTTGATTTAATTTAATGATTTCTACTGCGTTTTTTAAAATAGATAAAGTTTTTAAACCTAAAAAATCCATTTTAATAACACCAGCATCTTCAACAACTTTGCCGTCATATTGTGTTAAGTACAAGTCGGAATCTCTTGAAATTGCAACAGGAAGAATTTCTTTCAAGTCTTTAGGAGCTATGATGATGCCGGCTGCATGCACACCTGTGTTTCTAACAGAACCTTCGAGTAATTCTGCTTGCCTCAATACCTCGCCATAATTGCTTTTAGGGTCGTTGTAATATTCTCTGAGTTTCATTACACCCGGCACTTCATCTTTTCTAATAACAACAACATCTTTGTTTTCAGATTCAACATGGTCGTTTTCGCCATCTATGTTTTCTTCTTCAATTACTTCCTCTGCGCCTTCGATTTTATCGTGTAGTATTTGTTTGAGGTTGATGCCAATTGGTTTGGTCGGAAAAAGTTTGGTAAGTTGGTTAGATTCATTAGGTTCAATATCCATTACACGGGCAACATCTTTGACGCTCATTTTGGCTGCCATTTTACCATATGTAACAATTTGAGCTACTTTGTCTTTGCCATATTTATCCACCACATAATCGATTACTTTTTGACGACCCTCGTCATCAAAATCTGTATCTATATCGGGCATGGATTTTCTTTCTGGATTTAAAAACCTCTCAAAAAGCAAATCGTATTTGATGGGGTCGATGCTGGTAATGCCTATACAGTATGCTACAGCACTTCCAGCGGCTGAACCTCTTCCTGGTCCTACAATAACACCCAAATCTTTGCCTGCTTTGATGAAGTCAGAAACAATAAGAAAATAACCTGCAAAGCCCATTTTGCGAATAACCGACAATTCAAAGTTTAGGCGGTCTTCAACTTCTGGTGTAATATCGGTATAACGGATTTTAGCACCTTTAAAAGTAATATCCTTTAAGTATTCCCATTGATTGAGCATATCAGGACTCAAAATTGTTTTTTCGTCTACCCGTTCTTGTTGCGTGTGGGTTTTAAATTCATTTGGTATTGGAAAATTTGGCAGTAATATATCTTGCTTTAAATTTAATATTTCAACCTTCGAAGCCAACTCTAGTGTATTGTCTAAAGACTCTGGAATGTCTTTAAAAAGTTGGTTCATCTCGGCTTGAGTTTTAAAAAAGAATTGGTCGTTTGGAAAAGCAAATCTTTTGCCTTTCATGCTTGAATCCTCATCACCATAATCGAGTGCTTTTTCAGTACTTTTCTTTTCACCCATATTCACGCAAAGTAATATGTCATGAGCTTCCGAATCCTCTTGGTTGATATAGTGAGCATCGTTGGTAGCAATCATTTTGATGTCGTATTTGTGTGCAAATTTGATTAATACTTCATTGACTTTTTCTTGATCAGCAAGATTATGCCTTTGTAATTCAATGTAGAAGTCATCTCCAAAAACATCAAGCCACCATTTTAATTCTATTTCTGCGGCTTCTTCTCCTTTTTTCATGATGGTTTTGGGAATAATGGCTCCTAAACAACACGAAGTGGCAATTAATCCTTCATGAAATTGAGCAATCAAGGCTTTGTCAATTCTAGGCCATTTGCTATACATGCCTTCAAGATAACCCAATGAACACAATTGAGAAAGATTTTTGTAACCAACATTGTTTTTAGCTAACAATAATTGATGATAACGCACATCCTTATCATCTTTGGTAAAGGTTTTTCTAAGACGGTCTTCAGATAAATAGAACTCACAACCCACAATAGGTTTTATAACATTGGGATTGTCTTTGGTGTTGTATTTATTGGCTTCGGCAACAAACTGAAATGCCCCAAACATATTGCCGTGGTCTGTAATTGCAATGGCTTTTTGTTGGTCTTTTACTGCTTTTTTGTATAGTTTTGAGATAGAGGAAGCACCATCAAGCAAAGAGTATTGGGTATGATTATGTAAGTGAACAAATTCAGGCATCTTGAGAAAATTAATTAATGTTGTAAATTTAGAAGTTAAAAAGAATAAAAAAGGGTGATGTTGAAAAATATATATGAAATAAATGCCAAACAAGGTCATCTTTGCGTTAAACAATGTTGATAATAAAATGCGAGCAGAAATCATAACAATAGGAGACGAACTTTTACTTGGGCAAGTGATAGATACCAACAGCGCTTGGATTGGTCAAATTTTGTTCAAAAACAATATACAGGTGGCTTACAAAACTACTATTAGCGATCAAAAATCAGCTATTGATTCACAATTAAATACTAGCCTCGAACGCTCGGATTTAATTGTTATAACAGGCGGTTTGGGACCAACTAAAGATGATATTACAAAAATTACTTTGGCGCAATATTTTAATATGGGATGGCGCATTGATCAAAAAGTTGTTCAAAATTTGGAGAAGATTTTTGAGAAAAAAAGCCGAAAAATGTTAGAGATAAATGTGATGCAAGCAGAAATGCCAGATGGTTGTGAAACGTTATACAATGAATGGGGCACTGCCCCTGGTATGTGGTTTGAGCATCATGGTAAAATTATCATCAGTTTACCCGGTGTGCCATATGAAATGAAGAATATTTTTGAATTCAAAGCATTACCCAAAATTCGCGAAAAGTTTAAAACGGAACCGCTTTTTTACAAAACTATGGTTACTTTTAATATTCCGGAGTCATTGTTGGCAATTAAAATAAAGGATGTAGAAGAATCATTGCCTGCTCATATTTCATTGGCTTATTTGCCAAATCTCAATGTAGTTAGATTGAGGCTAACTGGAAAAATGACGGGGCAATTGAATATAAAAGAAGAGATTAATCATTTTGCTAATCAGATAAAAGATTTAATTGGAGACGCCATTGTTGCAGAAGAGGATTTAACAATGTCTGAAATTATTTCAGGGGTATTAAAGTCAAAGCATTTATCATTGAGTGTAGCCGAAAGTTGCACAGGTGGATTGCTTTCTCATCAATTAACCATGTTGCCAGGGGCATCACAATTTTTTGTTGGTTCTGTTATCAGTTATAGTAACTCAGTTAAACATCATCAATTGGGCGTTGAATCTACATTGTTTGAAACAGTTGGAGCTGTAAGCGAACAAGTGGTTGAACAAATGGTAAATGGCGTAAGAGAAAAACTTAAAACAGATTATGCCATTGCTTTATCAGGAGTAGCAGGTCCTGGCGGTGGAAGTGAAGAAAAACCCGTGGGGACAGTCGTTATAGGAATCTGCTCAGACAAAGAAACTATCGTTAAAAGGTTTCACTTTATTGGCGATAGACACAATGTAATACTTAGAAGCAGCAATATGGCTTTTGACATGCTTAGACGTCTGATTTTAGGCTTGGAGATTGAGTAAAATCAATTGGTTTTTACCTTCGATTTAAAATTTCTAATCTGATAAGTAAATGTCATCATGAAAAATCGGGTTAAAACATTGGTGAAATTATCTTCAATATAGTTTTCTGATACCGTTCTATTGATGCTTCTGTTTTGATTGAGAATGTCAAAAACAGATAATTTTATTTCACCTCTTTTTTCTTTTAAGAATTTATAACCCAGGCCACCGTTCCAAAGCCAAATATTTTGATTGAACCCAACACCCAAGCCATTGTATTGGCTATTGCTAACGTCTGATGTTAAAACCCAATTATCGTTTGGCATCCAATTAGCTTTTAAATTTAGAAACTGAATGGTGTATTGGTTGTTTAAATTACTTTGCAAGGAATTTACCACGGTGTTGTAGTTCACATTATAACTCAAATTGAAATCAATTTTTTCGCTAATATTGCTCGCTAAAACTAATCCAGCGCTTGAGTTGTAAGTGTTGCTAAAATTCACATTGTTGTTTATTAATGTTGGTATTTTACTAATCGTCTGTCCTATGTTGGCGTTTAAAACAGATTTTATTTTTTTGATTGGAAAGCCATAAGTGGCAAAACTTCTAAATCTTCTATTGCCTGATAAATTGACCGGAAGCGTAATTTGAGAACCTTTTCTGAGCAAAATTTCTTCATTGATGAGTGTGTCGTTTTGAGCAAGAAAAGTGTTATTGCCAATGTAGTTGTTGACTATTGAATAGCTAGCCATTATAAAGAAATTAGTGCCTTTTTTTGGGTTAGTACTTGAATATCTTGTAAATATAGAATGAGAGAATTCTTGTTCTAATGATGCATTACCACCACTTAATAAAACAGGATTGCTATTGTTTACTACATTTTGCAATTGATTGATGCTTGGAAGTTGTGTGTTTGTTCTGTAAAACAATCGCCAGCTTTTTGTTTTGCTGTGTTGATAGGTCAACATGGCATTGGGCAACACGTTGTTGAATGGTCTGCTAAATGAATTGATTCTTGGAAAAAATTCATTGCCTTTTAATACAGTGCTTTTGTAATCTGCGCCAATGTTGAACGACCATTTTTCATGGCTGTATCTATAGGTGGCACCAACTTTGTTAGAACGCGTAGTGTTTTTAAAGCGGTTGCTTAATAAACTGTCTACAATGGTGTATTGATTGTTTAAAGTATCTAATCGTGCTGTGTTTTTATCCAGATTGCTAAAATTCCAAGAAGGGTTGTAGTTTAATTCAATAAAAGACTTTTTGCTTAAAGGCTGGGTAATCGAAACCGATGGAGAAATGTTTAATCCAGTATTGAGTTGATCTGTATTTTGACTAAAATCGTCTAAATTATAAAATGGCAAAAAATAGACATTCGATGAATTTAAAAGATTGTTGCTATTGCTAGCGTTATATGAAGTGTTTAAATTTACAGAAAACGTTTGTCCTGGTTTTGCAAATCTATGTCGCCATAAAATGGAATTGTTTAAATTGTAGCCATCACTTCTAGCATTAGAATTACTGCTAGATTGATTCAGTTTTCTCAATGTGTCATTCTGTGTGATGCCTAGAAACAAGCTTTTGGCATCTGAATTTTGAAAACTGATGCTAGGGGTGAAGATGATAGAATTACTTGAATCTATGTTGTATTCCAATCTTGCGTTTAACCTGTGATTAAAATTTCTTCGTGTACCTGTATCAGATTGAGTATAGAATTGATTTAATTCGCTGCTTAAAAAGTATGTTCTATCAGATAGCGAAGCATTGATGTTTTTACTGTGATTAAAAAAGTAACTTCCTGTTATTTTTAATTTCCCTTTTGTTATTTTGGTGTAATTAAGTCCGAATGAGTTAGTAGTGTTGATGCCATTGCTTTGTCCTACTAAAAAATTGCTAGCCCCACCGCCAAATCCTCCTCTGTTGCCCCCCGGTCTGCCGCCCCCTCTTGCGTTTGATGTAGTACCTAAGACACCAGAAATATCTTCGCTTGTAAAATTTTGTTGGTTGATGTTGTTGCTCATACCAATAAACGAAAAGCGATGTTTGGATGTGAAAACATTGACATTACCACCGCCTGCCCATCTTTCGTTGGTGCCATAACCGCCATATATTTTACCAAACTGACCATTGTTTTTGCCAGATTTAGTTATGATGTTTAATGATTTTTGACTATTGCCATCATCCACGCCCGTAAATTGCGATTGATCGGACATTCTATCATACACTTGAATTTTTGAAACGATTTCTGCAGGTAAGTTTTTAAGAGCAGCTGCAGCATCTTCTCCAAAAAAATCTTGACCATCTACTGTTACTTTTTTAATGTCTTCGCCTTGTGCTTTGATGGTGCCATTTTCAACAGTAACACCCGGCATTTTTTTGACCAAATCTTCTACATTGGCATCAGGATTTACTTTATAATTGGAGGCGGAAAATTCAATGGTATCACTTTTTTGTGAAACAGCTTCTCTTTGTTTAATTACGCCAACTGGTCCAAACATATTTTCTGATTCTTCCATTTCTATTTTCAATCGGTTGTTTCCGTCTGCAACAGTGATGGTTTTATAAAATGTTTTATAGCCAATGTAATCACATTTAAAAATATAAGTACCTGTATTTACTTCTCTGATGAAAAATCGGCCATTTGTGTCAGCTATTGTGGTTTTATAAACACTCGAGTCTTTAAGTCTTAATAAGCCTATACTAGCTTTGGGTAGCGCTTGTTTGCTAGAAATTGAACTAATTACACCATTGATGTTTTGTCCAAAAATTAAATGGGAATTAAAAAAAATGAAGAAACTTAAGACACTTATTTTGAAAAAATTAAACATTTAGGTAAAGAAAATAGGGGAAGGCAAATTTACAAAACTATGTAATGTTTTATGATAAAAAAGACGAGAGGCATGTTTTGTCGGATTAAATGACTGGTTTTTTGCAGTTAGCATGACACTTTTTTGAGTTTAAACAGTTTTCGCAAACGATGTAAATATTGTCTGTAAACTGCTTACTCACATTGTAGATAGCCTCATTAACTTCTATTTTCATCATGCCATCATAGGCGTTTTTTGAATGTATTTTAATGATGTTATTGATGCCTAATCCAACGCTCATCACATACTTTAAAAATTCTGCACTGTTGTCTTTAACTGCCACCATCTGACAGATTTCATTCTCGTTTAACATCGATAACACATTGTTGAATTTATATTTCATCTCGCCTTTTGCATTCGGAATGATATCGCCATGTGGGTCAAACTCTGGATAGCCAAGAAATTGGTCGAGTTTATCTATCAATGCATCGCTTTGAATATGTTCTAGTTGTTCTGCTATGGGATGAACCTCGTCCCAACTAAAGTTTAGTTTGTTGTATAAGAAAGTTTCCCATAATCTGTGTTTTCTTAAAATATACATCCCCGTTTTGTAGCCAGATGGCGTCAATTTTATTTTGCCATATTTTTCATAATCAATCAGTTTTTTCTCTCTCAGTTTTTTTAACATGTCATTCACTGTAGATGGTTTTACTCCCAAATTTTCAGCTAACTCATTGGTGCCGCTTTCCCCATTTGCATTTTCTTTCAATGATATTTGAATCAAGGTTTTTAAATAATTCTCTTCGGTAAATGACAACATTTTGCAAAGTTAATGAATTTTTCAAACAAAATTTGTTAGATTAGTCTAACTTTTGTAGTTTTGCAAACGGAAAAAGAAATGAAAGGTATTAAAGTATTCATATTTATTTGCATCTTCTTTGGATTGAAACCTGTAATGGCACAAGATTATGCTTTGAAAGGTTTGCTTTTAAAGGATTCAACACCGGTTTCAAATGCCATTATTAGAATACAGGGCACGAAAGGTTTTAGCAGAAGCGATAGTTCGGGTAGGTTTTTGTTTCGTAATATTAAAAACGAAAAAATTCTATTGGTGATTGAATGTGTAGGGTTTGAAAAAAAAGAGCAAAGTGTTATGCTTAAAAACCTAAAAAATCAAACGCTTGTCATTCAATTAAAAGAGGAGATTGCTCAAATAGGAGAGTTTGTAATGACAGGCACTATGCGAAAAACAACAAAAAATGAGTCTCCAATTGTTGTTGAGTCTTATAATTCTTCTTTTTTAAAGAAAAACATGACTCCCAATCTTTTTGAAGCACTTCAAACCATCAATGGTGTTCGACCACAAATTAATTGCAGTGTTTGCAATACAGGAGATATTCACATCAATGGCTTGGAAGGTCCATACACCATGGTGTTGATAGATGGGATGCCTATTGTGAGCAGCTTGGCTTCAGTTTATGGATTGAGCGGTATTCCAAATGCCATGATAGAACGCATCGAAATTGTTAAAGGTCCAGCCTCTTCTTTGTATGGCAGCGAGGCAATAGGCGGATTGATTAATGTGATAACCAAAAAAGCCGAATACGCACCATTGGTTTCTTTTAGTTCGATGGCTACCTCTTGGCATGAGTTTAATCAAGATTTGTCGTTTAAATTAAAAATTAATTCAAAAACAAACCTGTTAACAGGAATCAATCACTTTTATAACTCGAAGATTTTCGACAAAAATCAAGATAATTTCACTGACATTGCTTTACAAAACAGATTGTCTATTTTTAATAAAATCTCGTTTGAAAGAAAAGAACAAAGAGAGTTTAACATTGGGGTTAGATTTTTAACCGAAGACAGATGGGGCGGAGAAACACAATGGCAAAGACCATTCAGAGGAGGAGACAGTGTTTATGGTGAAAGTGTTTTTACCAATAGATTGGAGTTAATTGGTGTGTATCAATTGCCTATCAAAGAAAAAGTTAATTTGCAATTTAGCTACAATGCACATCATCAAAACAGTGCATACGGCAATACTAGCTATATAGCCAAACAAAACAGTTTTTTTGTTCAAGCTGTGTGGCAAAAAAAAGTGAAACAATATGATTTTCTTGCGGGTGTTGCTCTTAGGCAAACCACCTATCGCGACAATCTCTTGAGTGCGTTCATTTCTGATTCCTTGTTAAAAAATCAAGCGGCATGGTTGCCTGGCTTATTTATTCAAGCAGAGAAAAAATTATCAGAAGCCCATCAAGTGCTTACAGGAATCAGATTCGATTATCATCCTCAGCATGGATTGATTTTTACGCCTCGTTTGGCTTATAAATATAAACACAATCCCACAACTGTCTTGAGGTTGAATGCTGGCACAGGATTTAGGGTTGTCAATTTATTGACAGAAGAACATGCCGTGATGACAGGTGCTCGAATCATTCAGGTAGAAAATGTTTTAAAGCCCGAGCAATCTATCAATACCAATTTTAATTACAGCAAAACCATCCTATTGCCAAAGAAATCTATGTTGAATATAGAAGGCAGTGTGTTTTACAATTATTTTCAGAATCGCATAGTGCCCAATTATGACATCGACCCCAATAAAATTATTTTCGACAATATAGATGGCTATTTTTATACGTTTGGCTCCAGTTTGTCGGCTCATTTAATCATGCAAAACGGTTTAAATGCCAATATAGGCATTACGGCTATAGATGTTCAAAGTATTGTGAATCATGAAAAAATCAGACCAGTTTTAACCGAGCAGTTTTCTGGTACTTGGTCTATTGCTTATAAATTAAAAAGATTTAAAACATTGATAGATTACAGTGGCAATTTATACAGTCCTATGCGTTTACCTGTTTTGAGTGAAGACGACCCAAGAAAGGTCAATTCACCTTGGTGGAGCATTCAAAACATTCAATTCACCTATCAAGGATTTAAAAAAATGAAGATTTATGGCGGCATCAAAAACTTGTTAAACTACACCCCCAATAGAGGCAATCCATTTATCATAGCCAGAGCCAATGATCCTTTCGATAAGCAGGTGAAATATGATATACAAGGCAATGTGCTTAAAACTCCTGAAAATCCTTATGGCATGACCTTCGACCCCACCTATATATTTGCTCCCAATCAAGGGATAAGATATTTTATGGGATTGAGTTTTGATATCAATTGATTGTTGAAAACATCAACTTCGGCTTAATTAAAAAATCAAAAATCTTCTTCCGAGACTTCGGAACTTAATTCAATATGTCATCCTGAGGTTCTCGAAGGATAAATCTAAAATTAATTGGGGCGCCTTAGCCTCGCCCTTTGGGTTCCGTACTTCACTGCGTTTCGTACCTACCCTTGCAGGGTAGCCTACGGTCTTGGGGCGCATTCGGTTTGCTCTGAAAATCAATCGATTATATACTTAACTGTCAATTTTTTAACAGCTGAAATAATTTTATTAACTGTTGTCTGATTCAAATTGGTCTAAATGACTGTTCAGCAAGTTACGCAAAGTGCTACTATACTTGTTTACGAAAGAAGTAAGTTCTCTTTTCATTCTTTTTTTACCAAAATTTTGCCTGTGCTGTTCGTCTTTATAACAATGGCATAAAATACATAGGCATTCAAAATTACTTTCAATATTCCTTGTTTTATCTCCATTTATGTGGTCAGTGTGAATGTAACGTTTGTCAATTCCTATCATTTGAATGCTACATTTTTCACAAGTATACTCTTTTTTAGTTTTATATTGTTGACTAATTCGCTGCCATTCTCTTACATATCCGAAAATATCAACTTCAATATCTTCTTCTTGATTTAATTCATTGTTTTCTTCTAATTCATTATAAAATTCTTGTGTGGAACTTGGTGAGTTATAACTACGACAATAACCACATAATTCAAGGTTTATATCTTCGTGAATGTTTCCGCTTGGTCTGTCTTCAATAGAAACAGTGTTTGAATTATGCCAATAGTATCTACCTAAAAAGTCTCCATTTTGAATTGCGTTTTCCAAAGTTCCACATTTCTTTATATGAAATTTTGGATAGCCATATTGAGTAATACGAACTTTGTATTTTAAATATATATATCCTTTAAATTCTTGACCATTAACAGTCAAGTAAACACCATCATTTCTATATGAAATATTACCTGCACTTTCTTCCTGTGTTAAATCTCTTCGAATAACTTGAAAACCAATTCCTATAACTTGTTGATAGTTTTGTTCATCCAAAAAATCACAAAGTGTTTTTGTTTGACTAGACTTGATTTTATGTTTAAAATCGTATAACATATTATTTATTTAATTGCTCTAATACTTTCTCTACTAACTTTTCACTAGTTGTAACAATACGAAACTCAACCCTCATTGATTTCTCTGTATTTATCGATTTGCCTGATAAGAACTTGAAATTTCCTTCTGAATCCAAGGCTTTACCATATGCTAATCCATTAGAAGTTGTAATAAATCTAAGCAAAGTTTTTTTTGATTCAGCTAACTGGTCATAATAACTTAAATTCATCATATGTTCAAGAACTTTATTTGACCTTTTTTGAGAAAGTGTTAGCATTTTTTGATAGTAAACCTTATCGTTTTCTTTATCTTCTGTTTGGAGAGCCGTATGCCCCTCGATTCTAATTTCTGAAATACTTTCTAAGTATTGGTCTTTAAGTATAATAGATAAAAAAAGAGGTGTAAACTCATTTAAAAATGTTTTAAACCTATCTGTTAAAATAACTTCTTGGTCATAAAATTGAACTGGGAATAATGCATTTGCATCTGTTATTTGAATTGATAAGTCAGGGTTAACTTTTAAGTTATAATCCTTGAATTTTTCAGTAAATGTTTTATCTAATTCTTTATATAGCGTTTGTTTAGTTTGTTTATACTCTTTAAATATTTCATCTTGTTGGTTTTTCTGAAATTGAACCAAACCCATGTATGAAAGTGAAATAAATAGAAATATGATCATTAAAACAGTCATTAAATCTGCGTAAGGTATCCAAAATGTTTCTTTCTTGCTCATCTTCTACCTTCCATAAATCGTTGAATAAGCTCGTCCAAATTTGTAAGCGTATCATTTAGACGGTTATAGAATTGGGAGTTAATTTCTGTTAAATCTGAATTTAAAGTTTCGCTTGCTTCCTTTATTATTCCAACAGATATACTCATTTCATTTCTGTAGCTGTCCCAAAGAGTTCCATTAAAATTTTTAAACTCTTCTAATTGAACAATTACAGTTTGTATTTTATCATTAAAAGTAGATTGTTTATTTGCCCAATTATTTACGTTACTGGTAATCTCTTCAAATTCATCTGTCGCTAGTTTTATACTTGTAATTGCTCTGTCAATTTTATCTGTCATTTCAGCAAACTTGGTATCATTGATAAGTACATTTTGAAGAGAAACGATTAATTCATTTAGTTTTCCGTTGTCTTTTGTAAGCTCGTTTGTATTTTTTGCAACATTACTTAACGTCTTCGAAGAAATTTGTAAATTTTCAGAAACATCAATAAATTGATTTGTTAGTTTTGCAATTTGTTCTTTATTTTCCTTTTGCCAGTTATTTAGATTTTGAACACTTGTATTCAATTCTGCAAAATTTTCTTGAACTAACCTATCAATTAAATCTCTCATTTGATTATTAAATTGTTCTGTTGCCGTTTTCATAACTTCAACTAATGCTTCAGTATTGTTCTTAGCTAGTAGTTCAGTAAATTCATCGAATTTTTTACTAATAAGATTGTTATTTGAACTCATTGCTGTAATTATTTCTGATGTATTACTATTTGCTCTATCGGATGTTTCTTTTTGTTCTTTTCTAAATTCTTTTAATTGCTCGACAAGTTCTTCTTTAGATTTAGTGGTTTCTGAAACAATTTGCCTGTGTCCTATACTACTTGTTATTTGATTTTCGTTTGCTGCCTTTTGAAGATTGATTATTTCATTTTCAAGAGTTGAAAGTTTCGCAGAAACTTTCAACTCAATATCATTACCAAATGATTTAATCAAGTTTTCAAATTCTATTTTATTATCTTTATTAAGTTGCTGAACAGCAAAAGTTAGATTAGAAATTGCAGACAATTCATCAGTTTCTTTTATTGGTCTGTCTGGGTCATCATCAATTTTCTTTTGGATAATTGAATTCCATTTTTGAAAGATAATTAAACCTACAATACCCAAAATTGTTGCAATAAAAGCTAGTTTTAACCCACCTAATAATTGGGGTATACTACTTTGAATGTCTTTTGCGTCAAAACTCCATATTCCAATTGTAATCCCTAATGCTGTACAAAGTATTCCAAGTGTTGGAAATACAGAAGGGATGCTATCAAAAATATATTGATTATTCCAAAGAGATTTTTTGTTCCTGTTTTTATCAATTTGAAAATTCTTAAAACGTCTAATGTATATGATACTGAAAATTGTCCAAGCACCAATAAGAATTAAAGGGATTAAAAGTTCTATCATATTTTATTTTCAGTTGTTAATTATTTATTGTATTATTTTTTTGTTGTCGGTAAACATCCATGTTATGTTTTTAGTTATAAAAGTTGGTGATTTTTATTACAAACGTATCTATTGAAAAAATAGCCTCACATTTCTCAAAAAAGCGTGGGCTAAAAGTCTCTTAATACTTGTTTTGCAATTAATATTTTTGATAGCATTTCTTCATAAACATTTTTGTTTTTGTATAAATCTTCTAAAGCTTTCCTGAGTTCTTCAAATTCTTTCCTGTCATAAATTATTATATACTCAATTAATGAAGGAGTTAATTTTAATGGTTTAATATTTATCTGATTTTCAATGTTCTTGGTCTTAGCGTATTTTATTCCATTTTCAATTGTCATTCCTTTTCCAACTTCAATTTCAGTTTCTGAAGGAACATAACGCCATTCACGTTCATCATAGAATTTTCTTTGTTTCTTATCATACTCGCCATTTTCTTGCTCTTTGTAGTCCCATCCAAAATGTCTTTTAAGTAATGGTAACGAAGGCATTTTTTTTAATTCATCTAATGTGAGTTTGTCAATGGTGTTAAAGATTCTGTCCGATTTTTCGTGAACATACATTATTGGAGTTGTGCCATTATCTTGAAGAAAGCTTCTTTTGATTCCTAGTCCATAATTACCAAACCATTCTAAATGTGATTTGATTTTGCCAAGTGGAATATCACAAAAGCATTTCACGGGAACTATATAATGATATTCCTTGTAAGGCAAACGTTCAAAAACATAACGGGGTTTAATTCCGTCACGTAACATCCCAATTAAGTATTCCAGTTTACCTGTGAATGTGAAAAGTGTTTCAGAAGATATATTCTCTGAAATTTTCTTTCTAGTTATGGATTGCTTTACTGACATATTTAAACTCTTACGCAGTTAAAACCTTTGTACATTCTTCACCAAATTGACTGATGATTCTAACAGCAATTTTTTGTCCTTTCTTTTTGATTTCTATTGGATGAGAAATGTGTCCATACAAACGGTCGAATGCTTCATCGTCTATTTCAATTTTTAATGTTTTCTCTACTTTCTTTTTGGTACTGTCTTTGGCTAGGTTGTATAAACCTTTTTTCCATTTATCAAATTCAGATTTTTCGCCACCACAGAAGAAAACTTGTTTAACTACAAAGTTGCTACCGTCATAATCTTCGTCCACCATCCAATAAGCAATGTCGTGAACATTCCTAGGTTTTACTTCGTCTTTGATTGGGTCGTAAATGTCTAAGCCTTTTATTTCAACAATTGCTTCTTTGCCTTTAATGTTTAGGTCAATATCGGGTTCGCCAATGGTTACAAAGCTGGCTGCTGACTTGGCTGGTTTCTTTTTCAAACCTTCCTGTAACAAATCATCGTGAATACGAACTTTATCTACTTTGAAATTACCCATACTAGTTGTTTGGCTGCTGCCTTCAATATCGCTTTCAAAACTAAAACCAAGTATAACTAACCATTGAGCATCTCCCCTTAATCTGCATTCTTTTATTGCATCGTTTGCTTGTTTTTTACTTACTGTTCCAAATTTAGGACCAATGTGGATATAGACTTTTTGTTCTCCTTTTTCGGTTTGATAGAAACCTTCCAAATGCAAGGTTTCACTATTCAATGAACGTATGTCAGGTTTTAAAACCACCATTTCATCTTTTCTTCCGTTTTTAATTCCTGCACTTATAAGGTGTTGTTTGATTACTTCTTCAAACGCTCCTTCTTCTTCATTTACTCTTACTTCATCGTCCAAAGCTTCGGGGCTTATTGGCTCAAAGTTTTGTAAGGTTTCAACAGTGAATGGGCCACTTACACGAAGTAACTTTTTGTCTTCAATTGGAAGGTCATATAATTTTTCACTTTCAGATGGCTCATTATTAGCAATGTCCTTTAACATTATGTGAGGAACTTCTTTGTAGTTGAAACCTTGGCGTATATCCGAATTTAATGTATCGTGCAATGTATAATAAGGAAAAACGGCTGTCATCAAACGTTGCTTGGCAATGTTCAAGGCAATTCTACTTGTGTCTATTGTTATCCATCTTCTTCCAAATTGTTCTGCAACAAAAGCAGAAGTACCACTACCACACGTAGGGTCTAAAACCAAATCGCCTGGGTCAGTAGTCATTAGAATGCAGCGTTTGACAATTTCAGCAGCAGTTTGTACAACATATAACAACCCTGTTCCAATTTGAATACTTTCCCATCTATCATTTATTGGTATCATTGGAAAATCATCAACATATCTTTTGTACCATAATTGATTGCCAACTTTTGCAATTCTCCCTTTTTTAATCAAACGTTCACCACCAATAGCTGGGTCGGTTTTCCAATGTTTATTAGCTGGTGTGTAAAATGTTTCACCATTAAACACGAACGGTTTGCTTTCCTTGGAAGCACCATCCGAAATTAAAGGAGTATATCCAAACCTTTTACCTTCTGGTATTTCTTTTTCTCCCCTTATATAATCTATTGTAAGTTTAAAAATATTTCCATCTGGTAATTCAACATAATCATACCTGTCCAGAGATGGATGTCCTGCCTTTCGTGGCAAATAAAGTTGTCTGTATTTTAATTTCGATTTATCCTTTGAATACCAAATTATGTAATCAACAGTAGTGCCTAGTCCATTGCTAGCTATACTTCCTGTTTTTTGGAAGGAAATCATATTGCAAAAATTTTCACTTCCAAAAACTTCATCCATTATATTTCTTACCAAATGAACATTTTCATCAGAAATTTGAATGAAGCAAGAACCACTTTCAGTAAGCATTTCTTTTGCAATGATTAATCTATCCCTTAAATATCCTAAATAGGAATGGATACCTAATTCCCAAGTATCTCTAAATGCTTTTATCTGTTCAGGTTCACCCGTCAATGCTTCATCATTTCCATCTTTTACATCACGGTTGTTCAATTTTATTTGCCAGTTGCCACCGTATTTAATTCCATAAGGTGGGTCGAAATAAAATGTTTGTACTTGCCCTGCCATACCTTCTCTCTCTAATAAACTTGCCATTACCAAATGGCTATCGCCTTGTATAAGTCGGTTTGTCCAGCCATCTTGATGGTGGTAATATTCGCTTACTTTTTCTATTTCATCTTTATCCAAAGCATTACCAAAAAGTTCGTTAACACTAAACAAATCCATTTGGTCGCTTTTGGTTTCGGTTACGTTGTATAAGTTTTTTATCAGCGTTTCGGGTGCAATGTGTTCGTGGCGGTATAGGCTACGTATGTCCACCCGAAGCAAATCGTCACGGTCGTCATTGCCGTATTTGTTCTTCCAAAACAATTCAGGGTCTTGTCCACGATGCACCACAGGGTTTTTAGGAAGTTCTAAAACCTTTTTTCCGTCTTGCACTTTGGCATTGGCATCTTCGTAACCTGCTTCTTCCTTACTCGGAATGTGGGCACGGGTATCGGTTTTGTGTTTTATTGATTCAACTTTCTTTGCCATAGTATTTATGATGTTGTTTCTTCAGTTATATAAAATTCACTCATAAAGAATTCGATTATTTCATTGGTTCTATTTGCAATTTCTTCTTTATTAAATTTATTTAGATTACCCATTAAATTACTATTCAAATTTATTTTAGATTTTTGATAACCACTTAACTTATCTGTGGGAGCCATATTATTTACATCTTTATTTATAGCCTTTTCCAAAATTGTTAAGTTTCCAATTTTTGCAATTTCTAAATTATAAGTTTCATGTTTACCGAAACCATACTGTTTGATTGCAAAATTAGGACTTACACTAAAGATATGTTCGACTTGCAGATTGCGAAATTCGTCTAATGTTAAATCTTGGCCGTGAGTTTCAAGATTTTGTTTATATAAAGTATATCTCACTAAAGATGTCTTATTATCGACCTGATCTAGTAAGTATTGTTCTGTAAAATAGTCGTTACAAAAATTGTTGACAAAGTTGGTTAGTTCTGTTTCTATTTCTTCAATTGTCCATTCTTCCTCAATAATATTTGAAGAAAGGAAATACATATTTCTTCTTGGATTGGTGTTTTTTAATTTATATACACGCATTTCTACAACTTCTATAATGCGAAGCAAACCATCCAGTTTCTTCTGCTCGTGCAATCGAACAAGCAATGGATATAATGTTGCTGCAAACTCCATATATAAAAAATACTTTTGATAGTTTTTATCTTGATCAACTTTTCTTAATAGTGCTACATATGCCAAGGCAAAGCCATGAAAATCTCGCACATATTCCTCAATGTTCCATCTTAAATCAACTACATTTGTTTTTGATTCTTCACACAATTTTTTAAGTTGTTTAAAGATATTGTCAGCTCCAAGTTGATAGTCCCAATCAGGGAAAAGCCATTTAGCCGTATAATAATAGTGGGTATAGAAGGTGTTTTCAAAATCATAATCATCTAAAGTTCTAAAAAGACTTAACTTGTTTTTAAGAAAAACCATTTCATCGAAAGAGTCGAAAATGTCGCCAAATTTGGTGTTTATTTCTTCATTTATTTCTTCATTCAGATAAAGAGTACTATATAACATTAATAAACTCTTAGTTTTATCTAAGTTTGATAAAGGTAACCCCCTATCATTTATAACAGAAAACATTTTTACTGCTTCTGCTTGATGTGTAACATTAAAAATAAGAATCTCAATGTTTGTACTAATAAAAGTTATCCAGTCAACGATATCTTTTTGACTAAATTTTGAACATAAACCTATAAAGTCTTTTTTTGCTTCATATAGGTTTATTTGACTTCTAACAATTAATTTGTCTTCCATAATACTTGTAAAATCAAATATTACATTGTTCAAAAAATCTTGATCAACTCCCAGTGACGCTAATTTTGGTGTTTCCTTCGAACCTATATATAGGTTAATAAAACCATTCTTTAATTCATCACTAGTAATTTTTTCAATTAATACATTTAATAAAATAAATAAAGTTGTAGTGCGTTGTTGGCCATCAATAATTTCATACACATCCGAAAAAACATCTGTACTATTTTCAACTTTCTTAAAGCAAAGTGTGCCAATAAAGTGCTTCATGGTAAGGTTTTCACCTATATCGTCCCAAAGTGCTTTTCGTTGGTCAAATTTCCAAGAATATTTGCGTTGGTAGGCTGGAATAATAAATCTATTTCCGTGAAAAAGTGTTTTAATTGTCTCGGTTCTTGATGGTTGAAATGACATGTTTTTATGTGTTAAATTTATGGTTGTTTAATGATTTTAAGTATCTATCTATTTTTACAGCATCCTCTTTACTGTTTGTTTTGGCTGTTCTATACTCTAGAAATTTCCAATTATTTAGAATATATAATCTTTTACTTTCATTGTTTCTTGTTCCAATACCAAATGGCTTTGGATAAAGTGATTTCATTCTGTATTGACAGGTTTTGCTTTCCCCAAATTGAATGAATTCATCTGTATTTTTATTTCTTATTTGATAAACACCTGGACCATCTGGCCCAATAATTTCTTTGCAATTATCAGGTGAGGGCATTGGTCTCCAATCTGTCCATTCTATTTTCATATACTCTGGATTTTTTCGATTAATTGATTTTTGATGTTTCGAATATCGTTTGCAATTTCAATAAAATGCCATTCGGGATATTCGTATTTTTCTTTCAAAGCATTTACAGCAGGTATCCAACGATTTTCAACAAACCATTTTTTTTCTGCTTTGTCTTTACTCATTCCGCTTATTTCTATCATCAAGTTTTTGATAGTACCGTCTTTGCTTTTTACTCGTGCAATAAAATCGGTGAAGTATTGTCTGTCTTTTCCGTCTTTAGTATAAGGAATGGCAAAACCTAAGAATTGATTTTTTACATACGATTCTACTGTGCTAATTTCTTCTAAAGTTTTGGCACAAATACCTTCCCAATCGCTATCCATCACCACATAATTCACGTGGCTTTTTTCGGTTGGGTAAACATCTTTTACAGTATTACCATTTACATATTTTGTGCTGCTAAACTTGTTGTAATAGTTAAACACAGGTCGAATATGTTCGGTGGTATTGTTTTGTGGATTGATACCACGGGCAATATGGTCAACTATTTTTTTAGGGTCTTCAAAATAAAGTAGTTTCCTAAACTGTGGTTCAAGATTTAGAACTATTACTTTTTTGTTGTACCATTCTTCCACAATGCTTTTTAGCTTATTGAATTTTTGGAAACGTGGGTTTCCTTCTTCATCGCTAAAATGGTATTTAATAAGTTCTTTGGTGATAAGGAAAATTAATTCTTGGTCACGTTTTTCCAATACACCTTTTACTTCCAATATTTCTTTATTGGGAGAAATTGGACTTGCCATTTCTGTAACTGTTGGCATTCCGAAAATTTCATAGTTTTCAATATTGCTGAAATCGTGTTTTATATCACCATCTAAGTTTTCAACTCGATAGCCAACCACATTTGGAAAATCAATTTCCATAGCTGCTTGTCTGTCTGGAATAGAAGCAATGTGTGTTAAGTCAACTGGTGGCGGTGGCGGTTCGGTTTTTCCGCCTTTAAACATTTTGAATGGAACACCTATGATGTGAGCATATTCAGGTGGAAATTTTTCGATTACGATTTTGCGTTTGTCGTCAGTTGGGTTTCCATCTTTATCATAACCTTGCAAATGATAACTCATTCTCCGCAAAGCTCTACCTGCCACTTGCTCACAAAGCAATTGAGAACCGAAGGCACGTAAACCCATTATATGTGTTACTGTGTTAGCATCCCAACCTTCTGTGAGCATAGATACAGAAACCACACAACGAATGTGTGAACCTAATTTTCCTTGCTGTCCAACTGTGTTTACTACTTCACGAAGAATTTCAGCATCCGAAATTTTGTCGGTGCTTCCTTGCCCATACATTCGGGCATAGTCTTTTTTAAATTCTTCTATTTCCGAAGAAAATATTTTTTTGAAATCGTCATTTATTTGCTCTCCGTTTTCCAATGCATCGCTGTCAATAAGCAATGTTGGCGGTCGTTTCAAAGGTTTATTTGTAGCAGGGTCGTAATTGCTGAACAAATCTTTTGCCCCTTGAACTGTTGTTGTTGATGTTCCATCCTCGTTATTGTATTCAAAACCCGCAACATACTTATAAACTTCTTTTGAAACAGAAACATTATTACATACTACGATAAATACAGGTGGAGCTGAAAAAATATTTGCTTTTTGTTCTTTGTGTTTTCTTATGCCATTATAATACTCAACATAGTGATTGTAAAATTGGTCTAATGCGCCTTTTACCAGTGAAGGAATCCTTGGTAATTCTTCTTGAAATATTTTGCCTTCTGCTTTTGCTTCTGCTTTTCGTTTAGTTAATCCTTTTTTGGGAAGCTCATCTTTAACGTGGTCGTACAAATTACGCAAGACTGGCATTGTCAATTCTTGTGTGTTGTCGCTTTCTGGCAAGAAAGGAATTTTTACTAAGCCGCTTTCAATCGCTTCTATTAAGCCAAAGTCAGAAACTACCCAAGGAAATAAACTGTAAGGTGTATAACCCGAGCCTGTCAAATAATATGGTGTTGCCGATAAATCATAAACCGATTGTAGTTTGAATTTCTTTGCAATTTCACGTAGTCCGCTAAACCAAACGGCTGCTCTTGCGTTTTCGTCTGCTTCTTCATTGTCAGTTGTTTTGCTTTTTGATTTTGGTAAATAGCAGTGATGTGCTTCGTCATTTAGAATCAATACTCTGCTTCCTGCTTTGAATTTCGCCAAAGTACGTTTCACTACTTGCGAAAAATCTTCTTTGTTCCCTGTGTCAATTTTCTTGCCTTGTAAATCTACTTTGCCATCAAAAGGACTGCGTTTATTGCCTTGTAAAATTTTAGGTTCAAATGTGTGGTAATTGGTAATGACAAGTCTTGCATTTAGATTTTCCAAACGATGTTCCATATTAGCAGGAATTAGCCCACGAACACGGTAATAATCTTCAATGTCTTTTGGATTTTTGTTTTTCGTATCTACGAACAAAACACCTAATCTGCTTTTGATTGTAACGCCAGGTGCAACAATTAAAAAATAATCGGCAAATCGGGTGTCGTTTCTGTATTCTTGTCTGTTGAAATAGTGATAACAAATTAAACAAGCCATAACAACTGTCTTGCCCGAACCTGTCGCCATTTTAAAAGCAATTCTCGGAAGTTGGTCTGCTGTGTCATCACTAACTGTGTGTTGTCCGTTGCGAAGTAAGTTTAAAATGTGTTGACCTGCGTTTGATTTCTCGGCAACTTCATTTATCCAAATAGCGGTTTCAACAGCTTCTTGTTGAGCAAAGAATAGTTTTTTTGTTATAAGTCTTTCAGGATTGTTAAACCAAAAAGTCAATAGTTCTTTTGTAACTCTTGTTGTATTTGGGTAATTGGCTGCACGCCATTGCCCTACTTCTTTTCTGCAAAGGTTGATGATATGTGTTAAATATTCGCCTGCATCTTCGTTCCATTCAAAAACTTCCCTTTGACCCGTTTGTCTAGTGGGAATAACTGCGGAATCCGCTTTAAATATTCTTCGTCCCTTGCGAATATCCGTATAGTCCAAACTGCCTTCGCTGTCTGTGTTATAATGTAGCAAAGGTTCTAGATAAGGACTATTTAATATTGGATTGTCTGCACTCATAAGTTATTAGTAGTTACTATAATTTTATCAAAAGAAAAAAACATTGTTTTTTGGGTAATCATAAATTATATTTTGAATAAGATAAGACGGTTTTGAAAATGAAATTCAGTTGACAAGAGTTATTTCCATAGCAACTAGGATTTTGGTTAAAGTTAAATATATTATGATTACCTTGATTGTTGATTGTATTTCGAAAATATATTTTTGATTTTATTATCTTCATCTCTTCATTTTAGTTTCTACAAACAAACGAAAAAGTTTTCACAAATGCAAGAAGCGGTTTTTTAATTCAAATTCATCCCCCAAAACAAATATCTCATCTTTTTTTTTAAAAAAATGCAGCATCTCATACAATAAATGTGTCTATATAAGAGTTATGTTGTTATGTTTCGCAGGGTTATCATATGGTGTTTAACAAAAACCTTCGTATTAAATTGTAGAAAAGCAATGTTGAGTCTTTCAACATTGCTTTTTGTTTGTGGGGCAATTGCCATCAATAACAGCCAATATCAAACTGATTCATCCCCTCATTTATTGGCTTCAAAACCTGTGATATCCACTTCTAAGTGCCATTTATTGGAACCAAGTTTTTTTATGTTGAGCCTTAGACATGATTTATTCACTCCTAACTCTCTTTTATTGGCTCGAAGAAATGATTTGTTGGCTTCTACTCCTCATTTATTCACTCGTAGAAATGATTTATTCGCTTCAACCCCTCATTTATTCGCTCCTGGATATGATTTATTCGCTTCTAGCCCTCATTTAATGGCTTATAACACTCATTTATGGACTTCAATAAGGTTTGTCCATACGCCCATAAATACCTCGAAATCTTCAATAAATCAGGTAGACACTTCAATAAATCATTCCAAGACCTCAAACAATCATTTCTTGACTTCAATAAATGGTTTCCAGACCTCAATAAATCAAATTGACACCTCAATAAATGATTGCCAAACATGCAACAATCATTTTCACACTGCGATAAATGAGTCTTATGCCTCAATAAATGGGTATTACGACACCATGAAAGTGTCTATTGCTTTGAAAAACAAGCTAAATCGTTCAAGAAACAATTGGATGGGTTTGGTAAATCATTGCAGTAAAATCAAAAGGAAATATAAAACAATGCCAAACACACCCAAAAAAATGGATGTGCTTTATTTCACCTCGAGCCAAATCAGGCCATATCAAAACTCAAACTACAAAGCTTTAAAAGGTTATTTTAAAGCCCCATTTGCCAGAGAACCCCCTTGCGCATAGACCTCAAATTTTATGAAAACTTGAAGTCGCACAAGTACCATTAAAAAACACATCAGCCTATCTAACAGGTATTCTGATACAGGGCGCAAAAGGCATCCAACAGGGAAAGTTGAATCCCTAATTATTCAACACAAACCATATAATATTTCTAATATGAAAAATAATTTTAGAGTTATCATTCCACAAAATGTGGATGAATTTCTCACCTTGTCGAACGACATAGTTAATAAACACACCTTAGACGGTGTAAGCAGCATACTCAATGGTATCAACATGGCTGATATGATAGCCAAAAATACCATTGCCAAAACCAAACACGATGAATCGGAACAATTGGCATTAGATAAAGAAAAAGCGATAGAAGACCGCGATTTAGCCTTGGGATTGGCAGACACACAATCATCCTACACACCCAATACCGTTTTGTATTTTGTGTCAGGTATTCGAGATTTTCTGCTTGGTGTAAACAAAGGCTCAGAAAAAACATTGGGCGATTGGGGTTTTGTGGTCAACAGAAAAAAGGATAAAGACATCAATGTGTTGATACCACGCAAAGCTACAGAGTTGTTGAAATTGGCTAAAAAAATAAGTGCCAAAGACACAGCAGATGGTGTAAGCTCCATTTTAACACCTTTTGATATGACGGCATTTAACAGTTTGCTTACCATTGCAGATACCCAAACCGTATTAGCCGAAAAACTAAAAGGCGATAAGGAAAAAGCTTTACAAGATCGCAATTTGGCTATGGGCAGAGCCAAAACCCAAAGCAGCAAAACCAAAGGTACATTGGCAAACTATGTGAGAGCCGTTAGGGATGTTTTGCAGGGCATTTACAAAGGCAATGAACAAACCTTGTCGGAATGGGGCTTTGTTGTAAACACCAGTTTACCAAATCCCGACCCCGACCCAACACCATACACCATTTCAGGTGTAGTTACCAGTGCTGTTGGTGCTACACCAATTGGTGATGCCATGTTAACGTTCAATACCACGATTGGGCCGTTAATGACCAACACCAACCCACTTGGTGAATACACGTTGGACATTGCCATCACAGCAG
Source organism: Bacteroidota bacterium (assembly GCA_030682255.1). Lineage (GTDB taxonomy): Bacteria > Bacteroidota > Bacteroidia > NS11-12g > UBA955 > JABMMZ01. Next base: position 85,646 of record JAUXOK010000009.1, on the reverse strand, counting down.
ATGAATCTGCCAATGTCAACATTATGGCAATGGGCTTTCAGCCGTTTGCCTCCATTGTGGCTTTAACCCCCGAAGGCAGTGGGGTATTCAATTTTGAGTTAACGCCTGAGTAGATGGTTTCCCGCATGTAAACTGCGGGAAGTTAATGGTTATTTGATAATAGTATAAAACCACACGCAGTTTACATGCGGGAAGCACTAAACTAAATAACATTTAAATTAATACTACAAAAAAACCGTTCGTTGATGCGAACGGTTTTTTTTGTTTGGAGGTTTGGGGGGAATGTTAAAATATATTTTTGGTTTGTGGGATATTTTGTATAATTGCAAATAAGTCACAAAACGGCTTAAAATACAATTTAAAAATAAACATATAAAACTATGAGAAAAAACTTCAGAAAAACTCCAGAATTTATCCTACAACAATTAGATAATATTGAAAGCGATGATGTTACAATTGCAACAATTAAAAAAATCACTAATGACGATTTTGATAATGAGTTTTATTCACAAATTAACCTTAATTTAAATAATGGGGAACTCAACTTTATTGATGAATTTGTTCCTTTATTCACAAATGGTAGTTTTAGCAGGAAAAATGTAAAAGGGTATAAAATTCGATACCCTGATAGACCAAAAGTGTCGAAAACCTATTATTTAGGAGAAAGAGCAATTTTCGGAGATTTTAATAAAGGTTCTTTTTCTCTTTATGTAACTAGGATGGTTACTCCTTATGATGTAATACCCCCAAAAGAGATTTCAATTTGTGTAGAACATTTAGAAACTACTGATGAGGATGGCGTAATATTTCATAGTTTGAAATTCAGTACTAATCAAATATTAAATAAAAATGCCAATAATTTTATAGAAGAACTTTTTTTTAACATTAATCTTCTTCAAGAAAATATTGGATCAGTAAATGTTTATAATAGTAATACTTCTATTGATGAATATCTACAAACATTGCAGTTAAATTGGGAAATCTTCCCCCCAGGTACAATGGATCAAGATCTTTCAAAAATAACAAATGGTTTAAGAAATATAACACCTCAAAGAGCAAATGAAATTATTGATAGGTATTCATTTTTAAGAAGCGAAAACCCTATACAAACAATTATTGGCAATAGCGGAATGCGTAGATATTTTGGTGTAAAATTTTCAGAAAGTCTTGTTGCATTTGAAAATTCAAATTATGGAAATGCTCTATATATATTATTTGAAAATTGGAGAGAATTAAGTAGATTAAGTAGGTTAGATATACAAAACAGACCAAGCGACCAATTTATAAGAGTTGAGCATAGAGGAAATTGGAAAGAGAAAGTAAAAGCAATTATAAAAGCTAAAAAATAACACTATACATTTAATAAAAAAATCTTAAATAAATATGTTGGGTGCAATTATATGAGTGACTACTTAGACATAGCGACATCTTTACATACTAACTCCTTGACACTTTTTGTTGGCACAGGATTTAGTAAGTATATGACCAATGGCAAAGCTCCTAATTGGCTAGAATTGCTTGTAGACTGCACTATTGTTATAGACAAAGAAGACAAACTACTAAACCAATTATTTAACACAGATTCTTCAGGCAAAGTTAAAGAAGCTATTTACGACTTAACTATTTGTGCTCAAATCTTAGAAAGTGAATACTTAAAAAAGAGAAAAAATATTAAAGTACAGATAGCCAAAATAATCAAAGCAAGAATAAACGAAAAAACAATTGATAAGGAAAAACTAGAACACCTACAAGCGTTCTTCTCAACTCACCCCAATATAAATATAGTAACAACAAACTATGATACAATTTTTTCAGATTTTGTAATTCCGATTACAAGTCGAATAGTAATTGAAGGCAGTATAATTCCAAGACTTAACTCAGGTCAAAATATTTATCATATACATGGCTCAGTAAATAGACCTGAAAGCATAATATTGACAATAAATGATTATTACAACTTCCAAAACTCTAATAACTATTTTTCAAGAAAATTTTTCACTCTTCTGCAAGAGACTACAGTTGCAATTTTAGGTTACTCATTAGGTGATTTCAATCTAAATTCGATTCTTAATGAAGTGAAAAATTCAAAAAATGAATCGTTTAGAAGAACAGATTTATACTACATAACTCGTGACACAATTCCTGATGTTATAGAAAAATTCTATTCAGTTACATATGGTATTAAAGTCATACAAAACACACCAACTGATTTGTTCTTTGACAAAGTTGACGCCAAGTATGAAAAAGCAAAGGATCTTATTGATTCAGTTGAAAATTTAAAAGATGTAATGGCGGGATCACATTATTACACCGATGACTTTCTGAAATTGAAGGTGTCGCTGACCACGATTCTACTTCAAGCTGCTAGTTTGGGTATTGAAAGTAAAGACAAGGTTTTTATAAAAACTTTAATGTCACTACTGGATAAAAAGCTGCAATTCACAAGAGAAAATAATGCATGGACACAATATGAACATCTTGCAGACTGGTTAATTGAAATCGCTTCAATTATTAAAATTAAAGGTACAGAATTTGAAATGGATTTTTGTGAAATAGCAAAGTATTCATTTAGTTACTCTAGTAAAAAACTTTATAAGGGTTATTCATGGCATGCCTGGCAATCTTGGCATAACAGATGGCACGAAATGAAAATCGATAACCAAATTATGCTTGAAGACATAATAAATGGAACCATATGGACATCATATTTGGAAATACCAAAAATACTAGAATAATTTCATCTGATGAGGGTTTTGTATCAGGTAGGGAGTCTTTTCCCCTTGGTTGGTCTGAAGCAAGGGCTTGTGTATGTGACCAACCAATAAATTGAAGAGATAGAGGTAATCGTTTGGTTGTAAAGAAAAACGAATGCGCCCCGAGACCGGAGGCAGCCTGATAAGGCTGGTCTCGGCTCAGCCGAGACGGAACCCAAAGGGCGAGGCAAAGGCGCCCAAAAGTATAAAAATATAATTATACCGAATATACAAATAATATAGTCCAATTTATGCTTCGCATATATGAACTATTTATTTGTTATGTCGGCATTTACCAAAAAGGTTTGTGGACTGTTTTTAATTTATAAATGGTATTACCTACAAAATCAATTCATTTAAACCCCTATAAAACCAATAGAGCCACCTTGTATGGTGACTCTATTAGTAAAACTAAAACTATGAAAACACAATCAACATATTCATTAACACATGAATTAATAAATTGTTTTGATTGGGTTTTAAAAAAAAATTAAACTACAGATACAACCGCTTTGGGTGCTGCACTTAATATGGCACTTGATGCGCCATCTTCAAATTTCTTGAAGTTTTCATTAAACTTGTCTGCCAAGGCATTAACTGCTTTGTCGTATTCGTTTTTGTCTGCCCAAGTGTTTCTTGGGTTCAAAATCTCATCAGGTACATTTGGACAAGTGGTAGGTATTAAAACACCAAAAACAGGGTGTTGTGTAAATTCAATGTTGTCTAACTCGCCATTCAAAGCAGCTGTTAACATGGCTCTGGTTAATGAAAGTTTCATTCTGCTACCAACGCCATAACCGCCACCGCTCCAACCTGTGTTTAGTAACCAAACTTTTACATCTTGGTTATCACTTAGTTTTTTGCCTAATAAATCAGCGTATTTGGTTGGATGAAGTGGTAAAAATGCTTGTCCGAAACATGCAGAAAAGGTGCTTTGTGGTTCTGTGATGCCTGCTTCTGTTCCTGCTACTTTGCTGGTATATCCAGAAATGAAATGGTACATGGCTTGTTCTACAGTTAATTTAGAAATTGGTGGTAAAACACCATAAGCATCACAAGTTAAAAAGAAAATATTTTTTGGCGCTTTGCCCATTGATGGAACTGCAATGCCTTCGATGTGTTCGATAGGGTAGGCAACACGGGTGTTTTCTGTTACAGATACATCTTCGTAGTTTACTTTGTTCGAGTTTGGATAGAATCTAACATTCTCTACCAAAGCACCATGTTTGATAGCATGCCAAATTTGTGGTTCTTTTTCTTCTGTTAAATCAATGCATTTTGCATAACAACCGCCTTCAAAATTAAATACTGACTCTTCGTCCCATCCGTGTTCGTCATCTCCAATTAATTGTCTTTCTGGGTCGGCAGAAAGGGTGGTTTTGCCTGTGCCAGATAAACCAAAGAATACAGCTGTATCGCCTGCTTTGCCAATATTTGCAGAGCAATGCATGGATAAAACGCCTCTTTCTTGAGGTAAAATATAATTTAAAACAGTGAAAATGCCTTTTTTGATTTCTCCAGTATAGCCAGAACCACCAATTAAAATGATTTTTTTAGTGAAATTGATGATTGAGAAATTGTGTTGTCTGGTGCCATCTTCTGCTGGATTAGCTCTAAAAGAAGGTGCTGCCAAAATAATCCATTCTGTTTGGTTGTCGTTAGATTCGGGTCTTAAAAACAAGTTTTTGGCAAACAAATTTTGATAAGCCGATTCGGTAACTACTTTAATATCAAGTCTGTATTTTGGATTTGCACAAGCAAAAGCGTCTCTAATGAATAATTCTTTGTTTCCGAAGTGTGCTAAAACTTTGTTTAATAAGGCGTCAAACTTAGTTTCATCAAATTTAGTATTTACAGGTCCCCACCATACTGTGTTTTCAGTTTTAGCATCGCAAACTGTAAATTTGTCTTTAGGCGATCTACCTGTAAATTCACCTGTATCAGCAGCTAAAGCGCCTTGGTCGGTAATAATACCTTCGTTTCTCTCAATCGCTTTAGTAATTAGTTCGTCTGAACTTAAATTCAAATGAGCTTTTGATGCATTTTTAATAATATCTGAAATTATTTCTTGATTATTCATTATTAACTTTCTATAAATTTTCGGCAAAAATAATTAAAATCATTAACATTCATTTAATATGGTACTAAATTGTTGATATAAAAATATTGTAAGATTATTAAAGTATTTCAATGTTTTTCGATGTTTTTTAATTTGTTTTGAAACATTGAATTTGCAAATGTTTAAATTTCACATCTTTCTATTAATATTATTGTTAATTGCGCTTTTGGGTGTTGATGTCTTTTTGATACCCAATGTTGTGGATTTTAGTTTTAAGAATTTAGAAGATTTATTTATTTTGAATCAATTTAGGTTGCCAAAAGCGATTACTGCTTTGTTAACCGGTTCAAGTTTGGCATTGTCTGGTTTTATACTTCAGCAATTATTTAAAAATCAGTTAGCTGGTCCATATATTTTGGGCGTTAGTTCTGGTGCGTCTTTGTTTGTTGCTTTGTTTATTATTTTAGGGGCTTCATTTCCGATATTTCAAAGTTTGAATGTATCAGTGGCTGGGTTTTTAGGCGCAATTTTAGTTTTAATTTTTATTTCTCTTTTGAGTTTTAAATATGGCAATGGCTATTTGATCTTGTTATTTGGCGTAATCATTGGCATGATTACAGGGTCTTTACAAACTTTGTTAGTGGCGATGGCTTCTGTTGGCGAATTGAAGAGTTTTACGATGTGGTCTATGGGTTCTTTTAGTCAAGTGATAGATGTAGATTTAATCGTTCTATCATTTAGTGCCATAGCAGGCATAGTTTGGGCATTTCTTTTGATGCCACAATTGTCGATTTTGATTTTAGGTAATGAGATTGCAACTAGTATGGGGATTAATCCCAAACGGGTTAGCTTTAGTTTGTTGGTTTGCACGGGGCTTTTAACAGGCGTTACAACTGCATTTTGTGGTCCCATTGCATTTATTGGTATAGCTATTCCAAATTTAGTAAAACTATTATTCAAAACCGTTAATTTTAGATTGATGCTGTTTGCTAATTGTATATTGGGCGCCATCATGGCATTATTGGGAGACATTGTTGCGTCATTAAGTGTGTGGGGGTTTCAAGTTCCTATCAATGTTACAACAACTCTGATAGGTGGACCATTTGTGATTTATATTTTATTTAAGAAAAGGAAATGATGCACAATGTTCAATTAGATATAAAAGGTTTGTTGGTTGGATATAATACGCCATTGCTTGCGTCTATTGATTTGCAAATTTCAGGAGGGAGTTTAGTTATAATTACTGGAGAAAATGGCAGTGGAAAATCTACTTTTTTAAAACATCTAGCCGGAATAGAAACGCCTATTTCAGGTCAAATAATAATCAATCAGACTCCTTTATCTAAATATTCAGTAGCCGAAAGAGCTCAATTAATGGCTTTGGTATTGAATCAAAAGATAGACGAACCTTATATCACAGTTGAAGATATTGTTAAAATGGGGCGATATGCCCAATATCAATCCATTGTTTTAGATCAAAATGTGGAAGAAGCCATCAAACTGATGAAAATCGAACATATTAGACATAAATATTTAAATCAAATTTCTGATGGTGAATGGCAAAAAACAAATGTTGCTAGAGCTATTGCACAAAATACACCCATCATACTTCTTGATGAACCAACAGCTTTTTTGGATTATCCATCCAAAATTGCATTGTTCAAAGATTTAAAGCAAATTGCTCTTGCCTTCAATAAAATTATACTTGTTTCTACTCACGATATTCATGTTTGTAAAAATGAAGGTACAAGATTTTGGCATATTCAAAATGGGGTTTTAACAGACAACACACAATCGGTATGGTAATAAAAACTTTTGAAAAATGAATACATCTAAAGATCCATTACATGGCAAAACTCTGGAATACATTCTCATTGTATTGGTAGACGATATGGGTTGGGAACAACTTGGTCAAAATATTAGAATAAATTGCTTTGTTAGTTCTCCAAGTATAAAATCCAGTTTAACATTTTTAAGAAAAACCCCTTGGGCAAGAAAAAAAGTAGAAGAGCTCTACATCAGGCGCTATAGTTCTTGATTTTTTTTGGTTTGAATAACTTTTTAAACAGGATTTCTTTTTGTATAAACTTATTTCAGGATAAGTCAATTTCTTAAATAGGGAAATTAAAAAGTCCCTCTCTCTAGCATCTTCGTAGGGTAAGACCTTTGTTAAGCAGTTGTTTTAGTTGATGGTTATTTAGGGCTTGCTGAAAAATCATAACAACATGATATTCAATCATAAAAATTATTTTTGGGAGTGTCAAGTGCAAGGAAATTTCAATTAAACCTCGAAAAACCGTGCATCTACTTTTCTTTTTCTTTTTTTTATCATTGGTTTAATTTCTTTTTTATTTGCAATGATGAGTAAGCAAAGCTTAGTTCATTGCCAAAAAAAGACCACGAAGTAGCAGCGAAGCTAAACAAAAAAAGCTAGCACCATATTAAATTTATACTTCTTACTCGATTTTTCAGACCACTGCGGGCGATTTCAGCAAATCCATTTGCTGAACTTCCCTTGTGGTTTCCCTGAAAAATCTTCATAAATAAGTCAAATTTAATAAAGGTGCGTATGGCTCTGATATTACTCATGTGTTATTCAAATTATTGCATTTATGAGTGCTTCGCTGTTCGTGAGGTAGCTTTGCTTTGTTGTTTCTTTTTGGTGCCATCCCGCTCGAAGAAGCGGGAGACAACGAAGCTGTATGGTGAGTTTGTCGAATCATAGCAGCGAAGCTAAAAAGAAATAATATATTGTTTAGGCGTTGACTTTTTCAGCAGACCCTAATTAGTCTCTTATGAGAAGCAATTGTAGATGCCGTTAGCATTTTGGGTTAAACCGAAACCAACAAAAGTGCAAATCAATATCTAATAGCCCACAAACCTCTTCCAAATGTAGACGCAATTAGGATTTTGTCTTTTTCAAAATATTTGAGTTCGGTGACAATCGAAGGAGGGAAGTTTGTGCTGAGTTTCTCCCATTTGTCGTATTTTAATTCGTATACACCCGCATTATTGCCACAAATCCATTGGTTGTTGATGTGGATGATGCAATTGTTGGGTAAGTTGGGTAAACCATCAGAAACATTCTTAAAGGATTGTCCGTTGTCGGTGGAGATATAAACTTTGTTGAGGGGAGTGCCATTTTTATCGAAACCGTCAATGGTTACAGCTATTTCACCAAGGTTGTTTACCGAAATATCGGTGACACTTCGCCACAATAAAATGGGGAGATTTTCTGTGTAATCGGTCCAGTTATCACCACCATCAAGTGTATGAAACAATTTGTTTTTAAGCGTGCCTCCCCAAGTTGGGTCGTCTTTGGCAATCCAAATTTCGTTTTCATCATCTGGGTTCACCCATAGGGCTTTGATAAATCTGTCGGATTGAAGTTGAGAGGTGATGATTTCAAAACGTTTGTTTTTTTCTTGCTTGTATAAATGCATGTTGGCTAAGAAAAACATTGATTTCTTTTTGTGGAAATACATCCTAAACTCAAATCCAGTTCTTTCGTTGCCAGCATGGTGATAACTCCAACTTTTACCACCATCATTGCTCAGGTAATTCATTTGAGCAAAACCGCAACTGAATGCAAAGCTATCACCCATGCCAACACATCTGCCACCATCACCATAGAGATTGAAACAATTCCATTGTTGGTTTTGGTATTTAAAAATACCATTGTCTTGGGTGCCACACATCAGTAGGTCAGAGGTAGGATTGTAATCAAAACCAAAAATCAACGATGTGTTTAAATTATTTGAATGGTCGGTTAAAGATTGCCAAGTTTGTCCATTGTCGGCAGAAAAATCAATGCCGCCATCTGTAGCACAATAAAGGTTATTGTCAGAAAAAGTTAAACCATTGATGTCATCGTGGATGTTGTTGATGTCTCCCATTACAGGACTGCTGATGATGTTAAAAGATTGTCCGCCATCATCACTTCTAAACAGTCTTGTTGTGCCAATGAAAAGGCTTTCTTGATTGGTTTTAGCATTGTAATAAACAGCAGAAGCTTGTCTTGATTTATTGGGTATTATGCCAGGATTGGAGTTTATCGTTTTGATAGTTGCAATATCTGATGATGAACCATAAAGCAATACATTGATAGAGGCTTGAACAAATACATAAACAAAGCCTTTGTTTTTTTGTGAAAATAGGATGTTTATCCTTTGATTCAGATTGGAGCCGTTGGCATATTGGTTGCCTATTGTTAGCGTAATATCTTGCCACGATTTACCGCCATCAATGCTTTTAAGAACGCCATTTCCTGATACAAAAATTTCGTTTTCATTATATGGGTTAACTGAAATAGTTTTGAGGTCGTATTTGGTATCAAGCACTTTGTTCCATTGTTTGCCAAAGTCACCTGAAATAAAAATTTTATTTGTAGTAATGCTTATGAGTTTTTCGTCAGATTTAAGGTTGATAAATGCAATGTCTCTGCTTTGGTCTAAATTGTATTCTTCGGGATTGTATTGTAGAAAATTTCTAATCCAAGTTTCGCCATTGTCAAAAGATTCGAACAAACCAAAACCGTATTGTCTAGAATTGCCTATGTCCATACCCGAACAAGCCATCAAGTGGTTCTTGTCTTTGTTGAATCGAATGATTTTAAAAATACCAGTTGCATATTCAAAATTGAGTTTTTGATGCCAAGTTTTTCCGCCATCGGTGGTTTTAAAAATGCCTGAAGTAGCATGTCCTATGATGATTTCGTTGGCGTTATTGGGATGAACGTTGACACACATAAACCTGCCATTGCCATGGGGCGACCATTCGCCTTTTACCGCCAATGGATTTGGCGAATGGAATGGGCCGATGGGTTGCCAAATGTTTAAAGTGTTTCGTTGAAGGTTAAAGATAGTAACAGAAGTTTCAGTTTTAGAGGTTTTCTTTCTGCTTTTGCATTGTGTTAATGTAACTAAAGCAAGAGTTATAATGAAATAGAATTTAATTTTCATATTGCAATTCAGCTTCTTTGATCATTTGTTCAGCTTGTTCTTTTCCTAAATATTTGTCGATGTTATGATGCAGGATGTATAACAAAGGCGTTAAAATAATGGCAATCAAAAATTTGTATAAATAATTCATGATGCATATTGCCATCACCAATTTAAACGACCAATCGTTACCAATATAAAAGGCGATGAATAAAACAATGAAGCTATCAAAAAACTGCGAAACCAAAGTAGAACCTGTACTTCTTAGCCATAAATATCTATTGCCAGATTTCTTTTTGATGAAATGAAATACCCAAACATCAATGAGTTGTCCAATTAAAAATGCCGCCAAAGAACCTACGATAATCCACATGCCTTGTCCAAAAATGGATTGGTAGGCAGTTTGCATATTAGAGATGTTGTTGTCTGTTCCGCTATTAATCCACCATTCAGCGGGAGTGGTGTTAATTGCCATAAAAACCATTAAAAACGCATAAGCAATCATACTTGCAGCTATGTAACTTAATAAGCGCACTCCTTTTTTGCCATAATATTCATTGATGATATCTGTCATAATAAACACAACGGGCCAAAGTAAAACCCCACAGGTTAATTGAAAAGATAAGTTTTCTTCGCCAAATATCTTGATATCAAAGGGTATAAATCCCAATGTTTTTTCCAATGAGAAAATTTTAATGCCTATAAATTCGGCAATGATGGCATTGGTAATGAAAAAACCACCTAGGATGACGAATAGTTTAGATTTTTTATCCAAGTTTTAATTCAGGGTAAATGTTTCGCCTTTGTTTGGTATTTCTATGTTTAAATAGCCTTTGTCGACTAATTTTTCGGCAAAACTTTTTTGGGTTTCATATTCGCCATGAACTAAAAATATTTTTCTAACTTTATCAGGGTCTTGAAGTTTAAGGTAGTCAATCATTTCTATGTAATCACCGTGTGCACTAAAGTTTTCCATAGTTGCTATCTGCGCTTTTACATTGTAAATTGTGCCAAATATTCTAACTTCTGTGCTGCCGTTTTTAAGTCTGCCTGCTAAAGAGCCAGGTGTAGCGTATCCAACAATTAAAATGGTGTTGTTTTCATTTTCAATATTGTTTGCAATGTGATGTTTAATTCTGCCTGCCTCTGCCATGCCGCTAGCACTGATAATGATACAAGGTTTTTTCATGGTGTTAATTTTCTTGGACTCTTCTACACCCTCAACATAATGTAGGTTTGGAAAACAAAATGGGTCGCCATCTTTGGTAATGTAATCTAAGATATTAGAATTAAAATATTCCTTGTGTTTTGCCATGGTTCTAGTAGCTTTAACAGAAAGCGGACTGTCAACATACACATCTATCGAAGGCAGTTTGCCAGCAGACGATAATCTATCCAAAGCATAAATGATTTCTTGTGTTCTATCTATACTAAAAGCAGGAATAATGATTTTGCCTTTTCTTAGTACACAGGTTTGATGAACGATTTCCATCAATTTAGCTTCCACATCATCTTGTTTGGCATGCAGCCTATTGCCATAAGTGCTCTCGCAAATAATATAAGAAGATTGAGGAATAGGAATAGGGTGATTAAGTATGGCATCGTCTTTTCTGCCAATATCTCCTGTAAATGTTAGTGAAATCTTGGAGTCATTTTCTTTGATTTTTAAAATTACTGAAACACTGCCAAGTATATGTCCATTTTCCAAAGTAGTTACATGAATGTCTTCATCTATTTGAAAAGCTCTATTTAAAGGTAAAGGCTTCATTAATGAGAGTGTTTTTTTAGCATCTTCCTCATCATACAATGGTTCAATAGGTTTTTCATGTCTCTTTTTTCTTCTTTCGTTCACATGTTTTAAATCACTTTCTTGAATCCTAGCGCTATCTAAAAGCATGATGTTACAGAGTGCAATAGTGCCAGCTGTAGCATAAATGTTGCCTTCAAAACCATCCTTCACTAATTTGGGTAATAAGCCAGAATGGTCGATATGTGCATGTGATAAAATAACATAATCAATGCTATTAGGGTCAAATCCCCAATGGCTATTGAGATTCATGTTTTGATCGCCTTCGCCTTGAAACAAACCACAATCCAATAAAATATTTTTGCCATTGTCTAACGTAAGTAAATGTTTACTGCCTGTAACGGTTCTTGCTGCTCCCCAAAAAGTAACTTTCATATTGCAATAATAAAATTTATTTTTTGCATAACGCTAAAAACTTATATTTGCAGCATGTTTTGGGGTGCCGATGTTGAAAAACTAAGCTGAGATGATACCCATATAACTTGGAAAAGCGTAATTGCTGCGACAAGGAAAACAAATTCATTTTTGTTGTACATTTTTTGTGCATCAAGCCTTCCAAAACAATTTATATTTTAAAAATATTATGATTAAAAAATTGATCGTTTTTGGAGTTTTATTATTAACAAACTTCCTTGCACAGGCTCAAAATTCAAGCAAACAGTTTACAGTTGAATTCAATTTGTTTTCAAGTGATTCAACTAAAGTAGAAACAATTAATGGAACAGTCATTCATATAAGTTCCCAAGAAAAAAAGGCTTTATTACAACCAACAATTCGTTTAAAGAACATTGGGAATTATCAAGTAAATATTCAGGTTAATGGTTACTTGCAAAAATCAATAGTATGTTGTTTTCAAAAAGATACATTAATAAACATTTACTTAGAAGAAGATGTGTTTGAACCAACGGGTTTTATTTTAAAAGCAACATCAGCTTCAGAGAAATCTAGTTTTGTTTATACCAAAATGAATAAAGCTGAAATTCAAAACAGGAATTTCGGCCAAGATTTTACTTATCTCATAGGTAACACACCTTCTGCCGTTGTAACAAGTGATGCCGGTTCTGGAATAGGTTACACTGGTATTAGAATCAGAGGTTCTGACGGTACAAGAATAAATGTGAATATCAATGGTGTGCCAATCAATGATGCCGAGAGTCATGGTGTGTTTTGGGTGAATATGCCCGATTTGGCTTCATCTACTTCGAGTGTGCAGGTTCAAAGAGGTGTTGGTTCTAGTACCAACGGGGTGGGGGCTTTTGGTGCCAATATTAATATTTCAAATATGGATATTGCGGATGTGCCGTTTTTGCAAATCAGTCAAATGTTTGGCTCTTTCAATACACAAAGAAGTACCTTGCAATTTGGAACTGGTAAAATCAATGCATTTAATTTTTCTGGTAGATTGTCTAAAATCAACAGCGATGGATACATTGACAGAGGTGCCTCAGATTTGTTGTCTTTTCAATTTAACTTATCGTATCAAAAAAAGAAATACAGTTCACACATTGTGGCATTTGGCGGAAAAGAAAAAACATATCAATCGTGGTATGGCACTCCTGAAAGTAGACTGAGAAATAACAATGATGAGATGAACGCTTATGCAGATAGAAATGGTTTGTCTGACGATGAAAGAGCCAATTTGTTGAACAGCGGTAGAACTTATAATTATTACACTTATGATAATCAAACAGATAATTACAATCAAAATCATTATCAGTGGCATCATCTTTTTGCCATTCATCCCAGTTTGAAATTGAAATCTACACTGTTTTTAACAACAGGTAAGGGTTTTTATGAAGAGTTTAAAGCAAATCAGCGTTTTTCGGCTTATGGTGTGCCGTCATATACAACAAGTTTGGATACCATCAACCGAACAGATTTGGTTAGACAAAGGTGGTTAGATAATGTGTTTTATGGCAATTTTACCACTTTGTCATACAAAAAGAAAAAATTGGATATGGACATGGGTGTCTTGTTATCAAGATATGAAGGCAAACATTTTGGTGATGTGATTTGGGCAGAGTTAGCTCAACCTTTTGGCAAAGATTATCGTTACTATTCAAGTCAAAGTTCTAAGAGTGAATTCAATGCATTTGTAAAAGCGTCATATCAGTTAAACACCAAATTGAAATTGGAAGGCGAGTTGCAATTTCGTTCTATACAATATCAATCAAAAGGAAACGACAATAATTTATCAGCCATAGATTTTGATGTGAATTATGCTTTCTTTAATCCAAAAGTGGGTGCTTTGTATCAAATGAATAAGCGAGAAAATTTATATATCAATTACAGTATTGGTAACAGAGAGCCTGTTAGGTCTGATTTTATTGATAATACAAGAGATGATTTGCCCATGCATGAAAGCTTACAAGATTTAGAATTGGGTTATGTTTACAAAAGTCAAAAGCAGTTTTTTCAAGTAAATGTATATAATATGGCATACAAAAACCAATTGGTCTTAACGGGTGAGTTAAATGATGTTGGTAGTAGTTTGAGAAGAAACGTAGATATAAGTTATAGAAGAGGGATAGAGTTGATGTTTAAAAATGAGTTGATCAAAAACTTGTGGTTGGATGGTAATTTATCTTTAAGTGAAAATAAAATTAAATCGTTCAAAGATGTTTACTACAGTTATGATGCTAATTTTGATTTGGACAGCATTCATGTAGATGAGTATTCAAATGTTAGCATTGCATATTCACCCAACGTTATATTTTATGTGGGTTTAACCGACAAACATTTGCCAAACACACAAATTAGTTTGGGCTATAAATACATTGGCAAGCAGTATTTAGACAATACAGAAAATCCATTGAATGTAATTAATTCGTTCAGTAATTTTGATTTAATCATACAAAGACAGATTCAAATAAAAGGCATTTCAATGTTTAATATCAAAGTGATGGCCAATAATTTATTAGGGGCAATGTATTCTAACAATGGTTACACTTTTAAATATCTTTATGCTGGAGAAAAAATAGAAGAGCGTTTTTATTATCCACAAGCATTAAGAAATTTGATGTTGGGTATTGATATTAAGATATAGATTTTCTTTCTTTTTTTTAATTTGAATTTCATGCTGAATTAGGCTGATTTGTGTTAAATTTAGATTTGGTATGAAACACTTAACTTGGATTTTTGAATTCAAAATGCAGTCATAAGTAAATATTTTTTTAAGTGCTTTTTAACGCGTTGATGAATTTGATGTAATTTTTTCAGTTCAAGAATTTTTGTTTTCAGTTTGTTTAACGATTGTAAAAATTAATTAAACATTTTATTGTTTTTATTCGTTTTTTTTATTTTTTTTTGATGTAAGTTGATGTGAAATCAACAGACTTTTACAGTTTGTAAAAAAAATGATTTTTTTTTACAAACTATTGATTTTGCAATAGTTTATCCTAATTTTATATAAGCAATATAAAGGTTATGAAAATCAAAAATGCAAAAAAAATAGTCGGATTAATGGTAGGAATTCTCATAGGTATTAATACTTATGCTTGTTCAATAACACCAACTTTTAATTACACAATTGAGAGGTCGTGTGGATTGCCATACATTGTTAAAATTTTTAACACATCAAGTGGTAATTTTAACAACTCTACAAAATTTTGGTTAAAAGTTAATGGGCAATCTATGGATACTATACTTGGATTGGATTCAGTTACAGTTTTATTAAAGAAAAGTGGAAATAATTCTTTAAAGTTATTTGTTAAAGATTCATCTGGATGTATAGATTCATCTTCTAACACAACTATTAATGTTACAACCACTGCTAAAACTATTTTAGACCAATCATTTAATCGTTCTCATTCACCAGAATGGATTAATTGTTTGATGTATCAAAATGACCCAGATACATTTAGAATTAAATTTGAATCTGCTGATACTTTAAAAAGATTAAAGATTATTTGGGGTGATGGACAGGTTGATACAACAGGAACTGATTTAGCTCCAAATACCATCAAACAACATCTGTATAATAGTTTAGGTTCATTCGAAGTTAAAATTATTACGCTAAACGCTTCTAATTGTTATGATACGATTTATGGAAAAGTAACAAATCAAAGAATACCTACAGCAGGTATCATTGGGCCACCTTCTGGAAATAACAGAGGTTGTGTGCCTCATCGTTTAAGAATAATCAACAATTCATATAATATTTCTAATCTTACTAAATTTCAAATTGAATGGGGTGATGGAGAATCACAGTTTTTGCCTTACAATGCCAGTAACGATACCATTTATCACACCTACACTAAAGGGATGTGTGCTGGTATCATTAAATTGACGGCAAGTAACGTTTGTGGTTCTTCATTCACCACTTGGAATCCTGTTGATATTAGCGATAAAGATAAAGCACTGTGGACTGTCCAAAAAACATGTGTTCCTTCTGATAACCATATTTTTTATAACAACTCATCTGATAAATATTGTTTATTGCCCGATGTGAAAGAATATTTTTGGGATTTTGGCGATGGTACTACTTTTGGTTGGACTTATAGTAAAGCTGAACAATATCATAAGTATGCAAAAGAGGGTGATTATGTAATTACATTATTAGCTAGAAATGGATGTGGTGTTGATACATTTAAAGATGTTATTAGAGTTTTTTATAAACCAGTTGCAGGATTTAGTTATGATGAAAATAGAGGTTGCAATCCTTTAACGGTTAATTTGACAGACACATCTAAAGGAAGAGGTTATAAAAGATTTTGGACAATTACAGAAGGTAATTCAGTTTATAAATTTTCTGACTCAATTTTAAGTTACACTTTTACAAAACCAGGTACTCATACTGTGAGTATTAAAGTAGTTAATCAATGTGATTCATCAATTGTTACTAAAAGTTTTGTTGTAAACGATAAACCAACGGCTAAGTTTTCAAATTTAAACAATGGTTGTATTCCTCATCAAGTTAATTTTAATAATACATCTACATCTTATTTTACTAATCCAACCTTCGAATGGCACTTAGGAAATAATCAAACAAGTAATTTGAAATCTCCTTCTTCAAAAACATTTACAACGCCAGGATTGTATGAAATTATTCTAATTGTTAAAGATAGTTGTGGTGTTGATACTTTTACTCAAGTATTAGAAGTATTTGGTTTGCCAGTTGCAAGTTTTAATGGAGATACTGTTGGTTGTACTTTTGATTCTCTGAAATTTGTAAATAATTCAACCAATTCAACCCAATATAATTGGTCAATGGGTGATAATAATAATTACACAACATCCAATTTGAATGATTTGAAACATGCTTATCACCAAACGGGTAATTATACTGTAAGATTAATTTCAGGTACTAGTTCAGGTTGTAAAGACACTGCCTTTCATCAATTGGTTATTAAGCCAGGTGCAAAAGCAATGTTTGATATTAATAAGTCTTATGCATGCGCTCCAGCTTCATTTACGATTACCGATAAATCACTTTTGGCTAATCAATATAAATGGTATGCAAACAATGTTTTAGTTTCTGAAAGCAATACTTTTAATGAGTATTCTATTACTAATGATTCTACAATAGTAAAAATAAAACTATTGGTTACAAGTTCTTCTTCATGTCAAAATGATTCAATTGAAAAAACTATTTTTACACCTAAAAACCCTCAAGCATTAATAAACAATAATGATTCTGGTTGCGGTATTTTAAATGTTTTATTTTCTAATCAATCTACAAGCCTATTTTCAAGCCAATGGGATTTAGGGAATTCTACAATATCAAACCTTAAAAATCCTACAACTCAATATCTTGCTGCTAAATATGGCGATACAATTTATAAAGTAAAATTATTGGTTAGAAATTGGTTAGGTTGCAAAGATTCTACAACGTCTCAAGTTAAAGTTTTTGTTGCTCCAACATCTGTTTTTGTTAAGGATAAAACAAGTGGTTGTGGTCCATTGCAGGTGTCATTTACAAATCAATCTAAAACCAATAATTCAAGAGATACATCTTCGCTTTCACACCAATGGTATGTAAATAACAATATTCAAACTGCAAAAAATATTCAATCTTCTTTTAATGCTAGTCTTTCTAAAGACACTCTTCATAAAGTTGTTCTTATTACTACTTCAATGAATGGTTGTAGAGATACAACAGAAGAATCTGTAACAGTTTATCCAAAACCTAAAGTTGATTTTATGCTTAATAAGGATAAAGCTTGTTATAGTTTAGATGTCATTACAAGTAATATGTCGGCACCTAAAGGTTCAGGAAGTATCAATAATATGACTTTTGAATGGAATTTTGGTAACGGAATGTCATCAAATCAAATTAATGCTCAAGCCTCTTTTAAATCGTCATTATTCCAAGATACAAATTATACAATTCGTTTAATTGGGTATAGTCAACATGGTTGTATAGATAGTGCCAAAAAACAAGTTGTTGTTTATGCAAAACCAACTGCCGTTATCTCTTTAGATAGAAACGCTGGTTGCGCTCCTTTGAAAGTTAGAACATTAAATAATTCAAGAGCAAATGGAAATGGCGCATTAATGCATCAATGGAATTTCAATAATGGTTTTATTTCATCTGCTGAAAATGATTCTGCTATATACCACAATAATTTAGACAATAATGTAAATTACGATATTGATTATGTAGTTACAACAGTTAACGGTTGTAAGGATACTTCAAAACTTTCATTAACTGTTTATCCTAAACCTAAGGTGGATTTTGTTATTTCAACTACTAAAGTTTGTTCTCCTGCTGTTATAATTGCAAATGATCAATCCATTAATCCAGGATCTTACAGATGGGGTTTAAGTTCCGTTTTAAATCAAGGAAATGCTAGTGCATCATTTGCTTTGCCAGGTTTAAATTTATATGACACGATTTATCGCATTTACCATCAAGTAGCTTCTCCATTCGGTTGTTTAAGTGATATTATCAGTAAAGAAGTTCTGTTGATGGGTAAGCCTGTTTCAAAATTTATATTTAATAAGGATTCAATTTGTAGCATTGAAAAAGTTTCAATGTTGAATAATTCGTTAGGTGCTGCCTCTTATTTGTGGTCTTTTGGTGATGGTAAAACATCTACTGCTGTAAACCCAAGTGTTAAATATGTTATCAATCCAGTTGTTACAAAAGACACTACTTTTGATGTTAGATTAATATCAACCTCGGTAAATGGATGTAAAGACACCACCTTTAAAACAACTTTTTTAATCAGCAAGCCTTTAGATAAAATGACCATGGATAAATCATTTGGTTGCACTGATTTAAATGTTAGTTTTACTAATAATTCAAATGATTTTAAAACCTTGTATTGGGATTTTGGAGATAAATCAGCAACTGAAGTTGGTCAAAGCGCCAATCATACATTCGTTAATCAAACAGAAAGTTTGGTTCTTCAACCTAAAATTACTTTGGTAAGAAGTATGTTCAATTGTCGTGATACAATTACTTCAACTGTTTTGGTTTATCCTAAACCAGTTGCAGATTTTTCTTCAGTAAGACCTGATGTTTGTGATGATGGATTATTTCAGTTTGTAGATAAATCAAAAAATAGTTACAAAAACACTTGGACAGTTAATAGTACAGACGTTTATGAACAAAAAAATATTAATTACAAATTTAATTACTCTCTAGTTCAAGATACTCTTTACAATATTAAACTTGTAATTAGCAACATTTATAATTGCAAAGATAGCGCGCTGAAAACCATTACACTAAAACCTAAAATGGTGTTAGGATTCCAAAAAAATCCAATTACATCATGCGAAAATGGCAAAATTGATTTTACCAATTTGTCAAAAAATGCAGTGAGATATTTTTGGAGATTTGGAGATGGAGGAATTTCTAACGAAGTTAATCCTTCATATATCTATGATAGATATGGTTATTTTAAAATTATGCTCTATGGATATAATGATGATGGATGCGTTGATTCTACTGATGGAACTGAGTTTATGAGGGTTTATGAAAAACCAATTGCTGACTTTACTTATGGTCCGATTGTTCCTAAATTGCCAAATGCAATTGTAGATTTTGTAGCAAAACCTATCGTTTATGGTACTAATTTAGATGAATTAAGATATGAATGGGATTTTGGAGATAATTCAGGTGAATCATCCAATAATTTCAAAAAAACACCAACACATAAATATGAAATAGCTGGAAATGTAAATGTTACTTTGATTGTATCAAACGATAATTGTTCTGATATGATTCAAAAACCAATATTTATAGATGATCCGAAACCGGTAGTTGATTTTACTGCATCTGTTATTGAAGGATGTGCGCCTTTAAAAGTTGATTTTAATAGCCAATCAGTTCATGGTGTATCTTACAGATGGATTTTTGGTGACGGAACTCCTGATTCAGAAGAGGAAAATCCTACACATTATTTCAGAAATGAAGGTGTTTATGATGTTACGCTTGTTGTTACTGGAACTGGAGGTGTAACCTCAAAAACACAATATAAACTCGTTAATGTGTATGCAAAACCTTTAGCAGATTTTTATGCATCTAAAACTGATTTAACCATTCCTAATGCTGTATTTAAGATGATTAATTTAACAGACAATGTTGTAAGTAATAAATGGGCTGTTTTTGATAGTATAGGTAATGTTATTCAAACTTCAAATTTCCGTGATCCGTCTTTCTTTGTTAATCAAGTTGGTAGGTTTGATGTAAGATTAATTGCTGAAAACTCAATGGGATGTGTTGATACAGCTTATAAATCAACATATTTAAGAACCGAACAACCTGGTTTTGTTTACACACCAAGTGCCTTTACTCCCAATAATAATGGTATGAACGAAGTGTTTAAACCGTCATTGTTTAATGTAAAACAAAGAAATTATGTGTTTGCAGTATATAACAGATGGGGCGAAAAGGTGTTTGAAACAACAGACCTAGAAGGTGAATGGGATGGTGTTTTTAAAGGTGTTCAATGTCCTCAAGAAACTTATGTTTGGTCTATTAGCGGTGAATTTGAAAACAACGAATTGTTTAGTCAAAGAGGTACTGTTACACTTTTGAGATAAAAAATAAAATATGTAATTAATAGTTATCAAAACTTGATTATTTAACTGAAATTTGCATTCTTGTTTAAGCAAATAAAGTTTCATCAAAATTTAATTACCTACATTGTAAAATTAGCATTACCCATCACAATTGGTCAACTGGGGCTTGTTTTGATGGGTTTTGCTGATACAGTAATGTTGGGCAGATATTCTACAGATGCCATGAGCTCTGCTAGTTTTGGTAATGCGGTTTTCTTTCAGTTTATTGTTTTTGGTATGGGCTTGCTTTATGCTGTAAGTACTTTGATATCTATTGCTGATGGAGAGGGCATCCCTCAACAAGCTTTATCAATTTTTAAATCCTCTTTATGGGTATCTGTGTTTTTAAGTGTCATTATAATTGGTGTCAATTTAATTTTATTAAAATATATTTCAGTCTTTGGCCAAACGCCTAAAGTAACTGAATTAGGTGGAGATTATCTGCGTATTGTGAATTATTCAACACCTTTGGTCCTGATTTTTTATGCATCTAAACAATTAATGGATGGATTAGGGAAAACAATGATGGCAATGTATGTTACTTTTATTGGGCTCTTATTTAATGTCTTATTAAATTGGTTGTTGATATTTGGTCATTGGGGTTTCCCTTCTATGGGTATAGATGGAGCAGCTTGGGCAACCAATATATCTAGATTGTTGATGATGTTTTTAATGTTAGGTATGGCTTGGTATAACCCATTGATACAACAATTTAAGAAAATTAAGATAGTTACTAAAAGTTATTTTTATCAGATTGTTAAACTAGGAATGCCTATAGGATTCACTTTCTTTTTCGAAATTGCCGCATTTTCTATTGGACTCATTTTTGCTGGATGGATTTCTGAAAACAGCCTTGCGGCTCATCAAATAGCGATTAATTTAGCTTCAATAACCTATATGTTTGTAACTGGGATTGCCGCAGCGGCAACCATCGTTGTTGGAAATTATTATGGCGCAAAAGATAAAGTGGGTGTTAGACATTCAGCTAAAATTTGTATTTATCTTGCTGTAGTAATTGAATTGTTTTTTGCTGTTATTTTATTGGTGTTTTATAAACAAATACCGAGTATTTACACCAATGATGGTGCGGTAATTCTAATGGCTCAGTCTTTGGTAGTTTGGGCGGCTATTTTTCAAATGAGCGATGGACTTCAAGCAGTCGGAGCTGGAGTTTTGCGAGGGATAAAAGATACAAAAATGACTGGTGTTATTGCATTTGTGGCTTACTGGATTTTTATGATACCTGGCGGATATCTTCTGGCTTTTAAATTTGGTTTTGGCTTGGATGGCATTTGGATTGCCTTTGTGGTTGGACTAACCTTTGCTGCAACTTTATTGATTTATAGATTTTATAGACAAATAAATAAAGATTTAATTAAATTTGAAGGTTTATCATGAGATATATTTTAATAGTATTTTCATTTTTATTTGTTCAAAAATCCTATTCACAAAATAGCCAATATTTATTTTTGTCTGTTCAGCCAGGTTTAAACCATAGAATTATGTTTCCTGAAAATGAAAAATTTAAGGATTCATTTAAAAAAAACGATAAATTTCATCAAAGTTTATCTTTCAATATTTATAAGCCTATATCTTTAAGTCAAAGGTCTACTTTGTTAATTGGACTTCAATACCAAAATATGGGTTTTAAAAGAATGAAAGATGATGTTAAATTTTTAGATACCATTCATCCATTATTAGGCATTAGAGCTGATCAAGTGCAAATTGGTCCTTCATGGGTAGAGTTTAGATACCGTTATCATTACCTTTCTATACCTTTTCTGTATTCCAAAGAGTTGAAAAGACGTGTTAAAGGTGCCTCTGGTTCATTGCATGTATTAGCCGGTGGCGCTATTTCTGGACTGCTCAAACAAGATATTAATGCGGTTTTTTATGGCTTTACATTTAAAGGACAAAAATCAATTAAGTTTAATGAGAACGATATTTCTTCGGGGCTTGTGAGTGGAAATATCCAAATTGGTTTGAGATACGAAAATAAAATTGATGGCGAAAAGCTTTCGGTATTTGTTCAACCTAAGTTGACACTACCGGTATTACCTGCTAATTATGGTAAAAATATGCATATGTTATACAGCATTGGTGCTGAGTTTGGACTTAAGGTAAGACTTTCGGATGATTAATTATGAGAGCTGTTGTTCAAAGGGTTTTAAAAGCCTCAGTCAATATAAAACAAGAGATTCATAGCCAAATTGGTTGTGGACTTTTAGTTTTTCTTGCAGTAAGCGAAACTGATACACATGAAGATTTAATTTGGATATGTAAAAAAATAGCAAATCTCAGGATTTTTAATGATAAGTTGGGTAAGATGAATTTATCATTAACAGAAGTCGGTGCAGAGCTTTTGCTTGTCAGTCAATTTACGCTTTATGCCTCTACAGTTAAAGGTAATCGACCATCTTTTTTAACTTCAGCAAAGCCTGAAAAGGCTGAACCATTATTCCAACATGCAGTAAAAGAATTAGAAACACTGTTAGGAATTAAAATTCAAACGGGTGTTTTTGGTGCTGATATGCAGATACAAATCATGAATGATGGACCCGTTACAATTATTATAGATTCTCAATTGAAAGAGTAATTATAAATATTAACCTATAGTATTAAAATTTTGGAGTAATTTATAATTCAAATTGGTATAAAAAAGTCCTACTCATGAGTAGGACTTTTTAATATTATATTTTTTATTATTGATTATTTCTGAATTTCTACCAATTCTAACTCAAAAGTTAAAGTTTGGTATGGCTCCATTGTCATTTCACCTGTGTATGGATTTTGGTTGCCTTGTTTGCCATAAGCCAAGTTATATGGAATAATAACTTCAGCTTTAGAACCTAATTCCATCATAGAAATAGCTTCCAAAAATCCTGGTATTGCACCACCGTTAAGAGCAGTTTTTAAAGGTGTACGTCCAATGCTAGAATCGAATGTTGTGCCATCTGTGAATTTTCCTGTATAGTGAATAAAAACAGTGTCGGTTAACAATGGCTTTACACCACTTCCTTTTGCTGTTTCTTTAAATAGAATGCCACTTGCAGTTTTAGTAAAACCTTCTTTTTCTCTTTTGCTTATGTATTCTGCTCCTTTGGTTTTGTTTTCACCATATTTAATTTCATTCAAATAGTTCATCGCAATTTCGTTTTCCAATTCTTTAGAAATTAATAAATTGCTGTCGCCATTTTTCATTACATCTTCAACACAAGCTCTAAAAACATCCCAGTTAATATCTTTAACTTTGAAATTATTTAGAATTCTGCCTGTATTTGCACCAAATACATACGCAAATGAATCTGCTTCGTTTTTCATGGTTATTTTACCACCAGTTTTAGACCCACAAGAAGCCATAACGATAACTGTAAATGCAATAATTAATGTTTTTTTCATCTTTTTCTTATTAAACGGGTGCAAATGTAAGTGAATTATATCTATTTTTTCTAAGTCAAAATTTGGTATATGTCTGTTTTTTGCCAAAAAAATAATTCAAATGCCAATTCAATAATATTTAATAAATACTTTTCGTTTGGCATTGATATTTTATGTTTATTTGCTTCTTTAAATTTTTAAATTAAATGATAAAGCATAAATCATCAAAACCCAAACTTGTAGATAGATTTTTAAACGGGGTTGAAAAAGTAGGAAATTTATTGCCACATCCAGCTACTTTGTTTGCTGGTTTTGCATTATTAGTAGTTTTGGTTTCTTGGATTGTTAGCTTTTTTGATATTTCTGTATTACATCCTGGCACAAAAGAAATTATCAAGCCATTTAATTTGATGTCGACAGAAGGATTGCATTTTATGATTACCAAGATGGTAACTAATTTCACGAGTTTTGCCCCATTAGGGACTGTTTTAGTTGCTTTGTTAGGTATTGGTGTAGCAGAGGGTAGTGGGTTGATAGGAACAGTTTTGCGATTAGTTGTATTATCATCACCTAAAAAAATGTTAACATTTATAATTGTTTTTGCCGGTGTTATGTCTAATACAGCAAGTGAAGTTGGTTATGTATTACTAGTGCCATTGGCAGCAGTAATTTTCTTGGCAGCCGGTAGACATCCAATTGCGGGTTTAGCAGCCGCATTTGCTGGGGTTTCGGGAGGATATAGTGCAAATTTGTTGTTGGGAACAATCGATCCGCTTTTAGCCGGTTTATCTCAAGAGTCGGCTCAAATATTGGTGAAAGATTACACGGTCAATCCGGCATGTAACTATTACTTTATGTTTGCTTCTACTTTTTTAATTTCAGCATTAGGGACTTGGATTACAGAAAAAATTGTGGTACCTAGATTGGGAGAGTATAAAGGGGAAGAGAAAGCAATTAGTATTGAGCAACTCAATAAAGACGAAAAAAAAGGTTTGTGGTTTGCTTTATTTGGAGCAATATTGTTTACTGTTTTTTTATTAGCAGGTTTAATTCCAGAACAAGGCTATTTAAGAGGTGAAGATGGTGGCATACTCAAATCGCCCTTTATGTCGGGTATAGTAGCATTTATTTTTGTAGGTGCTGCTTTGTGTGGTATTATGTATGGCATTGGTGCTAAGACATTTAAAAATGATAGCGATGTAATGAAAGGTATGTCTAAGTCAATGGAAACTTTAGGTTCATACATCGTCTTAGTGTTTTTTGCTGCACAATTTGTGGCTTTTTTTAATGAAACAAAATTAGGGCTAATATTTGCCGTAAAAGGAGCAGAAATTCTTAAAAGTTCAGGTTTAGGACCAATACCATTGATGTTAAGTTTTGTTTTAATAGCAGCATTAATTAATCTAGTGATGGGGAGCGCTTCAGCTAAATGGGCTATCATGGCGCCAGTATTTATTCCAATGTTTATGTTACTCGGTTATTCACCTGAGTTGGTTCAAATGGCATATAGAGTGGGAGACAGTGTTACAAATATTATCTCGCCTATGATGTCGTATTTTGCGTTAATCGTAGCATTTATGCAAAGGTATGAGAGTAAGGCGGGTATTGGTACCATTGTGTCTACGATGTTGCCTTATTCTTTTATTTTCTTAATAGGATGGAGTTTGCTCTTGATTGTTTGGATTCAATTAGGATTACCCATTGGACCAGGTTCACCTTTGCATATAGATGTTGTAGCGCCTTAAAAACAGCCTGTTTATAAAATGAAAAAAGCATCCGTTTTTTATTTGCAGTTAAGACCTTATATTTGCACATATTATCATTCATGGCGTTTAAAGTATCCAATGAAGCAAAAGTAGGAGCATTAGCTGCTATATCAATTACGTTTTTAGTGTTAGGCTATAATTTTTTAGCAGGAAGAGGGAGTTTGTTTACTAAAAAATACACTTTACATACTGTTATGGATGATGTAAATGAAGTAAATACCTCTACACCTGTGCTTTTTAATGGTTATAAAGTAGGTAATGTAAAAGAGATTAAACTTGCACAAACATTTGGAAAATTTGATGTGGCTTTTGTTTTGAATGAAAAATTGCCAATCCCTGATGATACCAAAGTTAAAGTTGTTGGTAGCTTGTTAAATGGCAAAACACTTAATCTTATAATAGGTAAATCAGGCAATTTAGCGGATAATAATGCGTTTTTGTCTTATGTTTCTGATACCAGTGTTATGGAAGCCGTTGGATTTGTTTTAAAGCCATTGAATGCGAAAATAAATAGTATTGTTAATTCTTTGGATAGCCTTTTGTCTAATGGGGAACTCAATAAATCAATTGTTTCTCTGAATCAATCATTAAAATCTTTTACAAGAACGAGTGATAATGCCTCAGCCTTATTAGAACAAAATATGCCCAAAATTGTAGATATTTTATCTAATGTTCAAAGTATTACTAGTAATCTACAAAAAAATAACGAATCGATTAATCAAGTCATTGCTAATTTAAAAACCACTTCTGATAATCTGGCCGCTGCTAAATTAAAAGAAGCCGTTGATAATGCAAATTTAACTATAACAGAACTTAATGCTATTATGACAAAAGTAAATAATGGTCAAGGTTCATTAGGTTTGTTAGTCAACGATAAAGAGTTATACAATAACTTAAATAAAGCAGCTTTTAATTTGGATGTAATATTAAAGGATTTGAATAAACATCCTGCAAAATACATCCCTGTTCCTTTCACAAAAAAGCAAAGACAAAAAGCCATTGATGCTAGTAATCAACAAAAATAAAAAAAGTTGTTTGTTTCTATTTATTTGTCTAAAATTGCAGTGTTGAATTCTACAGTCGGTTTTTACTGAATTTCATATTTCAACTCCCTTTTTATTTATTTGAAACAATTTACATTTTATTCCCAACTTTATGGAGCATAAGGACTTATCAAAAAAGCCTATTGAAGAGCTTAGATTAATTGCAAACGCAATAGGCATTGTTAATGCTGATAACATTGAAAAAAACGAACTTATCAAACTGCTTATAGCTACTAGTCAAAATGACGATGAAGCTAAACCAACTCTAGATAATCAAGCAGAAAAGCCACAAATTAAAGCAAAAAGAAAACGCAAAAAAGTGGACGAGGTAAAACATCAAGAAGAGGTTAATGAGATGAAAGATGAAATTGCCAATCTTGAGACAATTGATGAAATGAAATTAGATGAGGTTTTAGAAGAAGTTCCAATTATTGAAACCGTTATTGAGCCCTCAGTTGAAGTTGTAACTCCAATTGTTGAATTAAAAATTAATCAAGAAATTCCTGTACCTCAAGCTGAAATAATTCCACTAACTCCTGAACAAGAAAACAGAAGAAAACAACTTGAAGAACAACAAGTCATCAGAGAAAGACAAGAAAAGGAAAGACAAGAAAAGGAAGCTGCAAAAAGAGAACGTGTTCAACAATTATTAGAGCTTGAAGGAATTATTAATACCCAAGGTGTATTAGAAGTAACTCCAGAAGGTTTTGGGTTCTTGCGTTCTGCTGATTATAATTACATGTCTTCTCCTGATGATGTTTATTTAGCGTCTCATCAAGTGCGTTCGCATGGTTTAAAAACAGGGGATACCATTTTAGGAACTATCAGACCACCAAAAGAGGGTGAAAAGTATTTTGCTTTGGTAAAGGTGGAAAGAGTGAATGGTAAAACACTTGAGGAAATCAGAGACAGAGTTAGTTTTGAACACTTAACACCACTTTTTCCTGATGAAAAACTTAATTTAGTTGACAAAAATGATAATTATAGCAACCGTATCATTGATTTGGTTTCTCCAATAGGAAAAGGTCAAAGGGGATTGATAGTTGCGCAACCAAAAACCGGTAAAACGGAATTGTTAAAAGGTTTGGCAAATGCAATAGCTGCCAATCATCCGGAAATCTATATGATTATTTTGCTTATTGACGAACGACCAGAGGAGGTTACAGATATGGCAAGAAGCGTGAAAGCTGAAGTTGTGGCAAGTACGTTTGACGAACCTGCTGATAAACATGTGAAATTAGCAAATATTGTGCTCGAAAAAGCCAAAAGATTAACTGAAAGTGGTCATGATGTGGTGATTTTATTGGATTCTATAACCCGTTTGGCTAGGGCATATAATACCGTTCAACCAGCGTCAGGTAAAATATTATCTGGTGGTGTAGATGCTAATGCTTTGCAAAAACCAAAACGTTTCTTTGGTGCTGCTAGAAATATTGAAAATGGCGGTTCTTTAACCATTATTGCTACTGCATTAACAGATACAGGTAGTAAAATGGACGAAGTGATTTTTGAGGAATTTAAAGGAACAGGCAACATGGAATTGCAATTGGATAGAAAATTAAGTAACAAAAGAATATATCCTGCTATTGATATCATTAGTTCTAGCACCAGAAGAGATGACATGTTGTTGGATAAATCAACCTTGCAAAAAATGTGGGTTTTAAGAAATCATTTGGCAGATATGAATAGCGAAGAAGCCATGAAAATGATGCTTAAATACATGATTGGTACCAAGAGCAATGACGAATTTTTAGTGAGCATGAACGGTTAAAATTAGGAAAATATGTTTTACCAACTTCTTTTTAAAAAGGTTGATAATTCACCTGTCGTTTTATTCAGGATTTTCTTTGGCTCATTGATGGCTATCGAATCTTGGGGCGCAATTTTAACTTCTTGGGTCAAGGATACTTTAGTTACACCAGCATATACTTTTACTTTTATTGGATTTGAATTTTTGTCGCCACTGATTGGTGAATATATGTACGTTCATTATGTTTTGATGGGTTTCTTTGGATTGTTGATGGCATTGGGTTGGCGCTATAAGTTAAATGCCTTTTTATTTGCCTTGTTTTGGAGCGTCACTTACTTTATTCAAAAAACACAATACAACAACCATTACTATTTGATTCTTTTAATAGCTTGGATAATGTGTTTAATTCCGGCTCACAACTATTTTTCTTTAGATGTTAAACACAAAAGGGTAGAAGAGAAACAATCTGTTTCCAATTGGGTAGTACTTATTTTTATAGTTCAAGTCGGCATTGTATATTTTTTTGCTACAGTTGCTAAGATTTATCCTGATTGGTTAAACGGAAAATTTATCTCTATCATGATGAATGGTTCTGCATCATGGTTTGAAAAACATTTAAATTTTCAACCCATCATTCAAGTTTTTCGAAATCATTATTTTCATTTGTTTTTAGCCTATTCAGGAATAGTTTTTGATGCCCTAATTCTACCTGCAATGATGTGGCGTAAAACACGGAAATGGGCTTTCGTTTTGGCTATCTTTTTTCATTTATTCAATTCTGCTACCTTGCACATTGGCATATTTCCTTATTTTGCTTTGAGTCTTTGTTTGTTTTGTTTTGATAGGGCATCTATTCAGCAACGTTTTTTCAAAAAGAAACCTTTTTTCAAAGATTTAGAAGTGCAAAGTGTTGATTCTAAACAGAAAATCATCGCATCTGTTTTTGTTGTTTATATAGCAATTCAATGTTTTTTGCCTCTGAGGCATTGGCTGATTCCGGGAGATGTTTTATGGACCGAAGAAGGTCATCGTTTGTCTTGGCGCATGATGTTAAGAAGCCGATATGGCAAAACGGATTTTTATTATAAAAACAAAGAAACCAACTTTATTCAAAAAATTAATTTCAGTGATTTCTTAACAGCCGATCAAATTTCGGATTTTCAATCCAAACCAGATATGATTTGGCAATTTGCACAACATCTTAAACAGCATTATCAAAATAAGGGTGTTTACGATTTGGAAATATATGTTGAAAGTCAAGTCTCCATTAATGGTGGTGAAATGAGACCATACATTGATTCAGAAGTGGATTTGGCAAACGTTAAATGGAGCTATTTTGGTCACCAAACTTGGCTTTTGGATTAAGATTTTTGATTGTTTAATTGTGCTTTTTTTTCAAATAGTATGTTACAGTTCTTTTATGCTCAAATACAGAAATAACGTCCCATCCTTCTGTGTTTAATTGAGCAATAGTTTGAAGCAATATTTTAATTTTTTCCTTCGAGCTTAATCCTTTTTGTATTGAAATTACTTTATTAGGTTCATTGTCAGATATAACAGTGATTTGCTTTTCTTTAACAAAATTAAATGAAATTCTCGCATAATGATATTTATCTTGAGCAGATAATTTATTGGAATATATAATTGAAAGAATAAATGCAATTAAATAAAATATAGATGGTTTTGAAATTTTTTTCAACTTGTAAATAGCACTTGTAAAGTCATTCTGATTTCTTTTGTTCATCATTATAAGAGTATATGGCAAAATTAATGTTTTTATTAAAAGAGATTATTACAAAATATTCTATTAGGTAATGCGATTCTCTGCAATCAAGAGGATTTTTTTTTTGAATAGCTATTGTTAATTAAGGTCTACTGAAAAAGAATTAGTTTATTATTAAAATTTAAAATTTTTAATAGACCCCAAATATTCTTATTTAAAAACGAAATAACCATCAAACTCATAATTATATAAAGATAATATATCTATTATTGCTTGATTACATAAGTTTAAATACCAAGTTTTTGTGCTGTCTTCATATCTAATATGAATTGTTCCTGCTCGAGATTGATAATTATTTTTATTTATAGATGATGTGTTTCTTGCTTTTATTGAAATAAATGCATCATTAGTATTAATATCTTTCTTATTTATGACATTAAAATTGGCGCTGTTTGGATTTAAGTTGTTTATATAGAATATAATTTGGTCATTATTTGAATTTGAAAATTGAATGACGGTAACAGAATCATTCATTTTTGATTTAGAGTAATTTGTATTAAAGTTAGTATTTAAATGTGAATTAAAACTAGATCTAGTTGTATTGGAATTAAGAATGCAACTAGGTCTTGTATAAGGTAAATTATTATATAATTCTTTGTTTTGATCAATTATTCTTGTAGGTTCCCTATAAACGTATTCCTTTTTTGAACATGAATAGATAGTTATTATAGTTATTGTAATAATTAATATGTATTTGATATATTGTTGTTTATTGTTTTTCATTTGTGTTTTTAAAAAGTTAGAACGCATATCCCACAGCGAAATTTATATTAAGAGTATGAATATTAGCAATATAGCGTCTTAAATAGGCTTCGTGATAAGAACTCATGTTATTGTAATTGACAAATCTTGTAGAAGTCCAAAAATTGAAGGGGAAATTAAAAGCGATGGCTTTGTTTATAAAAAAATGTTTGCCATAAAACTTTTTGACACCCAGTTCAAAGTTAAATGCTCCTAACATTTGGGTGATAAAATCATTGTCAGGATTAGAAACAAATACAAATTTCGAGTTAGTATTTGCGAAATATTTTAAGTTGTCTTTTTTTATTCTAAAATAATTGTTTGTGAATCCCATTTTAAAAT
This sequence comes from Bacteroidota bacterium, assembly GCA_030682255.1. Classification (GTDB taxonomy): domain Bacteria; phylum Bacteroidota; class Bacteroidia; order NS11-12g; family UBA955; genus JABMMZ01. The sequence continues at coordinate 54,275 of JAUXOK010000009.1, read as the reverse complement.
ATTTGCCGTAAGGAGCAATTGCACCTCTCGTTGTCATGAAATAAGTTTTTGAGATATTAAAATAATTGTTTGCAAAATTTAATGTCCCATCAGAAATATTTAATTCTACTAATTCATTATCATAATAGATGTTTAAACTGTTTCTCTTGCTTCTGAAATTATTTATTGAGTTTGTGCTTAAAACAGTGAAACTTTGCCTGCCTATAGTTAAACTTACTGTAGATCTTCTGCTCAATACTCTGTCATAGGTTAATTCAAAGGAAGGTTGAAATAAATTGGGTATTATCGACTCGCCATCAGATATTGTGATATTGGGTCGAATTCCTAAAGATATAGTGTTTCTCTGGTTTAAATACCCTGGCACGCTTTTGTAAGTGTTCGCATTTATTTGACACAATATCAATGATAAAATAAATAAAATATAAACTTTTTTCATATTATTTATTTAAGTTGTTTTTTTTTGATTTTAAATCATGAAACAAAGCGAAAACGTGGGCCCGGAGTATGTTTTTGTTAGGTTTAAATTTCAAGTTTTTTCGATTCAAATATTTCAATTCTCCATTTTCTAAATCTATAATGATGGTATTCATATAAACTTCTTTGTTGTGGGTGAAATAATGAAAAATGACAGCTGGCAAAAGAGGTATTATTAATATACTTGTTAAGACGACTTCTGGATTTACCTCCCTTTCTTCAGAAACGAAACTTAATCCTGATATCATCAGGTTTTTGCATTTTCTATTTTGTATTACAGAACTAATTTGATGCTTGTTATAAATTATACTATATGTATTGTTACTGTTGTTAACTCTTTCTGAAAGCCAATCTGTTATAATAGAATATTCATTTAGTTTCTCAGTTGTTAGGTTTTTTCTATCTAAAATATTTATTTCTGTTAAATTGATGTTGTTTTCTTTCGCCATTTCAGCATAAACTTGAGCTAAATTGATTTCATTTCTCTCGTCCATTAGTTTGTTTACAAATACTTGTTCGCTTCTAATTTTATATGTCGAATAATTTGGATTCAACATAATGATAGAGTCAATACCTGCATTGTGGCCATATTTCATTATTTTTTTTTGGGGCTTTGCGTACTTATTGTATGATTCGTTTTCATTAGTTGAGTTTCTATCTTCAATTCCAATAAAACTCAATGAATCATAAAGATGTTCGAAATATTTATCTTCAAAAATTAATTTAAATGCTCCAGTGGTATATTTAAGTTTTGAGTTTTTTGAACTTTCATATTCTGAAATCTGAATTTCCTCTTTTTGTTGTTCTTGTTTTAGTTTTAATTTTTGACTTTTAGTTAGTTTTTCTTTTGATACTATGTTTGAGTGGATTTTAAATGTTGAATCATTTATTTGGTTTTTAACAAAAAAATCGGCACTTAAATTTGAATGCCTAAACAAAACATAAAGGCTGTTATGTAATAATTTTTTGGCAATTTCGTCTGATGGATTTATCGTATAGTTTTTCCAAGCAAGTCTAGTACTTAAAATTGACAATTCGATATATCCAAGTTTTTTCAAAAAAGTGTAAACATTGTTAAAAGTACCCTCAAATTTTTCTACATCTGATTCTTCATCACTTTTGAATGCATTATTGCTATTGGTTTGTTTGTCATCATCGTTTTCAGGTAGTTTTTTAATTGTTAAGCCATATATGCTGAATGAACTTAGATGGTTGCAAAAAATACTATCTTCACTGTATATTTTAGAATATAGATAACTGTAATAAAATAGTTTATAGTAATCAGCTTTATTAATTAAAATGTTGAAAAGTTCAGTTCTTGCTTGTTTTTGTATGAAATAAAAATTATTTTCACTTGTTAGGTGTATAGTGGTGTCTTCGTTCCATTTGATGTCAGTAAAGCTTTTATTAATAATTACTTCAATGTTTTCTTTTCTTTTTCTAATATTAGGATGAGTTGACTCTTCATCATCTTCTTCTTCATCTGCTTTTATAATACTTTCATTGTTCTTTTTGTATTTTATTGGAAATTGATAAAATGTATCCTGAAGTGTAGATGGATGCCAATCAATTTCATCATAGGCTAAATATGAATATAACAACATGTCAAAACTGCCAATTACAGCTTGTTTAGAGTATTTTGTTTTGCTATAAATTTTATAACCTTCTTTGTCAGCTTCTAATTCATTTTCTTTGGAATAACCAAACGTTTGCTTTATTCTGTCCTCTAAACTTAATTCTGCAAATTTTCCTTTAGCATTTTTTATTTGTTCATTTAATTTATAACTATTTAATGTGTGGTTAAGCTTGTAGTGTGCTATTTCATGACTTAATATAAAAGCTAATTGCGCTTCATTTTCCATTTGAGAAAGCAGGCCAACAGTTACAAATATAATCCCTTGATAAGTTGAAAAGGCATTTACATCTGATGATTTTAATACATAAAATCTAAGTTTCTTTCTGAGGGTAGGATCTGTTTCTAAAACAATGTCTGCAATCTGATTGACATAATTTGTTAAAACATCTCCATACAATGTTTTACCACTGAATAAGATGTCATCTATTCTAAAAGTGCTTTTGTTCGCAAATTCTTTTTCTATGTTTTTTTCGTTTTTGGAAGTGTTAGAACCTTCTATTTGAGAAAACTCAGAATTTATTTTTTCATAATTTAATAATAAGAAGTCATCAGGTATTTCGCCCGCACATCTTAATGGACTGTATTGTATAGTTTGAGAATTACTTTTAAAACTAAACAATACCAAAAAAAAAGAAAATAATAAGCAGCTGATTTGATATGTTTTCATCAATGATTTATTTGCAATTATACATCTAAAAAGATGTTTTTACAATATATTTCATTTGAAAAAAGTCTCTAAATTTAGATTTTATTAAACCACAAACTTATTGTAATTAACCCTAAATTATATAACTCTCATCTATTATCCTTTACACCACTAATCTAAAAAGGATTTTTAAATTTAGGATTGTTTATGAATTCATTATCTGTTAAAGCTCTTAAAAACTCTACAATGTCATCTTTTTGTTGTTGGGTCAAATTCAATTGTTGATTATGTGCTAAAATATTAATGTCAAGGTTTGGTGAATTGAAATTCATTTGGTCGGAGTAAAAATCCATCACTTCGTCTAAGGTGGCAAATCTGCCATCGTGCATGTAAGGTGCAGTTAATTCAATATTTCTGAGCGAAGGTATTTTAAATTTGCCTTCATCGGTTGGTCTGCCTGTTATTCTACCCAAGCCTTTGTCAGTAAATACAGCGTTTAAACCATTGTTTGCCATCGAGCCGCCTGGACTTGTGTTGCCAAAAAACGGAATATTGCTGTGGCAATGAAAACAATCGGCACCTCCATCTTCAACAGGTTTCATAAATAAATTTAAACCTCTTAAAGCCGATGCGCTTATCACATTCAATGTGTCAGTTCTGCCAAACAATTGGTCAATTTTAGAGTTAAATGAAACCATAGAAGTTAAAAATTGTTCGAGTGCTTTGCTAACTTCATTTGGTGTTATTTTTTCAGTGTTAAATGCTTTTTTAAATAGGGGAGTATATTGCTCCGAAGCATTCAATTTTAAGGTAAGCGAATATAAATCCAAATCCATTTCGTCATGGGCTTGAATGGGTATCAATACCTGTTCTCTTAAATTTGTTACTCTACCATCCCAGAAAAAACGACTTTGCCACATTAAATTAAATAAAGGCATGGAGTTTCTTGTCAATAATTGACCCCTGATACCTTTACTTACTTTCAAGCTTTCTGCAAATGCTCTGCTTTGAAGATGACAAGAATTGCATGAAATACTGCTGTCTCTTGACATAATTGGGTCATAGAACAACATTCTGCCAAGCATAACGCCTTCTTCTGTCAATGGATTGTCTGCAGGAAGTTTAAATGGCGGATACCAAGCTTTTCGCTCTATCGTATAGGGCGTTGTTTGATGGTTGTTTGGGTTGTTGCCATTTGTAATTTCAGGATCTTTTTTGCAACTTTTGAATACAATTAAACCTAAAATTAAAGTTACCGAAATAATAAGTTTTCTTTTCATTCGTATTTGTCAAATTCTATGGTGCCGTTTACGTTTTGAATATATTTATCCATAATAGGGTCGCTATTGCCTGAGTGCGACATAGCGCCATCTGTTTTTAAACTGTAATTAATCGCATTGCTAAAATATTTATCTGCATTAATGTTAAAGTAAATGCTGCTGTTTTTTGTTAGGTTTAAATCAGTAACAAAGGTATGGGTGCGTTTGTATTTCAATGTAGCAATGTGAAAAGTAAAACCTGCATTTTGTCCATTGTTTTTGTAATATCCTTCCACCACATTAAAGATATAGCCGCCAGCCCAACCCCAATGCATGTCTGTTAAAGACGGACTCAAAGGATGATCTAATGCGTATTGTGCTGGATTGCCAAAATTCACTATTGAGTCTAAGCCAACGTTGATTCGGATGGTTTTGTAATTGCCTTTAGGTATATTTTTAAAGGTAACTTCTTTGCGATTTTCCGAAAAACTGATATAGGCATATTGATTGGCTATTGGCACTATTTTATCCTCATTATTTACTAATTCAAAATTAGAAAAAATGTACTTGATTTTATCGAATCGGATGGTATCGTTGGCATTGGTTATATAATCATTGTTGAATACAAGCGCGTTGCCTTTAAATAATGCATTGAATTTGAAAGTTAAATCAATGGTTTCTACAATTGGGTCAATTGGTGGTGGAACATCATCGTCTTTGCAAGATGAAAAGCCAATGATTATTAATAGGCTCGAAAGGATAAGGATGTTTAAATTTTTCATATCGTTAATGTTTAATGTTTATTTTTCTAATGATTTTACGGTTATCGGTGCTGAGTAGCTCTAAAATATAGAGTCCTGAAGCCAAAGTGCTGGTGTTGATGCTGCCAATATTACCACTGGCTATGGTTTCTTTGTAGGTTTTTTCAAGTATGGCTTTGCCTGTTGCATCTGTAATTTTCCAACCCGAAATATCTGAGTTACTCAATGAGAAGTACAACATATTATCACTCGGATTTGGATAAATTGAAATCATTGTATTTTGGTCCAATGGAAATAAAACAATAGACTTGGCAATGATTTGATGATATGGGTCTATCAGAATTTCTTTGATTTTAAAATCTAAAAACACTATGGTTTCAAATTCTAAACTTTTGATATCTATACGCAACATGGTGTCTTTGTTTTGACCTATCACTAAAACTGGCAGAGCAACATTGAATTGGTATACACTCGGATGACTTGGTTTTTGTGTAACATTCAATACAAGTTCATTGCCTTTTTGTTGCCAATTGATATTGTATTCGGGATAGCCTTGGCCAAACACCCAATCGTTGAAATAATCATCCAAGTTGATACCTGATTCGGATTCTAAATATTGTTTTAAATCGGTTTGTTTGGCAAATGAATAGGACAATTGGGCATCATTAATATACTTTTTTAAGGCATCAAAAAATGCTTTATCGCCAATCTCCCATCTGAGTTGATGCAATATCATCGCCCCTTTTTGATAAGTAGTTCTGTAGTCAAATAGTCTTCCCAAGTTAGAGGTGTCATTCACATAAACTGAGCCATTAGGAAGTTTCATCACATCTTCTTTAAACTGATTTAAAACATTCAACCATTCTTGTCTAGGTCTTAAAAAATCATAACACAAAAGGTTTAAATAAGTCGCAAATCCTTCGTTTAACCACAATTCTTGCCAAGTGCCACAAGTAACTTTGTCGCCAAACCATTGATGGGCTAATTCGTGGGCTATCAAATCATAGTTTAAATTCGACATTGAACTCATCGTCTGATGCTCCATACCACCGCTCCATGCAAATTGCATATGCCCATATTGCTCTTTATGAAATGGATAAGTACCAAACAAACTGTCAAATAATCGCATCATTTTAATGGTCTCAAAACTTTTGTTTTTGTTGTCGTTGAGGTTGTCATGCGGAAAGGTGTAGTTAACTATATCAATCTCTTTGTTAATAGAAGGCAAAAATGCTTTTTGAACATATTTGTCGTATCTTGAAATGGACATTGCTACTAAATACGTCACAATAGGGTAACGGTGTTTGAAGTGAAAAGTCAGTTTGTTGCCAACGGTATCGGTATGGGTTAATAAACCATTAGAAACAGCCACAAAACCGCTATCCACTTTAATTGAAACATCTAAGGAATCAATCTTATCGTTTAGATTTTCCATGCAGGGCCACCAATAATGTGCGCCATAAGGTTGAGAGAGTGTTGCAATGTTAGGTCCGCTGGCAGTAACTTCTCTGAAATAAGCTCTGCTAGCCATATTGGGCGAACCTTGGTAATAGATAGCGATGGAATCTACAGTGTTTGCATTGATGTTTACCCCAAGATTTATCCTCAATTCATGTTGTGAGGTATGGTTAAAATTGATGGCATTGTTTCTGAAAACTACACTATCCACTGTGAGTTCTCTTCTTAAATCAAAAACCAATAAACTGAGTGTTGAAACAGCTTTAAATGTAATTTTTGCTGATGCTTGATTTAATCTGCCGTTGCTTAAATTAGGTTCAAAATACAAGCGCAGGTGTTGCATGTCTATGCCTCTGCTCAAACTGCGTTTACTGTTGTAGCTTTGCAATTCTCTGTGCTTGAGCATCTCTTGTTTGGCATGACTTTCCATCTCTGTTTGGGCATTTAATCCAATCATAAGACACATCAAAAATATAAACGTTGCACTCTTCATCATTCAATTTAACAAAATTAAAACAAAAAAGTCGAATTATTGGTAACAAATGTTGCAACTTTGTAGCCTACAAATATGAGTTTATATCAATCGCTGGCATTAAAGGGCGGAAAAGAAAGGTCTTTGCAAAGGTTTCACCCATGGGTTTTTAGTGGAGCCTTGCAAAATGAAATTAAGAAAACTGCCGAAGGCGAAATCGTTAGAATTACGGATAGTAAAGGAAATTTTTTAGCAACAGGCTATGTGCAACATGGTAGCATTGCGGTTAGGATTTTGAGTTTTATTGACGAAGCCATTGATGTTAATTTTTGGATTCGCAAAATCGAGAATTGTTATGAAATCAGACGTGCATTAGGATTTGTAAATAATGCGGAAACCAATTGTTACCGTTTGATGCATGGCGAAGGAGATGGTGTTTCAGGATTAATTATTGATTTTTATAATGGCACTGCTGTTATTCAATGTCATACAAGTGGCATATACAAACATTTGCCATTGATTACAGAAGCTTTGGTGCATGTGTTGAAAGATGATTTAAAAGCGGTGTTTAATAAAAGTAGCGAAACCTTGCATGGCGCTGTGGAAGAGGCTAGCAATGGTTTTGTTTTTGGAGATGGTTCTGCCACTAATCTGGTAAAAGAAAATGGTTTTCAATTTAAAGTGGATTGGCAAACGGGACAAAAAACGGGCTTTTTCTTAGACCAAAGAGATAATCGTGCTTTGTTAGGTCATTATTCAAAAGGCAAAGATGTGTTAAATACCTTTGCTTACACAGGCGGTTTTTCGGTTTATGCTTTGATGAATGGCGCCAAACAAGTTGATTCTGTGGATGTTTCTAAAAATGCCATCACTTTGTTGAACGAAAACATGCTGTTGAACAATTCGCAAGCGGATAATTTTAACTCTGAGGCGATAGATACCTTTTCTTATTTCAAACTACATGATAAATTGTATGATTTGTTGATATTAGACCCACCTGCTTTTGCTAAAAATATTGGCGCCAAACACAATGCTTTGATGGGTTATAAACGTTTGAATATTGAGGGTTTTAAAAAGGTGAAACCAGGTGGATTGATGTTTACATTCAGTTGTTCTCAGGTGGTGGATAGCCATACTTTTAATCAAACCATCCTTTCGGCTGCCATAGAATCCAACAGAAAAGTAAAGGTAATTCATCGTTTAACACAGCCTGCCGACCATCCCGTTAATATTTTTCATCCTGAAGGGGAGTACCTTAAAGGATTGGTTTTATTTGTAGAATAATTATATAAAAAGAATGTCAGAACAATTTAACATGGTTGCCAAAACCATCTTTGGCTACGAGGAATTATTAGAAAAAGAATTGATAGCATTGGGCGCAGCAGATGTTGCCAAAGGCAAAAGAATGGTAAGTTTTAAAGGTGATTTAGGGTTTTTATACAAAGCCAATTTAGCTTGTAGAACTGCCATTAAAATTTTGAAACCCATTTTGCAATTCAGTGCTTTCACCGAAAAAAGTTTGTACGACAATGTGCAAAGCATCGATTGGAGCAAAGTGTTTAACTTACATCAAACCTTTGCCATAGATGCCACTGTGCATTCCGAGTTTTTCAACCACTCATTGTTTGTTTCACAAAAGGTGAAAGACGCCATTGTAGACCAATTTAGGGATAAATACAACGAACGCCCCAGTGTGGATTTAAAAACTCCAGACATCCGCATCAATGTGTATATTAATGAACATGAGGTATCGATAGCATTAGATAGTTCGGGCGATTCCTTGAATAAAAGAGGCTACAGAGCCGAAACCAATGTAGCACCTATGAACGAGGTGTTGGCAGCAGGTTTGGTCATGTTTTCAGATTGGCATGGACAATGCGATTTTTTAGACCCCATGTGTGGCAGCGGAACCATCCTGATAGAAGCCGCCATGATTGCTCAAAACATACCTCCCAATAGACATAGAAAGTATTTTGCTTTCATGAAATGGAACGATTGGAACGAAACGCTTTTTGCACAAATCAAAGAGAATCTTTTAAAAAAAATTAAGCCTATGGAAGTTAAAATAACGGGCTACGACAAAGACCAATCTGTGATAGAAAAAGCATTGAACAACATCAAACTGGCAGGACTCGAAAAGTCAATTGCTATCAAACAAATGAATTTCTTTCAATCCAAAAAAGAAACCGAAACACCTCTTCACATCTTGTTTAACCCACCCTACAACGAACGCATCGACATTGAAACCGAAACATTTTATAAAACCATTGGCGACACCTTTAAAAAGAATTACCCTGGCACAACAGCTTGGTTTATCACAGCCAATTTAGAAGGTTTAAAATACATTGGACTAAAAGCCTCTCGCAAAATAGTAGTAGCCAACGGACAACTAGAGGCCCGTTTAGCTAAATATGAAATATACGCTGGAACGAAACGGATTTTCTTAAGGGAATAGGGGAGAGGAATTAGGAATTAGGGTGAGCATGAATAAAATCAAAAAAGCATATTATTATTTGTTTTATAGACTTTATAAGTATTATGAAAGTGGTCCATTTATATGGTGGAGTGATTGGAAAGCTGTTATGATTATAGACATGCTTTGGATATTTATAGGTATTTCATTAGTTGTTTACTATAAAATCTTCATTGATAGGTATTTGCATATCGGAAATGGGGGATTATTATTGACAGGATATATATTATTAATTTCTTTGCCAAATTATTTTATTTTCCATCATCGTGACCAATGGAGAGAAATCGTAACGCAGTATGATATGATGCCAAAGAAAAAACATACGATATACGGAATTATTGTTTTATTTTTTATTCTGCTCATCATCAGCAATATGGTATTTGCATTCTATTTGATGAGTCAGATTGATTGGTCTCAGTATAGGTGATAGTTTATTTCGAAGTGTTTTTTTAGGTTATGTTCAACATAGATAAACAACAGCACAAGGAATCATTTCATTTAAATAACTTTCCCAAAACATTTATATTTGCCATGAAATCATTGGACTCTAAAAGGATATGATCCGAACAACAATTATTTATGAATGTATTAAAAATAACATACTGTTTTGTTTTCTTTTTGCTTTGTAGTTGCAATAAACCTAAAGAAATGCAAGAAATATATAGTTTTAAATTTTATCTAAGTAATATAAATGGTAAAGTTAGTTACAGAAATGGAGGATTAGTTATATCTGATACATCAGTTTATAAAATCTTTAATTTTGATAGAATTGAATTGCTATGTTATTCTAATCTCAAAATGAAAGATACTAATTCTGTTTCATACACTAATAGCAATGATAATTCAATATCAGAATATTCTTTATTTTATAAAACTAATAAGCCTTATTTGTTTGATAGTATCATGATCTATAGAATTGATTTAATTGACACTACAAAAATCAAGAATATGGATGATAGTTTATTTGGGGTATATGAAAATAATAAATTAACTAGAGTTTTACAGAAAAAAGAATTAGAAATTCTTAGAGGATTTTGTAGCATGTTTGAAGACAACACTTCACATAAAGATTTTAAAAAATCTATTTATTGGAGCTCAAATCATCATAAAATAAATATTGATATCTATAGGGGGAAATCTATAGAACTTTATAATAACGAATCAAACTTTCAAGATTATTTTATAAGGTGTTTTTTGATTTTTCTTGATTCCTAGTTCCCGAAAGAATTATAATTGATATTTACTTCTCCCCAAAACATTTATATTCGCCATGTGAAGTTTGGAATCAAAAGGAAAAACACTTTTAAAAAATAAAATGAGTCATAAGAATATATACATAGTGGTTTTGCTTTTGTTGTTTAGTTCTTGTGGGGTTATTACTAAAGCACGTTATGGCAATGGTTTTAAATTGAATATTGAAACGGGATTATTTTCTAAAGACAACAAGCTGCATCAACCCAAACTTTCCAAGACTTATGTAAAGAAAAGCATTCAAAAGCAAGATTTTTTAAGCAAAGATTCTGTTATAGATTATTCAGAAATTAAAGAAAATCCACCTATTGATACTATTGCTTCTATTTGTGAATTTACTCACTATTGCCAGAATGAATTAATCAGGGAAAGCGAACCTCAATCAAAGGTTTTTGAGTCAAAAAAATGGACTATTAACAAAACTAAGCATGTCGAAAAGAAAGTAAACACAAAATACGATGAAAGACCTTTAGCGCCTTATTTGATTTTAGCTTTAATTCTCGCATTTTTTATGCCTTATGTTTCAATTTATTTAGCAATACGGGCAAAAAAATTAATCAAAGAATCTAATGATGCATATAAGGGAAATGGTTTTGCAACAGCAATTATTATACTCTCTATTTTAACTTTTATTTTGGGAATAATTGCATCGATTTTTATTTACATGGCATTTGCATCCTTACTTTTCTAAAAATCAAACATTGATTTGAATTTATTAGTCCTCAAAAAAATAAATTGATTGTTAGTCCCAAAATCAGTTTATCCTATTTACCAATATAGTTAGAAGGGCTGATAGCTCTCATTCTAATCTTAATTTCTTCTGGAATGTCTAAAGTTTCAATAAAAGCTTTGATTTCATTTTCGCCAATATGCGTATTAGTTCTTGTCAATGCTTTTAAAGCTTCATATGGATTTGGATAGGCAATGCTTCGTAAAATGGTTTGAATGGCTTCTGCCACTACAGCCCAATTGTTATTCAAATCTGTTTGAATGGCATCGTTGTTTAATATCAATTTACTCAATCCTTTTTGAAGACTGGCATAAGCAATTAAATTGTGTGAGAATGGTACACCAATATTCCTTAAAACAGTGGAATCTGTTAAGTCTCTTTGCAATCTTGAAATGGGCAATTTAGCTGATAAATGCTCAAACAAGGCGTTGGCAATACCAAGATTTCCTTCAGCATTTTCAAAATCAATAGGGTTTACTTTGTGAGGCATTGCACTGCTTCCAACTTCGCCTTCTTTGAGTTTTTGTTTGAAATAATCCATCGAAATATATTGCCAAACATCTCTCGATAAATCGATTAATATATTATTGATTCTTTTAAAAACATCAAACAAAGCCGCTAAATTATCGTAATGCTCAATTTGAGTCGTAGGATAACTTCTATGTAAGCCTAATTCTTGATTAACAAACTGATTGCCAAACTGATGCCAATCTATAGATGGAAATGCAATATAATGTGCGTTGAAATTACCTGTTGCACCACCAAATTTTGCTGAAAATGGAATGTGTTGCATCATTTTCACTTGTTCTTTTAATCTTACAACAAACACCATCAATTCTTTGCCTAACATGGTTGGACTAGCGGCTTGACCATGTGTTTTTGCCAACATGGGTATATCCTTAAATTCCCAACTTAAATCACTCAATTGATTGATAAGTTGATTCAAGTTTGGCATGAGCACTTGTTCCAAAGCGTGTTTCAAACTTAATGGAATTGCAGTGTTGTTAATATCCTGACTTGTTAATCCAAAATGAACCCATTCTCTGATGCTCTCTAAACCAATTTCATTCAAACGGTCTTTTATAAAGTATTCTACTGCTTTTACATCGTGGTTGGTAACTTTTTCAATGTTCTTAATGTTTAATGCATGAGCCTCAGTAAAATTTTGGTAGATAGCCCTTAATGATTCTTTTTGTTGATTTGATAGAGCTGTTTCAAATCCTTTGATATTTTGCGAATTCAAAAAAATTAAATACTCGATTTCTATCCAAACTCTGTATTTGATTAAACCATATTCAGAGAAATATGTCGCCAAATCTAATGTTTTAGAACGGTATCTTCCATCAATTGGGCTTATTGCACTTAATTCATTTAATATCATTGCTGCAAAAATACTTTTTTAAGGGCAATTTTCGAAAATTATTCAAGTAATCGTTAATCCTTTATTTAGTCTATTTGTCGAATTTAAGTGAAAAGTAACTGTAATCTCTGTTTACTTTGCATCCTATTCGTCATGAAAGATTTTATTAAATACACCATTGCCACCATTTTAGGACTTTTTATCTCATTTGTGTTTTTGGGCATACTTCTGTTTTTTAGTGTATTAGGTTTGGTTAGTTCTGGCGGAAATAAGAATGTTACAGTTAAAAGTAATTCCATTATAGAATTAGATTTAGATTACGATATACAAGAGAGAAGCAGCAATAGTTTTGCAAAAATTTTTAGTCCAGAAATGAGCGAATCTTTTATTGGCTTAGATCAATTGCTCTCTATCATCGAACATGCTAAAAATGACGATAAAATCAAGGGTATTTATTTAAAAACCAATATCAATACATCTGGTTATGCTGTTTTGTCGGAGGTAAGAAATGCTTTAGATTCTTTTAAGAAAAGTGGTAAGTTTATATATGCAATGGCTTCATATTACGATGAAAAAAATTATTATTTAGCCAGTGTAGCAGATTCAGTTTTTATAGAAAAAACAGGTAACATCTTGTTGAATGGTTTGTCTGCAAACATCATGTTTTACTCAGGTGCTTTAGAAAAATTGGGTGTTGAAATGCAATACGTTAAAGTTGGTTCTTATAAAGGCGCTATCGAAGCTTTTACTAGAAAAGATTTAAGTCCTGAAAACAGAGAACAGATTAGTTCTTACCTCAATATTTTATATCGAAATATCTTATTCGACATGGCTAATGGTAGAAAATTAGACATAGATACCTTGAAATATGCCTTAGATAATTTTACAATTCAGTCAGCATCAGATGCCAAATCATTTGGATTGATAGACGACTTAACCCATGAAGATGTGATTGTTACTAATATTTGTAACAGAATTAAAAATAAAGATAAAAAGTGTCATGTTTTCATCAAAGGTAGCGAATACATGCAATCAATTTCTGATAAAAAAGAAGTTAAATCGAAAGATAAAATTGCAATTGTTTATGCAGTTGGAGAAATTATGGAAGGTCAAGGTAATGATAACACGATTGGAAGTATTTCACTTTCAAAAGCTATCAGACAAGCAAGAGAAGACAAGCATATCAAAGCAATCGTATTGAGAGTAAATTCACCTGGAGGAAGTGCATTGGCTAGTGATATCATTGCAAGAGAAATTAGTTTGTGTAAAGGGGTTAAACCAGTTGTTGTTTCTATGAGCGATGTGGCAGCAAGTGGTGGATATTATATCAGTGCATTAGCGGATACAATCATTGCATTGCCCAATACTTTGACAGGTTCAATTGGTGTTTTTGGATTGTTTCCAAATATGCAAAACTTGTTGAATGATAAGATGGGAATTACATTCGAAAGTGTGAACACTGGAAAATATTCAGATTTTGGAAGAGTAGATAGACCGCTTAGCGAAACAGATAGATTTTATCTTCAAAAAATGGTGAACCAAATTTACAATGATTTTACTGGCATCGTAGAAAATGGTAGAAATATTGATAGTTCTTCTGTAGAAGCTATTGCTCAAGGTAGAGTTTGGGCAGCATCACAAGCTATCGAACATAAACTAGTAGATTCATATGGTGGTATTAAAAATGCTATTTCAATTGCGGCATTCATGTCAAAAACTAAAGATTACAGTGTGGTTTCTTATCCCAAAATTGAAGATCCTTTTTCTCAATTCTTTAATCAATCTAGTAACGAATTGATGCAACGTCAGATGCAAAACGAACTTGGAATATTCTATCATTATTATCAATCTTTAATGACAGGAATAAAAAATCAAGGTTTTCAAATGAGACTTCCTTTTAATCTACAAATTCAGTAGATTTGTCCCCTTTAATTTAACCCCCTTTTAATTTTCAATGAAAAAAATAATTTTATCCTTATCATTACTGATTTGCGTTAGTTTGTCTTCACAGACTTATCCTAAAGACTGGCATTTAAACTATTCAGCCAAAGATACTGCCCTTGGTATTGATTTGTTCAATGCACTTAAAAATTTTCCCCAACCTGCCACAGCAAAAGAAATTATTGTTGCCGTTATTGATGATGGCATAGATATAGAACACGAAGATTTGAAACAAAACATTTGGGTAAATCCAAAAGAAATTCCTGGCAATTCTGTTGATGATGACTTAAATGGTTATGTAGACGACATTAATGGTTGGGATTTTATTGGTGGTCCACAAATGGATGTTGAAATTGATAATCTTGAGATGACTAGATTGTTAAGGGATTATATAGCCAAATATGGCAATAAGACCAAAAAAGAAATTAGCAAGGCAGATAGAGCAGACTTCGCAAGATTTAAAACCATTCAAGCAGAACATGCTAAGAAATTAGATGAAGCAGGCAAAAACTTTAATACATACAAAACCATAAAACAGTTTTTTGATGCATTGGAACAAGAATTGGAAACTACTGATATCAGTGCCAAAGATTTAGAAAAATTTAATCCTACCAAAAATGAAGCAAAATTGGCTCGTAAAATTATACTTGATCAATGTGTTGGAGGTAAATCAACACCTAAAGATGTTTTCAATGATGTTAAAGATGCTTACAAACATTTTTATGCTTCCTATAAATATCAATTAAACCTTGAATATGACCCTCGCTATATTGTTGGAGACAATTATGAAGATACAAAAAATAGATTTTATGGCAATAATGAAGTTAAGGGTCCTAATGGCGACCATGGCTCGCATGTTGGAGGAATTATTGGTGCTGTAAGAGACAATAAAATTGGAATGCAAGGCATATCTCCACTGGTCAAAATCATGGTATTAAGAGTTGTGCCTGATGGTGATGAAAGAGATAAGGATGTAGCAAATGCCATCAGATATGCTGTAGATAATGGTGCTAAAGTTATCAATATGAGTTTTGGGAAAGCATATTCATATAACAAGACCTATGTAGATGAGGCTTTTAGATATGCTGAAAGTAAAGATGTTTTAATAATACATGCAGCAGGAAACGATGGTAAAAACACAGATAAAGAGAGCAATTTCCCAACGCCTTATTATGAAGACGGCAGCCTTTGTAAAACATGGATAGAGGTAGGCGCAAGCGATAGAGATCAAAATCCAGCTGATTTTTCAAATTATGGCAAAAAAACTGTCAATGTTTTTGCACCGGGTGTCAATATTTATAGCACAGTTATCAATAATGAATACAAGGCATTCAGTGGTACAAGTATGGCAAGTCCTGTTACTGCGGGTTTAGCTGCATTAATTAGAGCTTATTACCCTCATCTTACAGCTATTCAGGTAAAACAAGTCATTGAAGGCACAGTTGTAAAACCAACTAACAAAGTTAGAAAGCCTGGTACTAAAAAGAAAAAGACCAAATATAAAAAACTATGCACAACGGCTGGTATTATTAATGCTAATGAAGCGTTAAAAGCTGCTGCTGCAATTAAATAAAACCTATAAACTAAATATAAAAAAGGCAGCTTTAGGCTGCCTTTTTTGTTGAGTTATTTTTTTAAAAAACCCTGAAATAGTGTTGTGACCATTTATTCCCCAAACACTTTTCTTAAAATATCATTCACCCTATGAGCCGCTTTGGTACGGATATTTTCTTCCTCTTTGGCTACTTTGGTATAAAGACCAGTTAACCCTTTTCTAGTGGTGTGTTCGCTCAATGAGTTGGTTAAAATGGGTTTAATTAAACCAAAACTTCCATTAGCAACGGTGTTGTAGGTATTGATAAGCCTGGCATAAGAAGATTCTGCACTCACACCCGGAATTAGTTCTTTACTTAAAGAGTTTTTTATTTTAGGCTGAAAAGCAAGATAAAGCGAATCGTTGGTTTTGGTTTTAAGATATTCAGTAGCGGCATTGTTTTGCCCTTTCAAAATGCTCATACCATCTTCTATGGTGATGCCTGTAATGGCATTTACAAAAATAGGCGTTGCTTCTGTGGCGGCATCCTCCGCACTTCTGTTAACAGCTTTGATGGTTTCGTCTAACAAAGCTTGACCACCTGGCAATAAGGTAATGTTTTTAATAATAGGTTCGGCTTCGTCTGGCAAAAGGATTTTAATCAATTCATCTTTGAAATAACCATCCGTTTGCGATAAGATTTTTACAGACGAATCTGTTCCAACTTTTAAAGCGGTTTTTAAACCCAATACAATTTCCTCGTTGGTTAAAGTGGGAGTTGTAATGTTTTCGAGATTGTCGCAAGAGATAAAAGCAAAAGAAGCAAGAATAACAAAAAAGAATGTTTTAAATGGCGTCATGTTTTTAGGATAAGTAGGCAAATATATTGGAATAATGTTGAATTTTCAGTTCCAATTTTTTTCATCGTTTAAACTTGCAGTTTAATCTTTTCATATTCAAACAATTTGGTTGTAAAGATGTTAAATTTGCACTTCTATTTTATGAAATCAATTTCGACCCTGTTCGTTTTCCTTTTAATTTCAGTTTTTTCTGCTCAATCTCAAACCAAATTTACCTTAAGTGGCTATGTGAAAGATTCATCTAATGGAGAGGCTTTGGCTAATTGTAACATCTCTGTTGAGGATACCAAAATTGGTACACAATCTAACAATTATGGTTTTTATTCCTTGTCTTTGCCGGCTGGCACTTATGTGGTTAATTATAGTTATGTGGGTTATCAAACTTTGTCTTTAAAAATTACGGTGTCTAAAAATGCTACTCAAAATGCCGATTTAAATAAATCAATAACCGAACTGATTGGTGTTTCTGTTAGTAAAAAAAGAAAAGACAACCAAGTGGACAAGGTGGAAATGAGCACCAATAATTTGAACATTACGCAGATAAAAAAGATTCCTGCTTTGCTTGGCGAGGTGGATGTTGTTAAATCTGTGCAGTTGTTGCCGGGGGTGAGTACTGTTGGTGAGGGTGCTACGGGTTTCAATGTGCGTGGTGGTGCTATCGACCAAAACTTAATCCTTTTGGATGAAGCGCCTGTTTTTAATAGTTCGCATTTATTTGGTTTTTTCTCTGTGTTTAATCCTGATGCGGTTAAAGATGTGAAACTCATTAAAGGTGGTATGCCTGCTCAATATGGTGGCAGATTGTCGTCTACCTTGGATGTTAGAATGAAGGAGGGTAATTCTAAAAAATATGAGGTGAATGGCGGAGTTGGTATTATTTTTAGTCGTTTTTCTTTAGAAGGACCTATTGCTAGAAAAAATGCTAAAATGAAAAACAAATCTTCGTTTATTGTTGCAGGAAGAAGAAGTTATGCAGATGTGTTGGCAAAGCCATTTCTAAGAAACAACGAAAATCTGAGAGATGCCGTTTTTTATTTCTATGATTTTACTGGAAAAATTAATTATACTTTCAATGATAAAAACAAAGTGTTTTTCTCAACATATATTGGTAGAGATGCCTTTGGGGTGCCGGGCGCTAAATTTGATTGGGGCAATCAAACAGCTACTTTTAGATGGAATCATTTGTTTTCTAGTAAATTGTTTTCAAACTTTACTTTCTATTACAGCAAATACGACTACCGATTAGGTTTTGGAACTGGCAATAATACCTTTGAATGGAAATCTAACATAGTAAACAACAGTGGTAAAGTAGATTTTAATTATTACATCAATTCAAAAAACGTCTTGCAATTTGGTGCTATCAGTACATACTATATATTCAAACCTGGTCAAGCTGTTTCTAGCGACCAAGGTTCAGTTATCCAATTTGGATTGCCTAATAAATATGCACTCGAAAATGGTTTTTACATTGAAAACGAACAAAAAGCAAGCGCAGCATTAACCTTAAAATATGGTATTCGTTTCTCTAACTTTAATTACCTTGGCAAAGGCACTGCTTTGGTTTTGGATAGACCATCAGCAGCACAAAGGGCAGATGTTGTAGAAAGAAAAACCTATACTTCTAACGAAATCATTCAATCATATAACATTCCTGAACCTCGTTTTTCTGCCAATTATAAACTCAACAGATTGTCTTCTTTAAAAGCCAGTTACAACAGAATGTCTCAATTTCTACACTTAATTTCAAACACTGCTGCCAGTGTGCCCTTAGATGTTTGGACACCTTCTACAAACAATATCAAACCTCAAATTGCAGACCAAGTGGCCTTTGGATATTTTAAAAACTATGGCAAAAACATTGATTACGAAATTTCTGCTGAGGTCTTTTACAAAGACATGCAAAATCAGATAGACTATATTGATGGTGCAGATTTATTGCTCAACAATCAATTAGAAGCTGATTTGTTGAATGGTAAAGGTAGAGCTTACGGTTTGGAATTGTATTTTAAGAAAAATGTTGGTAAACTGACCGGTTGGATTAGTTACACACTTTCAAAATCTGAGAGAAAAGTGGAAGGCATTAGCAACAACGAATGGTATGCCAACCGTTTTGATAGAAGACACAACGCCAATGCTACCATGTCTTATGAGTTCAATAAAAAATGGACGGCATCTGCCAGCTTCGTTTTTGGAACAGGCACACCTACCAATCTTCCGAATACGAAATTTAGTTTTCAAGGTATTACTGGCATTCCACACAATGCTAGTGGTTTGAGAAACGATGTCTATATCAAACCTTTCCACCGTTTGGATTTCTCTACAACTTATGTCCACAAAAAAACCGACAAATGGGAAAGCAGTTGGGTATTTGGTGTTTACAATGTTTATAACAGACGAAATCCTTTCTCTTATTTTGCTCAACCAAATCCAGACAACAATGCGCAAACTCAGTTAATACGTTATTCAATCATCGGCAGCTTTATCCCATCTGTTTCTTGGAACTTTAAATTTTAATCAAATGAAAAACTTTTTATATCAAATATCTCTTTTATTGACACTTTCAGTATTTGTCTCTTCTTGCGAGGATGCAATAGACTTAGACTTGGGCAACCCTGTTTCTCAAGTGGTGATTGATGCTGTTATTAATCAAACAACCGATACTCAATGGATTTATGTTTCAAAATCTTCAGCCTATTTAAACAACGGTCAGGCACAAGGCTATTTGGTTGATTCACTAGGTATTCTTGATACTTTGAATTTTGTGTTTCATAAATTCCAAATGAAAGAAAGTGGCAAATACTTTTTTGTACCACCTGCTGCTAATACTTTTCAATTTGGTCAAACTTATCAATTGGCCGTTTTCGACAAACAAAACACTTATGTTTCGGAAAGCAAACTTAATGCTCCAACAAGCATTGATTCTTTGACTGTAAAATACGAAAAAAATGGTCCATTTGGTGGTAGCGAAGGCAATTATATTACTTTGTGGTCTAAAGACAAAGTTGGTGTGGGCGATTACTATTGGTTTAAATTGTATAGAAATGATAGTTTGCAGTCCAAAGCTAGCGATATAAGAATAGCCATTGATAATTCTACCACACCGGGTGGAAATGGTGATGGCGATTTATTCATCATCCCTATTCGTCAGAACTTTTCAAGTAGACCGTATTTAAAAAACGAAACAGCGAGAATTGAAATATTATCCATCACACCCGAGATGTATTTGTATTTGAACTTAATCAATACCCAACTTCAAAATGTTGGTTTGTTTGCCGTTCCGCCAACCAATGTGCCGACCAATATTATTTGCATAAATAACCCTCAAATCAAACTATTAGGTTTCTTTTGCATGGCGGGTAAAGTGTCGAGTGATAAATTGGTGATTCCGTAGATATATTTCTTTAAAATATTTTTAATTAATCATTGCACAAGATTTTCGGAATAAGAGCTTATAAGAACAATGTTTTGTAAAAGTCATTATTAACCATTCTTCCAAAATCATTTGTAAAAAAACTAACATCCCAAGGATTAGTATTTGTCTGATAATCAATTTGTAAAATAATGCTACCAGAACTATAACCTATCCAAAATTCACGAAAATTCTTATCTAAAAAATAATCTCCTCCATAACATTCAATTATTTTCCCTCCCAAATTTGTTTTTGTATTTAAATTCCATACAATACCATTTATTTCTTCAAAACTCAAAATGCAAAATTTAATATATTTACCAAAACAACAATCTAAATATACGTTGTTTTTACAAACTATCTTCACATTAAAATATGGGATTAGCAACTTATTGCCTTTAATTATGAAATCACCAAAGATAGCTTCAGAAGTATCTACACATTTTATTCCTTCATATACAAAAAAATCATTCATCAATGTTGGTGCTTGGTTTTACTTTTAAAGCTACAATGATATGTAATTTTTTAGAAAAAGTCGAAGATAGATTTAGGTTTATAATCATATTACAAGGTTTGGCGGCAAAACAAACCACTTCGAAAATAATTCTCATCTATGCATAGGTTTATTTGTGAAATATTCACTTTGGCTTACCCAATATAAAACTATCAAGTATTCAAAACTCAATAATAAATTTCTAAATTTTTATAAAAATAGTTATTTTTGCAATAACTTAAATCAATCAATAAATGCTTACTGTAAATCCACAATTTATAACAGACAAAAAAGGTAAAAAAATATCCGTTATACTTCCAATGAAGGATTTTGAGGCCATTATGGAAGATTTAGAAGAGTTGGAAGATATAAAATTATACGATAAAGCTAAAAAGATTAATGAGCCTTCTATTCCTATCAATTTAGCATTTAAAGAGATCGAAGCAAAACGCAAATCGAAGTAATGGCATACAGTGTTTCTTTAAAAAAACAAGCCATGAAGGTTCTTGAAAAAATTAATGAGCCATATTATTCCAACATCAAGGAAGCTATATACATGCTTGCAGAAAATCCTAGACCAAAAGGCTACAAAAAGTTAAAAGGACGAGATGGGTATCGTATTCGAGTTGCTGATTACCGAATTATCTACGATATTTTTGATGACTCCCTTATTGTTGATGTCATAAATCTTGGACACAGAAAAGACATTTATTAATATCAAAAAAAACTTTTAATAAAAGATAATTTATGTCTTTAATCTTTGCTTGGTTCATTTAGCATTTGCAAAAGTTGAATACAAATTTCATGCAAAAAAATTAAAATCTTCTCAAATATAAATACAATGATATCAATAAAACCCCAATCACAAATGCTATATAATTACCAATATTAAACTGATAATTTGGTATATAAATAGATTTTGACAAGTCATTTGGGTAAAAATAGAGAGTCAGGCTATCTCCTTTTCTAAAATCGGTTACTGAATGAAACTGTTCAAGTACATATTGGCTATCTTTTAATATGTTGATATAGTATAGGTTGCATTATCCGCTCCATCTGCGACAATATTCAATTTGAAATTTTCAATAATGCCAGTAGTTTTCACGCCATTTTTATAGACTAAATAATCTTGAATTAATGAAATTGCACTAATTACAAACATAATAAAACCAACAACCAACGAAAATATTTTAATGTATTTTAACATAATTCAATAAAAAACACTTAAAGTTTGGTCAATTCTACTGTTTCTTTAATAGAAGAATCAACTCTTTTTTTCCATGATTGCTATGACACCAATCTCCTAGTGGTAACAACCATCCAACAATACATCCAACTCCACCATTTTCATCTTTTAAAACAAACATGTTATGCAAATTTAAATATTGGGGAGAGAAACAGAAAAAAACTTCATTCATTATAAAATATATCCACAAAGCAAAGCTACATAAAAACATATTGAAAACCCAACCCATCAGTTTCTTTTGCATGGCGGGTAAAGTGTCGAGTGATAAATTGGTGATTCCGTAGATATTTTATCATTAAATACATCCTTTAAACCTATATTCGCAGCACAATATATGGCGGAATTTCTAGGGATATTATCTTGGTTTTTGGTTTCAACAGTTAAGTTTGTTGTTTCAGTGGGGGCTTTGCTCTCCTTCTCTTCTCGTCCTTGGTATTTCGATATGATGATTGTGATGAGTGGCGGCATTACGGGTGTCATTGTGTTTACATATTTGGGGGCTATTATTTCTAAAAAAGTATCTAAATACCATTTCTTTAAAATCAAATATAAAACCATCCGCAAATTAATTAAATTAAAAAATGGTTATGGTTTAATGGGTATAGCTTTTATTACCCCCGTTGTTATCAGTATTCCTGTCGGATGTATTTTCAGTGCGAGTATAGAACACAATAAATTAAGAGTAATAAGAATTCAAGCCATGTCTGTCATCATATGGAGTGCGGTTTTGTTTGGTTTAAAAGGTTTGTTTAATGTTCAAATTGTTCCATAAATCTTATGTCTGAATCAGGAAGATTATATTTAGTGCCTACCCCAATTGGGAATTTAAAGGATATTACATTAAGAGCGTTAGAAGTTCTTAAAAACTCTGATGTGATATTGGCAGAGGACACCAGAAACACAGGTGTTTTATTAAAGCATTTTGAGATAGATAAACCCATGCAAAGCTATCATGCCCACAACGAGCATGAGAAAATAAGAGATGTGATTTATCAATTGCAGAATGGCAAAACCATGAGTTTGGTTACAGATGCAGGCACACCTGGTATCAGCGACCCCGGTTTTTTAATTGTAAGAGAATGTATTGCCAACAAAATCGCTTTTGAATGTTTGCCAGGTGCTACAGCATTAATTCCTGCTTTGGTAAAAAGTGGTATGCCCACAGATAAATTTGTGTTTGAAGGTTTTTTGCCCGTTAAAAAAGGCAGAAAAACCAGATTGGATTTTTTGAAAAACGAAAACAGAACCCTTGTTTTTTATGAAAGCCCTTATAAATTACTAACCACTTTGAAAGATTTTATAACTTGGTTTGGAGAAGAAAGACAAGTGGCTGTAAGCAGAGAAATTTCTAAAATGTTTGAAGAAACCCTTCATGGCTCATTGTCGGAAATTCATCAACATTTTACAAAAAAAGCGCCTAAGGGCGAATTTGTGATTGTTTTAAAAGGAAAAGAAAATGAATAAAATCAAACCCATTTACCTCGTCTTAATTTCAGCTTTACTGTTAGTGATTGGATGGCCACCATTACCAACTGCATTTCTGTTGTTTATTGCATTTGTGCCCTTATTGTTTGTTCATGAGCAATTGAAAAACAGCAACAAAAAACATTTAAAATTTTGGCTTTGGTCTTATTTGTGTATTTTTTTATTTAATTTAGGCACAACTTGGTGGGTTTGGAATGCCAGTGCCAGTGGTGCTATTATGATGTTGGTGTTCAATAGTTTGATTATCAGTTTGCCTTTTCTGCTATTTAGTTTTACCAATTCATTATTGCCAAAGTCTGGTCATCAATCCTTGGTTTTGTATTATTTAGCCATGGAATATGTTCATTTCAATTGGAGTGCCAGTTGGCCTTGGTTAACATTAGGCAAAGGCTTAGCTGTTTTTCCAGCATTCATTCAGTGGTATGAATTCACAGGTGAAATGGGCGGCACATTGTTTATATTATTACTCAATATCATGGTATTCAAAGTGGTTCAATCTCAAAGATGGATACAAATTTGGAAACCTGCTATATTGGTTTTAGCTCTTTATGGGATTTCGTTTTTTACAGCTCTACAATATTTTGAATTGTACAAAGGAAATGGCATTGAAGTCGTAATTTCTCAACCCAATATCGACCCATATAAAGAGAAATTTTCTGATGGTGATCAATTCATTCCGCCTATGGAACAAATGGACATTGCAACGGAAGTTGCCAAACCTTTGATTACACCTTTAACTGCTTTATTATTACTGCCAGAAACTGCTGCTGTTGGTTATTTGGATGTTCACAAGATGGAAGAATCATTGGTTTTAAACCGCTTGGCTACGATGTCTGATACCCACGCAATGGACATTTTAGCGGGTGCAGAAACCTACGAAGTTTATCATCAAAAAAATCAACCTACGTTGACAGCTCGTAAAGACGAATCTTCTGGCATATGGTGGGACAGTTACAATACTGCAATATTATTAAACAATGGTCAGGCTCAAGATTTTTACCACAAATCAAGATTGGTACCAGGTGTTGAAAAAATGCCATTTCCTTTTTTAGAAAGTTTAAGTATCAATTTGGGAGGCGCTAGTGGAAGTTTAGGGACAAGTCCAAGCGCTAAGAATTTCATTTTAAAAGATAGTCAAATTGTTATTGCACCTTTAATTTGTTACGAATCTGTTTTTGGCGATTATGCTACTGAATTTGTGAGAAATGGCGCTACACTTTTAGCCGTTATCACCAACGATGCATGGTGGGGCAATACGCCTGGCTATAAACAACATTTGCTTTTTGGCTCTATCAGATGTATTGAAACCAGAAGAGAAATGGTAAGAAGTGCCAACACAGGTATTTCTGCTAAAATCAATCATTTGGGCAGAATAACACAACAAACCAAATACAACGAAAAAACCGCTATCAAATGCTATGTAAGACCTAGAACTGAACTTACTTTTTATGTTAAATATGGCAATGTGATTGGTAAAATGTCTTTGTTTTTAGCCATTGTGTTGCTGTTGTCTTCGGTTGTAAAAAAGTTTGTAAAAAAAGGCTACTGAATTAATCAATAGCCTTTTATTAATAATTTAATTTTTTTTTAATGTTGATGGCCACCTGGTCCATGCACATGTCCATGACTTATTTCTTCGTCTGTTGCATCTCTAACTTCAACAATTTCACCTGTAAAATGCAAGTTTTGTCCAGCTAGGGGATGGTTAACATCCATGGTAACAGAAGTTTCATTGATAGCCAAAACTTTTGCTGGTACCATTCTGCCTTCTTGATCTTGTAACGGAATCATACTGCCTAAAGCAATTTCTTCCATCAATTCACCATCTTTTTTAAACATTTCTATATCCAATTCAACAATGGCTTCATCGGTTGGTTCGCCATAAGCATCTAGTGCTGCAATGCCAAAAGAAAATGATTCACCTGCTTTAAGGTTTACAACATTGTTTTCAAAATCTGGAATCATTTGTCCAACACCGCTTAAAAATGTTAGTGGATTTTTCCCAGTAGAAGATTCGATAGCTTCTCCAGCTTCGTTATCTTTAAATAAGTTGTAATGTAATGTGATAACTTTGTTTGACATATCTGTTTTTTTAAAAATTTTTTTCAAAGGTAAATGAAATTTAGGAACTAGGAAAAAGGAATTAAGTAATCTTATGACAATCATACAAGAATAACTTAATAAATAAAATTTTAAAGGTAGAAATGATAATTTTATATTCTATTCTAATGCTAATATTCTTAATTTTTTGACACAAACTTTCTTAAAAAAACATAGATTTGAAATCTTGTTTGAATGTAATTTGATATAAAGTTATAATTGATTATGAAAAACACCAAAAATAATATACCAAGTAAAAAAAGAATGCGACTTTCTGTTAAGTCAGGAATGCCTTCGGCAAGTTTAGTTTATGTTGGTGAAGAAAGAAATGTTCCTATGCAAATCAGTTTAGTGGCTTATCAAAAGGATTTTTTTAAAATTACAGAAAGTTTTGATTTGATAAATTGGGATGATGTTCAGGAAAACGATAATATGTATTGGATTAAAGTTACTGGTGTTCATCACAGTCATAAAATTGTGGAAATATGCGATAAATTCAATATTCATCCATTGATTCAAGAGGATATTTTAAATACTCATCAACGCACTAAAATAGAGGAGTTTGAAAATTATCTTTTTATTACCTTTAGACATCTGTTTTTTGATGAATACGGACATATTGATAGCGAGCAAATAAGCATTGTTATAGGACGTAATTTTCTGATTTCATTTCAAGAAACACCTAAATCGATTTTTGATGACATACTTCATAGGATCGAAACGGCTAAAGGATCTATTCGTCAAAAAAAGATTGATTATCTGCTATATAAAATTATGGATACCATCGTTGATGAATATTTTGTTTTAATTGATCATTTAGGTGATGAAATTGAAAATGTGGAAGATGAGATTACATATAAACCAAGCAGTCATTCATCTTTTAAAATTCATAGTTTAAAAAAGAATGTCATATTAATTGGTAAAAATATACAACCTATGCGAGATACGTTGAATAAGCTGATTTCAAGTAATCACCAATTATTAGATTCTAAAAATCAGAACTATTTTAAAGATGTATACGACCATGCTTATCTTGTTTCTGAAAATATAGAAAATGAGAAAAGTCTGCTCAGTGATTTAATGAACATATATTTAAGCAGCATGAGTAACAGATTGAATCAGGTGATGAAAGTGTTAACAATTATAAGTACTATTTTTATGCCACTAAGTTTTTTAACGGGCGTTTTTGGGATGAATTTTACCCATTTCCCTGGCATGAATCATCCTTATGCTTATTTTTACTTTTGGGTAGCTTCTGTAAGCATCGTTATTGTTATGCTAATCTATTTCAAAAATAAGAAATGGTATTAAATGTCTAATAAATTATAGTTTACTCTTCCTCTCTGCCAATCATCTTTTCTTGCTCTTTTGGTAATGTTTCATCTTGATTGTCAACAGGCTGATTGGGATCTTTTTTCTCGAAATTTAAATCAGGTTGACCTGCATTTACCCAACAAGTATACCAAAAACTACCCAACATTTGAATTGAAGCTCGCATTCTTTGTTCCACCATATCGCCCAAAGCTAAATGATATGCTTTAGAAAATTCTTTTGAATACACTTTAACCAATTGTGTGCCTCTTTGTTCCATGGCATATTTTTGGTCTAATGAGAATTTTTCGCTCACTTTTTTTTCAGTTTTTAAAACACTATCAACTAAACCAAAGCTTTCTGAGTAAACTTGCCAAGTTTGTGTTAAAGGGTCTTTTGAAAAAGTCGCTAATCCAGTAAAATAATCATAGTTTTTATCGAACAATTCAGGCAATCTACTTTCCCATAATGCATGTATGCCTATTTGATTGGTTTTTTGTCCATTGTAGTTTGAACTAGTATGAAGTGGCACATGGCAATCACCAATATAATGACCCAAGTCGGCACTGTATTTAAGTATTTTATCTAAATCCTTGTTTTTAAAAGCCTCTGTTAATCGATACATCATGGTTTGAATATACCAAGGCACAATACCATGAGCTAAAACAGTGTCTTCAGAATATTTCAAAACTGCATCTTTGTAGTATTTCGGAATGGTATCTATTGGTAAGCAACACTCGTAGAAATCACCATCTAAAAAATGCCTACATGCTTCATCTGCTACTCTATATCTTCTTTTGTCTGCATCTACTGCGTGTTCTTTGATGTAATCTACATGTGATTTATAAAATCCAAACAAAGGTTTTGGTAAGGTGAAGATTGCAATCTCGTTGATTTTTTTGTGGGCATAAAATCCCCAACCATGCAAAGTGCTTGATATAAAAATGCTGATTAAATAAAAAACTGTTTTCATAAACCTAAAACTATTTCAATAGCTTTTGGAAGTTGAATATATTCCAATTGATGGATTTTTTGTTCGATGCTTGATACGTCATCAAAGTGAGATAAATTAAATTTTTCTTGAAGAATAATTTCACCTTTATCATAATCCTCGTTTACGTAATGAATGGTTATGCCTGTTTCTGTAACGCCTGCATCTAAAACTGCTTGATGGACATTTCTGCCATACATGCCTTTGCCTCCAAATTTAGGTAATAGAGCAGGGTGTAAATTGATGATTTTGCCATTGAAAGCTTGAATAAAACTACCAGGTACTAACCATAAAAAACCGGCTAAAACTATAATATCGGGTTTGTAGATATTAACCCAATCAATTATGTTAGTGGTTTCGTAAAAATCCTTTCTATTAAAATACTGAACAGCCACTCTGTTTTCTATTGCTTTGTTGATTACACCAGCTTCTTTATTGTTAGTAAAAATAGCAGAAACCTTAGCTTGACCACTTTTATTAAAATGATGAATGATATTCAATGCATTTGTACCACCACCTGATGCAAATATGACGATGTTTTTTTCTTGTTCAGACATTGTGATGTGTATTAACGAATACTTTGAGCAATGGCCTCAATAAGTCTTAAGTCTCTTTCTTTTGTATTTAAATTTGGTTTGTAAACAAAGCCTTCAAAAACAAATAAGCTGTTTCGTTCGGGCATGTGAATTACGTATCTGATAAATGGACCTGCTTGGCTTAATCCTTTGATGGTCCACCAACCTCTGATTTTGGAGCAATAGCGTCCTTTGTGTTCAATAATATTTTTAAATCGGGGTGGATAATATTTGCTTTCGGTGGTTCCCATATAGGTGCCAGGTAATTCGCCTGCAATTAAATATTTGCAAACAGAATCTCTTTTGGCGATTATTGAGGCATAACTGAAATCTAAAGTGTCTTGATAAGGATATGAGTGAACTAGTAATCCAATGTTTTTTGGTGTTTCGCCTTCTGTTGCATCCATTTGAAACCAATAAACATTGTTTTGAATACGCTTCATTGTAAAGTATTCGGGCACTTTAATAGTTAAACCTAAACTATCTTTCATCATTTTTTCATAATGACTTAGTGTTAAGGAATCTTTGTACATTTTGTCGTGTTGATCTTTGATTTCTAGCTCGAGCAAAGTTTCTAAGATTTGGGTTTGTGCCTTCAAAAATTTATTTCTTAAATCTTGGTGGTTTTTTCCAAATAGATAAACAACATGTTGATGTTTGGCAAATAAATTGGTTTTACTCATCAATACGGCCGAAGTATCGTTTATCAATTTATCTATAGTTGCTTTTGTGAAAGGTTGCAAAAGCTCTTGCATTGCGTCTAAGTTATTGGCTGTAATCATTACAAAAACAGATTTATGATTAAAAAAGAATCTTTGAAAATCATATGGGTCTGGTTTTACCAATTCAAACATCGGCTCTCCTGCTGGCAAATATGCCACAGGTTGAAGAAACACATTCTCTATATCTTCGTTCAATGCCTGATGAGTTTCAATGTCTGAAACCACAACAAGACTGCCAAGTTTTCCTACTGAATTAGGTAATTCATTTTTTACGTCTGATTGACAAGCGACAAAAAACAAAGAGGCAATGAAAACAGTACTGATTTTATGTATCATGAAATTTTAAATGGTGTTAGTGAAATATAATTTAATAAGTTTGCCTTTGCCTATGGGGCTGTGCATGTCGCTTAATTGATTTTCTTGACAAGTTCTTATGATGTCAAATTCTGGAAATCTAGAACAAATGTCAGAAATTGTTTGATATTCATAATCTGTGATGTAGTATAAAAAATCAATGCCATCTATTTTATTAACGGGTAAAACCGATTCTTTTCTTTTTTGAATCAATAAAGTTTTTCCGGGGGCAATTTTGCTGGATTTTATATGATTCCATTTTTTTAAATTGGAAATAGAAACACCATGAATATCAGCAATTTGACTTAATGTTTGTCCCTTTTTAGCCTTGTAATAAGCTTTTTCATAATCATATTTTATATAATTTGAAGGCATAAACGAACGGCTGCTAATTGTATAAACACTATCTTGCCATGCAGCTAATTTCATGGCTTTGTTGTATGGAAGTACAATTTTTTTGGCTTCAATATTTGCAGGAATAAAACCGTTTTTATAGACACTGTTCCATTCAAGTTGTTCGTGGTCGCTAATTTCAACTAAAGCGCAAATGTATTTTAAGTCAACCTCACAACATAAAACAACTGGAACCAAGGTTTCATGTTCTTTTAAAAGATGACTATCTTCTAAAGGATTGGGAGGCGAAAAAGTCATTAAGAAAGTAGTAGCTAGAAATTTAGGCACGTAGTTTTGAGTTTCCTTGGGTAAGTGGTTTTTGATTTCCCAAAAAGTTCTTTTGCCTCCAGAGTGTCGAATGGCTTTGTTTACATTGCCTGGACCACCATTGTATGCTGCAAGGGCTAGAAGCCAATCTCCATAAAGATTATACATGGAAAGTAAATAATCGCATGCTTTTTCTGTGCTTTTATAGATGTCTTTTCTTTCGTCAATGTCTTGATTTATGGATAAATCCATCATTCTACCAGTTGCTGGCATAAATTGCCACAAGCCTGTAGCACCACACCAACTTTCAGCGTTGGTACTTAAAAGAGATTCAACAATAGAAAGGTATTTAATTTCATCAGGCATCCCTTTTTTATCTAACACCTCTTCAAAAACTCTAAAATATAAATTTTTCCTTAAACTAGCTTTGGTTAAAAAGGAGCTAGCAGGATTTTTCATGTAGTGCATTTGTGTTCTGACAGTTTGGTCGAACTTAAAAGGAACAACCGTTGCCATTGAATCTACTAATCTATAAAAACGTTCTTCAGATAAGGTTAAAATTTCATCTGTTGTTAAATATGGCATGGGTGTACCAAGGGTGTTTTCCATGAAGACATGGGTTAAACTATCTATTCTTTTGATGGAATTGTAATTGGAGTGCTGAGCAACTACATGCATAGAAATCAACAGCAACATAGCGGTTAATAATTGTGTTGAGATTATTTTTTTCATGTGTTAACTAATGGGGTAAACTAAAAAGAATTGCAAATTTAAACTTTGATAACGCAAATAACAACCTATTTATTGTGTTAAAGTGTTTGAATTATACAATTTTAATACTAATTTTGTAAGAACTGAACAATTAATCATACACAATTCAATGAATGAACCAAAAAAAGGTATTATAACCTTTAAAGATATTGTAAAAGAGGCATACGCGATGCATCCACTTGAAATGGCTGCACCATTAGAAACAAATAACAAAAAACTATTTATTGGCATTCCAAGGGAAACAACAGCTCAAGAAAATAGAGTGCCATTGTCGCCTTCGGCAGTAGAGTTTTTAGTAAACAATGGTCATGATATTATGATTGAATCTAAAGCTGGTAATGCTAGCAATTTCAGTGATGCAAAATATAGCGAAGCAGGTGCTATGATTGTAAAATCGCACGAGGAAATTTTTAAAGCTGATATTATATTAAAAATTGAACCCTTAACTGATAGCGAAATTGAATTGATGAGACCAGACCAATTGCTTTTGTCTGCGCTTCAATTGGATCAGATTAATCCTGTTTCTTTAAATAAATTATTACTCAAAAGGGTCAATGCCATCGCATATGAATTTCTTCAAGATGATTCTGGTTTCTTTCCAATTATAAGAACCATGAGCGAGTTAGCTGGACATGCATCTATTCTTTTAGCTTCAGAATACTTAAATAATGCTAATATCGGAAAAGGAGAACTTTTGGGCGGATTTACTGGGATTCCACCAACTCAAATCGTAATCATTGGTGCAGGAGCAGTAGGTGAATTTGCGTGTAAAGCTGCCATTGGATTAGGAGCCAATGTTAAAGTTTTCGATAATGAATTGTATAGATTACGAAGACTTCAGGATAATATCGGTGAAAAAATATTTACATCAACCATACAACCTAATATTTTAGCTGAAGCTCTGAGAACTTGTGATGTAGCAATTGGCGCTTTAAGAGGAGAAAAGGGTAGGAGTCCTGTTGTGGTTTCAGAAAATATGGTCAGTCAAATGAAGCCGAATAGTATGATTATAGATGTAAGCATAGATCAAGGGGGTATATTTGAAACTTCTGAAATTACCAATCATAAAAATCCAATTTACAAAAAACACAATGTGATTCATTATTGCGTGCCCAATATAACAGCAAGAGTTTCTCGAACAGCAAGCTATGCATTAAGCAATATTTTTACCCCCATGATGAACGATATTTCTAATTATGGTGGATTTCATGAATTAATTAAAATTGCCAAAGGTTTCAGGCAAGGCGTATACATTTACAAAGGACAATTGGTGAATGAAGATTTAGCCAAAAAATTTGGTATGCAATACAAAGATTTGAATTTGTTGTTAAATGTGTTTTAAATAATGACTTAATACAACAGGGTAAAACTACCGTTGTAATAATAAGTTTTATTGGTTTGATCTATTACTTTTACTTGATAAGCATATATACCTTGACTGACT
This sequence comes from Bacteroidota bacterium, assembly GCA_030682255.1. Classification (GTDB taxonomy): domain Bacteria; phylum Bacteroidota; class Bacteroidia; order NS11-12g; family UBA955; genus JABMMZ01. Next base: position 21,859 of record JAUXOK010000009.1, on the reverse strand, counting down.
AATTTGCCTTTGTAAAAGCCATTCCAGCCTTCTGTAGAATTTGATTCATAAATAATTTCACCCCATCGGTTTATGATTTTTAAGTAAAATTGATTGTATTTTCCACTTAAAATAGGTTTAAATATTTCGTTGTTTTCATCATTGTTTGGTGTAAAGATGTTAGGGACAAAAACATTGAATTCACAATTGGTAATAACATTGAAAAATTGAGTGTCTTTGCAATTGTTTTCATCAATTCTTTCTACAGGATAGCGGCCATAATTAGGAATACTCAAAAATCTTTGACGAAATTGTTGTTGATACCAATGATATTGTAATGCCTCACCTGCATCTAATATGAATTTGAATGGCATAGAATGGTTGCAAGTTAAACTGTCAATTTCAGCCGACTTTGATTGATAGACATCGATTATTGCGGTGTCATTTATTTCACATTCGCCTCGTTTTACTTTCAATATTAAATTTTTTTTCTGATTGATTTTAACAATCTGTTCTTTTGGTGTTTTCTCAATGATTTTAAAATCTAAGGGATATGGACTGCTAAATTCAATGTTTTGATTAATGCATACTACTGAATCTCTTAACCTATTGGTTTTAACTTTTTCAAATGTTATATTCCAAGTGTAATCTAAGCTCCTACATTTAGAAAAGTCGCCTTTTAATTTATAGATACCGGATTTATCAACACTAATTGAAGGCGTTGTTTCGCCAGTATTCCAATTGTAGTTGAGCAAAGGCTCTTTGGTGTATTCCAATATTAATGATTTTTCATCGCAATAAAACTTGTTTTCTTTGATGTTTAAAAGTTTTTCACCTTTCTCTATCACTAAATCTACCGAATCAAAATATCGGCAATAATTTTCTAGATAATCTATTCTTAGATTTTGAGATTCTAAAAATATCATTGAATCGCCAAACGCAATTGGCTTGTTATTACACATCAATCTGTTGTTGAGGTGGTTTTTTAAAATATATTTTCCACCTGGGCATATAAGGGTGTCTGTGTATTTTCTAAGAGATTTTATAACATTAGGTATAAAGGTATCTCTAAATATACAATTTTCGCTAAAGGCTTTTAAGTATACATTGTATGGGGGAGTGAAGTTTTTATGGTAGATAGACTCATATTCAAGATTGTTGTTATATGTTTTCCATTCATAATTTAAAGGATCTCGAAAATCGGTTTCTACAATTAGTTTTAGTGAGTCTCTGCAAGTTGATATTTGAGGGCCATTTATTTTAAATTGATATATTGTAGTGTCTAATAGATATTTCAATTCAAATGTATCTCTGGTATAAAAAAGGGTATTTTCAACAATTAGTTTAAATGTGTTTTCAGGTTTAATCAAAGGGTTTTTTCTGTGAATCAGAACATCTGTTTCATGGCTTAATAAACTGTCGTTTAAATACCAGTAATACTTAATGTCTTCACCTTTTGTTGAATTGTTTATGAGTTGTATTGTGTCTGTTAAATGACACCCCCCTTCTAATTTGAAAAATGAAATTGGTTTAATAAAATCATAAGGCAAACATGTGGTATTGTTCTCTTGGGTAATTTCAATTTGCAGGTAAATATTTTGATTAGTAGATTTATTTGTTATTACTTGAATAAAGTATTCTCCAGACCCCATACAACTGAGTTTGAAATATGAGTAGCTATTGTTTAATGAAATAAGTTTTGTTAAAGCATTGCAATTGCCACCATAAACATTATATGACTTAAATGATGCACCAGAAAGTCTTAACCCTAGCTCAAATCTTTTTAATTGGGTAATTTTCACTTTAAACCAAGTTGATTTTATATCATCCGAAGCTTGGTTTTCTGTTGCAGAATTGCCATAAGTATGACAAATGTTGCTTGTTTGTAGGGTGTAATTGCCATAATTGTTAAATGTGCCAGTTTCAGCATTTTCACACAAATCGCCCAAGTTGTTTTTATTGGATTGTTTTGCATTTATTTTTAAGGATACTTCATTTGTATTAAAAGTAGAACTAGCTGAAATTAAAACGAAATACCGATTGTTATCACAGCTATTCTCAAAGGTTATGTTTTGATATTGTTGATAATTCCTACTCAAAAATTCTAATTGTGTGCTGTCAAAATTATTATTTAAAACTTGTTTAAAGCTTGTATTATAATCGCCTTTGTATTTGAATAAATAAATGTCATAATAGCTTGTTTTTTTGGAGATTAAATCAATTGCAATCGATAATTTACCACTTGCAGTAAAAGTATACCATAAAGTCCCCGAATTGTTGTTTTTTTTGTTGTTTAGTGTATCTAAAAATGGTAAATTGTAAGTTGGTTTGTAGTAATAATCATTTTTATTGATTTGTGTCATATTGGTATTGGTATGACAAGTAATTTTAGAAACAGGGGATTCCTCTGATTTATTGGATGAAAAATTTCCCAAATTAAACGATTTGGAAATAAAGTCATTGGGTGTTTGATAATGTTTTGAAAAAGTAATTACAATGTTATTTAGATATTTACTTGAAATATCAACAAAAGCAACTAACGTATATTGTTGTTTGCCTTGAAGATTGCAGATATTGCCGTTTTTGCAAGGCGAGATGATATTGTTTTGATCTAAAAGAATGGCGTTGTTTTCTAAGCAGTTTCCTTTGTATAATTCATAGTTGGTGTTTAAATTGAAGCTTGCATTTTCATCTAAATAGAAGGTGTAATAATGAAGTTTATTATTTAGGGGGATCTTTTTTTTGTTACAACTCAGGTTTGGTGTAAAAAAGTTTTGAGTTTGACAAGATTTACATAGTGGAATGTTGTATATATAATTTAACCCATCAAAATTACTTGTATTAGATAAAACATTTTGATTGAGGTTAATGGGAGTTACAAATGCCGGTTCTGTATTGTTGTTAGGTGGACAAATTACATTGGGTATAATATTTACCCAATGCTCAATTGGGGCACATTCATAAGATTTTTGATTTGTATCTATATAGGTTATAATCGTATAATGTCCTTTGGATAAAAACAAGCAATTTCCATTTATAGCTGTTGTATTGATGCCATAAGCTCTTGATGTTTTTTTATAATCAATGCTTGGTATTTTTTTGGCTTCACCTTTAGATAGCTGCCCCTTAAATAAGGCAATATAGCAAAATTGGCCAACAATATCAACATTCACATCATCGGTAATAAAGACTTCTCTATAGGTTATTTTGCCTTTGATTTTTACAGAATCAATCTCAACTGTTGTTATGTTATTATTAAAATAGGCCAATCTGCTTGATTGAAGTTGAAAAAGCTTAGAGTCATAGGTAAATTTATCTGGATTATTTGCTTGATGATAGTTGTAATGGTAATTATTTTTTGATAATTTGTAGGTTAGCCTAACTTCGTAGGATTCTATATATTTAAGGCAAGTTAAAATGGTATAAGTACCTTTTTTTAAGCAAACTTCAATACGATTATTGCCATCAAAAACTTTATTTAAATTGCAGTTTGAACGTATATCACCTTCATATATAATTTGATACAAATATTGATTGGCGTTATTGTTGTAAACACTAGAAGATTGTAATTCAAAAAGCCCGTCTTCTTTTATATTGATAATTGAATAACCTGCATAACGAAAAGTGTCTAAAAGGGGTGTTGAGTTGTATCGGTCTAATTGATTAATGTAGTATTCAGGTAATTGTTGATTGCATAAGTGATTTTTAATCATACTTTGACAATTAAAACTTCGGTTTACGGTTTTAATGTCTTTAGGCTTTAATTCAATGATATTATCAGTTAATGGTGTATTCCATTTGTCTTCTATGTTTTTAGATGTTGACCAGCCTAAATTTAAGAAATTACTCGAATTGCTCTTCGAAATTATTTGCATGAAATATTTCTTTTGTTCAATGTTTTGTTCGCAATTATAATGAAAGATCAACCCATCTTCTCTGATTTTTAGAAAAGGTTTTGTATTCTTGAGTGAATCTACAGTTAATGTATCTTCAAATATTCGATATAAATAGTTGCTGTATTTTTCTCTAGGGTCATTAGATTTAAAATACAGCATTTGACTCATTAATGGTTCATTGATTTCCAATTTATACCAAGCGCTTTTGTCGAAATCTAAACTAGGTAATGTTGTGTATTCTTCGGCTTCAATACTCGCATTATTTAAGTAAATTGTATGGGTAAAGTAATTGTGTATTACACTTGGGTTTTTATAATGGTCGTTATTAAGGCGATTGGGATATGAAACATCTAAGTCAATCCAAAGTTCACCTTTAGCAGATTGATTACAACCCACTTGAATGAAATACCAACCTGTTTCTAAATATTCATTGCCTGAAGTTCCAAATTTGGTAATACTAACTAATTGTGTCGATAAGTTATTTAAATTTAAATTGCAAGAATTAGATTTATAAACACTAAAACCAGCATAAATCTGAGGAATTGAACTGTCTGATTGGTTGAGTTTTACAGAAATATTTCTGTAATTGGCATTGTAGAATTTAAACCAAATAGTTTTTGAACAGTTGCCGATTTCTGTTAATTCCTTAAAACAAAGTTCGCTTTTTTCTCTTGTTGCATGTGTAACGTCAACAATACCTGACTTAAAACTTCCAATGCCATAGCCATCTTTGTCAATTATGATTTCAAGAGCATTTGAGCAATTGTCATTAGGTGGATTATATGAGTAACAATCCCTAAATGCCGAAAAAATCAACATTAATAAAAATATTTTGATATTTCTTTTAAGCAAACTATGCTTGAATAATTTAACAAATATAAACAAAAATTTATTTTATAAAAAAATTATTCATGTAAGCCGAGCAAAGCTTCCATACTTTCTACCAATTGTTCGTATTTGTTTTTTCCCATTAAACTTTTGTAATTTTCAGTCAATCTATGAATTGTTTTTCTGGTTTCGATAGCCATTCTTTTGCCTTTGGCAGATAATAAAACAATCGTAGATCTCCTATCCGATTTGTTGATTTGAGTTTTTACTAAACCCTCAGACATCATTTCTTTTAGCATTTTACTTGCTGCTTGCTTTGATATACCCATTGCCGATGCAATCTGAACGGTTGTGTTTCCTTCTTGAAATAAAAACAGAAAAACAGGCAAATAAGAAGATTTAAAAGTTTTTATACCCTTAAAATGCATTTCAGATTCAATGTAAGATTCCAAAATCCTTTTTAGTTTATTGGTGTTTACAAATAAACTATTGAAATTTAAATTAGGATTTTGAGGTCTTGCCATTTATCGATTCATCAGAGCTTCTATTTCTTCAACCTCTAATGGCATTTTTATTTCATCCATTAAATCTATCGGTCCATTATGGGTAATCACTAAGTTGTTTTCCAATCGGATGCCAATGCCTTCTTCTTGAATATAAATGCCTGGTTCGCAAGTAAATAAATTACCTGCTTGCATCGGTTCGTATCTCATGCCCACATCATGAACGTCTATTCCCAAAAAATGACTGGTGCCATGCATGAAATATTTTTTATAAGCTGGCCAAGCAGGATCTTCTTTTTTTATTTGTTCCATTGTTAACAAACCTAAGTCCACCAATTCTTTTTCCATCAATTCTTTGCCTACAATTTGATGGTAATCCATCAACATAGTACCCGGAACCAAAAGTTTTGAAGCCGCTCTCATGACTCTTAGCACAGCATTGTATACATCTTTTTGTCTTGGTGTAAATCTACCATTTACTGGTATTACCCTTGTCATATCGCTAGCATAATTGGCATAGTCTACACCACAATCTACAAGAAGTAAATCGCCATCTTTGCAAGGTTTGTTATTGTCTACATAATGAAGTACACAGGCACTTGCGCCACTAGCAACTATCGGATGAAATGAATGTCCTGATGCAGCATTTCTGATATATTCATGAATTAATTCTGCCTCTACTTCGTATTCCATGACACCTGGTTTTACAAAGTTCAACAATCTTTCGAATCCTTTTTTGGAGATACCTATGGCATGTCGGGTTAAATTTAACTCTATTTCGGTTTTTACACTTCTAAGTCTCTGCAATATTGGTGCAGCTCTGAGAAAATGATGTAGTGGAAAATCGTTTTGAATTTTTTTAGCAAAGTCTAAATCGCTTGAAGGAGATTTATAAGTGTATCTGTCGTTTTCGTTCAGGGTTAAGTAAATGTTTTCAGCATAATTTATTTTTGACCGAATGGCATTTTCAAAACCATCATTCCAAAAAATGGATTTAATGCCGCTGGTTTCTGTAGCTTCTTCTTTGGTGTATTTATGTCCCTCCCAAACCGCAATGGTGGCATTCGTTTGTTTTAAAAATAAACATTCTTTGAATGCTGCATCGGGACTATCGGGAAATAAAACCAAAAAACTATCTTCTTGGTCGATACCTGTCAACCAAAAGAAATCGGAATTTTGCTTGAAATCCAAATTGGCATCTCCATTGCGAACAAACTCGTAGTTGCTTCTAAATATAGCAATACTATTGGGTTTCATTTGTGCAACAAAACGTTTTCTGTTTTCAATAAATAATTGCGGATTGATGGCTTGATATTTCATAACGATTGAATGGCGAAAATAATTATTTTTAGTGAGCAAGAAACAATTTGTAATAAAAATAACTTATTTTCGTTTGATTAAAAATGAATTTAAATTACAAACCACTCTTTTTTTTAGCTTTTTTTGTTTTGTTTTTCACTCAATTAAAAGCACAGAATACATTGACAACATTGTCGGAATTAGACTTTGGGTATTGGGCATATAAACAACATGTTGAAATTCTCCAAAACACCTATAATCTTATTGAAAACAACAAAATAACCGTATTTCAAAACGACAAAAATCTAGCATTTGACCCCCACAAAAAAGCGACACTTTTTTCAAATGAATTCGCTGTTTGGATTCAATCTGACCCCGAAGACCCCGAAATTGGATATGATTCTATAATCAATTACTCCAATTTTGATATTAAAGCATTCTCTGATTTATCTTTCACCAAGCAACACGTGTTTTTTAAAATTAAAAACCAATTGGTTTACATTAAAAAAGAAGATTTTTTAAAAACATTGACCACTTCAAATAAGAAATATATGGATTATTTTTTGGAGATTAATCAATTAAGAATGGATAAAATACCAGAAAAAAGTAGAGAAATATTACATGGGTTTCATATAACTTTAAGGGATTATAGTTTATCAGAAAATATAAGTTTATACAAAAACGATTCTCTGCAAAGTAAATACAATTTGAAAGAAAAAACTGAAAGAGCAAATCAAAAAAGAAACATTACACTTTATAGAGGCTCTGATATGCAAGATGAATATGACACAGTGATTCTATTCGACCCATTTGATTTAAAAAACAATGATTTTATACAAATGTATATGTTAATTTCATTCAATAATTATCAGATTCAAATAAAAGGCATTTCGCCTAGCGTAACGTTTTTAATTGGCGATGCTAAGACCCCCCCAATTTCATTTGGGTTTATTGATTATCCATCTTCATTAAAAGCACTAGAAAAACACAAATCTCTATTTGAGGAATTGCTTGAATTTTCGATTGCCACAAAACTGAGATATAACGATTGGGAAAGAAAAGATTTTTTAGAACGATTTAATCTAAAAGAATTTTCGTTGTATTGAGGTCGTTATTTTGAGGGGATGACTAAATTCTCCTAAAGTATATTTATAGTTAAATTGTCAGTTGATTATTCGCATAAAAGTAGATGTTTTGATAAACGCTCATTCAAATATGAGTTTTAAGTAAGCTCTAATTTAGGCAAGCCAGTTTTTGATTTTTTTTGAAATATTTAGTTTTTAAAAAAACAAATGTTTTTTTTGTTATGTTTGTGTTTTGAAAATATGAAATTAAAAATTACAGTTATTGCTTTATTGTTTTTTGTCAATCTTAACCTAAAATCTCAAGATACAATCAAGGTTAATACACATCAAAAGGTGGTGATAAAAACAAACCCTGCTGTTGGTCACACCTATTATGAGTCTTGGGGTGTATTTCCTGAAAAAGATGTTTCGTATAGGAAAGTGTATTTATATCTAGAATTTGGATGTGCACCAGGCTTAAAATGCGGTGAATGGGATTATTTAAACCATCTTTATATAGGAAAAGTAGGAGGTAAAAACGGAGATAGTTTGCATTATGAATTAGCCAGATTTATAACACCCTACGGTTTTTATTGGAACAGTAGCCAAAATTGGAAACATGGATGGTATTTTGATGTGACAGATTTTTCTGAATTACTTCACGATTCTGTTCAAATTTTATACAAACATACGGGCTATGAAGCTAATAATGACAGAGGTTGGACAGTTACTTTAGATTTTAATTTCATTAAAGGTGAACCAGCCAGAATTCCCCAAGGTTATAAACGTTTTTTTGAGGTTAATGCGCCTTATGGCAATAGTAATTCTCCTTTTAAGTCATTTGTGCCAGATCAAACATTTCAGGTGCCAAGCCAAGCTGATTACACGAATATTAAAGTGATACAAACAGGACATGGAATGGATAAACAAGAAAATTGCTCCGAATTTTGTTCTAAAAAAAGAATACTTAAACTAGATGGAACAGTTATTTCAGAAAAAAATGTTTGGAGAGATGATTGTGGTTTTAATAGTTTATTTCCTCAAGCTGGAACCTGGGTTTATGATAGGGCAGGGTGGTGCCCTGGAGCTCCTGTTTTGCCAGATGATATTTATTTAAAAACTCCAACCGGTAAAGATTACAATTTTTCGCTTAATATGCAAGAATATGAGAATTTAGCTGGTGGAAGTGCTAATTATTATATCTCAGCTTATGCCTTTTATTTTAAAAATAATCAAAAGAAATTCGATGTAGATTTAGAGTCAATTTTATCACCTTCAACTGAATATGAAAATTTAAGGTTAAATCCAACTTGTGGAGCCCCAATTATAAGGGTAAAAAATATGGGTACAGAAACTGTTACTGCTTTGGATTTTGAATATGGAAATGTTGGAGGTGTAGTTCAAAAAATATGGGTGCCATGCATGATTAAACCATTTGAATCTCAGGTTTTAAATCTCGAAGCCTATTATCATTGGGCGAATGTTGGCAGTGATTTTTTTGTTAAAATAACTAAAGTGAATGGTCAAGAAGATGAATATCAAAAAGATAATATAGCTTATAGTAAAATAGTGAACAGTGCGGTTTTGCCTAATCAATTTGTTATTGTATTCAAAACCAATAATGCACCTTCAGAAAATTCATATACACTCAAAGATGCACAAGGTAAAGTAATTAGAAATCAAACACAGTTTTTGCCAAATACAATTTATAGAGACACTGTTTTTCTAGAAAATAACAAGTGCTATACTTTCGAATTTTCTGACGAAGGCTCACCACCAAGCAATAATGCCTTAAATAAAGATGGTTTGGATTGGTGGGCTAATACGGCTGATGGTTCTGGGTATATTCAATTTAGAAGAATGGGGAATAATACTATGTTGAAAAACTTTAATTCTGATTTTGGAACTAAACATGTTTTCAACTTCAATTCTACATATCCAATGAATTTGCCGTCTCTCACAAATTTTGATGGTTCTAGTATTGGAATTCAAGTTCTTCCAAATCCAACAAGCAAGCTAGCGAATTTTGTTTTTGATGTAAATCCACTCATTTCTTTTAAAGTCAGCGTTTATAATTCGTTGGGACAATTGGTTTTTAATAGCGATAAAAACGGTTTAGAAAACGAACTTCAATTGGTTCTTAATAATGGCGTCTACAATGTTGTTTTAATGCAGGAAGGTAAAACTGTAAGTAATAAGTTTGTTGTAATAGATTAGAGAAAACCCTGGTTTAATCTAATCCTGAGTATTTGTCTGTAATAGTACAATCATTTTTTTAAATTGGAATAAATAACTACTCCTTCTGCATTAAATATTGTGGGTTTTAAAATAGTTGTTAAGTTTTTTTAAAAATTGCAACATTTAGCACAATAAATGTGTCTATAAAGTAGTTATAGAGGTATTTATTTATGTTTCTTGCAGTTCCATATCCAACATCTTTAAAAAACAATACATCTTTATTGAGGATTGGACATATTGATTTAATATCAACAACTAAAACTCTAATTTTTACTCAAACAATTGCCAAATACGATTTAACATCTTCGATGTACTATTTTATATTTCAATTTCAGTATTTAGAATCTTGGATGTACAATCTTTCAACTGAATATAAGAACTTCAAATATCCAATTAGTTATTGTTGGATAAAGGACATGGTATTTAATAGAAATGTATGTTAATTAAAATTTTAAAATGATGACAAATATGAAAAAAATCACGACACAAATCGTTGGATTGTTGTTTGCAATTTCAGCTTATTGCCAAAACGGGGAATTTAAAACTTATCCTAATGGCTTAATTTATAGCACACAAACTATGGCAAAATTAAGTCATATTGTTGATTCGTTGAATTTGAAATTTAAGACGTGTAACTTCGACAAAGTTTTTTATTCTAAACAACAAGCAATAGGACACCTCGTTAAGCTAGATACAGGCGACATTAAATCAGCCAAGAAAGACTTAGAGCAAAACATGTCATTTGAGGATTTTTGCTTAAAATATCCAAATTCTAAGATTGAAAAGAATATTCTCATTTTAAAAAGTAAATACACTACCTATGAGAACAAGAAAATTGTAAGATTTGAACATTTTGATTTGAAAAGCGATTATGGATTTAGTATTAAAACCGAAGACATAATACTTTATGAAATGGATTTGAAAGAGAAATGGCTGTTCGACTATAATAAAAAATCAGAGTATTCAAATCAGAGTCTAAAAGCCTTCTATTTCCCAGATAATTTTAAATCAATAGAATTGCCTAAAAAATATTCGTTAATGATTGGTTATTCTGACTGTTTAATTGATACAAGCACTGCAAAATTTAAAGATGATTTAAAGAGTGGTTGGGTTGAACTTCCAAAAAATTGGACCTCGTTATCTGATGAAAAGAAAGCAAAACTTCTTGATGAAATGAGAAGCACAAGAGTGGTAGGTGGCTGTAGTATGGATAGCAGACCTAGAACACATGCTGTAAATATTGCTTTATTATCTGCTGAAACATACAAATGGGAAGTTTTTCTAAAAGCACATTTAGATATAATGAATGACCGCTTTGAAAGAATGTCTGATGGAAGCTATGCATGGGGACAAAGAAATACATACATCAAAGAACTTGAAGTGCTAAACATCAATGTTACTGACCTTATTTTGGGTATAACTTTAAGAATTGATAATCCTGCATCAAATCATTATTATGGTAGTATTTGGCGAGTAGGACGTGCATTATCTGAGACTAATAACAGAAATGAAGTTGAAAATGAAATACTATCAATAATTGCTGACACGGAATTAGACTATTACAACAGATTGTTGTTTTATTTCCTTTTCAAAAATTACAACTACTACATAAAAGATGAAAAAATCAAGAAAGAAAATAATGAAAAGTTGGCTATTGCCCTAGAGAAATTGCCCGATTATTTTAGGGAACAACTGGCAAACAAATGAAAATAAAACATCATCAACAGCATTTGCCAAAAATTGTCGTTTCCATGCAAAAATGATTCTTTGTTGTTCTATTAAAGATTGTGTTTGTTTGTCTTGCTAATAATCCGTCAATATACATTGTGACAAACATTTGAAAATGCAATAAAAGAGCATAAACATGTTTTTATTACATCGGTTGGTTTTTTTAAAAGCTACTTATTCGATATAATCATTCTTCTGAAAGCATTTATTTAAAACAAGTAAAAAAGCAGTTGATCTGGGTCATCATACTTGATTCTTGAAATTAACAATAGAAAATAAAGGTTTCAATTCCAAATTAATGAATTGGATAAAACTATCTCATAACAAAAGCCTAATCTGTTTTTGGGTATAAGCAATAATTGGTAAACCAAAGTAACCGCTTTTTTAAATCTATTTTACTGCATATCATCTTCTATAATCTCCTCTTCATCCTCAATTCCCAATACTTCGCTGCTTTTTTCGTAAGTTAACGATTGCACGTTTTTGAGTTGTCTGTCTATGGCCCTTGTTCTTACTTCGGCACTTTCTATCACGTTCGATGCTTCTTGAAGTTTCTTTTTGGTTTTTACCAATACATCGCCAAACTTGCCAAATTCAGTTTTAACAGCACCCAATAAATCCCACACTTCGCTGCTTCTTTTTTCGATGGCGAGAGTGCGGAATCCCATTTGTAAACTATTCAAAAGGGCACTTAATGTGGTTGGACCTGTTATGGTTATTTTAAACTCTTTTTGCAATTGCTCAAACAATCCTGGTGTTCTTAGTACTTCACCAAACAGACTTTCGTATGGTAAAAACATGATGCCATATTCTGTTGTGTTGGGCGGATCGATGTATTTTTCTCTGATGTCTTGAGCGTTTTTACGAATACCTCTGATAAAGGCTTTTCTGTATTCTTCAATTTTTTCAACATCTCCTTTGTCGTATGCTTCAACCAAGGATTCGTAATCTTCTTTAGGGAATTTTGAATCAATAGGCAACCACAAGCTTTTGTCTAAATTGCTGCCATGTGGCATTTTAATGGCAAACTCTACCACCGCGCCACTGCCAACTTTCGTTTTTACGTTTTTCTCATATTGCTCGTTGGTCAATAAATCTTCGATGATGTTTTGCAATTGATATTCACCTAATACACCCCTCGATTTTACATTGCTCATCACTTTTTTTAAATCGCCTACACTGGTTGCTAAATGTTGCATTTCGCCCAAACCTTTGTGCACCGCTTCCAATCTATCACTCACTTGTTTAAAAGATTCTCCCAAGCGTTTTTCAAGTGTTTCATTCAGTTTTTCATCCACTGTTTTGCGCATTTCCTCCAGTTTTTTCTCATTGCCATCTTGCATGTTTTTGATGTTGCTTTCTAACGTTACTCGAATTTCTTTGAGTTGATTATTGCTGTTTTCGCTTTGAAGTTTTTGTTGGTTCTGAAAATCCCCAAACTGTTGTGCCAAATGGGTTCTGTAGTCTTTTAAAGCATTACTCAAATCGGATTTTAGTTTTTCTAGGTTTTCGGATAATTCTTTTCGGTTTTCTTTGTTGTTGTTGTCAATGTTTTCCTGAAAGGATTTTAATTGACTGAATGTGTTATTCGAGAAAATATTAATTTGATTGGCTAACTCAGTTCTGTTTTCTTTGGCGTTGACATTGTTTTCTGCACGGTTGTTTGCAAATTCTTGTTTAAGGCTAATTTCCAATTTGTCAATTTGGGTTTGAAGCGCAAGAATCGTCTCCATTGATTTGTTGTCTTTGTTAGGTTTAAAGAACATCAAAAGCAAGAGGGCTAATGAAATAATAGACAGAATAATCGAAATGTAAATAAGCATTTTAAAAGAAAAAATAGTTGGTTTTTGAACTAACAAACATAACTCTTCGCAATCGTTTTATCAAACATATTTCTTGATGTGTTGATAAAAAAAACCTAATTCTTGTGTAATTAAGAACTTAAAATTAAAACAATATGAAAATAAAATTGTAATATTGAGTGTAATGTCATTGGTTATTAATATTTTAATAGTTTTGCTCGGCTTTTCCTTAATGGAAGGCATGGCTTGGTTCACGCATAAATACATCATGCATGGTTTTATGTGGCGTTGGCACAAAAGTCATCACGAACCTAGAGCAGGTAAATTTGAAAAAAATGATTTGTTCGGAATTGTTTTTGCTTTTGTTTCTGCAGGTTTAATCATCAGTGGTTCTTTGAAAGAGTTGGACTGGCGATTTTTTCTAGGCATTGGTATTTTATTGTATGGCATCGCTTATTTTTTGGTACACGATGTATTTGTTCACCAAAGATTACCCATCTTGAAAAAAACAAACAATGCATATTTTCAAGCCATGCGATTTGCTCACAAAATTCATCACAAAGTAACCACCAAAGAAGGAGCAGAAGCATTTGGTTTTTTGTTTGTCAATAAAAAGTATTTGGACAAATTTAAGAAAAAACAAAAATGAGTAAAGTTGTAGTTATAGGGAGTGGATTTGCTGGATTAAGTGCTGCATCTTATTTAGCCAAACAAGGGCACGATGTTACATTATTAGAAAAAAACGATCAAGTTGGAGGCAGATGTCGCAGTTGGGAAAAAGATGGATTCACATTTGATATGGGTCCAAGTTGGTATTGGATGCCAGAGGTTTTCGAAAACTTTTTCAATGATTTTGGCTACAAGGTTTCCGATTTTTATGAATTAAAAAGATTAGACCCAGCATATAGAATTTATTTCACAAACAACGAACAGATTGATATTCCAGCTAACTTAGATGAATTGGTCAATGAATTTGAAAAAAGAGAAACAGGCAGTGGCGATAAATTGAGGGCATTTTTAAAAGATGCAGAATACAAATACCACACAGCTATGGCAGATTATGTCACCAGGCTTTCAGATTCCGTTACAGAGTTTATAGAACCAAAACTCATCATCAAATCTTTTCAACTCAGTTTGTTTTCTTCTTTGCGAAAAGCGGTTAGAAAAAAGTTTAAGAATCCGCTATTGGTTAGTTTGTTAGAATTTCCAGTTTTATTTTTGGGTTCTACACCAGAAAACACACCCGCTTTATACAGCATGATGAATTATGCTGATTTGGTAAAAGGCACTTGGTTTCCTAAAAATGGGATGGTCGAAATTTCTCGTGCTTTTGCCAAAGTTGCCGAACTTCAAAGTGTTAAAATTTTATTAAACAAAGAAGTTACTAAAATCAATGTCATCAATGGCAAAGCAACGAGTGTGATGGTTGGCGAAGAAATGTTTGAGGCTGATATTGTTGTTTCGGGTGGTGATTATCATTTTACAGAACAAAAACTTTTGGATAAAGAACATAGGGTGTATGACCAAAAATATTGGGATTCTCGTGTCATGTCGCCAAGTTCTTTGTTGTATTATGTGGGTATTAACACAAAATTGGAGAGCGTTCTGCATCATAATTTGTTTTTTGATGAAAACTTTGAACAACATGCCTTAGAAATATACGATTCGCCTAAATGGCCAAGCAAACCCTTGTTTTATCTGTGTGTATCGAGCAAGTCTGACCCAAATTGTGCACCTGCAAATGGCGAGAACTTATTTTTCTTAATTCCTCTAGCGCCCGGACTCGAAGACAACGAAGCTACAAGAGAAAAATATTTCGATATCATGTTGACCCGTTTGGAGCAAAAAACAGGGCAAAATATCAAAAATAATATTGTAGTAAAAAGGTCTTATGCCATGCATGATTTTGAAAAAGACTATCATTCTTTTAAAGGAAATGCCTATGGATTGGCAAATACTTTGATGCAAACAGCCTTTTTGAAACCCAAAATAAAATCAAGAAAAGTAAAAAACTTATTTTATACAGGTCAATTAACGGTGCCGGGTCCTGGTGTGCCACCATCCATCATCAGTGGTCACATTGTGGCAAAAGAAATTGCTAAACAAATCAAAAATAAGTCATTATAAAACAAAATCAATTAAAGAATGTTAATATATTAAGTCTATGTTTAAATTATACGAAAAATCAGCCATCGATTGCAGCCGAAAAGTTACCAATAATTACAGCACCTCATTTTCATTGGGCATCAAAATGATTTCTAGTGATTACAGATGGGCGATATACAGCATCTACGGTTTTGTTAGGCTAGCAGATGAAATAGTAGATACTTTTGAAAGAGAAGACAAAGCAGAATTGTTAGCACAATTCAAAAAAGACACTTACGAATCTATAGAAAAAGGCATCAGTTTAAATCCCATTTTACATGCTTTTCAGAAAGCCGCCAATCAATTTCAGATAGGCAAAGATTTGATAGAGCCATTTTTTATCAGCATGGAATCAGATTTGGATAAACAAACATACAGCCGTGGTCAATACGATGAATATATTTATGGCAGTGCAGAAGTGGTAGGATTGATGTGTTTGAAAGTGTTTTGCGATGGCAACTCAGATGAATACAACAGTTTGGTAAAACCTGCTAAAGCCCTTGGAGCAGCATTTCAAAAAGTAAATTTTTTAAGAGATATGAAAAGCGATGTTGAAGACAGAGGCAGAGTTTATTTCCCCAAACTTGATATCAATAATTTTAACGAAGAAATTAAACAAGAGATTATCGAAGAAGTTAAACAAGATTTTGATATGGCATATTCAGGTATTAAAAGATTACCATTAAGTTGTCGTTTTGGTGTTTACACAGCCTACAGATATTATTTGAGATTGTTAGACAAAATTGACAGAGTGAATGCCAATGACGTGTTAGAAAAAAGAATCAGAGTTGCTAATTCAGAGAAAGTAGCTTTATTGGCTAGGTCTTATGTTAAATTTAAATTGAATGTATTATAAGAAAATTTCAGTCGTATTAGGTTTATTTTTATTTTTTCAATCCTTTGTTTCCACAGCGCCTTCGCCAATCGAGGAAATAAGAACAAATTTTGAAAAAGGCAGTGAATCTGTAGCTTATGCAGAAAAACTGAAAATCTTAACCTCAACACAAAAAACACCCTTACTCAAAGCCTATTATGGCATGTCTTATGCCCTGATGGCAAAACATTCTAACAGTCCATTCAAAAAGCTTGAATTGGTAAAAAAAGGCATGAACTATATCAATGCAGCTGTAACAGAAGAACCCCAAAATATAGAAATACGTTTTCTGAGGTTTTCAATAGAATCCAATGCGCCATCATTTTTAGGCATATCCACACATCTTTCCGAAGATAAAAACCATTTGGTTAATAATTTAACAAGTTCACATGCCTACCACAAAGTGATATTTGATTTCCTAATGAAATCGCCATTGCTAAGCGAAGCCGATAAATTAAAGCTCAGGAAGTAGGAGGTGATTTAATGGTTCTTCTTACGAGAATTCGTTCTTAAATCTTCTTCCGCTAAATAGCGGAACTACATTCTTACTTCTACATTCTAACTTCTGCGTTCTACATTCTAACTTCTTACATCATTTGGGCGCCTTAGCCTCGCCCTCCGGGTTCGCTATCGCTCCGTGCTCCACTGCGTTTCGCACCTATCCCGAACGTTCGGGACAGCCTACGGTCTTGGGGCGCATTCGTTTTGCTCTGAAACTTTTAATGATTTGCTTTAAATAGAACGATTTAAAAGGTTGATCGCCACCTCACAAGGCTAGGCATTAGACCAACCACAGGAAAAAAGCTCCAATTTTTCATGTCACCCCTCCTCAAGCAAAATCCTTTTTGGGCGTAGTATTTAGTCGTCAAACGGAATGAAAATTGAATTGCCATCTGCGTTCATCAACCATGTCCACACCTTGCCTTTTTCTGGTTGACAAATCTCTAAAGCAACACCTGTAATCTCCGACAAAATCTTCGAGTAAACGTCATTATCCCAATCATCAAATATTGGTTTACTGCTTAGTCCTTGGAGAGATAGTGATATCGTTTCTGTACTTTCACCATTTTGAATATTGATAAATTTAGGAATACGATTCATCAAGAATCTCTTGTACAAAATCTTTGCTATCATTTCTCTAAATTGTAAAGGGTGCAAATCAATATCCCTATGATGTTGTATTAAGTCTTCTAACTTTTGCGTTGCTCCGCAATCTTGAAGTGAAGAAATAATTCCAATTTCTCCCATCCTAATAGCTATAAATAATGTATTTTGACTGTCAACAAAGTCCCACTGCTCTTCAATTTTTAAGGGCTTCTGTGTTTTGAAGAGGTATACTGAAGCTGGAAAAAAGTCACGGAATGAATGCTTTCCTCTTATGCCTTGTAAAAACATAAAATGAGAATAGAAAGACTTTAAGTATTCAGGGTTTGTTATCGTTCCGTAATCAGGTTTTGCCCTATCTGCACTCAGAAATAGCTCCCGATGTATAATGCCGAAATATATTTTCCCCAGCCACAAGAAGAGTGTTTCTCTGTCTAATTTATTAAATGTATCATAGCCGCCTTCAAATGCTGATTTGATTTTATCTTCAAAAGGTTTTAAATGCAGATTATTGCATTCAAAACAACAAGGAATTGTCAAATACCTATATTGCAGTAGTGTGCCGTTTAAAAGAGTAATCTTTTGGTTCCATAGGTTAAATTGATTTTGCAACCACTTTGGTATTACATGTTCCTCAGTCTTATTGTCATTCGTTAATTCACATCCACAAAGAAAACATTTGTCTATCGTATAGGTATGCTCCTCTATTTGCTTGAATATGCCTGTTAGCTCTGTCATGATATTACGCCCAACTTACTTATATAAGATTTTTTTATCCAAAAAGCTCCCAAAAGCATCCATTCTCCTTATATAGGAGGTGTTTTTTTTGAGATTTAGATATCCTCCTGTTTTTTCAGTTTCCATTCCACAAATTAACCCCATTCACCCCAAACAACCAAAAAAAAACCTATAAGAACACTGTTTTTTTGTGCCGTTGTTGGTCTATGCTGAGCTTAGACCAACAATGGCATCGAATATTCAATCAGAAACTCTTTATCCAATAACCAACTTATAATGTCGATGTGCTATCTTAACAAAATAAACACCTTTATTCAAGTGCGATAAATCCAACGAATTTGTGCCAACTTCTATCCATTGGCTATGCATCAACTGTCCATTTACCGAATATATTTCAATGTTTTCCTTAGTGTTACTTTTTATGGTGATATTACCATCGCTGGGGTTAGGGAAGATTTGGAAGTTTCTGATTTTATCTTCAACTATTGACATTAGCCTATCAGTAAAAACATTGAAAGTAGCAAATCCACTACAACCAATATCGTCTTTAGCAACTATACTTATCAGGTATTTATTGGGAGGTCCTAGTTCTTTAGCTGGGAATATATTTTCTCTAGTTGTTTTTTGATTATTCCACAAGTAACTTTTAAATTCTCTGTTAGTTGTTAGTCTAACTATGCCAGTATCAAAATGATATACCGATGCTCCAAGTATTTTAAAAGATACATTGTTTGGAGCTGCTAGCTTTTCTTTAAATCCAACACATCCATTGATGTCTGTCATAACGTGTTTTATTAAAGTTGAATCATTGATAACACTATCCAAGAATGAACCAGTGTTTTCTGTGTTTAGATTATTAATATACCATAAATGACTTTTGATTGGACTATTAGTAAGTATATTTAATTGAATTTTAGTCTTTTGATTATTACAAAATTGAGGTATTAATATTTCAAATTCTGGGCGATTGATATTTGCAATCTGAATACTTTTTTCTATCCAACAACCAAGATCGTTTGTGATTTTAGCCTTTATGATTTGATTTTTTTTAAACAATAATTGCAAAGTTTTAGTTGAGTCTAATTGTATGTCATTGTCAATTTTCCAAGAATATTTGTTTTTATAATTTGAAATAGAATCTATGATTGTAATAAATGGATTTAAAACATGACATTGACTTGAATCTGTTAAACTAAACTTAGGTATAGATAGTGCTGAGATAGTGATTGTTTTTTCGTCAAAGCAATTGGGGTTTTTTATCAGTTGTACTTTAATAGATTTATTAGAGTTTATCAAAAGATTACCATAGTCCGTTTTATATACACTATCTTTTCCATTAACTATCCAAAGTGTTTTGAACGGAGGTTTAGGTATCACATTAACTAATTTTAGTTGAATGATATTTTTCAAACAAATTCCAGTGTCTTGGTAGTTTATGTTAAAGCCTCCATCAGAATAAATCAATACATCTTTATATGCTAGGCAGTTGGTATTGCTGTATCTCATTCTTATAATGTTATTGTTGCCATTTTGAACAAACAAAAACGTATTGCTAGAATCTATAACTTTGTTTCCGACAGGGAATTCCCAACTCACTTTTGATAAGTTCTGATTGTAGTCTTTATTGCCTAAAAGAATGGAGTCGCCTATACAAACTAAAGTGTCTGTTTTGTTAAAATCCAACGGAAAAGCTGCTTCTACATCAAAGGTGTCAAAATTTGTGTAAAAACAGTTATAAGTCTGTCTGATGTATGATTCTATAACATATCTGCCAGATGTATGATATCTAAAGGTGTCAATTGCTTTTGTGCTTGTATAGACAACTTGCGATTGAGGACTAATTTTTCTGACTCTATATGAATAAAAAAGGCTTGTCTTTAAAAAATTTGAATCTCCAAGTACTGAGTTTTTCATAGTAATCATATTACATCCTTTGATGTTTTGATAGTTTGGTTTGCTTCTAACGGTAGGGAATGTTGTAATCATATAACCTTTTGATGAAAATGAATGACAATTTCTGTCTTCGGCTATAACTGCGAAGTATTCCACTCTTGGTCTGTGTGATAAATACTTAGGAATATAACAAAATTCACCTTCTTTCACTCTTGCATTTGAATCCAGTATTTTGAAGCTTGCATCAGGAATTCCATAATTCCATTTCATGTCAATTGTATCAGCTATTGTTTGATTTGGTAAAAAAGGAGCATCTTCACTATTTATACGAAAACAGATTTTATTATCTTCACACACGCCATGTTTGTTATTGCCTATAAAAAAGGGGGGATTATTGTCTTTGTGATTGAATGTTTGTAGAACCATTTCCCTTTGTACATAGCCTGTCAATTCGTTTGCATTGGTTTGTGGATTGTAACGATATTGATTAATTCTATATTTAAAAACGCTTTTTTCATTGCATTTGGTTGGTGTGAAATGGATATTACAATCTTCTTTATTAAAATAAAAACCTCTTGGTGGTTTTGCATTAGGAAGAGCCCTGCAATTAATAATTCCAGGATTAGGTGGGCAATATGGAGTCAAAGGGAATTGCAAAGTAAAACTCCCTTTGTAAAGTGTATAAATGCCTTTGTTGTTTTCTATGGGGCTCAATTCAAACCCTAAAGAATCATTTGGGTCGAAGTTTAAAACACCAGGGTTATAAGTGATAGGTTGATTGCAAATTGTTTTTGTTTTTGGTTTGATATTGAACTCTGGCGATTTTACAAATTTTCCGATATGACAAATGTTAATCATGGCATCTAAATAAAATAAATCATCATTCATGGTTGTTAATCCTGTGTCCCTCATGTCCTGATGAATGCCAAAGAAAACAGTACATAATTTTTGCGTTAAAATGTTGTTATAAGGTGCTTCCTTAAAGTCTATGGTATCAATATAAGTGTGCTTTTCAATGCCTGAATTTGATTTTTGGTTTTGAATATTACATGGATTGCCACAAGTGTCGCTGATATTCAATATAGAAATTCGCTTAAAATTCATATTGAATTTCAAATTGTCGGCATAAACAAAAGCATTGATAGCATTCAGTGGGTCGGTTTCACATTTTCTGTATAAGTGTGCGGTTACAACATACTTAAAGGAATCTATTTGCTGATAGAAAATTTCGCCTGCACTAATTCGTTGTGCATTAGAAGATGAAATACAAATAAATATCAATGCAAAAAGTAAAAGTTTCCTCATTTATAGCTTTAAGACACAAAAATAAAGGAATTCGTGGTATGGGGAATGAAGAGATTTTAGATTTAAGTAGGTAGAAGTTAGAAGTATAATCGAAGAACGAAGAATTTAGAACGCAGAAATGAAGAAATTTTAGATTTTAGAAGTTAAATCCCTTAACCATTACACCATTAACACTTAACCCTTAACAATTAACCCTTAACAATTAACCCTTAACCATTACACCATTAACAATTAACCCTTAACAATTAACCCTTAACCATTAAACATTAACACTTAACAATTAACCCTTAACAATTAACCCTTAACAATTAATAATTAACCCTTAACCCTTAACAATTAACCCTTAACAATTAACCCTTAACCATTACACCATTAACACTTAACCCTTAACCCCTACTCAAATCCATCAGAATCCTCAGAGATGTGGGAGTCGAAATTGTCTTCAGGAGGAATGTTGTTGCTT
>JAUXOK010000020.1 GCA_030682255.1 Bacteroidota bacterium | reverse complement strand
AAATGTAATGAAACTATCCAAAAACTGTGATCTTGGAATATAGGTTAATGTGCCTGGACCTGATGGTGATGGTGCAACTAATGTATATTGTGTGTCTGGAACCACTACATTGTATCTAGTTCTAGCTACCACACTGTTTATAGTCCATGTAATGCCATGATCAGCATTGGTAAAGCCTGTCGGTGGATTTAACTCGTAAGTTAAAGTTTTACCTAATTCAATAATATCTGGTGATGATGGAATACCTAACTTAACTTGACCTTGGAATGGTAAGCCAGTTACGATATCGGCACCTATTGGTCTTGGTTTTACTGTTACGGTAAGTGGAACACGCGTAGAGTTATTACATTGATTTTTAATCATAAATTTACAATCCGCAGTATATGGCGAATAAAAACCTTGTGATCCAAACAAACCATAAACATATCCAATACCTGTGAATGACAAATCAGCATTTCCATCAGTTAAAGTACCGAATTTTGCCCACAAATCATTACCAGAACCGCTGGTTGGGTCTGTTGAAACATAAAATCCATATAGGGTACCTCCATTTAACATTAAATTTTTAGCTGAAATTCGTGCAAAAAATTGTCCACCTTGTGTAAAAAACCTTGCTCTTTCAGAATTAACCAATGTCCAAGCGGTTGAATTGGTATGAAAACCAACAGCTGTTCCAGTTTTATAATATACTACTAGGTTAGTATTATTATAGTTCCAATACAATCTAACAGTTATGCTATCGATAACCGATGTTTTTGTACAATTAACATTAAATGTATATCCGTTATAAGCAGTTGCTTGTGCCGATAAAATTGTACCTCCAGAATATGCAAAACCTGTTTCAAATGTAGTTCCATATTTTGCAGCTTGGGCATAAAATGTTTTGCTTTGGGTTAAGTAGGGTCCCTGAATATTTCTTCCTATGCCTAGAAGCGTTCCGCCTGATGATTGATCAAACCACAAAATTGAATCCGCATTAGAATTTGGTGTACCCCTTAACCTGGGAAAACCATTACCACATTGCGTGAAATCTGACGTTGTAGGTGGATTTGGGTTACCCATAAAGAAAAACGAATATCTAAAGGTATCGTTTTGTGGCACAGAATCTGTTTGATTGTTTGGTGCTGATGTCCACAATTTAAATGAATAATTAGTGTTCGCTGTTAGAGTGTAACTAGAACTCAAAGTTATAAGCGTATCTCTTAGTTTTCTAATTTTACCTTTAATTTTAATTGGAGTTTGTAGGGTATTATTAATACTCCAATATAGCATAACGCTATCCAAATCAAATTTACCGTAATTAAATACCGTTGTGCTAATTGGTTGATTGTAATTACAAAGATCAAATCTAGATATACCAGACACACCAGCATCAAAATTAACACTTGGGGCACTGATGATTTCAATTTCTCTCCAACTTACGTTCGATGTTTGTCCAGAACCAGCAGCCCTGATATTGGTCAACCTCAAAACGGTTGTTGTAATTGGGGGAAACGAAATTGAATCAATACAGGCTTGAGCAATTTGGGTATTGGTGGTGTTATACCAATTAACAAAACTGGTACCATTCCAATATTGCACTTGGCAACCTGTCATATTACGGGTGTTATTCCAAGCATTATGGAAAATTATTTTACCAATTGTCCGTGGAGTTGTCCAAGTCCAATCCATGTAATCACTTGAATTTGGGGGAGTTTGGGTCCAAATGAAAGCCTCTTGATTTCCGCAAGTAGTATTAATTCCATTGTTGATGTTTGTCCAATTCCATCCACCACCAGTAGTAGTACCACCTGATGTGGTATTGCAGGTTGGAGTAGCAAGTGGGGCTACATTCGTTTGTCCGTATACTTGAAGTAATCCGACAAAAAATAATTTGATAAGTAATATTTTTTTCATTTCTATATTTAATTAAACATTGGCGAAATATATAACACATGAAATGAAAATATACTAAAACATTCTTTTTTTTTTGCACATCTTATTAAAAATGACACAAAAATGACAATCTCAAGCTAATAACTGAACAGCAGTAATTGCAGCTTCAACACCTTTGTTACCATATTTACCTCCTGATCGGTCTATGGCTTGTTGCATATCATTGGTGGTTAACACCCCAAAAGTAACTGGTTTTTTATAATCTAACGAAACCCTCATAACGCCATTTGCTGCGGCATCACATATAAAATCAAAATGCCTAGTTTCTCCTTGAACTACGCAACCCAAACAAATTACAGCATCAACATTTTGCTTTTCAGCAAGTTTTTGAGCCCCAAATGGCAACTCAAAGGTACCCGGGACTTCTAATACGATAATCTGATTTTGAGGCACTTTTGATTTATGCAACGTTTCAATTGCTGCATTTAGTAGTGAATTGGTTATTTCAGAATTCCATTTCGAAACGACAATTCCAAATGTAAATGCAGATGCATCGAAGTCAAAACTGAAATCAGATAAATTTTGATTACTAGATGACATCAATAATATGTTCTAATAAATATCTAATTTAGCTTTTGCTCTGGCGATATATTTTGACAATTCGCTTATTCCATCTTCATCTTTGAAGTTCTTTTGTAAATCTTCATAGATTGCTAAAGCTTTTTTCCATTCGTCTTTTTTCTCATAAACTCTAGCAGCTTTTTTGGACCACCAAATTGTAGAAAAACTGTTTTTTGAAACTTTTGCAGCTTTTAGATATTGTTTTAACCCAGATTCTAAATCTTTATTTTCAACATGAGCATCCCCTAACAAACCAATAGCTTGGGGTTTCATTACCTTATCATCAAATGAGACTTTTTCTAAATATGTTACGGCATTTTTAAAATCGCCTGTATATAAATAAGAAACGCCTACATAATATGCAGCTAAATCACCTGCTTTAGTACCACTATATTCGTCTGCAATTTTTGGCCCTTTTTTCAAAATTAAACTAAAAGAATCGTCATCAAATTGTTTTTGCATATCAATTATAGCAACCATACCTTTCTTTTCTCTTGGCATTTGATACAAATATTGATACAACACAATACCTGCTGTAATTAAGACAACGGCAGAGACACCAAAAACCAGTGTTTTGTTTTGACCATTAATCCATGCTTTTATTTTATCCACGAACAAATTGAAACTAGACGGACCAGAGTTTTGCTCTTGTTCATTCTCCATTTCGTTATTGTCTTCCAATTCTATATCTTGATCTTTCATGTTATATTATTTTCTAAAAGTTTGCAAAAATACACTTTTTTTTAATTAATCCATGATGAAAGGATATTCTCCTTCATAAACATCAGAATATATTTCGCTTGCCTCTGGATAAGGTGAGTTTTCTGCAAATTCAACCGACTTGTCTACAATCTCATTGATTTTATCTTCAATTTTTTCTAAATCAGCTTCTAAAGCAAATTTATTTTTTAAAATACTTTGTTTTGTAGTTTCGATTGGGTCTAAGTTTTTATAGTGAGTTACTTCGTCTTTGGTACGGTATGTTGCTGGGTCGCTCATACTGTGGCCTCTGTAACGGTAAGTTTTAATTTCTAAAAAGGTTGGCCCCTCTCCTTTTCTGGCTCTTTCTGCAGCTTCAAAAATAGCATCGTGCACATCTTCGCATTTCATGCCATCAACTTGAAAAGAAGGCATCTCATAGGCTGAGCCAATTTTATAAATATCTGTCACATTGGTAGTCCTTTCTACTGAAGTTCCCATGGCATAATCATTATTTTCACATATAAAGATAACTGGCAATTTCCACAACATAGCCATATTAAAAGCTTCATGCAAAGCACCTTGTCTTACTGCACCATCACCCATAAAAGTTAAGCAAATATTTTTAGTGCCATTGTATTGTTCTGCCAAAGCAATGCCAGCACCCAATGGAATCTGGCCGCCTACTATACCATGTCCACCTATAAAATTATGCTCTTTGCTGAAAAAGTGCATGCTACCACCTTTTCCTTTGGTGCAACCTGTCGCTTTTCCAAACAATTCTGCCATACAAGCATCTGCACTTACTCCAAGCGCAAGTGCATGACCGTGGTCTCTGTAGGCTGTGATAAATTTATCATCTTTGGTTGTTGCAGTCACCATACCTGCAACAACTGCTTCTTGACCAGTGTAGAGATGGCAAAAACCTTTTATTTTTTGTTGTCCATATAATTGTGCTGATTTTTCTTCAAACTTTCTAATCAACAACATTATTTCATACCATTTTAGGTAAGTTTCTTTATTAAATTTTATCTTTGTAGCCTTCGCCATGATTTTTAAAAATTAGGGCAAAAGTAATGAAATAAATTAATCCTACAAAAAAGTGCGCATAAACTCCTTAAGTCTTTATCAATTTAAAAATCATCAAAACTTAAATATTGATTTGAATGCCGACATTTTATGCATCAGTGGCAACAATGGTGTTGGCAAAACAAATATCTTAGATGCTATATATATGGTATGCACTTGTAAAAGCTATTTCAATCCAATAGATTACCAATTGATTCATCATGGAGAAAAAATTGCATCAATCAATGCCTCTTTTAGTGGCAATCAAACCATAGACTTGCAACTTATCATAGAAGAAGGCAAAAGAAAGAAATTAAAAAACAATGGTAAACTCTACGAAAAGCTACTTCAACACATTGGTTTAATCAATGCCGTGATGATTACACCTGATGATATAGAATTGATAAAAGGCAATAGTGAAGATAGAAGACGTTTTATAGATATCACTATAAGTCAAACAGATAGAACATACCTAAATTGTTTATCTGAATATCAAAAAATACTAGATCAGAGAAACAAACAACTAAAATTGTTTGCACAACATCAATTTTATGATGAAATTTTAATCGAAAGTTATAATTTTCAATTGATTCCACATGGCAACTATATTCATGAGAAAAGACAAGAAGTTTTAGACAAAATTCAAACCTATTTCAATCAGTTTTATTCTATCATTCAATCGGGAAACGAATCTGTTAAATTGGAATATTTGAGCGATTTAAAAGAAGAAACAATAGAAAATCTTTTGAAATCTTCTCTTAGCAAAGATTTAGCCCTTCAAAGAACTACTCAAGGCATTCATAAAGATGATATAAGTTTTCAAATCGATAGATTTCCGTTGAAAAAATTTGGATCTCAAGGTCAAAACAAATCGTTTATTATCGCCTTAAAATTAGCCCAATTCAAATTCCTTTCTGAGGTTAATAAAACAAGCCCTCTCCTATTGTTAGACGATATTTTTGAAAAAATAGACGAAACAAGAGCCGAAAAATTAATTGCATTGATTTCTACTGAACAATTCGAGCAAATATTTATTACGGATACACACCCAGAAAGAATCAGAAAATATTTTGTAAATGGAAATAAAAGCATCAAATTCGTAGAGTTGTAAAAAGTCATTAAACAATGAAAAAAGAAAAGCATCAATTTACTATTTCAGAAGCGTTGGATTTAATCGTCAACAAAAAACATATTACCAAAGGCATTTCTGAGAGTATGATTAGAGAAAAATGGCCTGAAATCATGGGCAGAACCATTTCGGAACACACCACTTTATTGTATGTAAAAGACGAAATATTATATCTCTATTTTAATTCATCTATTGTTAAAAATGAATGCAATTATAACAAAGAAAAAATTGTTCAATTGGTAAACGAGGGTGTGGGTCAGAATATCATTAAAGAAGTTATTATTAAATAAAAACTATGTCTGTAAAAATTAAACCATTAACAGCAGGTTGGATAGTTGCAATTGTCTATTTGGTTGGGTTTGTTGGGTTTAAGTTTCAAGAAACAAAAGGCATCATGAACCAATTAATTTGGGTCAATTTATTATTCACATTGATTGTTTTATTGATTTATCACAAAAAATGGAATGGCGCTTTTATATTTTCCTCCATTTTGATTGGTGTTTGTGGTTATTTTTTGGAAGTTGTAGGTGTTAAGTCAGGTTATATCTTTGGCCATTATCAATATGGCAATGCTTTAGGATTTAAATATTGGGACACTCCAATCATGATGTTTGTAAATTGGCTTACTACAGTCTATATCACCCGTCAGATTGCAGAACAAGTAACCAAAGACCCTATGCTTCACAGCTTTATTGCTGCATTGTTGATGGTTTTGTTAGATTATTTTATCGAACCTTTTGCTATTCATACCAATATGTGGACTTGGCAGAATGGTGTAATACCTTTTCAAAACTATGTAGGTTGGTTTGTCTCAGGTTTTATTTTCCAATATATCTATTTAAAATCAGTAAAATTTCCGGTTAACAATTTATCTTTAGCAATTTATTTGATACAATTGTCTTTTTTTATAGCATTGTATCTAACACCGAAAGCATATCTGTAATAGTCCAATAATATTGTCCTAAACAGCTATTGCTTCGGCATTATACCACATAATTTGGGTATAATTTATTAATCAAAATGCTATAACAAAATATTAATATTGAATTTTAAAAAAAACATTACCTTCGTCAAATTAAAGAATTAATTTATAAATGAGCATCAAAATCGGTCAAATAGCCCCAGATTTCGCATTATACAACACAGAAAAGCAAGCCATTACACTTAGCGAATTAAAAGGTCAAAACATCGTTTTATTATTTTTTCCATTAGCATTTACATCAACATGCACCAAAGAACTTTGTGGGGTTAGAGATGATATTGCCAATTATTCAAAATTAGACGCTAAAGTTTATGGCATTTCTGTAGATTCTCTTTTTACACTCGGAAAATTTAAAGAAGATCAACATTTAAACTTTGATTTATTGAGCGATTTCAACAAAGAAATTTCGGCTACTTATGGCACTTTATACGATACTTTCGTATTCGATATGCAAGGAGTATCTAAACGTTCAGCTTTTTTAATCGACAAAGAAGGAATCATTCAATATGCAGAAGTTTTAGAAAATGCTGGAGAAATCCCTAATTTAGAAGCACTCAAAACAAATATTAAATAAAAAATGATGACATCTATACTTATTATACTCATTGTTCTAGGATTGGCTTTAATTTTATTAGAACTATTCGTAACACCAGGTTTTATTACAGGTGCATTAGGTGGTGCTGCTTGGTTATATGCACTCTACAATATTTACAACATTTATGGCACCAATTCTGGACATTTAGCGTTGCTAGGACTTTTATTATTATTGATTGGAAGTATACTAGTAGCTGTTAAAAGTGGCATTTGGAACAGAGCTTCTCTGAAAGAAAACATTGATGGCAAAGTCAATTTAATGCCAGATGTTAAAGTAGGCGACAGTGGTTATACACAAAGCACTTTAAGACCAATGGGCGAAGTGATTATCAATCATAAAAACATAGAAGCAACAAGCATGGGAGAACTTATCGAATCAGGAGCATTCGTAGAAATCATCAAAATAGAAAACAACAAAATATACGTTAAACAATTATCATCATGAATATATTACAAATTCCAAATTTCTTATTTGGTGCGGGTGGCATCATCCTCATCATCATTGTTTTTTTCATTTTTCTTTATTTTGTTCCACTAGGACTTTGGTTCAGTGCGATACTATCTAAAGTTAAAATATCCTTGCTCGACCTTATCTTTATGAGATGGCGAAAAGTACCGCCAGATTTGATTGTTAAAGGTTTAGTTAACGCAACTAAAGCAGGTTTAAGTGTTAATAGCGATATGCTAGAAGCGCATTATCTTGCAGGTGGAAATGTTATTAGAGTAATTTCCGCATTAATCAGTGCAGACAAAGCCAATATTCCTTTAGATTTCAAATCAGCAACTGCCATTGACTTAGCAGGTAGAGACGTTCTAGAAGCTGTTAATATGAGTGTAAATCCAAAAGTGATAGACACACCTCCTGTTTCTGCAGTAGCCAAAGATGGCATTCAATTGATAGCTAAAGCAAGAGTTACAGTAAGAGCCAACATCGCTAGATTAGTTGGTGGAGCTGGAGAAGAAACTATTTTAGCTAGGGTTGGGGAAGGTATTGTTACAACCATCGGTTCGGCTGTTAATCACAAAGAAGTTTTGGAAAATCCAGATAGAATTTCAAAAGGTGTGTTAGCAAAAGGCTTAGATGCTGGAACTGCCTTTGAGATACTTTCTATTGACATTGCAGACATTGATATTGGAGAAAACATTGGTGCAAAATTGCAAATGGACCAAGCAGAAGCTGATAAAAACATTGCTCAAGCTAAAGCAGAAGAACGCAGAGCCATGGCAATAGCCTTAGAACAAGAGATGAAGGCCAAAGCACAAGAAGCTAGAGCGAAAGTAATTGAAGCTGAAGCTGAAATCCCAAAAGCTATGGCAGAAGCCTTTAGAAGCGGCAATTTAGGCATCATGGATTATTACAAAATGCAAAACATAAAAGCAGATACAGAAATGAGAGATGCTTTTTCTAAACCAACTAAGAAAGATTGATTTTTTTGGAATTAGGGATAGGAATAATAATTTAAATACTTAAATAAAAAATTGTAAAGAACAGTTTTTTTCAATAATTTATTTCATGTTTAATTTACCTATAAAGATATTTTCAAACAGCCTATTTTTGTAAGGTGCATAAATCTACGGAAGATTATTATATCAACAAAGATGGATTATTGGTTTTCACCGAGCAATACCATCTTAAAAGAGGCACTTGTTGTGGTTGTAAATGTTTCCACTGCCCATACGAGCATGTCAACGTTAAAGACAAAACAGTTTCTACATTAAAATCAAATGGACGAAATCAGTGAATTAGGGGTTAAAGTATTAGGGTTGATTATTTTTGAAGAAACATTGAATCATATTCTTGAAGATTTAAGAAACGAAAAGAAACAACATGTTATAGACGAGATTAAATACTTGATTATGAAAGAATTAATCCGTCCATGCGCCAATATCGAAACCAAAAGCAAATCAGGTTTAATGTTTGATAGTGACATGATGAATGAATACAGTTTTATCATTACCGCCAAGGGGCTTTCCTTTCTTGAAAAACACATTAAAAAGCGTTAAAAAAAAACACAACTTTTTTAAAATAATATGTATTATTGCCATGGCTTACCTAATGAAAATATAAAGTGAAATTTGGCGCAATTGACATAGGCTCGAACGGCATAAGACTTCTTATAGCAAGACCCTTACAACTAGATGACTTAAAACCTGAGTGGAAAAAAATTGAGTTCACACGTTTACCAATCAGATTGGGGGATGATGTGTTTGGCACCAAAGAAATTAGCAAACGAAAAACTGATTTATTATTAAAAGCCATTAAAGCATTTGCATTGTTAATTGATATATATAATGTTGATTTTTATAGAGCATGCGCCACAAGTGCCATGCGTGATGCCAAAAATGCAGACAAGATTATCAAACTAATTAAAAAAGAAACCGGGATTAACATAGATGTAATTTCTGGCACAATTGAAAGCAAATTGATTATGAATGCATTTCTTCACCTATTAGAACCCAAAGAAACATTCTTACACATTGATGTTGGAGGAGGTAGCACAGAGTTAACGCTGATTCAAAACAACAAACCATTGGTAGCAAAAAGCTTCAATATTGGCACTGTAAGGGCTAAAGAAAACAAAATAAAACCAGAGGAATTTGATAAGCTTCATGCTTGGATAAAAGAAAATATCTCTTGGATAACTGGCATTAAGGGAGTTGGTACTGGGGGAAATATCCATAAATATGGCGAACTAGCGGGCATCAGACAAGGTGAATTTTTGCATCTTAAAAAACTAGAATTGTTAACTAATGAAATTGAAAAACTAAACCATAATGACAGGGTTTATCAACTCAAACTTAATCCAGATAGAGCCGAAGTAATAGATATTGCAGGCAGAATTTATTTAGACATTTTAAAACGAACTTCTATTACAGAAATCTTAACGCCATATCAGGGCTTAAAGGATGGCATTATTCAAGATCTATGGGAAAGATATTACACCAAACAAAAGGATTGAGGCAACAAGTTTTACCAGAAACATTTCAAAAAACAATATTTTAAAATCGTTTGATTAATCTTACCTTTGCAACCTCAAAAAATCATCCATATAAAATGACAAGCAATAGAACCTTTACCATGATTAAACCAGATGCTGTTAGCAACGGACACATCGGAAATATCATCAACGACATCACTTCTAGCGGTTTTAAAATCATCGCCATGAAATACCTCCACTTGACTCAATCTCAAGCTGAAAACTTTTATGGTATTCACAGAGAAAGACCTTTTTTTAAAGATTTAGTTTCATTTATGATCAGTGGTCCTATTGTTGCTGCAATTTTAGAAAAAGACAATGCAGTTGAAGACTTTAGAACTTTGATAGGTGCTACCAATCCAGAAAATGCAGCCGAAGGCACTATCAGAAAAAAATATGCTAAAAGTATAGACGCTAATGCTATTCATGGTAGCGATAGCAATGAAAATGCTGATATTGAATCAAACTTTTTCTTTTCTAGTTTCGAAAGATTCTAAATTTTTTTATTCAAAACATTCATGAAAGTGCCTCCACGTTGAGGCACTTTTTTTTACAAAAAGAATCTAATTTCCATAAAATCTGTTAAATTTGTATTCCTAAAGCATGAAAATAGGTTTATACGCCAAAGTCATCAACACCAGCAGCCAAAAACAATTGGTTGAAAATATCATTGAGTTTTTAAAAACTGAAGGTGTTGAGGTTTTTCTTCATCAAAATATCTCAGATTTATTTAATGGTAAATTCAAATGCAAAGAGTTTGAAACTATTTTAAAATCCAATTTAGACATTGATTTTTTAGTGACTGTAGGCGGTGATGGCACAATACTCGACACTATAGAAATTACAGGCAATAGCAAAACGCCCGTAATTGGTATCAATACTGGCAGACTTGGCTTTTTGGCAAATGTGAATACAGACGCTTTTAAAATTGCTTTCAAAGATTTAGCCAATGGCAATTTTACTCTCGACAAAAGAGCCCTTTTGCAATTGGAAAGCAATGTGGATTTATTTGGATTCAATTATGCACTCAACGATTTTGTGTTACACAAAAAAGAAAGCAGTAGTATGATTACTGTTCATGCTTTTCTGAATGGCGAACCACTCAATTCATATTGGGCAGATGGATTAATTATTGCCACACCGACTGGTTCATCTGGGTATTCCTTGAGTTGTGGCGGACCAATTATTTTCCCAAAAGCTTCTAACTTTGTGATAACGCCAATCGCTCCACACAACCTAAATGTTAGACCCGTTGTTATTCCTGATGACCAAGTGCTCAGCTTTGAAATTGAAGGCAGAAGCAACTCGTTTTTAGCTTCATTAGATAGTCGCTCAGTAACCATCAATAACCATGTTCAAATAGCCATTAAAAAAGCTGATTTCTACATCAATTTGGTTAGATTTGAAGGAGATAGTTTCCTTAAAACGCTCCGAAATAAAATGCTTTGGGGTTTGGATAATCGCAATTAATAATAGACCATTAGGCAGTTTCTGTGTTTTCTTTTAAATTTGTCGTTGTATAGTCCTTATGAAAATCATTTCTTATAATGTAAACGGCATCCGCTCTGCAATCAACAAAGGTTTTGTAGATTTTTTGAAATCAGAAAACCCAGACATTGTTTGTCTGCAAGAGATTAAAGCCAATATTGAAGACATCGACCAAATGCTTTTTGAAAACTTAGGCTATAACTGTTATTGGTTTTCTGCCCAAAAAAAAGGATACAGTGGTGTTGGCATCCTGAGTAAAACCCTACCTATCGGTGTTGAAATAGGCATTAAACATTCTCTTTTTGATAATGAAGGAAGAGTTCTGAGTTTAACTTTCGACAAATTTACTGTGATGAGCTGCTATTTTCCATCAGGAACCACAGGCGACATTAGGCAAGAAATAAAATACGAATTCTTGGCTACATTTTTTAAACACATAGAAAACTATAAAACAGCAAATCCGAACCAAGGCTTAATAATATGTGGCGACTACAACATTTGTCATCGCGAAATAGACATACACGACCCAATAGGCAATAAAAATTCCAGTGGATTTTTGCCCGAAGAAAGAGCTTGGATGGACCAATGGTTTAATTCTGGCATGACAGACAGCTTTAGATGGATCCACAAAGAACCTCATCATTACACTTGGTGGAGTTTTAGAACTGCAGCAAGAAGCAGAAACAAAGGTTGGAGAATTGATTACATTTCCGTGTCAGAACAGCTTAAAAACCAAATAAAAAACGCTGGTATCCTTAATGAATACGTTCACAGCGACCACTGTGGTTCGTTTGTAGAAATCAAAGATCTTTAAAAACCATGCATCAAAAACCTTATGATTATCTCATTGTTGGTTCAGGCTTATTCGGGTCTGTTTTTGCCTACAAGATGCATCAGGCTGGTAAAAAATGCTTGATAATTGAAAAAAGAAACCATCCAGGAGGTAATGTTCACAACCAAACGATAGATGGCATTATTACCCATCAATATGGTGCACATATTTTTCATACAAACGATGAAAAAATATGGCAATTTGTTAATCAATTTGCCACATTCAGGCCATATCGCCATCAGGTAAAAGTTTCAATCAATGAAAAACTTTACTCATTCCCTATCAATTTAAAAACCTTGTTGGAATGGTATCAAACAGACGATGAAACCCTCGCTTTAAAAACTTTCAATAGTCAAATTTCTCCTAAAAGACAGTACCAAAATTTGGAGGAAATGGCATTAGCAGAATTAGGTGAAGACCTTTACAAGCATTTCATCAAAGGCTACACCGAAAAACAATGGAACAAACCCTGTAATGCTCTACCCATCTCTATTTTCAAAAGACTCCCTTTGAGACAAGACCATAATGAATTTTATTTTGACGACAAATTTCAAGGCATTCCCGAGGGCGGATATAATGTCATTATCGACCAATTATTGAATGGCATCGACCTAAAACTCAACACAGATTTTTTTGAAAACAAAAGCCATTGGGAAAACCAAGCCGAAACCATTGTTTACACAGGTTGCATCGATCAATTATTTGATTATCAATTTGGCAAATTAGATTATAGAAGTCTCAGATTTGAAAATGAAACCATTGCAGCAAAAGAATTTCAACCTTATTCTGTTATTAATTATCCATCTGCAGACATTGCTTATACCAGAATTATAGAGCACAAACACTTTCATCCTTCCAATCTTCCTCACACGGTTATTACTAAAGAATTCCCACAGGATTATAATTCAAACAACGAACCCTACTACCCTATTATTGACAATGAAAACAAAAAACGATATGCTGAATATTTGGGAATGGCAAAAGAACAAAACTACATCTTAGGCGGTAGATTAGCAGAATTCAAATATTACGACATGCATCAAGTTATTGCGTCTGCACTTAATCAAGCTGAACAAATTCTTCAAAAGCCATGAAAATTTTTGCGCTAGTAATCACTTACAATCGCTCTAAGAGCCTCGAAAAAGCAATGAAGAGATTGCTTTCTCAAAAAAGAAAAGCAGATGAAATTGTAATCATCAATAACTGTTCGACAGACAACACTTCAGAACTTTTAAAAAACTATCAAAACGATGCCCATATTTTTAATCTCAACCAAAACACAGGCGGTGCTGGGGCCTACTATTTTGGTTTGAACCAATGTGTAAAAATGGGTGCAGACTGGATAATAGGCGTAGAGGACGATATTATTCTACCTAAAAACCATATCTTACATATAGAACAAACAATTAAGTCCCAAAATTTTTCCGAAATAGGATTCATTTATCCCAAAGTAATTTCTATTCACGATAGATATAAACTCGATGGATTTTTGTACTATAAAAATCAAATCACTACAGAATATCCTAGACTCTTAAAAGCACAATTTGCAGGCTTGAGTTTTAATGCTAATGCTATTAAAAAAGTGGGTTTACCGATTCATTCCTTTTTTATTTATTATGATGATTGGGAATATACCGAACGCATGAACAGACATGGTTTTGAGGGCATTCACACACCCAACTTATATGTTTGGCATAATGACGTTAAGCGCTCTGATGGTTCACCTTATTTACATGCACCATACAACGGTATTTGGAAAAGTTATTATGGCATTCGCAATGAATTAACTTATTTAAAAAACCATCATTTTAAGACCTATTGTTTTCAGTTAATGAAACATGTTTTTTGGATACCACTCATCACCTTATTAAAACGCAAAGACCATGCAGCTAATGTGGCATTCAACTGGGCCTTTTGGTCTTTTAAATCCATATTTAAGACACTTCAAATAGACTATGTAAACGATAGTAACACAAAAGCGTTTGAAAAGAGATTTTTAGGTAAATGAGAATTTCATTAGACATAAAGAGCAACTTAATTAATTAAACCTCAAAGTAATATAAATTATATCTATCCCAAAAGAATGATTATCTCAGATATAAATAATTAAATTAGGAATCATACAAGTTTTATCAAATCCACAATTCTCAGAACTGTTATTTTTAGTTTAATTCAAATATTTTGCGTTTAAATTAATTGAAACTAAAAACTTATTTTTTTTACATTGAGTTAAGTCAATTGTTCATCAAAGTATTTCTATTTTTTAACACATCGATTTGTAAAATAATAAATTAAAAAAGTTTGTGACAACAAGCTTTTGTCATTTTTTTGTCAAATTAAGCAGTGTTAAACAAAGTGAATTTATTAATAACTAGATTTGTCGCTTATATATATGAAAAAAAGATTACTTATTAACCTTGCTATTGGCTCATTATTTATTATATTTTTAACGAGCGCTATCAACAACGCAAATGGACCAGGTGGAGGTTATACAAATGCTCCAAACGAAAGCAATTGCACATCTTGTCATGGAGGAAGTTTGATAACGACAGGCACTCAGCTAAACAGCTTAAGATTTGGAGGCAATTTTACAGGAAATGGTTATTTACCTGATTCAACTTATACATTAGCTGTTACATTTAAACAAACGGGGCGTTCTAAGTTTGGCTTTCAAATAACGGCTTTAAATGCAAGCAATGACCCTATTGGTTCATTTACAAACACGAACAATAGAACTAGTAGAGTAACCGCAACAGTTAGTTCTAAAACCAGAGAATACATTCAACACACTTCAACAGGCACCGCAAATGTTGGAACAGATAGCACTAGATGGACTTTTGATTGGAAAGCACCCAACTCTAATGTTGGTAAAATAACTTTTTATGTGGTTGTAATGGCAACTGACAATAACAATTCCAACAACAGTGGCGATTTAGTGTATGCCAAAACTTTTGAAGTTTTACCATCTAGTTTATTGCCTGTGGCAACAGCTACTACTTCTACCAACCCGCTTTGCACCAACTCCAATATAAATTTTAATGGCAGTGGCACCAATAGTCCTACAAGTTATGCTTGGCAATTTCCAGGCGGAACACCCTCATCTAGCACGTTGCAAAACCCAAGCGTAGCTTGGGGTAGTATTGGACAAAAACTAGCCATACTAAGAGTCAGAAATAGCAAAGGCCAAAGCGCACCTGACACGCTTAAAATTACGCTAACTGCAAGTCCAGCTGCAACAATTTCAAATGGAACATCTGCATCAATTTGCAAAGGCGATTCTATACAATTGATAGCCAATAATCTCACCAATCACACTTATTTATGGCAACCCATCAATAAAACCACGAGAACTATTACTGCAAAAGACACAGGAAATTACAGAGTTAGAGTTACTAATAACACTAGTGGCTGTAGCACTTTAAGCAATGTGTTTAGATTAAATCATTTTGATGAACCTAGTATAAGTATTAGTAACAAAAGTGGTTTAAATAATTTTTGCGACAGAATATCTGACTCGTTTTTTGCTCAAGGTCAATTTTTAGATACTGTCTTATGGTATATCAATGGCAATCTTTCTCAAAAAACAAATGGCGTTAAAGCTTTTATCAGTTTTCCTAACAACGCCAACATAACAGCAATTGGCAAATCGTCTAATGGTTGTTTGAGTGCCGTTTCTAACAGTTTGAATTTAACCATAACGCCAAAGTTATATCCATCTAATTTTTCTGTAGTAAAAACAACTTCAACCATCAGAATCAATTGGAAGAAAAATTCAAACATCTCTCAATATCAATATTCAATTAATCAATCTGGCTTTTCTTCAACAACAGCAGATTCCTTTTTATTCATAGATCAGTTAACGGCAAACACCAATTACAATATCACTATCAGAAGTTTCCAAAGCGGTGTATGTCAATTTTCTGATACATCTTTTTTAATCAAAACAAGTGCTTGCTCAAACATGGAATACAGCATTAATTATGGCAACAGAGTTTGTGCCGGAACATCAATTAATATAAATATCCAATTGCTTTATAAATCAAATTACAGTGTATCCTTTAATAATGGAACCAGAGGGTTGGATACTATCTTTTCTTTTGTGCCAACAAAATCTGACACAATACGCATCAGCATCATAGATAGCAACAGTTTAAACTGCCCCCCAATTATTGAAAAAATCCCTTACATTGTTGATGTGTTGCCAGATAATGACGATGGCATATATAACCAGTCTGTTTGTCAAAACACTTTTGTTTATACTGTGTTGCCTCTATACAGTAATTTTAAATTTTACAAGAATAACACCATCGTTTATGATGGACCAGATTCTTCTTTCACTTATCAGGGACTCAACAATAATGACCAAGTAAAGGTAATTTGTAAGTTTAATACGTGCAATAAAACTTACGGACCTATTACTATAAAAACCAATGTTAAACCTAATGTTGAATTTAGCTTTATTAAAAACTGGTATAATTATCAATTAACACCCTTGGATTTAAAATTGTCTAATTACACTTGGCGACTTAATGATTCACTAATAAGCAATTCTCAAAGTGTTAATGTAGATATGAGACCTTATACCAGTTCTGATGTTAAAGTTGCATTAACAGGAACAGACACAATGGGTTGTCAAGATTCAAGTATTCAAACACTTAGTATACCTGATTTTACAAACATTCACCATGCCCATATTCAAAGTTTTGTAAAAATATTTCCAAATCCTTTTGATAAACAACTCAAAATTCAAGCCAATGAACCAATTCAACAAATACGTGTTTTGAATAACTTAGGTCAAATAATTTTTGAAAACAATGCATCTGATTTATCAACAGAAATCAACACTATAGATTGGAAAAAAGGACTATATATCATCATGGTTTCTAGCAATCAAGAGACATCGATACATAAATTCATCAAGCAATAGTTGAAAATATAGTCAGAAAAACATACTGATAAACTTCAGTTTACCCAAAATTTCGCTTCACTAATTCATTTAAAGTCTTATTAATTGGCACATTGCCAGCAGTAATACTTTTGCCAAACAAATAATCATTACCACCTTTAAAATCCAACACGTTTCCGCCTGCTTCCTGCACCAATAAACAACCTGCTGCTACATCCCAAGCATGCAAGCCAGTTTCAAAAAAACCATCGAACTTGCCACAAGCCACATAAGCCAAATCTACAGCAGCAGAACCAAGCCTACGCAAACCATGTGTGTTTTTCATCAAGTAAGTTAAAGTATTGATATAAGCATCCATTTGATCAAATTCATAATAAGGAAAACCTGTAGCAATCAGAGAACTAGTTAGTTCCGTTGTTTTAGTAACCCCAATCCGTTCACCATTGCAATAAGCCCCCCCATATTGCCAAGCCGAAAAAAGATCTTTCTTGCCCAATTCAAAAACAATTCCTACTAAAATCTCATTACCCCTAGCCAAGGCAACACTGATGCTATAAACAGGCAAATTATGTATAAAATTAGTAGTTCCATCCAGTGGGTCGATAATCCAAACCAGGTCAGTCTGTTGTTGAGCAACGGTGTCTTCTTCGGTAATAAAGCCCGCTTCAGGAACAATGTGTTTCAAACCCTCCACCAATTGTTTTTCAGCCTCAATATCTACAAAACTCACCAATTGATTAAGCCCCTTTTCCTCTACTACCTTGTTATCAAAAGTTTTGCGTTGAGCAATGATATATTTACCAACTTCAATCACCAAAGGAATGGTATCTGCACATATTTTCTGTAGATTCATGTGGCGAATTTAAAGAAAAAACAAATTACTAGTCTTTAAAAAAGATATTCAAATGAAATACCCTAACAAAACTTTGAATGATTATCATCAGTTTACTTTTCGATTATCCTTGTTTATTTCCAAATGAAACCACTCAATCTAAAAAAACGCAACACCTTATTAATGCCTGAGATTATAGCTAGTATTGTTTTTTCTTTTAATTTAGGGAAAAAAGATTTGGAATTACTTGGATATTCAAAAGAAGGAGTGCCAGTCATCTCGTGGCGAGGTGGTTCTATGGGTCTTTTTTCTAAAACAACGATGCTATCATAATAGTGTATTGAAAATACCGATTTTGTAAATTCATTTACCTTAAGTGTTCTTTGCTTGGAATGATAAGCATTTAGATAATCAATAAAATTTTTACTGTATTCAATGAATGTACCTCTTCTTTTATGACCTCCTCCATATTTTAACCAATAGGATGTATGTAAATCTTCGCATAAATAAACTCCATCATCTTTAATACAATTAAATAACTCCTCAAAACTTACTATTTGTTGAACCATTGTATGACCTCCATCATCAATCAGAATATCTAGTGGTGGAATTTGTTTTTTCACTTCTCTTAAAAACTTTGCATCAGATTGTGAACCAATAAATATTTTGATATTTTCTTCTTCCAGCTCTTTGCATTTTGGATTGACATCTATCCCATAAATCTTAGCTCTATCTCCAAAATAATCTTTCCACATTTGAAGACTGCCTCCTTGTGAAACACCTATTTCAAGAATTACAACATCCTTGTTTCTATACTTACTAAAATGCCGATCATATACCTCAAAATAGTGCATCCATTTATGGATAAGTTTTTTATCATTCTGTTTAAAATATTTTTCTAAATCATTCATATTATTATTTTTGGAGTATATGCTAACTTAAATATATCAAATTTTTATCTCACAAAAGCTCCCAAATAAACCTAATAATCATCCTATTAGGAGAACTTTTTACTAAAATTAAATTTCCTAATATTTTTAGTTCAGCTACCACAAACAAACAACATTCTTTTTGTTTTTCCAAAAATAATTAAAAAGAGCTGCTTTAGACCAATTATTGTAAAGAACAGCTATTATTGACATTATTGTAATAAATACGGCTTTCATCAAAAAAGACAAGTTCTTCAACAGTCCATTTATTGTTTGTTTATCATTTGTGATTAATGCTGAACATAGACCAACTGTATATCTCACTTATTGCCCTCCCGAATTACTTGGGAGCGGTTAGGCTCCCCTTCCATTAAAACGGTAAAATCTCAGAAATTATTGCAATATATTTGCACCATGAATTCAAACAAAGTTAATGACTTTCGTTAATTAGAGTGTAAGTAAAACCAACTTTGGTTCAATGTTTATTTAGCAATGTATGCTTTATAGCCAAGATTTGTTTTTTTTCCATCTTTATTAAGTTCGAACGAAATTTTAACATACTTGTTTGTGGGATGAACAATCGCTTTGTTATATTTGATTATTTGAATAGATGCACCTTCAGCTTTTATCACAATATCTTTGCTTTTGTATAAACCAAAATCAAACTGAACGATATTGTCTTTGTTGATGTCTAAGAATTCTTTATCAATGAGTTTTGTAATGATTTTTGGTTCAGTAACATGGTAATAAACTGGGTCGAAAAACAATTCAACTTTTTCACCAAGATAATTAAGAGAATAAGAACCTTCAAACACATGATTGCCAAGTTTATCTGCTGGCAAATAACCCATATAATTGTATTTTGAATCAATATCTAATTTAATGTTTGTTTTTAGATTTTTGCTTAAATCTAAACTACCATAACCCCACATCCCAATATATACTGGCAAAGGCACACCAAGTGGAGTTTCATAACTAGACCTTGAAGCATAAATCAAACTACCGCAAATACTTTTTGGCCTTCTAAAAGTTTCTTTACCAACTTTATTCAAAAAAGTCAGTGTTTTTAATTCAAAATCTTCTTTTGAATGCGATTCAAAAATATTTTTTACTATTTCAAAACTATCTTTAAATCCCAATTTTGTAGTATAGACCCCAAAATCCTTGATAAGTTTTGTATTAATTTGGGGGTAATAAAATATACTTGAATCTAATACACTCTTTAAAGTGTCAAAATAGTATTGGCGTCTATACATATTTTCCTTAAAAGGATAATTTTCAAAAGCTTCTCTAGTTAATGAAATATTCAAACGTTCTAATTCAATGGTTTTTTTCAACAATTTTTCTTGGTCTTTATCCTCTTTTGAAAAGAATGTATAATAAACAACTATTTGAATCCCAGCAAAGAATATGATGGCTATTATCCATTGAAAAAATTTAGATTTAAATAACATAATTATTATAACGAAAAGAATATTGTTTTATTTCTTTTTGAAACAAATGTAATGCTTTTTAATATTTTAAAATTCGGAAATAATGAGATAAAAATCAAAGTTATTAAATTCATTTGCATAGAATATATTTGCCACATGAATTCAAACAAAGTTTTTTTAATGATTTTGGATGGTTGGGGTATTGGTAAATCAGATTTTACAGATGGTATTTTCAATGCCAACACCCCGTTTATTGATTCATTATACGAAAAAGCGGCTCATGGCAGGTTGACTACTTTTGGTAATGCGGTTGGTTTGCCCGAGGGACAGATGGGAAACAGCGAGGTGGGACACATGAACATTGGTTCGGGCAGAGTGGTTTGGCAACAATTGGCACTTATCAACAAAAAATTTGAAGATGGCTCAGCTGCCAACGAAATGGAAATTACAAATCTGGCAAATTATACCATAGCAAACAACAAACCATTGCATTTGATTGGTTTGGTTAGCAATGGCGGTGTGCATAGCAGCATGGGGCATTTGGTAAGATTGTGTCATATTTTTACACAAAAAGGTGTTGCCAATATCTACATTCATGCGTTTACAGATGGCAGAGATACCGACCCCGAATCGGGCTTGGGATTTCTAGAAACCTTGGAGTTGGCAATAGAAAAAACAAATGCCAGAATTGTGTCTATTGTGGGCAGATATTTCGCAATGGACAGAGACAAAAGATGGGGCAAAACCAAGAAAGCTTATAAATTGATGGTGGAAGGATTGGGCGAAAACTTTTCGTCTGCAACCGAAGCCATGAAAAATAGTTATGC
This sequence comes from Bacteroidota bacterium, assembly GCA_030682255.1. Taxonomy (GTDB): domain Bacteria; phylum Bacteroidota; class Bacteroidia; order NS11-12g; family UBA955; genus JABMMZ01. The sequence continues at coordinate 93,604 of JAUXOK010000020.1, read as the reverse complement.
CAATGGCATCACAGACGAATTTATAGAACCATGTATCATCAATGGCAACGATGAAACAAAAATTAAGGATGGCGATGCGGTGTTTTGTTTTAATTTCAGAACTGATAGAGGCAGACAAATTACTCAGGTTTTAACCCAAGCTAACAACCATGAATATGGTATGCGCAAATTGAACTTGTATTACGCCACCATGACAGAATACGACAAAACATACCAAAATGTGAAAGTGGTTTTTAAATCTCAAAACATTACTGAAACTTTGGGAGAAGTGATAAGTCAACATGGTTTAAAACAATTGAGAAGTGCCGAAACGGAAAAGTATCCGCATGTCACCTTCTTTTTCTCAGGAGGCAGAGAAGAGCCCTTTGATGGCGAAGAACGCGTTATGGAGCCCTCGCCAGATGTAGCAACTTATGATATGCAACCCGAAATGAGTGCTTTACCACTTACTGAAAAGATTTTAGAAGCAGTAGCTTCAGATAAATTTGATTTTATATGTTTAAACTTTGCCAACACAGACATGGTAGGTCACACTGGTGTTTGGGAAGCCATTATCAAAGCAGCCGAAACGGTGGATGATTGCGCCAGACGCATTGTTGAAGCAGGTTTAAAACAAGGCTATCAATTTGTGATTATAGCCGATCATGGTAATTCTGATGAGGCAAAAAATATAGACGGAACGCCCAACACTGCACATAGCATGAATCCTGTGCCATGTTTTATATTGAGTAATCATTGCACAGAAAAACAACTTAAAGATGGCAAGTTAGCCGATGTGGCACCTACAATTTTAAAAATGATGAAATTAGCCAAGCCCGCTTCTATGGATGGACTTGAGTTATTCTAGGGGGTCTATCAAATGTTTTTCAATGTTATCTTCTTCTTGATTCTCGTCAGCGCTATAGCGGTAATACAAAGCACTCAAAGCCGAAAAACTAAATGATAACATTACAATACCTGCAATAAATGAAGTAACTTGTTGGAGAGCAAAATAGATGTAACTGATTTCACCTGCATCGGATTTTAATGGCAAGGTTATTAAAGACAAGATTGCAGAAATAACCCCAAAGGCAATAAACAATGCTATGCTCATTAAAAACAAAAGGCCGGCTCTTTTCCATGTAAGATTTACAAAACTATATCCAAAAGCATTGGTGATAGATAGATTGCCATGAATAAGTGCTGGCAATGCTAATGTAAATCGGCAAAGGAAAATACATACAAAAAAGAATCCGAAGAAGCCTAATAAAATGGCTAGCACCTTAGATAATAGAGCAATTCTAAATATGATAACGAAAAACAAAAGGAAAGAAGCCGAAATTAATAACATCAGCAAAAAATAGAAACCTATCATTTTAAGAATAGCAGAAAATGAAGTAGATTTAATATGGTCGACTAAGGTAAAGTTAGTATCAAAAACTTTGTTTTGGTTGATTTTTAAAAAAACTATATAAGAAAAAGAATTTATAAAAAGACTAATTATACCCGCCAAAAACAAAATTCCATAATTTACATTCGAAAAAAGTCCTAAAATCAATTCTTCTGGATCCGCCCCTTTATTTATGCCTTCTATAATAGTTTGAGATGTTTGCTCAATGTTGATCAAATCGGTTAAAGTCCAACCTAAACCATAAATCATCAAAGGCATTACAATTAACAAAGAAATAATTGTAATAATCAAATATAAAAACAAATGTTGCACAAAAACTTTTTTAAACAAATCAATGGCACCTTCAAAAACCTGTGAACGAAATTTTGATAAAAATGAATTCATGTTCAAGAATACAGATTCACTTGCTTTTTTGCAAATATTTTAAAAAATAAATCAGAGATATTAGATTAAATTTGCCCTTTTTATGATTAAAGGCAAAAAAATAGCTGTTGTACTGCCAGCATACAATGCAGCAGCAACTCTCGAAAAAACATACAACGAAATCCCTTTCAACATTGTAGATGAAGTGGTTTTAGTAGATGATAATAGCAAAGATGAAACCCTCACCAAAGCTAAGGAGTTAGGCATCCAGCATGTAGTCAAACATGAAGTAAACAGAGGATATGGAGGCAATCAAAAAACCTGTTATAACAAGGCCTTAAGTTTAAATTCAGACATTATCATCATGCTCCATCCCGATTATCAATACACACCACAACTGATAGAAAGCATGGCCTACATCATTGCCAATGATGTTTATCCTGTAGTTTTTGGCAGCCGAATTTTAGGCAAAGGCGCTTTAAAAGGTGGTATGCCAATGTATAAATATATAGCCAATAGATGTTTAACCCTATTTCAAAACATCATGCTTTCTCAAAAACTATCTGAATACCATACAGGTTATAGAGCGTTTGATAAAAAGATTTTTGAAAAAATAGATATCGAGGCAAATTCAGACGATTTTATTTTCGATAATCAAATGATTGCTCAGATTTTTTATGCTGGTTTTGATATTGCAGAAATTACATGCCCAACTAAATATTTTGATGAAGCTAGTAGTATCAATTTTAAGAGAAGTAGTATTTATGGCTTGGGTGTTTTAAAAGTTTCTCTGCAATACCGACTTCAAAAATGGGGATTCATGAAGTTTGAAATATTTAGAAAATAACTTATCACACTTTGATAAAATCACTTTAATATCATCGTTATTCATCTGTTAAAATCGATTTTAAATTGAAAGATTTTAGTCATTTAAAAGATACCATTTCTTCATTGCCTTTGCAACCGGGCGTTTATAAATACTTTGATGATCTAGATAATATTATATACGTAGGCAAAGCCAAACATCTTAAAAAAAGGGTCAGTTCTTATTTTGTAAAAGCACACGATAACCGTAAAACCAATGTCTTAGTTTCTAAAATCAAACGCATTGAATACACAGTAGTCGACACTGAATATGATGCCCTATTGCTCGAAAATCTTTTAATAAAAGAGTTGCAGCCTAGATATAATATCAATTTAAAAGATGATAAATCATATCCCTATATCAAAATCACAAAAGGTTTTTTCCCAAAGATATTTGTTGTAAGAAATCCAATAAAGGATGGCTCGGAGTATATTGGCCCATATGCCAATAAAAAAATGATGAACACCGTACTTGAATTGGCGCTTAAACTTTATCCAACCCGAAATTGCAACCTAAATTTAACTCCCAAATCGATTGGTGATGGCAAGTTTTCAGTTTGTTTGGAATATCAAATTGGCAATTGCAAGGGGCCCTGTCAAAACTATCAAAGTGAGACCGACTACAATCAAAGCATTGTTAACATCAAACATATTTTAAAGGGGAATTTAAGTGTTGTAAAAAAGCATTTGAAACTGCAGATTGAGGAACGAGCAGCAATTTTAGCTTTTGAAGAAGCACATGAATACAAACAAAAACTGGATTGGCTAGAAAATTATCAATCAAAATCAACTATAGTCAGTCATACCATCAGCAATGTAGATGTATTTGGCATGACATCTACACCACAAGCATCATACATCAACTATTTAAGGGTTAACAATGGCATGATTGTTCAATCCCAAAATCTAGAAATAAAAAAGAAAATTGATGAAACTGATGTAGAGATTTTGCAAAATGCCATTGCTCAATTTAAAAACATGAATCCTACCGAAAATGAGGAGTTCATTGTGCCATTTAAACTGGATTTAGAAACCAATTTCCCAATTACAATTCCATTAGCAGGCGACAAAAAGAAATTGTTGGATTTAAGTATCAAAAACGCTTTGGTATTGAAACTTGAGAAACAACAAAATGCTGAAAAATTGGACCCAGATTTGCGCGTGGAAAGGGTTTTAACTGTGATGAAAGAAGATTTAAGATTAAAAGAACTGCCCAAACATATAGAATGTTTTGATAATTCAAATATCCAAGGCACAAACCCTGTATCTGCATGTGTTGTTTTTAGAAATGCCAAGCCAAGCAAAAATGATTACAGACATTTTAATATTAAAACAGTCATTGGTCCTAATGATTTTGCTTCGATGCAAGAAGTGTTAACAAGACGTTATTCAAGAATGTTGGCCGAGAACACAGAACTTCCTAATTTAATTGTAATTGATGGTGGCAAAGGTCAACTTAGCGCATCAGTTCAAGCCTTAAAAAAACTAGGCATATATGAAAAAGTAGCAATTATTGGTATTGCAAAAAGGTTAGAAGAAATTTATTATCCAGGCGATACCTTACCACTTTATTTAGATAAAAAATCTGAAACTTTGAAAATCATTCAACAAATGAGAGACGAGGCTCATCGATTTGGAATTACTCATCATAGAAATAGACGAAGCAAGGGTTTTACAATAACAGAACTAACAGAAATAGATGGAATTGGCGACAAAACAGCCGACTTGTTGCTAAAACACTTTAAATCCCTAAAAAAAATCAAAGAGGCATCTCTTGAACAAATATCAATTGTTGTTGGCAATAAAGCAGCTGAAAACATCTTTTACACCTACCATCCGAATGTTTAAAATTGATTTTGATAATCTAGATTTAATCAAGCAACAAATTTATCTGTATGCTGAAACATTTGATACTGCTTGTGTATGTGATAGCAGAGAGATTAACTCTGCTTTAAATAAAAACACTTATGAATTGATTGCTGGCTTGGGTTTAAAAAGAAAACTCCCCAACACTCATAATCATTTGTTTCAAGAAATTGAAGACAATCAATATTGGATTTTTGGCAATATGAATTACCAAAGTATGGAAAATGAAATTCTTAAGCATTTTCTCTTCGAACCCAAAATTGTGTTGATGATAGAGACAAATTCAAACAGCTTGCAATTGATAAACAATGGCATAGGTGAATCAGATTTTATAAATATAATATCTGGGTTTAAGGAGTTTGAGACAATTAATGCAAATATTTCCACTATTGTTAAACCAGATTTTAAAGCTCAAACGAGTTATGAAAACTACCTCAAAATGGTAGAAAAAATAAAGCGAGACATTATTGAAGGCGTTTATTATGAGATGAATTATTGCATGGCATTTCAGGCTAATTATGAGAAAAACTCTTTGCTCGATATTCACTTTACCTTGGTTAAAAATAGTCCTGCACCATTTGCAGCATATTTTAAAAACGCTGAATTTAATTTAACCTGCAATAGTCCTGAACGATTTATTAAAAAAAACAATGATCTACTTTTATCTCAACCAATTAAAGGCACCAACCATCGCAGCGAATATGAAAATGATATTCAAATTGAAAAACTAAAAAAAAGCGAGAAAGACCAAGCTGAAAACGTAATGATTGTTGACTTAGTTAGAAATGATTTAGCAAAAGTATGCAAAACTGGAACCATCAAAGTTTCTGAATTATTTGGGGTTTATACGTTTAAATCGCTTAATCACTTGATTTCTAGCGTTGAAGGAAAGTTGAAATCTGGAGTAAGATTTGCCGAAATATTTAGATCTTTATTTCCTATGGGAAGCATGACTGGAGCGCCTAAAATCGAGGTCATGAAGCACATTGATTTATACGAAGATGTAGATAGAGGTATATATAGCGGCTGTTTAGGTTATATTGCACCTAACAAGGATTTTGACTTTAATGTTGTTATTAGAAGTTTGGAATTAGATAAACAAAAACATATCATCAGTTATAAAGTTGGAGGCGCCATTACTTATGATTCAAATGCTGAAGAAGAATATCTAGAATGTTTATTAAAAGCCAAAAATATTCTTGCCGTGTTTTGAGTTAAAATTAATTTTCTAAAAATCTTACAACAATTCAACAAGAGATTTTCAATTGTAATACCAGTCTGCTTTACAAATTAATCCAAAATATTTCGGTATTAAACCTAGTTTTTGAATTTAACAAATTTAAACTTCTTATCATGCCAAATATACTTTCTTCTTGGCAATTTAAACATAGATTGATTGGCCTTTTGTGATTGTATGCTAATAAGTAAATAGCGGGCATTAATAATACCGAAATATTCTACATCAAGTTCTTTAATAATTTTGTTCCTATAAAACTTTGCATATTCTCCATAGGGATCAGTTTGATTTAAATACATTTGATTAATCTCTAGGCTAGAATCTTTTAAACATTTAACAAAATAACTACCACATTTACTATAACCTCTAAACTGAGTATATAATTCATTTATCGAGAATGAAATGGAGTCATCTTTACATTTTTCAATGATGCCTTGTTCAAAACCAGAAAAACTTTCAGGCATAGTAGTATCTAGTTTTTCTATCACAGCTTTTTTTTCTTCAAAGCTATAGATAAGTAGTTTTTTATAATCAACAATAAATCTTCTGTTATCTTTAAAGTAGCGATAAGAAAAGAGGTGCTCATTAATATGAATTTCAAAAGTATCTAACCCGCTTATAATGGTATCTTTTAATTTGGTATATGTTTTAATTTCATAACAAAGAACACCTTGGAAATTCTGTGATTTTAATTGAATAGTCAGCATTAATATAAAGATAAAAATCGCCCAGTGTTTCACTTTTTTTTCTTTTTCTAAACTTTTCCATTTTTTAGATTAAGGCAATATTGAAATGACTCAATCAAATGAAAACCATTTGAATAAAAACACAGAATCAGATAAAATACTTGTTAACGATTATCTCAAAAGCGTTAAAGTTCCATTGTAGTAATACCATTTTTTTCTATTGTCTCTAACTTTTAAGTTGTAATAATAGATACCTTCCGGAGCTGGCTTGCCATTAAATGTACCATCCCATTTACCTGAGTTATCGTTACTGAAAAATAGTTTTTCTCCCCATCGATTGTAAATGGTTATTTCAACTGTTAGAGTTGATGTAAATCTTGGATACCAAACAGAATTGACATCATCTTCGTTGGGGCTAAACGCCCCTGGAATGAATATTCTAAAGATATCTAAAACCCTCAATGATTTAGTTATGCTACTATCACAACCATTAGCATTTGTGGCGTTTAAAGTTATACTAAACATGCCAGTGTCTTTGAAACTATGTTTTGGGTTAACATCTGAGTAATTGGCTCCATCGCTTATAGACCATTGGTATTGAGTGGCACCAGACGATCCATTAGTAAAACTCACTTCTGGCTCAACGATGTCAATTTTAAGAGGAGTCCAATCAAAATCAGCAACAGCTTGTTTCCAAACATCTATATTTTCGTTAAATGAGTAACAGATTTTGTTGTTTGGTAATTGCATATCTACTCTAACATTATATACACCACTTGTTGCAAAGTTTCTTGGAATATCTGGATGATTTTGACCTCCAGTTGAAGGTACATCAAGTGTATTATTGTTGTTAATATACCATTTCCAAGTAAAAGTTGGATTTAAAGGAGCCGTACCAATAGTTTTTGGATGAAATATGGTTGTGCTATATGGTTCACAACCTTCAAGGTCTAATGCAAGTGTGCTATCTGTAACTGTAGGTGCTACCATTAAAACTGCTTTGCGAGAAACTGGTGCAGAGCAAGCATCAACAACCTCCAATCCAATTTCCATGGATTGATTTGGTGTGTAAACGAGGGTTTTATTAACTCCTATCGTGTTGTTGTTTGATATTTCATACCATCTGTATTCGTATGATTGCACCCTGCCACCAGAGGGATTTGCAGTGAAAGTTTTAGCTTCATTGCGACAAAGTTGATCATCGGTTAAAGCAGTAAGCGTTAAAGGCGTTCTGATGTATAATTTAAAATAAGCTGTATCTGGTCTGCTGCAATTGTCGTCAGCAATCATTTGGTATTCTGTTAATGTAATTGTTGGTGACACAGTAAAACTAGCTGTTGACAAATGAGTAGTAGAATCAATTGCTTGATAGTTAATACCATTTTTTCTTCTCAACACAAATTTAATAGGATTTCCCTCAGAACTAGTAGCATTAAATCCAATGTTATATGATTGACCTGTACAAATGGTGTCAACAAGCCTATTGGCATTAGCAACTAAACCATTCTTTATATCAATATTCATGATGTTACCACTGATTTGTTGCGAATTACAAGTTTGATTCATGACTATCCTAAACCTCGATTTGTCTTTTATTTGCAAAGTAAATTCAGGATTTCTTGAATATTTAAAAGAATCCTTTAAAACAATACCTGATGTTAAATCAAATAATCGAAATAAATAACCTAATGAATCTCCGCCTGATGCTCTTGCGCTGATTTTAAAGGGGGTATTTTTACAAACTGGTGTTGTAAAATAAAGTGAATCTATTCTAATACCCGGTCTAACAAAAACTGTTACATAACCACTGTCTTGAGGATTTGTACATCCATCAGATAAAACCGCTTTATAAGTAATAGTGTCATTGCCAGCTGTAACTGTTTTATTTAAACCTTGTCCTAAACTATGAGACCAATTTACAACAGATGTGCCCGGCCTTCCTCCTGCAATAGAAACCTCTAAATCAACAGAATTACCTTCGCATATTAAAGTATCTTTGGGCATAGTAATTTTTAAACTATCATATACTGTAACTTTAATATAATTAGTATCTGCATAATAATCACCAAATTGATTTCTAGAACAACTATCTGTTAAAACAGCCATATAAGTAGTTGTTACTTTTGGAGAAACAGTTTTGGAAAAACCGCTACCCAATTGATGACTCCAATTTACTTTTAAATTACTACTTAATCCTCCAATCGCTGTTGCTCCAAGCATCGCTGATGTTCCTCTGCAAATGGTAGTATCATTGCTAACACTTAGATAAAAAGAATCACGAATAAAAACCCGCATAGTATCTCTGCTTGGTTGACATCCAAATCGAGTAGCTACAACATAATATGCAGTATCTACTAAAGGTTTTACTGTTGGCTCAAAACAATTGGTACAACTCAACCATGTAGGAGGAGAAAATATATAATTAGTATCGCCATTGGTTTCTGATTTTAACTGAAAGCTGTTACCAAAACAAATCGTGGTATCTTTCATCAACTTGATATATGGTTTGTTATAAACTTTAACTTCAGTTTTAACTGTGTCTTCAACTGTAGAACTACCGTTGCATGTGCCATTAGCTGCTCTAATTGCAATCATTGAAACATTGTAAACGCCCGTGTCTGGGAATGTATAGGAAAAGGTTCGTGAAGTTCTGGTGAAAACATTACCTACGGGCGGATAGATATGCCATTTCCATGATACACCTGTTGTGGTAGACGCTCCTCCTTCGAAAGGGATTGATGCCCCTTCGCAAACACTAAAAAAACTACTATCTGCCTCAAAATCTGCGCTACTTTTACCATTTACTAAACTAAAAAAACTCAATGGTTTAATAGATGACCCCGCATTAAAACCATATGAACCATAATCACCATAAGCATAAAGCATTGCATAAAAACCAACTGGGTGAGACAAGTCGTGCTGTCCTTCAGTTAGACCAGCTTGTTGAATATAAGAGTAGCTGGTGTCGAATTGCACCAATTTCCATGGAGCTGTTGGCGGAACACCATCTATAAGCAATTGATGTTTAAATCTAGTTTTTACTACAACATTAATAAAAAATTTATTGATTGTATTGGCTCTTTCGCATGAAAAATTCAATGATTTTAAAGTTTGTTCTAAAGGTGGAACCCATATCATAGCGGGATCGGTGTTTGAGGAAGAACCATCGCAACGCTCTGATAATAATAATTGACAAACTGCTATAGGTTTATTGGCTATTATAATCCCCTCAGGTCTATTTTGGTTTGTGACAATGTAAAAAGTATCGGACATACCAGCAGTAGATAAAATTTTGGTTCTGCCATTCATTCTCACAACTGTACTATTTTGAGAAGTAACAAATTTCACCATTTCAACTCTTCTTACATTGGTTGCACTCCAAATTGAAGGAATAAATGCAAATTTCTTTCCCCAAATATTAATTGGCATCATTTGTTCATAAAGATGATCATAAGAATTTGTACCAGAGCCACATGAAGAGTGAAGGAGTAATGAACGATTTGCTCCACCAAAAACTGCAATTTTCTTGCAGTCTCTGGCCTGGATTAAAGTTCCAGACAAATCCAATTTATTGGTATTTGCTCTGATATGGTAAGTTTCCCCTCTTTGAAGTGTTATGGTAAAAGTTGTACCTGCTGAGCCTCCACCTTGGGTTGCACAACTTGGTGTGATATCTATCATCGTATTATCTTCTGTGGCAACAATTGCACATGTCGATCGATAAGACGCATTGCTACCAAAACCTGTACTAACATCTCCAGGGTAAGACACAACTCTATAATCAACCCCTAATGCTTCAACAGGATATATTAGTGCTGCATCAGCTGAATAATCTCTTGTGCTTTGTGCAGATACTGCTATAGTATCAGAAGATTCAACAAACAGACCTCTGTCTCTGTTTGATGTACCCTCCGACCCAGAAGTTACACCAACCGTTTCGCTAATTAATACGGTAGTAACACCTCCACCTGCAGGTAGAGAAAAACTCTGAGAAGTATTTTGTCTAATATTTTTTATTGTTCCTGTTACAGCTTTGTTACCACTAATAACCACTTTATATTGGTAAATGGTAGTACCAGTTCCAATATTCTCCATAAATGTCAACCAAAAACGCTTCCCTTCAGTAGATAATTCACCATCTTGTGAATAAGAAAGTTGAGCGCAAAGGCTTATGGACATTAAAAGAAACGATTTTTGTAAAACTTTAATCATCTATATTAAATTAAAATGCTAAATTAATATTTTAAATGAATTATTTATTACTTAGTTTTTTTTTGTAAAAATATGACACAATTTTTACAATTGTTTATTGATTAAAAGTAATAAAAAACTATCATTTGTATTTTTGAATTAAAACAAACTTATATTTGCAACCAATATCCCATCAATGGATCCATCAATAATTATTATTACCATTACCTTATTATTTTCTGCTTTTTTTTCAGGCATTGAAATAGCTTTTGTTTCTTCCAATAAATTAAGAATTGAATTACAAAACAAACAAGGTTTTTTAAGTGCTAAAATATTATCTTGGTATATGAAAGATCCAACCCGTTTCATTAGCACCTCCTTAGTGGGCAACAATATTGCATTGGTTGTTTATGGTATATTCACAGGTAAGGTTTTTGAAAACATGTTGCTTTACAACATTCCAGATCCATTTTGGAGATTTGTGATTATAACTATTATCAGTACATTAATTGTATTATTAACAGCTGAATTTTTACCTAAATCTTTGTTTAGAATTAATCCTGATTCAATTCTCAATGCTTTAATTATTCCATTTCACTTTTGCTACATTTTACTTTGGCCCATTGTGGCTTTTATCACTTTTTTATCTAAAGGGTTTATCAGATTGCTAACTGGCGAAAAATATGCTTCCTCAAAGCCTGTTTTTAGCAGGGTTGACTTGGATTATCTGATTTCTCAAACAGGTCAAATTGAGTTGGATAACGACACCAATTTAAGTACTGAAATGTTTAAAAACGCATTGGATTTTGGCAGCTTAAAGGTGAGAGATTGTATGAAACCTCGTACTGAATTAGTCGCATTGGATTACAAAAGTTCCATCGAACAACTATTTTCTACTTTTACTGAAACAAGACATTCTAAAATTCTGATTTTTAAAGGCAGTATTGATAACATTATTGGCTATGTGCATCAAGCGAGTATGCTTAAAAAACCCAAAACAATTTCTGAGGTAACTATGCCAATTTTAATTACTAATAAAAGTAGAAGTTTACACGACCAGTTGAAAGAAATGACTTTAAAAAGAAAGAGCATCTCTGTTGTGGTGGATGAGTTTGGCGGAACTGCAGGCATCATAACAATTGAAGATATTATTGAAGAAATTTTTGGCGAAATAGATGATGAATATGATGTTGAAGATTTAAAGGAAACTGTAATTAACGACAATCATTATATATTTAGCGGTCGTCATGCCATTGAATATCTGAACGAAACTTATGATCTCAATATTCCTGAGGGAGAATATGAAACTCTAGGAGGATACATCATCAGCATCAACGAAAGTATTCCAACTGAAAAAGATAAGATTGTTACTGAAAACTTTGAAATTACCATTCAGTTGATGAAAGCTGCTAGAATTGAAGAAGTTGAACTAAAAAAACTGTAACATGAACAAGCCTCAAATTTTGTTAATTCATGGTGTGAATCTCAATCTATTGGGTCAAAGACAAACAGAATTGTATGGTGATTTTAATTCTGAACAATTACTTTCATCACTTCAAAATAATTTTCATAACATTGAAATATCTTATTTTCAAAGCAATCATGAATCTGAAGTTGTAGAAAAAATTCAAAGTTCTACTAAAACATACCATGGGATAATTATCAATGCAGGTGCTTTTTCTCACACTTCGATTGCCATTGCTGATGCGTTAAAATCAATTCAATTGCCTGCTATCGCTGTTCATATTACCAATATCTATCAAAGAGAGCCTTTTAGGCATGTTGATATTGTTGGAGAAAGTTGCAACACCGGTGCTATTGTAGGGTTAGGAATTGCAGGTTATCAATTGGCATTGGAAACTTTGTTGGATAAAATAACAATTTAAGCTAATTCTATATTACCTTCATAAACCTTGGTTGCGGGTCCGCAAAGCCAAATATCCGTATACTTAGCTTCTTTGGTGAATTTTACTTTTAAATTTCCACCTGGCGTTAGGATATGAACTTCGTTTTTTGAATTCCCTAGTTTTGAAAAAACAGAAAATGACAACGCACATGCTGTTACACCTGTGCCACAGCTTAACGTTTGGTTTTCTACACCTCTTTCATAAGTTCTAACTTTAATCGTTTGCTGATCAATCACTTCTACAAAATTAACATTGATACCCTCGTCTTTGAATCTATCGCTGTATCTGATTGAATGGGCTTCTTGGATGATATCTAACCCATCAATATGGGTTACAAATTTTACATAATGAGGCGAACCCGTATTCAAAACAAAATGATTGTTTTCATTTTCCACTTTTTCAACATCTATCATTTTTAATTCTACATAATGATTATCCCAAATGGCGTCATGAGGTCCGTCTATGGCTTTAAAGTGGGTGGATTCGTTTTTGAAAACACCCAAGCTTTTTGCAAAATCTACAATGCATCTTCCGCCATTGCCACACATGGAACTAATATTACCATCGCTGTTGTAATACACCATTTCAAAATCAAATCCTGCTATTTCTTGAAGCAACATTAAACCATCTGCACCAATACCAAATTTGGGATGACAGAGTGATTTAACATCCAAATGGTCGAACAATCGCTTACGGTTGTCTATTAAAATAAAGTCGTTGCCGGTTCCTTGATATTTTACAAAATGCATGGGTTGATATATTCTATTTTCAATTTAATTATCTAAAAGCAATATTACTATTTCATCATCATTCAAAGGCTTAAAAACACAGCCATCAATACATTGATTGAGAATATAAACGTTTTTTTGATGTATTAAATACAATTGATTGTTGTATGTTTTAAGTTGTATATTACTAGTTCCTAAGCCATACAATTGTATCGTTTTGTTGACAAACTTATAGCCTTTAAAATTGATGGGAGAAGTCCAAAACTCAACCTGATATTTGGGTTGAACTTCTGTTTTTTTACCATTTGTTTTGATTTCTTTATCTTCAGCTTTTGAGACAGAAGCACTGTCAATATTTACCTGACGATTTTGATTATTACCTGATGATTCTAAATTGGAATTTTGAACATTTCTTGGCAGAATTGGGGATTTAGAAAGCGATTTGGATTTGTTCAATTTATCTGAATTGGAATAATCTATTTTTTTAACAACATGAACAGCTAGCAATAGCGTGTCTGATAGTTTAATTTCTTTTAAAACATAATAATCACTCATTTCTTTTGCTTGTTCGCTTGATGGTTCTGGAATCATTTTCTCATCTTCATTATAACCATCCTTATCTAAACTTTCTTCTTGAAGCGTTAAACCAATGTTTTCATTTGATGATGTAATTTCATCAATTTCAGTATCTTCGATTGCTAATTCATTAATAGCTGGCGTTTGTGTTGGCTTTAATTCAGATTCTTTTAATTCAGTTTCGTTGGGTTCTGTTCTTGGCGGAATGGTCTTATTTTCACTCACAATTGCAACATTGTTTTGTGTTTTAGGTTGTAAATAAAAATGAACCAAAGCATATAATCCTGCAAATAACAGAAAAACAGCCACTGAGGCATAGCGCATTGTTTTTGACCAGAAATTCTGCCCCCAATAGTTGATAACACTATTCTCTTTTAAAAAAGTTTTCAATTCCTTCCTGCCTTCAGCTTCAATACCTTTAACTAAAATGGCATGTATTTGAAAGGATTCATTAAAAGCAGTATCCTCTTTAAGTCTTAACTCAAAACTTAATTTATCTGCTTCAGAAAGTTCATTTCTTAAGTAAGCATCAAACCAATCGCTATTTTCTTGATTAGATTTCAAAGTCGTTTTTATTGTATTTTCTTAAAAAGTTTTCTTGCAACTGTTTAAAACATTGATGTTTTTTAGCTTTTGCAGTATCGGCATTGTTGTAATTGAGTTGATTGGCGATTTTAACCATATCCAAACCATCAAAGTAAAAAAGGATAAGGATTTGTCTGCATTTTTCACCCAAGGTTTGAATCATTTCTTGTACGATGTTTAAATTTTCATTTGAAAAACTTGTCTGATTTTCTGACATATTTTCAGTATTGGAATTATACAAAGGTGTTATTCGTTCGTTTTTATTTATTTTTTTTAGCCATAAATTTTTACAAACTGAAAACACGAATGTGCTTAACTTAGCGCTTAACTCAAATTGCCCTTTGCTTACTTTTTCCCAAACAACAATGCATGCATCCTGAAGCACATCTTCTGCATCTTCGGGCTTGCCGCTGTTATTGACCACATAGTTTTTAATCATCACAAAATTATCTTTATACAATTGTAACAAGGCGTTTTTGTCTCCTTTTTTAATGGCTGAAAGAAGCTCATTATCATTAAGTTTTTTGATTCCTAACACCTTTGTGGAAGATTAATACGTTTTAGTCGAAAGAGGTAAATGATTAAACAACAATTTATTCATTTTGCCGTTACAAAAGTAATAATAATTTTGGAACAGATTTTGAAAATTTACATTTTATAAAACAACACAATAAATATATGAAAAAAATAATTGGATTTTTTAGCATGGCAGTGCTAGGTGGCATTGTAGCACTTAGTATTAATCAACTTTTTGTCAAAAAAACAAGTCCTTCAAATTTTGAGGAAATGCAAAACAAAAACGCCAAATTTGCCAGCCTACTTTCTTCGGGTGAAAGTATTGGTACAGTTGGTTTTGATTTTGTAAAAGTATCTGAAGTTAGTACTCCAACCGTGGTTCACATCAAATCTCATTTTTCTGAAACTGCTTCAACCCCCAATAAACAAAGAGGTGGCATAGACCCATTTGAGTTTTTCAGAGATCATGGTTTTGAATTTGATATGCCGAGAGGGCCTGGTATTGCAACTGGTAGTGGGGTTATCATTTCTCAGGATGGTTACATTGTCACCAATAATCATGTGATTGATAATGCGTCTAAAATTGAAGTTACCTTGAATGACAAGAGAACATTTATAGCGGACTTAATTGGCACAGATAAAACAACAGATTTAGCTTTATTAAAAGTTGATTCCAAGAATTTAAATTTCATGTCTTTTGGCAACAGTGATGAAACCAAAGTAGGACAATGGGTGGTTGCAGTAGGCAATCCAATGAACCTAACAAGTACTGTTACTGCTGGAATTATCAGCGCAAAAGGCAGAAGCATTGATTTATTAAGAACGCAAGACAATCAATATGCCATAGAAAACTTTATTCAAACGGATGCCGCCATTAATCCGGGTAACAGTGGTGGGGCATTAGTAAATACTAGCGGACAGTTAATAGGTATCAATACAGCAATTGCTTCGCAAACAGGCAGTTATACAGGTTATGGTTTTGCAATTCCTGTAAATTTGGTTAAAAAAGTAATGGACGATTTATTGAAATTCGGTAAAGTTCAAAGAGGTTTATTGGGTGTTTCTATTCAAGAAATTACGCAAGAACTAGCCGAAAAAGAAGGCTTAAAAGAATTGAATGGCGTCATAGTTCAGGATGTTTCAGACAATGGGGCTGCTTTAAAAGCTGGTGTTAAAAAAGGTGATGTGATTATCAAAGTGAACAACAACGATGTGAATACCGTTTCAGGATTACAAGAAGAAATTGGCAGATTCAGACCTGGCGACAAAGTGAATTTAACCATCAATAGAAAAGGTGAAATCAAAAATCTCACAGCTACTTTGAAAGGTATGGATGGTAAAGAAACTGTTTCTATTGCTGACAAAAGTGAATTAAATTCATTCAAAGGCTTAAGTTTTGGCACTTTGAGCAAAGAAGAGAAAGAAAAGTTAGGTTTAAAAAATGGTGTGAAAGTGGAAAACATTGGCAATGGACCATTTAAAGGCAAAATTCCTAAAGGTTTTGTCATAACTAAAATCGACAAACAGACCATTAACTCACCTCAACAACTAAAATCATTGTTAGAAAATGTAGATGGTGCCATTTTAATTGAAGGTAAAAACGAAGATGGTACTGAAAATGTGATTGGATTGAAAATAGAAAAGTAATCCATCAAATCATCTTCATAAAAAAGCCCAAGCTAAACACTTGGGCTTTTTTGGATAAAGATGCCGTTTTTTATCTCAGATTAAACGAGATTACTGCAAGTGCTCGTAATAATATCGGCATGAGGCTGTGGAATAAACATGAGTTAAAGCAAATTGAAGAAGATATTTTTAAAGAACTATATTTTTTTATTGCAGAACATGGGCTAAATTTTTAAAAATAATTATTTACTTTTGAGCCTCCAATAAAATAGGCATTTTTTTAATCTAACTATTTAATTGATTTTTTTTAATGCAGATTCGACTCGCCATAGATAACTTTTTGTTTAGATTTTTATCATTATTGGTCTATGCTCTACAACTACCATCGTCAGCATTAAATTTTGGAGGAAAGTGCGAAGAATTCAAAAGCATAAAAATTAAAAAATCATTCGAATGAAAAACACTAACACTAATCCTAAAAACCCTAATTCAGACAGTTAATATGACTAAGAAAAAAAGCATTCGATCAGAAAGTGGTTTTAATGAAATACTGCTTTACACCACACCAAATGGCAAGGTTAAAGTTGAAATTTACTTACAAAACGAAACCATTTGGCTTTCTCAGCAAAAAATAGCTGACTTATTTGGTGTGCAACGACCTGCAATTAGCAAGCATCTAAAAAATATTTTTGAAACAGGGGAACTGAAGGAAGAAATGGTGAGTTCCATTTTGGAACATACCACTCAGCATGGAGCAATAGAGGGTAAAACTCAAGAAAAAAAGGTTAAATATTATAATCTAGATGCAATCATTTCTGTTGGTTACCGTGTCAATAGCTCACAGGCAACAGCATTTCGCATTTGGGCAACAGAGCGACTGAAGGAATACATCATCAAAGGTTTTACCATGGACGATGAGCGCTTAAAAAACCCGATCAACCTATTTGGTAAAGATTATTTTGATGAGCAGCTTGCTAGAATAAGAGATATTCGAAGCAGTGAAAGAAGATTCTATCAAAAAATCACCGACATCTACACCCAATGTAGTGCCGATTATAATTTAGAAACACAAACAACAATAGATTTTTTTGCAACAGTTCAAAATAAATTACACTGGGCAATTACAGGACAAACAGCAGCCGAACTTATAGCAACAAGAGCAGATAGCGCAAAAGAAAATATGGGCTTAAAAACATGGAAAAATGCGCCTCAGGGAATCATTCGCAAATCCGATATAGGCATTGCAAAAAACTATTTAAACGAAACTGAATTGAACGGGTTAAACCGTATTGTTTCAATGTATTTAGACTTCGCTGAGAATCAGGCAATGAAGGGTGTGGTTATGTATATGAAAGATTGGACTGAAAAATTAGATGCCTTTTTGCAATTCAACGATGTAGCAGTATTAAAACATCTAGGTAAAGTTTCGCATGATGTAGCTTTGGCACTTGCTGAAAGTGAATATGAAAAATACCGTGTATTACAGGACAAAGAATACAAAAGCGATTTTGATTTAATAGTTAATATTAAAACTTCAAAAAATACTCCCCTCAATAATAACACTAGCAATGATTAAATATAGCGCCATTCTTGGTCTATGTTCAGCAGAAATAAACAACAACTTCAGAAGTTTGAAGCAACAAACAATGGTTTTTGTAGGTTTATTTCTTAAAATGAGTAATTTTGAAACTCAATTTACAACTATGAAAAAAAATTAATACTTATGCTTTTATACGAATTTTATTCAAATTTAAGCATTTGCAAAAAATACTTTTTTACATAGTAATGAAAAGATTGACACAAAGTTATTTTCAAAATTAAAGTTATGAAATTTTATTTAATGTTTTCAATCATTCTATTTTGTTTATCTAGTGAAACAAATGCTATGAACAGAGATTCAAGCAATAGATATTTGACTTTTAGTTATTTTAGACAAGAACTATATCCGGCAAATTATTATTATCAAACTAATGCCCCATTCAAAGATGCTTGGAAATATTCATTTTCAGTTTTATTCCAAAAAGAAATATATTCTTATAAAAAACTTGAATTTAACACCTATTTGGGTTTAACAACAGATTTAACGAATATTGGCAGTATTGATGTTGTTCAATATTCCAAACATATACAAAAGAAAATAAATTATAAATCATTTGATTTTGCATTGAGTTCAGCTTTTTCAGTTGATATTCGAGTTTTAAAACACAAAAAATCAGAATTAAAAATTGGTACTGGTATTTTAACTAATGGTTATTTTTTGAATACAATGAAATCTCAAACATATCTTTTCGATAGAGAAAACAGTAATTTAAAGGATTCAATTATAATTACATCTCTAAAAAACAACACATTTGGTATTGTTCATTTTTATCAATTAAATCTTATAAAGAAAATCAAGAATAAAAGTTTAATGATGGGTGTTAGGTTATTTATGTCTGATATTAATGATTCCCCTAATAATATTGAATACGAAGTTTATCCTCCTTCAATATTTCCACCAGTTACTACATTTAAAGGGCAATTTATTAATTTTAATAGACCATTTGCTTTTCTAATTGGCTATTCATTTTAATAGAGTATTTTAAAAATATAAAAGGTATAATAATCATAGTAACCTACATCAAAAAAGCCCAAGCTAAACACTTGGGCTTTTTTGGGATAAAAATTAAAATTATTCTATTTGCCGATTTTAGCCATTAAATCAACAATTCTGTTGCTATAACCAGCTTCGTTGTCGTACCAACCTACCACTTTAACTGTATTACCAATCACCATGGTTAAATCGCTATCAAATATGCAAGAATGAGAATTGCCAACAATGTCTATAGATACAATTGGATCTGTGTTGTATTCTAAAATGCCTTTTAGGTTAGATTCAGCTGCTGCTTTAAATGCGGCATTGATTTCTTCTTTGGTTTTTGATGTTCTAACATTACAAGTAAAATCTGTAACTGAACCATCCGGAATAGGTACTCTCATGGCATTACCATTTAATTTGCCTTGCAAATGTGGCATCACTAAGCCAACAGCTTTGGCAGCACCAGTGCTAGTTGGAACAATGCTATATGCAGCCGCACGAGCTCTTCTTAAATCTTTATGAGGAGCATCTTGTAAATTTTGGTCAGAGGTGTATGCATGTATAGTTGTCATAAAACCACTTTCAATGCCGCATAACTCATCCAATATTTTTACCATAGGAGCCAAGCAGTTTGTAGTACAAGAAGCATTAGATAGTATGGTTTCAGAACCGTCTAATGTGTTGTCGTTGACACCCAATACAATGGTTTTCATTTCGCCAGTTGCAGGCGCACTGATAACTACTTTTTTGGCACCAGCCACAAGGTGTTGACCAGCACTTTCTTTGTCGGTGAATCTACCAGTAGATTCCAAAACCACATCCACATTCATGTCTTTCCAAGGCAAAGCAGCAGGATTTCTCTCAGCCAAACCAGCAATTGATTTGCCATTAACGATGATTGTTGTGTCGGTGTGGTCAACAGTTCCGTTGAATTTACCATGCACAGAATCGTATTTCAATAAATGCGCTAAAGTTTTGTTATCAGTCAAATCATTGATGGCAACTACTTCAATGTCATTTCTTTGGCTCATCACTCTGAAAGCCAGTCTTCCAATACGGCCAAAACCGTTGATTGCTACACGTATCATTTTTATTTTATTTATTAATTAAATGGGGTGCAAAGTTAATTTTTATTTTTTTTAAAATATTGTTTTGTGATTTAATTTTTTTTTGTAGATTTGCAAACCGAAAAAATGGCCCGTTCGTCTATCGGTTAGGACAAGCGGTTTTCATCCGCTAAAGAGGGGTTCGACTCCCCTACGGGCTACCAAAACAGAAACTCAAAAGGTTTCTGTTTTTTTTGTGGCAGATTTTTGTGTGATTTTAAAGTTTATAGAATTTGTATAAATGGTATGCCGATAAAAAACGAACAATAAACAACAGGTCATTTTTTTGATACCATTCTAATAGCTTTTGAAAGACACACTGAAGCACCCTAATACAAAAAACTGCTAGTATCAGCGATACTAAAGCAGAATAACGACAACCAAAAAAACCGTTCGTTTAATGGGGCGGTTTTTAATTTGATATATTATGTTAATTGAAATTATCTAATGGAAGTGAATTGATTCCATTAGCCTAACCATTAAACACCACACAATTTTCAAGATGGAACCTATTAACCAATAACCCTTAACCAATAACCACTGTGGAGCTGGAGGGATTGGCTGCGCCTGTCTACGCTTGCGCTTCGGCTCGAACCCGAGGGTTCTCATCCCTCTTAGCATTAAACCGTGGAGCTGGAGGGATTCGAACCCTCGTCCGGAGTAGGAAATGATGACGCTTTCTACATGTTTATCCTTACTTGGGTGTCAGGAGTAAAAAAGCCTAAGGATAGCCAATTTAAACCTTAGGTTATTAAATAATGTAATTGCATATAACCACTACAAAAACATACCCAGGCATGTCGAACACCCATTTCAGTATCGGCCCAGATAAGGACACTGTAGGTGTATGGCGGTGCGTAGTCTGAGACTAGGCAGCCATTGCGAAGTTATTTTCGCCTCTTAGAGTTTGAATGTTAGGATTTAAGAGCCAGCAAACAAAGCTCTACATGCTTACATCCCAAGTGCTCTACCCGTCAATTCCGGTCAGCCCCAAGTTTGTTTTTTTATCTCTGCAAAGATAATACCATTGTAACGAAACTCCATTTAGTTTATTTAACTTTGTTGCTTTATAAATTGCATGACCGTTAAAATTGCCCTTTTAAGAGAAGAAAAACTACCAGCTGACAAACGTGTGGCTTTTACCCCTGCGCAATGTAGCGAAATCAAAAACAAATATCCCAATATTGAGTTTTATGTTCAACCCTCTGCTCACAGATGTTTTAGCGATGACGCCTATCAAAAAGTAGGGGCAATTATACAAGAAGACATTTCTCATTGTGATTTTTTATTAGGCATCAAAGAAGTGCCTGTTGATTGTCTTTTACCCAACAAACATTATCTTTTTTTCTCTCACACCATCAAAAAACAAGCCCATAATCAAGCTTTGATGAAGGCAATGGTACAAAAAAACATCACATTAACCGATTATGAAACTCTCAGATGGAAAAGCGGAGATAGAATTTTAGGATTTGGAAGATTTGCAGGAGTGGTAGGGGCATACAATGGCTTGTTAACTTGGGGTAAAAAATTCGATTTGTATCAACTTAAGCCTGCTTATCTATGTGAAGACTTTAATGAGGTAAAACAAGAACTTAAGAAAATAAAACTATCACCAATTAAAATCATTTTAACAGGCAATGGCAGGGTTTCTTTAGGCGCATTAGAACTATTGAAAGAGGCAGGCATTAAAGAAGTAACACCATCAGATTTTTTAACCAAACGTTTTGCAGAACCCGTGTTTGCAGTTTTGTTAACTGAAAACTTATATGAACGTATAGATGGCAAACCCTACGACAGAAGTGATTTTCATCACGACCCAACCAGATACCGTTGTGTGTTTAGATATTATTTGCCACATTGTGATTTATTGATGAATGGCATTTATTGGGACTCTAAAATGGATAGATTGTTTTCTGAAAATGACACCCGTCAACCAACATTTGGCATCAAGGTGATTGCCGATATTAGTTGTGACGTCAATGGCTCTGTGCCAATTACTTTAAAAGATACCAAAATTGACGACCCTGTTTTTGGCTACAACCCTCAAACCATGCAAATGTGTGAACCGTATCAAAAAGATTGCATAGACATCATGGCTGTGAGCAATTTGCCAACTGAATTGCCCAAGGATGCGAGCGAAGGTTTTGGTGAAATGTTGATGGAATATGTGTTGCCAGAATTATTAAAAGAAGAGAGTGCCATCATACACAATGCGAGTATATTAGTCAATGGAAAACTGACCAATGAGTATGCATATTTGGCAGATTACGCGTATTGACAAATAGTTGTTTTGAATATTGATTTTTTTGTTTTAATTTTGTTATTATAAAAGTTTACATCAGCTTGCTTTTGTTTTCTTTTATCATAACCTTGTATTATTTTTTAATTTTTAATCTATGTGTAAATTATCATTATCAACCCTCGTACTTTTATTTACAAGCACGTTTTTAGGTGCTCAAAGTCTTCAACTCAATAGTGCCTTTGGAAACAATGGCACATCAATACTTCCCAACGAAAGTCTTCATAAATTGACCTTTAGTTCTCGAATGATAACTCAGAACAAAAATGTTTTTACTGCTATTAGTAATATGAAAGTAAGAAGTATTTATGAGTTTTCAGTATACAAAACCTTAGAAAATGGTAAGATAGACTCAAGCTTTGGCTCAAATGGCAAGAGTGGACTTTTTGAAAACACTGGTTTACCTATTTTAAATATAGAAAATTCTGCCAAAGTGATTTCAATAGCAGAAAGTCAAAATAATGATATTTATATTTTGCTGCAAGTTCTCAACAAATCTGCAGCCATTGTTAAAATGAAAGAAAATGGTATGATTGATAGCGCTTTTGGAGTTAACGGTTTAGTAGATTTTCAAATTAATGATTTTAACACACAACCTAAAAACCTGAGCTTTGAAAATGGGAACATATATATATCTGGCCATTATAATGACTCCAATGTGCAAAAAATTTTCATTAAAAGCTTTTCTGAAAATGGGCAAGAACATTTACTAAAGTCAAACAAAAAACATTTAGAAATTTTTGAGCCTCAGGCCAATATTATTTATGCTTTTTCACATCAAGTAGAATTTCCATTCATTTATATTGCAGGAAATATCTTTGAAAATAACTTATCTAAATTCTATGTTAAGAAAATTCATCTTAAAGAATCTAGCATCAGCGATTTGACTAATAAATTTCAAATCAACAATTGGCAATCTCATGTATTTAATAAAATCAAACTAATCAATCAATCTCTTTATCTGATGGGTTCAATTAGTAGAAATGTCAATAAAGAATATACATCATTGATTGCAAAATTAGACAAAAACCTAACGCTAGATAAATCCTTTAATAATATGGGATTCAAAGTTAGCAGTATTTATAATGATAGGGTTAATTATTTCGATTTTGATGTTTTAAGCGACAAGTTATATGTATTTGGTCGAAGACGAAATAGTAGTATTATTCCCGAAATTAGTATTGTTAATTTCATAGGCTGTATGAGTCTCAATGGAGATGATATCAACGGATTTGGAGAAAATTCTCTTATATATTTAAAAAGCTTAACCACCAAAGTAAAAGATGTAGAAACTCCAATTAAAATATTAATATCCAGTGATTCTACTTTTAATTTATCTTTCCTATCAGATCAATTGTTGATGCAACAATATCATTTGAACTTTAAAACATCAATAGAATCAGAAACTAACCAAAACAAACTAATCGTTTACCCTAACCCAACGAATACTTATTTGAACTTTAACAATGAATTAGAAATTGTAAAATTATACGATGTTCGAGGCTTATTATTAAAGACCTATACAAATATAAACGCCATAGATTTAAGGGATTTTACTTCGGGCTTGTATATTATTGAAACAATAGACAATTCAAATCATCAGCGTTTTAAGATTTTGAAAAACTAAAACTCGATTTCAAAAGAAACCAACTAATTAGACTAATCTAAAATTGGTTCTTGCAAAAAAGGCAATTTAACCAATTCTTTTTCCATGTCATTTTGAAAACCTATTCCTGAATTACCGGCTACACTAACGTAGTAAGCCAATTCCTTTAAACTCTCATACAAATCGTGGGCAAAACTGGGTTCTAATTGAGGGAAAATAGCATTCAAACCTTTTAATAGATTGATTAAAACATCATTTCTTTCGAGGGTAGATTCCGGAAGTGCATCTATCAAAGATTCGATGGTTTCTTCGCTATGTGCCTCTAAGGCTTTGTATACCCCGCTAACATCTCTAGTTTCTGAATAGCTTTTTATATGGATAATTTTAACTGCCTTTTTGATTTCATCTGTGTGAAATTCACCATCAGCACCTGATATTAATGCCGAAACTAAAAGGGGAGCGTTTAAAACTAATTCTCTTTCTGATTTACTTAAATGTTCTAATTTATGGTTCATAAAAATGTTTATGTTACTTTTGCGCAAAAGTACTAAATTTTATTTTGGCAGCAATCATACATACCGTTAAATTTTTCATGAAAGAGGAATGGAAAAATAAATACACCATAGTTGGTGTGTTTATTTACATTTTCACAGCTGTTCTCATCACATTTTTGGCTCTGCCAGGGATTGATAAACCCCATTTTTCTGCTATTTTTTGGATAGTTGTATTGTTTACAACCCTTCAAGGCATATCCAAAACTTTTATTACCATGAAAAAAGGCAATTTTGTTTTTTGGCATCAAATGGTCTCACCTCAAACCTTTTTAGGAGGCAAATTAATTTTAGCTTTTTTGCTGATGTTTATATTTACAAGTTTTGCTTTTTTAATGTTTATGCTAATTCATGGGTCTGTTTCAGATAATACTTGGGGGTTTTATTTAATTTCTTTATTTACAGGTGCAGGCATTTCGTTTATTTACACCATTAGCAGTAGCATAGCAGCTAAAACAGACAGTCCTGGCATTTTATTACCTGTTTTATCCTTTCCATTAACCATTCCAATTATATTGATAGGCATAAAAGGTGGTAAAAACGCCATAGACGATTTGGGATTTATAACCTATTTCCCTGAAATTTTATTACTGATTGGTTTTGATGTGTTAATGGTGATGATGGGTATAGCGCTCATTAAATTTATTTGGAAAGAATAGATTGTTCAAATCAATTATAACCCACATCAAGCTTAAAAAACATTTTCCACAAACCTATATTCATCCAATTCACAAGCTTTGCTTATATGCCTTATATAACTTTATCATTTCAAAAGGGTTTAATTAACCGTTGTTAATTGAACCCTATTTAGAAACGTTAAAACATTGTTCTTAAACAAAATCCGAGGTTTATATGGTTTGTTTAATAGAATCACTTTCAATAAAAAAAGCTAACAATGATTGCTAGCTTTTTTTTAAAATATTAAAAAATGTAATTAATTTTTAGGTTCAATCAATTTAAAGAATTGGTCTAATTGAGGAAGTATAACAATTCTTGTTCTGCGGTTTAATGATCTATCTGCATCTGTGTTGTTGCTAGCCATTGGGATAAATTCACTTCTGCCTGCAGCAATCATTCTTTTAGGATCGATGCCATGAGATGTTTGAAGAGACCTAACAACTGAAGTTGCTCTTAATACACTTAAGTCCCAATTATCTTTAATAGATGCCGTTTTAATTGGCTTGTTATCTGTGTGTCCTTCAACCATGAATTGAATATCTGGTTGAGATTTCATTACTTGTGCCACTTTTCCTAAAACCTCATTTGCTTTAGCTGTGATATCATAACTACCGCTTTTAAACAATAATTTATCAGAGATTGAAATAAATACGGCACTACCTTCAACTTTGATTTCGATGTCTGTATCATTGATGTCTTTTAATGCTCCTTTTAAATTCATTACCAAAGCTAAATTTAATGAATCTTTTCTAGCCATAGCTATTTGTAAATCTTTGATATAAGCATCTTTAGAACTGATATTATCTAAAGACTTTTTAATACTTTCTGCTTGAGATTTTGTAATAACAGACAAATCGCTCAACTGATTTAACAAGGCATTACTTTTTGATTTCAAATCAGCTATTTCTGATTCTAATGCATTGATGGTTGATTTTTGTTTATCTTTATCGGATAAGCAATTATTTAAATCAATGGTTAGTTTGTCGTGAGAACTTTTTAATTCGCCATATTTGGCTAATTGTTCATTGTATTTCTTTTTGCTGATACATCCTGTTGATAAAATAACGAGGGTAAGAATAAATAAAATGGATTTTTTCATAAATAAATTGGTATATTTTTTTATCTGCAAAACTAATGCCAAAACACTAAATTTGTTTAACTTTTAGTGAAAATTTTATCTTCTATCCCTTTGTTGATTTGATAATTTTTAAATCGGATATAAATTTGTCCTTTTTTATTTTTATTATCATTTTTATTATCTGGTTTGCTGCTCTTATTCAAATCTGCGGCAACCGCTTTTGGTATTTTAAATTTTTTTACATCCACTGTAAAAACCATGCTATCAGGTAATCCATACTTTTCAGTTTCATTATTATAGAAATACTGAACAAGCATAGTGCCATTGCTTCGGGTGGTTAATTGAGATTTGATGGTGAGGTTTTTTTCTGCATCTATCCATAATTTAGCCAATATCAAATCGCCTGTATCTTCGTTGGGTATCAGATTGATGATTTGCGTTTTCCTGGCATTGATGATTTCCGTACCAGCAAAAACTGCCATGTATGATAGTGTATCTTTCAGAATTTTCGAAAAATCCGTAAAACTTTGTTTGGGCAATATGGCAATACTTTTAGATTCAACTTTAAACTTGTTTTTTTGCTTAAAATAAATCTTAGCATTTACCGGCATTATTTTTATCAATGGAATATCAGAACGAATATTGGCTTCCACGGTGTAATCATTCACCTTCATTAATTTTTGATAAACTGCATTGAGCAGCTGATTAGGCGTTTGCGAAGCAAATGAAGTATTCACATTCAATAGAACATTGACTAACAATACAATGGTGATGATAATTCGATTCATTTAGGATAAAATATCTTTTTTGTTAAATTTATAAAGTGCTATACCAAGAAAAACAGCAATGTGTGTTAGCAATACTACAACCGATTGTCTAATATTATCTAGAGGCAAAGGGTCTTCAAAAAAACTTCGCCAAGCTGCCATGTGGGTAGTAAACAAATAGGGTCTTATGTTATCAAAAACAGGCACATCCAATGAACCAATAATTGTAAAGAGTATAATAACAGACATGGTACTAACAATTGGACCTATAGAATTTTCTGAGAAACACGACAACATGATAGACAAAGTTGCGACTGTGGTTAAGGCTAAAAAAGCCACACCAAATCCACTAAAAAATCTCCAATTGACATCGTTGTATTTCAAAATCACCAAACCATCACTGTTTAACACCATCAAATCGCCTTCGCCAAACATTATTTTACCTACTATAACTGACATAATTCCCAACCAAACCAAAATTAAAAGTGTATAAATTAAACCAGCTAAATATTTCGATAGCAAAATTTTAGTTCTAGAAATGGGCTTAGTTAACAACATTCGGATGCTTCCCATTGCTGCTTCGCCAGAAATTAAATCACCTGTAACCAAAGCCACCAACAAAGGAATTTGAATAATCAACATTTGCAAAATAATAAATGCCATTAAATTGCCATTCATGATATTGCCTTCGAATGACAAAGTTTGTTCAAAAGATGCTGTAATAAAAGAGATATAAGTAGGTCCATCCACTTTCATTGCAAAAAGTATGATGCCGACTAAAAGCGTTATGGCAGCTATACTGATATAGGTTCGGGGTTTAGCCGCTATTTTAATAAATTCATTGTAGGTGTTTTTTAGAAACATTATGCGTTGATGAGTTTTAAAAAGTAATCTTCGAGTTTTCTTTTGGTTTCTATGCCAAACACTTGCAAACCATTTTGCAATAATTTTAAATTAATTGGTGAAATTTCGTCTTTGTGAATATGCGCTTGAAAATGGGTTTCGCTTAAAACTTCAGCAATTATTTCTTTGCCTAAAATTTCCGTAGCTCTGAGTGCATTATCTGTTTCAAAAACAACTATCAACTCTTCTTGATTTAAAAGAGTTTTCACCTCACCTTCCACTACTGTTACGCCCTTATTGATAATTACCATCCTATTAGCGATCAGTTCAATTTCAGAAAGAATGTGAGAAGACAATAAAATGGTTTTATTTTGTTCGTTTTTCAGTTGAAGTATTAAATTTCTGATATCAATGATACCTTGTGGGTCTAAACCAGTAGTAGGCTCATCTAATATAATCAAATCGGGATTGTGTATCAATGTTTGGGCAATACCTAATCTTTGTTTCATACCATGCGAAAAACCACTTACCTTATCTTTTTCTCTGCCTTTTAACCCAACAAACTCTAAGGTTTTATGTATATTCTTTGAACTTACATCTGCACCAGAAATTCGTCCAAAAATTTCAATATTTTTAGCTGCTGAAAGATATTTATAAAAATCTGGTTTTTCAACAATACAACCTATTTTAGATAAAATTTCATTTCTGTTTTTAGACAAATCCTTATCAAATATTTTGATACTACCCGAACTCGGTTTTATCAATGACAACATACAACGAATGGTGGTACTTTTGCCTGCACCATTAGGACCCAAAAAACCATAAACATCCCCTTTAAAAACCTGCATACTAACATCCTTTACAGCTTGAAATTTACCGTAATTTTTGGTGAGATTTTTTATTTCTATAATTTTTTCCATTAGACGATGATGACCCCTTCCTTTATATTTCCAATAGTTGCATGTTCATTTTTCAAAAAACGCATTCCCGAAAATAATGCCAAAACAGCATCCATTTCATGAATGTTTTTCGGTTCAATATTAATTGAAATTTCTTTAATCAAGGATTTAATTTGATGAAACATCTGTTTTACACCATCAACGGATTTATTCCTTTCGATGTTCAATTGTTTGCACAATGCCGTTGGATAAGTTTCAAAAACACGGATGTTTTGTTGCTCAAACTGATACTTCAGAGCCATAGCTCTAGCAGTAAGACCGCCTAAAAACATGGGCGACATGGCATGTGTGTGTTTATCACATTCCCTATAAAAAAAGTCGGAGTCAGGAGTTGGGGTTTTATATACAATGGGCAAAGAAAGAGGAGCATCCAAAAAAACATCTTTTACTGGTGATTTATTAATAAAAGTTAGAATAAATTCATCTGCATCCATTTTTGCAGAACAAGAAACAATTTGCAATTCATGGTTTGCAATAAAAGCAATAGATGTTTTACCTGATAATTTAGCCCCAAAATCAATCCCTGCAATATTTTCAAACATCTGTTTTATAAAAAAAGTATACTATTAAAAACAATGATTAGCTTTTAAAGTTTTGGAATTGAAAATGAAAAAAGATTTAAACACAAAGTCGTAAGGATAATTTCACGCATTTGTTCTTGCTATTTGCAAAAGAGTTAAAATTTATTTGCATATCTGTGTTCGAAAAGTAAATCCAAACTTTTTCTTCTAAGTTCCTGCTTTTTAAATTCTAATTCGAAATTCGAAAGGCTGCATTGTGAAAAACTAATGAGCAATAAAAATTATAACATTAATTACTTTCTTACAATCATCCCAGCCATAGGTTGAGCTGTTGGCATAATGGTCATTTCGTTGATATTAACATGTTCGGGTCTATTGAGCATAAACCAAACGCCCTCTGCTACATCTTCTGCAATTAAGTTTTCAAAACCATCATACACTTTTTTGGCACGTTCTTCATCTCCTTCAAATCTAACGATGGAAAATTCGGTTTCTACAGCACCTGGATGTATGGCCGAAACTTTAATTGGAAATTTACATAAATCCAATCGCATACTTTTTGTTAATGCATCAACAGCATGCTTGGTTGCGCAATATACGTTACCATTGGCATAAATTTCTTTGCCAGCTATGCTGCCAACGTTAACGATGTGTCCTTGATTTTGAGCTATCATTAAAGGCAATACAGCCTTTGTGGTATATAACAATCCTTTGATATTTGTATCTATCATGGTATCCCAATGATCTAACTGACCACCTTCAAAACTAGATAATCCCATAGCCAAACCTGCATTATTTATTAAAACAGAAATGTCGGTCCATTCATTGCTAAGCGTTTGAATTTGGGCTTGCACTTCTTGGTTGTTTCTAACATCAAAAACCAAATAAATACATTGGATGGCATAGCTATTCACCAATTCGTTTTGAATAGTTTTTAAGCGGTCTTCTCTTCTGCCAGTGATGATGAGGTTAAAACCATTTTTGGCTAAAATTTCAGCACAAGCTTTTCCAATTCCTGAAGTGGCACCAGTTATAAATGCAATTTTATTTTTCATTATAGCGGCAAAAATAATCAATATTTTTTTGGGGGGCATGTTATTTTTTTTTGTATTATTACCGAATTGAATCCAACGCTCTACATACTCGGGTCTAACAGTGCAACGCCAACACGAGAGCGTCATCCTACCTCGCAAATTTTAAAAATAGACAATCAAAAAATCATGATTGATTGTGGAGAAGGAACTCAAAATCAGCTACTTAAATTTGGCGTTAGACATACGGGAATCTCTCATATTTGTATCAGTCATTTGCATGGCGACCATTATTTTGGGTTAATTGGATTGCTCTCAACCATGAGTCTTTCGGGCAGAAAAGAAGATTTACATCTGATTGGTCCGCCTCCTTTAAAAGAAATTATCGATTTACAAATATTACATGGGGGTATTCATTTAAATTTTGAAATTGTTTTTTACCCAACCCAACCTGATGCTAAAAGCTTGGTAATTCAAACCAAATCGTTTGAAATCATCTCGTTTCCATTAAAACATAGAATTCATTGCACAGGTTTTTTAATACATGAATTACCCAAGGGCAGACATATCATTAAATCCGAAGTTGAAAAACACAATATTCCTTTTGTTTATTACAACAGTTTAAAAGCTGGCTCAGATTTTACTGCAAGTGATGGCACCATTATTCCAAATAAGCAACTAACAGAAGACCCTACGCCAACCATCAAATATGCGTTTTGTTCTGATACTATTTTCGACCCAGAAATAGTAAAATACATTCACAAAGTAGATGTGTTATACCATGAGGCAACTTTTATGAAAAATCAAGAAGACAGAGCTAAACTATATTTTCACAGCACAGCTGAACAAGCAGCCACAATAGCTAAAATGGCTGAAGTTGGGCAATTATTCATAGGTCATTTTTCATCGAGATATGACAACCTAAATCTTTTACTCGAAGAGTCTAAAACTATTTTTGAAAACACTTATTTGGCAGAAGAAGGTAAAAGTTTTGAAATAATTAAAGCTGCTAATTACCTAACGATATAAAAGGTTCCCCTGAAATTATACCATTTATCATCTGTATCTAAATAATCTATTTGATATACATATATATCTTGTTGAACGGGCTTGTCTTGATAATTACAATCCCATCCCAAGGTTTTATCAAACGATTCAAAGAGCATTTCGCCCCATCGGTTATAAATTCTAAACACAAACTCTTTGGGCGTAAAATTCCACACTTTATTAAAAATGTCGTTCAATCCATCTTGATTAGGACTAACAGCATTTGGAATAAAAATGTAGTGCGGACAACTGTCGACTAACTCAATCTCATCTTCAGCAAAACAATTGAATTGATTGGTAACTCGAGCTCTGTAAATACCCGGTAACGAAACGTTTATAATTCGAGTGGTTTGCCCCATTGGTGTCCATAAATAGCTTAAATTATTCCCTGCACCTGCATCAATGTTGATGATTTGATTTTGACACATCAGTCTATCATTTCCTAAATTTACAGTTGGTTTGGGGTTTTCGGTTACAGTCATTTCTTTATAAACGCTGTCGCAATTTCTATTACCCGCTTTGATATAAACATTCACCCAATAAATGCCGGCTTGATTGATATTAATTGATGGCGTAATAGCACCATTTGACCATTCATAAACAGCATCTGGATAATTGATAGCATTTAAAGTTAAAGTAAAAGCATCGCCATTGCAAAAACCAGTATCGTTAGACAGGTTAAAGGCAGGCAATGGCCAATCTTTGACAACAATGATAAATGTGTCTTCAAATCGCTGACCATTATCGAATGTAGTTGTGACATAAGTATTAAAAACACCCGCTACAGGGTAAGACACAACAGGTGGGTTTTGTAAAATACTTGTTGGAATATCTCCACCTTGAAAACGCCAATCCCAAGCTACAGGTGTTCCCGAACGAGAAATACTGGTATAGCGAATGCCATCTTCTCTGCAAATATAAAGGGTTTGCGCAGCATCAAGCTGATTGAAAGATAAGACAACAAATAGAAATAATTGTATTGCTCTAGCAAGCATTTTGTTTAAATTTCAAATAATCTGTTTTGAGCGAGTTACAAATTTTATAGCGTTCGTCTCCTGAATCATTTTTGATAGCAACTAATGATTCATACACATTGTTAATGCCAATTTTATCACACCACTCAAATGGACCAAAAGGATAAGCGGTGCCAAGTTTCATACCTAAATCAATATCAACTCTATTGGCTGTGCCTTCTTCTAAGGTAAAATAAGCCTCGTTGATTATCATCAAAATCACCCTTGGTGAAACTAATCCAACTCTTGATTTTACAAGATTGGTTTTAGCCCAACCAAGCATTTGAACAACAGACAAATCTATCTTTTCATTTAAAACACAACATTCCAAAGCGTCTCTCTTGATAAATGTTGGCAAAGCATTCATACCAATTACTTGATTAGAAAGCGAACTTGGAATATGCGCTTCGAGTTGAATTTTAACAGAACTTAAAAACAAAATAGTCTCAGATTGAATACCTATATAATCAGAAATTGAATGAGATCTGTCATCAAAATTCAAATCAAATATGACATCAAATTTTTGATTTATAATATTTTTTGTACTTTCGAACCTTGTAAAAGACAACCCGGCTAATGACAGCACAAAATTTAGTTCTTCTAATCGTTCTATTGAGCCTATTGCCGCAATGTTCATCGGATGGCAAAAATACAAATAAACAAATGGATAAAAAAATCATTTTAACAACAAAAGCACCTTCGCCAATTGGCCCATATTCTCAGGCAGTATTGGTTGGCAACACACTCTATTGCAGCGGACAAATTGCCCTAGATTCCTCAGGCAACCTTCATACTGAAAATATTGAAGCAGAAACCACCCAAGTTATGACAAACATAAACGAAGTTTTACAAGCCGCTAATATGTCATTTTCTAACATTGTAAAAACAACCATATTCTTAACAGATATGAATGATTTTGCTAAAGTGAATGAAATTTATTCAAAAAGCTTTGGGTCAGATTACCCCGCTCGTGAAACTGTTCAAGTAAGTGCTTTACCCAAAGGTGTTCATGTTGAAATCAGCGTAATTGCTACGCAATAAAAATTAAACATCAAATTTAATACCTTGCGCTAAAGGCATTTGATTGCTGTAATTTATAGTATTGGTTTGTCTTCGCATATAGGCTTTCCAACTATCGCTTCCGCTTTCTCTTCCTCCACCAGTTTCTTTTTCACCACCAAAGGCTCCACCAATTTCAGCACCACTTGTTCCAATGTTGACATTGGCAATACCACAGTCGCTGCCTTGAGCGGATAAAAACAATTCTGTTTCGCGAATATTGTTAGAAAATATGGACGAGCTTAACCCTTGTTTTACATCGTTTTGCATCGCTATAGCTTCACTAAATTTCTTGTATTTCATGACATATAAAATGGGCGCAAAAGTTTCTTCCTGAACTATTTTATAAGTGTTTCTTGCTTCACAAACTGCAGGATAAACGTAACAACCACCTTCGTATCCAGCGCCTTTTAAAACTTTACCTCCGACCAAAACATTACCACCTTCTTTTTTAAGTCTTTCAATAGCTGTTTCAAACAAATTTACAGCATTTTGATCTATCAATGGACCTACATGATTGTTCACATCTAAAGGATTTCCTACTTTTAATTGTTTGTATATCTTGATGATCTTTTTTAATAAAGTATCATAAATTGATTCTTGAACGATTAATCTTCTGGTAGTTGTACATCTTTGTCCTGCAGTTCCAACAGCACCAAAAACTATGGCTCTAATTGCCATATCCAAATCTGCATGTTCAGTAACAATGATGGCATTATTGCCCCCTAATTCTAAAATTGATTTTCCAAATCTTTCAGCTACAATTTTGCCAACTGCTCTTCCCATAGGAGTACTACCTGTTGCAGAAATTAGTTCAACGCGCTTGTCTTCAGCCAACATCATACCCATTTCCTTATCACCGTTAATAACGGTGAAAATCCCTTCAGGCAAATGATTAATTTCAATCACTTTTTTCATTAAATTCATACAAGCATAGGCCGAAAAAGGCGTTTTTTCTGATGGTTTCCAAATACTTACATTACCACAAACAGCTGCTATCATGGCGTTCCAAGCCCAAACAGCTACAGGAAAATTAAAAGAAGAAATAACACCTACAACGCCTAGAGGATGATACTGTTCATACATTCTATGTCCAGGTCTTTCACTATGCATGGTCAACCCATGTAATTGCCTGCTTAAACCAACAGCATAATCACAAATATCTATCATTTCCTGTACTTCACCCAAGCCCTCCTGATAACTTTTGCCCATTTCATAGCTCACCAATGCACCTAAAGCTTCTTTGTTTTCTCTTAATACATTGCCGTATTGTCTAACAATTTCACCTCTTTTGGGAGCAGGTATATTTTGCCAAATATTTTTAGCATCAACAGCTCTTTTTAAAACAGCTTCATATTCACTCATTGTTGCAAAATGTACAACACCTAATTTTTTGGCATCTACTGGAGAAATTATTTCGCGATGTCTACCACCAACAGCATTTATCCAATTTAAACCGGTACAAACACTTTCACAATCCTTCTTAATACCTAATTGCTTTAAAACTTGAGCTATTTTTTGCATAGTGGCAAAGTTAAAAAAATATATTCAATAAATGTAAAATTCTAAAGCTTTAAAAAAAACTTTAAAATAATATTTTTTTCAAAATGTCTAAAATAAAACATTTAGATTTGCATCAATGCGTTGGTTTTGGAAAGTTTGTCGTTTTTTGCTTATCATTCTAATTGGACTGGAAGTTTTTCTTCAATTTTACAACCCTTTTACCTCAAGAATTAAAATTGAAAAAATCATTCTTCCCAAAAATACCAGTTATGAAATAAATCAAAATGAAACCAATGTTATTGACACACATATCCTACACACAAAAAATAGCCTTGGATTTAGAGGAGAAGAACCTAATAAAGACAAAAAGAAAATAATATTCATGGGAGGAAGCACCACAGAATGCTTTTACCTGAGTGATGGCAAAGATTGGCCAAACTTATTAGCGAAAAAACTCGAACAAAAAGACACCCACTTTTGGGTAAATAATGCTGGGATGGACGGTCATTCTACCTTTGGGCATTTAAAAATGTTAAAAAACTATGTTATTCCTCTAAAACCAAAATATATCATTTTAATGTGTGGTCTGAATGATTTACACATTAAAGAAGCCAATCAATTTGAAGAAAAAAAGTTATCTTGGACCCAAAGCATCTATCAATCTCTAGAAATTCCATCAACCATAATCAATTTATTAAGAGCTAGACAAGCACAAAAAGCAGGTTTGAATCATCAAATAATTCCGAATATTTCACTTACAGAAAAATTAGAAATAAGCGATAGTGTTATCAATGAATTGGCTAATGAAGAAAAAGAGAAACTAAAGCAATACAAAAAGCGATTGAACAAGTTTGCTCAGATGTGTAAAAAAAACAATATCACACTTATTTTAGTATCACAATCTATCCTTTTTAGCAATGAATATGATTTAGTATCTGATGTTTATTTGGGCAATATCAAAACAGGCAACTTAAACGGTAAAACAATGGAAAAAATGATTAAATTATATAATCAGGCAACAGAAGAAATTGCGAATAAAAACAGATTAAAATTTGTGCCTTTAGCAAAAAGACTGCCCAAAGATTCTCGATTTTTTTACGATGGTTATCATTTTTCAAACGAAGGTTCTGAAATGGTTTCAGAAATCATATATGACGAATTAAAATTCAACTTAAAATAACAGATAAATGGAATTGATATACGATAAATTAAAAAACATCAAAGCATTTGTTTTTGATGTAGACGGTGTGATGACAGATGGTAGCGTAATAGCTACAGAAGATGGTTATTTTTTGAGAAGTTTTAACATCAAAGATGGTTATGCCATTCAACATGCTGTTAAAAATAATTATCATATTGCAATTATTTCAGGAGGAAAATCAGCAGGAGTTATCAAAAGATTTGAAATACTAGGTGTAACAGATATTTATGTAGGACAAGATCATAAATTAAAGGCATTCAATGAGTTTACAAACAAATATAACTTAAAAAATGAAGAGATTTTATACATGGGAGATGATATGCCCGACTATCCCTTGCTTCAAATGGTTGGATTTTCTACTTGTCCAGCGGATGCTGCAATAGATGTAAAAAAGATTTGTCAATATGTTTCACCTTTAGATGGCGGAAAAGGCTGTGTAAGAGATATCATTGAAAAAACAATGAAGATTCAAGAAAAATGGTGGGGGAATGAAACTCACAAATGGTAAGCTATGTGGAACGAAAAGCTAATAAATGGCGATTCATTCTTTGATCGTGACTTTGATATTTTATTACCTGACGAAGTTAGAGTGTCTTCATACACGCATTGGACACCTATTTTAATCATTGAAAAAGCAGTTGAATTTATCAACGAAAAAAAATGTCAAAAGGTACTAGACATTGGCTCAGGTGTAGGAAAATTTTGTTTGATTGCATCTTCATTAAGCAAAGCCCATTTTCATGGTATTGAAATCAGAAAACAATCACACCTTTATGCTATTAGTTTGGCTAAAACCACTCAACTCAATAATGTAAGTTTCTCTAATACGAATGTCTGTGATTTGGATTTTTCGCCTTACGATTGTTTCTATTACTTCAATCCTTTTTTTGAAAATATAAATCCCAACAGAAGTATAGACAAAAATATTCTTTTAAATGAACAATTACACCAAAAATATGTAGCACATATCAAAAGTGAATTGAATAAAAAAGGAATTGGAACAGTATTAATTACCTATCATACCAATCAAACAGAGGTGCCAAACTCATTCGAATTGGTATATGAATTTGAAAACTTAGATTTGTGTTTTTGGATTAAAAAGGAATAAATTAAAGTTTTATTATTTTATCAATATAACTTTGAGTTTCATTATGGATTTTTAAATAGTAAATCCCTTTTTCTATTCTGAAAGATCAATTTGGATTGAATTTATTTCCTTTTGATAAATGGTATTGATTTCTTTACCATTTATATCAAATATAATTATTTTGTAATCATCTATTTCACAATCTGATATAAATAAAGTTTCTGTAAAAGGATTTGGGTAAATTTGAATTTTTATATTTTTAGATTGATAGAATTTATAAATAGAAGACATTTGTATAGTGCCATCAAAAAACTCAACCTCTAATTGATAAAAATCGTTAGAACTTTCGGGTTGAAAATGATCAAAAGCATAATTAATGTTATCTTTATTAATTTCAATAACATCAATTGTGTTCCACTTAAATTGGTTAAATGAATGTTTTAATTTTGCTGTTTTAATTGGAGAAGTACTATGTGATATCCATTGAATTGTATTTATAAATCCGTTTCTCTCAATATTAACTTTTTCATTTTGTAAAGACAAAAGACTGAATGTGCCAGCTTGGTTCAATCCGCCTGACGTATTAACGGCACTAAAACTTTGAGATCCTGAAGCACCATTGCATCTAGCAGCAACTACTGTTCCAATTGTTAAGCTTTTATTTGCATTACAAGAAGATGAATTGGTAAGTCCGCCAGATCCTTTAACAAAAACCACACCTCCAGAGCCAATTGTTAAGTTAGAATTATTTGGCCAATTAATAGATCCATTGTTTTCAATTATCAATACTAAATCTGTTTGAGGATAATTAATAGATGCATTAATGGTCAATACAGATGTAATAACAATTGTATCTCCGTTAACAATACCCGAAAATGGATTAGGGTTTGCGTTTAGTGGCAAACTAACTGGAAAAGATTTGGCATTTGCATTTAAAAATAAAAGAAAAAAGATAGAGAAAAGGAATGGTTTTGATTTGTTCATGTAGGTAAAATAAATGACTTGATTTAGTAAGTGCAAATATAAAACAAATTAATTGTTGCAACAACTATTGTATAGACGAACAAACAGAGAAAGTCTATAAACCGTGCCCACGACAAGATTCGAACTTGCACATCCAAAGGAAACCACCCCCTCAAGGTGGCGTGTCTACCAATTTCACCACGTGGGCATAGGGTTATTTATATATTAAAGAACGAAAGATTGCAAAATTAGATGGTAATTACTTAATTATGACATTTTTTTGTAATTTTATTTCTATGCGTATCTAACAATTATACAAAATAGTATATTTGTAGTAATGAAATGTTTTAATATCATCATAGCCGTTTTTTCTGTAATGTTAATTGCTTGTGAGGAAGTGCCTCCATTTATCGACTTAAACCCTAGCGTTAAATCTAAAGACAGCTCTTATATCACTACAATTATTCCTGCTGCACAACATAAAGCTGTTTTAATAGATGACATTACAGGCGTTAGATGTAATAACTGCCCAAAAGCTGCTAGCAGAGCTAAAGACATCATTACTAGCAAGACAGAAGATAGCGTACTATTATTAGCAATTTATACTCGACACATGCCAAACTTCACCTTGCCTTTTGATGGGTTCATGGATTTAACCAATGATTTCAGTTTTCAAATTATAGATGCTTTGGGGGTTCCAACTGGTTTACCATCTGGTTACGTTGATAGGCATATCTTTACAGGTCAATCTGTTCGTTTTCAATCATACACTACTTGGGCCAACCTTGTCAACGAACGCTTAAAACTGGCTACTCCCGTTAATATTTCACTTGAAAAAACAATTACAAACAGAGAATTGAATTTTATCATGAACCTTACTTACACATCAGCACCAAACAACAACCACAAGTTTTCTCTATACTTAACAGAAGATGGCTTATTGAGCAAACAAGCTATGCCTGATGGCGCCAAAGAAAAAGACGATTATGAACACAATCATGTTTTGCGTCATTCATTTGGATTAGCAACAGGAAACCCCATAAATGAAAGTTTAGTTCCTGGCAGAGTTATTATTAAAGAATACAATTATTCAATACCAACAAATATGGATATCAATAAATGCCATTTGATGTGTGTGGTAACCGATGTAGTAACAAATGAAGTTGTGAACGTTCGTCAAATCAGTTTGAAATAAATCATGGATTGGCACAGTGCCATTAAGGGTTTCAAACAGTATTTACAACTTGAAAAATCTCTTTCTAAAAATAGCATCGAGGCATATTTGCATGATATGCGGTATTTTAAGTCATTTTTAGACAAGAATGATTTAAATATTCAACCAGAAAAAATCACTTATAATGAACTAAGGGAATATCTACTTCAATTAAATAAAGCTGGAGTGGCTAGCAGCAGTCAAGCAAGAATGATTAGTGGATTGAGGGCGTTTTATAAATATCTTTTAATGGAAGATATATGCGATAACAATCCTACAGAGTTTCTTGAAATGCCAAAACTAGCCAGAAAACTACCTGAGGTTTTAAGTTTTGATGAAATTTTAAACATGTTGGCTCATATAGATATGACTAAACCATCGGCACACAGAGACAAAGCAATTATAGAAACTTTATTTGCTTGCGGATTGCGTGTTAGTGAATTAGTTGGACTAAAAATTTCCGGCATAGATAAAGAAGAAACTTACATTAAAGTTAGTGGAAAAGGCAATAAAGAGAGGTTGGTTCCCATCAGCAAAGTGGCACTAAAAGCGATACAAATATATACAGAAGAGGTGAGAATCCATCTAAAAATAGACCCCAAATTCTCTGACCATGTTTTTCTTAATGCTCGAGGCAAAAGCTTAAGCCGAATTTATATTTTTAAAATCATTAAAAATTTGACTCAATTAGCCAATATTAAAAAAAATATCAGCCCACACACATTTAGGCATTCATTTGCAACCTGTCTTGTTGAGGGTGGTGCAGATTTGAGAGCTGTTCAGCAAATGTTAGGTCATGAAAGTATAACTACTACTGAAATTTATACACATTTAGATACTAATTACCTGAGAGAGACTTTTGTTTTATATCACCCAAGAGCTAAAAAATAAATGAAACTTCAAACAGAAACACTTTTTTACATCATTCTTATGCCGAAGTTTCTAAACTTAAATACTTATTACTTTCATTCAAGCGATAGTATTAAAAATAAAAATTTTAATTATTATAAACACTAATTCAATCTGTGTTGAATGATATCATCAATTCTTTCATAAAGCTGATTAGGCGACAATTTTCGCCATTCCATTTGATCTAACTCCCCTCCATAGTGGATAAAATAATCAATATTAGTGTGATTAAATTCCTCTAAAACATGTTCCCTGAAATTAACAAAACCAATCCAACCTTCATCTAATTCATTAAACCACTCTTCGTAATAAGAATCATCAGAAGCATGAAAATTAAGAATATTTTCACCTATCAAAATAAATTTAGAAATGCCATCTTGCATCATTACTTCAATTATTTCTCTTTTGAGCCACATAATATCGTTATTTATGGCATCGTTCCATTCGCCAATAAACTCAATGATGCAAAAACCAGCATCATAATCGCAATAAATAACCTTCAAATAAAGTGTAGAAGAACCAAACTTATCCCATTGTGGATGAATTAAATAATTGTAAACAGAATTAGAAAATTCAAACTCACTATGCACCTGCTCGTAAAAAGGAGAGCGTGAGTCATTTTCTGAGTTATACAAATGTAGCCAATGATAATATGGTTCGATGTCGTGCACAGCTGCAAAATTATTCGGTTTTTTTCAATAAATTTAATTTAAGTTTGCTCAATGAAAATGGTATTATTTCTCTTGTCATTTATTGCTAGTCAACTCTTTGCGCAAATTGTTTTAAACAATCAATTTAAAGGTGGCAACGAACCATCAATGGTAATTAATCCAAAAAACAACGCACAAATCGTATTAGCATTTAATAACCACCATGTTTTTAGAAGTAAAGATTCTGGCAAAACATTTAGGAGAGTTGAAGTAAGTTCAAAATATGGTTTTTATGGCGATCCTGTTTTGGTAAATGACGAGTTTGGCAGGGTTTATTTGGTACATTTAGCAAAAAACAAAACTTTAAAATGGCCAGAATCCTTTGATAGAATTGTCTTTCAATCATTTGGATTTAAAACCAAGAAAGTAAAAGCAAGTGTTGGTGTTGGGTATCAAGTAGGCAAAATGCAAGATAAGCCATGGTTATTTGTTCAAAAACCTGCCAACACAAAAAGCAATCAAATGATACATTTAACATGGACTTGTTTTGATAAATACAACAGTCGGGCAAAGGGCGATTCAACCAGAATAATGCATGCCTATTCAGCAGACAATGGCAAAAGTTTTTCAACTCCTCAAATAATCAGCAAAACAAGTGGAATTGCAGTAGATGGCGATTCTGCTATGGAAGGAGCCACTGTTTGTATGGATAGAAAAATTGGGCATGTGTATGCTTTATGGAGTGGCATGAATCAATTATGGTTTGCAAAAAGCATTAATGGCACTAAATGGGACACACCACAATCTATTGGCAATCATGAAAATGGTTGGGAAATTTCTGCTCCTGGTTTTTGGAGAGCCAATGGCATGCCATTTTTAGTTTCATTAAATGATAATCTAATGGCAATTTGGGCAGCAGAGGTGAATGGCGTTTCAAAAGTTTATTACATGTTTTATGATGTGATAAACGAAAAATGGAGCGATATAAAAAACATACAAATGGATGAAGGTATCAGTTCAGTAATGCCATTTGTACAAACACATAAAAACAAAGCATATGTTGTTTTCTATGGGATTGGCAAACAAGATGAAGCATCAAAAGAGTCTGAAATTATCATTTACAAAGCTAAAATTGATGAACTTGATAAAACTGGAATCGCAATAGGAAACAAAATAGCTGAAACAAGTTTCAAATCTAAAAATAGTTTTTTGGGAGATTATATAGCTTTAAGTCTTTTTAATCAGTCTAATATAGAAGAAGGATTGTTGGCATATACGACCTTAGTTGACAATAAATACACTTATATTGTAACAAGGCGAATAAAATTTTAGTTTTTTTAATAATCAGTTTGATTATTAGCGATTAAAAGTATTATTTTGCAAATCTTTTAAAAATATATGGCTGTAATTAATAAACTTAGAAATTCCAAATGGGTATTGGTGGTTATTTTAGTATCACTTTTGATATTTGTTTTGACAGATTTCCTAACAGGAGATAAGAGTATCGCCACTTCAACCGATAGTGTTGGAGAGATAGATGGCACATCAATAACGCTTCCAGAATTTGATGCCAAATACAGAGAAATGCTTCAACAATTTGAAAACAATGGTCAGTTTGCCTCCGAAGAAGTAAAACAGCAAGCCTCAATGTATGCTTGGAATCAATTTATTCAAACTTTAGTAATAGATAAAGAATATGCAAAGTTAGGCATAGATATTACGCCTGAAGAATCTGGCAAACTTTTGTATTCTGATGATGCTCACCCAACAATTAAGCAGTATTTTTCTCAAGAAGGTGTTTTTAGCCCTTCTAACGTAATAAACTTTAGAAATCAAGTTGCAAAAAAAGATCCAAAAATGATGGAACAATTTGAGCTTATTGTAAAGCAAATTGCACTAGATGTAAAATCAAAAAAATACAATTCAATGCTAAATAAATCAATTTATGCAACATCTTTGGATGCTGAAGATGATTATATAGCTAATACTGCTGAAGCAATTGGCAAGTCGTTGACTATTAGTTTTAGCTCTATAGACAATAAAGAAATTGAAGTTACCGATGCCGATCTTAAATCATACTTAAACAAAAATAAAGATAAATTTCAACAAAAAGCATCAAGAGATATTGAATATGTGATGGTGAATATTACAGCCAGTAAAGCTGATACATTAGAAGCTAAATACGAGTTAGAATCAATGATTAGTTCATTCAAATCTACCGAAGATGATTCACTTTTTGTTACCCTAAACAGCTCTAATCCATTTGATGTATACTTTCAATCGAGAGGATCATATAATAAAGAAATCGAACCAATCTTATTTAATTCACCAATTGATTCTGTATTTGGACCAATATTTTTCGAAGGTGGCTATAGTTTATTCAAAGTTTTAGATAAGAAAAACGATTCTGTTTTATACTACAATGCTATTAGATTCGAAATTCCAGTTATAGGTGGCACTAAAAAAGACACCTTAGAAGCTACTGCAAAAGCTAAAAAAATCACAGCTGAATCTAAAAACGCCAAAAACGCTTTAGAATTTCTTCAAAACAAATTCAACAATCAAGAAATCGGACCAGTGTATGACATGGGTTGGTTTAGAGAAGGCACTCAACCTGAAGAAATAAACAAAGCATTAAAGAAAATGTCTGGGTTAGATTACACTACCGTAAATTCATACTATGGATTAAATATGATATCCTTAAATGAAATCCCTTCTAGACAATTGATCAAATTGGCTCAAATAAGAAAAACCGTAGAACCAATGTCGTCTACTCTAGATAGTTTATACAATAGAATATCTGATTTTAGAAATCAATTACAAGGTAAAGATGGCGAATTTGATGCCGCAATTAAAAAATATGGTTTTACAAAAGGGATAGCTAACAACATCAAAGAAGATGATGATTTAATGACTGGTATTCCTAGCACAGGTGATGTTGTCAAATGGTGTTATAATGATAAAACAAAAAAGGGTGAATATTCCGATGTGATAGTTTCTGACAATTTTTTATTAGTTGCTAGAATGGCAAAAATTAAAAAAGAAGGCACATCTGATTTAGAAGATGTTAGAGAAAAAGTTAGAGAATTTGTTATCAATGAAAAGAAGGCAGAAAAAATAAAATCAAAATTAGAAGAAGCACTAAAAACATCTAAAAATTTAGATGAAGTAGCTAGCAAAATGAAAGTTATTGCCTACCCATTTCAACAACTAAATTTTGTCTCTAATAGTATTCCTTACACAGACAATGACTTTCCATTAGTGGGTTATGCATTTGGATTGAAACTAAAAACATTAAGTCGTCCAATTGTTGGAGAA
This sequence comes from Bacteroidota bacterium, assembly GCA_030682255.1. Taxonomy (GTDB): domain Bacteria; phylum Bacteroidota; class Bacteroidia; order NS11-12g; family UBA955; genus JABMMZ01. The sequence continues at coordinate 49,089 of JAUXOK010000020.1, read as the reverse complement.
AATGGTGTTCATCTTTTGTTTATTGAAGAACTCAAAAAACCACAAATGCCTGAGAACTTAAAATCAAGACAAGATATTTTGTATGCTTCTCAAAAACAGCAAGCTGTTTCTTTAAGTTTCGAAGCTTTAAAAAAGGCCGCTAAAGTTCAAGACAATAGAAAAAAATATTACTAGTAATTAAATATGAGTGAATACCAAGATTTTTTACCTCTAAACGGTACTGACTATATTGAATTATATGTAGGCAACGCCAAACAGGCTGCTCACTTTTACAAAACAGCTTTTGGATTTCAAAGTTTAGCTTATTCAGGTCCTGAAACAGGGGTTAAAGACAGAGTTAGCTATGTTTTAGTTCAGAATAAAATGCGATTGATGTTAACAACACCCTTGCATTCTGATTCACCAATTGCCCAACATCATCTTAAACATGGTGATGGTGTAAAAACCCTTGCTTTGATGGTTGATGATGCTTATGATGCTTACCTACAAACCACACAAAGAGGAGGCAAATCTTACATGGAACCACAAACCATTTCTGATGAAAATGGCGAAGTAAAATTAAGTGGTATCCATACCTATGGAGAAGTAGTTCATGTATTTGTAGAAAGAAAAAATTACAATGGTGTTTTCATGCCCGGTTTTAGAAAATGGGAAAGCAACTATAATCCTACCGAAACAGGTCTTTTATATGTTGATCATTGTGTAGGCAATGTTGATTGGAATCAAATGAATCCATGGGTTAAATTTTATGAAGATGTCATGGGATTTAAGAATATCCTATCTTTTGATGACAATGATATTTCAACTGAATATTCTGCTTTGATGAGTAAAGTAATGAGTAATGGCAATGGTTATGTTAAATTCCCCATCAATGAACCTGCAGAAGGCAAAAGAAAATCTCAAGTAGAAGAATATTTGGATTTTTATGAAGGAGAAGGCACACAACATATTGCAATTGCTACCAATGATATCGTTAAAACTGTCAAAGAATTAATGTCTCGTGGTGTGGATTTTTTACAAGTGCCTAGCAGTTATTACGATGATTTATTGGATAGAGTTGGTCCAATTGAAGAGGATATAGAACCTTTAAAAGAATTGGGTATTTTGGTTGATAGAGATGATGAAGGCTATTTACTTCAATTATTTACAAAACCAGTTGAAGATAGACCGACTATGTTTTATGAAATTATTCAAAGAAAAGGAGCTAAATCTTTTGGGAAAGGCAACTTTAAAGCTTTGTTTGAAGCAATAGAACGCGAACAAGCCAATAGAGGAAATCTTTAATTAAAAACAATGCTTCAAAAAGCATTTACTGACATGATGGACCGTGAGGTGAAAATTAATTTTCCCCCAAGACGCATCATTTCTCTTGTACCATCTCAAACTGAATTATTGTATGAATTAGGATTAAAAGATCAAATAATTGGTCAAACAAAATTCTGTATACACCCCTATTCTTCTTTTAAATATGCGGTTAAAATTGGTGGCACCAAACAAGTGAAATATGATGTTATTGAGACTCTAAAACCAGACCTCATTATTGGCAATAAAGAAGAAAACACTCAAGAAATAATTGAAACTTTAGCATTAAAATACCCTGTTTGGCTTAGCGATATTTATACCATTGAAGACAATTATAAAATGATTGAACAAATTGGATTATTATGCAATGTTCATGAAAATGCGCTTACAATTATTCAAGAAATTAAATCAAATTTTAATCATTTAAATCATGAGACTCAAGGAACTTGTTTGTACTTGATTTGGAACAACCCATTCATGGCTGCTGGTAGAAATACTTTTATAAATCATATGCTTCAAAAAGCAGGTTTTCAAAATGTACTAGAAATAGGTAGTAGATATCCTGAAGTTTCTGAAAAAGTAATTAAAACGCTCAATCCACAATATGTTTTCCTATCATCCGAACCATTTCCTTTCAAAGAAAAACACATCGAAACACTCCAAAAAATATTACCCGAAGCAAAAATTAAACTAGTGGATGGTGAAATGTTTAGTTGGTATGGTAGTCGGATAAAATTAGCACCAAGCTATTTCGAAGAATTGAAATTTTAAAACTCTTAGAGATTTTTAAAAGCTAAGGTCATTTCTCTTTTGCCTAATGGTCCTTTTACACTCTCTAACCTTAAACCAAGTGATTTTAAATTGCGTTTAAATTGTCCTTGTGCACAATATGTAGTCAGAAAACCATTGGGATTCAATGCTTGTGTTGCTTTTTCAATCACTTCTAAATCCCACATTTCAGATTGTTTAGCTGGTGCAAATGCATCGTAATAAATAATATCAACACCATTTTCTCCAAATAATTGATAATCCGAATCTGACAACTCTTGAAGTTTTTTATTTATTAAACAAAAACTAAATTGATCGTGAATAATATTCCATTTATTAAATTCTGATTGAATAAGGTGAGAAATAAACGGTGTGTTATATGGCAAATGGCTGAACTCCTTGTAATATTTATTGATTATATCAATCTCGAGTGGAAAAGGCTCAATACTCATATAATTCACTTTTTGATGTGGAAGCACATAATCCATTGTTAATAGAGCATTTAACCCTGTACCAAATCCAACCTCAAGAATATTAATTTGTTCTTGTTCTTTATCTATTTTTTTTAATCCATTGATGATGTATACATGTAAACTCTCGGAAAAAGCACCATTGATTGAATGATAAGTTTCATCCAAATGTTTGAGATATATAGTAGAACTACCATCTCTAGTTTTTAAAAACTCAATTTGATTTAGCATTTATTAAAAATCCATTTCTGGACCTCTTTCTTGAATTTTTGGCTTTCTTTCTGAACTTGGAGTTGAAGATCCAAACTTCCATGTTAAATTAACTGTAACAAATCTGGTTTCTCTTTTGCGATAAACACTGCTTTCAAAATTATAATCTTCCATAACGATTTTAAATCGTCTGTTGTCGAAAACATCCGTTAATGATGCACTGAATGAAAACTTATCTTTTATAATATCTTTTTTGAAGCCAAATTCTAAACCATACATGGAAAGAATTTTGCCTTGAGGTGTTAGCCTAGGCCCCATATAACCATAAGATGTTTGAATTTCTGCATTTTTCCAAAAGGCGTAACTAGCATTTACTTTTCCGGTAACCATCAATTGATCTGTAGCAAAACCACTTCCCATCACATTACCTTGCACTTGTTGTCTGAATAAATTAAGATTCATGGTGGTTTTCACCTTTTTAAGAAGAGTAAAACGCGTAATAAACTCAGCACCCATACTTCGATTGAAATCTAGATTATAAAATGAAACATTTGAAATTCCTAAGCTATCCACAGTTCTATAACGCCAAATAACTGAATTTGTTTGTCTCCAATATAAATTTGCTGTATAAACAACTTTTGGTGAGTTATAAAAGCCAGATAATTCTATGGCATCGGTCAATTCTGGCTTTAATTCAGGATTGCCTCTAAAAAGATTGTAAGGGTCGTTGACATTTGTAAATGGATTGATTTGGTTTTGAGTAGGTCTGTTAATTCTTCTGCTATATCCAATTTGTAAATCCGGGAAATTATATTTTTTTTGAAGGGTGAAAGCTATATTACCCGAAGGAAACAAATTGGTGTAATTAAAATTAACTGGCAAATTAGAAGATTTCTCTTCACCAACTACATTCGTATTTTCAACCCTTAATCCAATGTTGTATTTTATCATTTCGTTGAATGTATGAGATAACATGGCATAAGCTGCACTGACATTTTCAGAATACACAAATTGATTGCTTCGGCTATTGTCTATCTCCTTATTTTGGGTTTGGTAATTAAAAGAATCAATAATAAATGTGTTATCAAAATCTCTGCCTGTGTATTTAGCGCCCAATTCCAAACGCATGTAATCTTTGATTGGTTTGGTATAGTCAAGTTGAAGCAATGTATTAGCAAATTTATTGCCCGCATTGTTGTATAGCAAGGTAGGACGATTCAATATTGGTTGATAATTAAAAACATCAAGTTCATTCTGAATAATGTCGATGTTATTGATTTTGTCTGTGTATGAGTAGTTTACAATAGCAACCAAATTATGAGCCAATTTATCAAAAGTTTTTTTAACCATCAAGCCTGCATCATAGTTCAAAGTTGGATTTTTTGTTGTATTATCTATCGATTGAATATTGGTTAATTGCTTTTGTTTATCACTGAATTGAATTTGATTGGTTTCAGTGTTTTTGTCAACATTGTATGATGCAATATAATTAGCCGAAAAAAGCCACTTTTTATTGGGTTTAAAATCAATAAAACCTGATATTGCTGCATTTTGGGTAAGATTATCACCACTGCTGTATTTATTAATTAAGAATGAAGTATCACCATAAAAGTTATCTCTTTCATTATAGCCCCTGCCCCATAAATTATTTTGTCTTAGAGAAAGCGTATTAGAGAATGACCATTTTTCGAAATTAATATTATGATTAACTGTTGCATTGTATTTTTCATTATTCCCAGCACCTATGGAAACAAAACCATTTTCTCCTTTTGTTTTATTTTGTTTAAGAGTGATGTTAATGATACCACTCACACCTTCTGCATCTTGCTTAGCACCTGGACTAGTATTTACTTCTATACTTTCGATATTTGCTGCTGGAATTTGCATCAACATCGCTTGCCTATCCGCACCCGACAAGCTGCTTTGCTTGCCATTGATATAAATAGTTACTTGGTCGCTTCCTCTCAATGAAATACTGCCATCACCATCTACATTGATAGCTGGAATTTGCCTAAGTGCATCTATGGCTGTACCGCCATTAGTTAAGGCATTATTTTCCAAGGAATATACTTTTTTGTCTGCTTCTATTTTCTCAACTTCCTTGCGTTTCATGGAAACACCCGCACCTTTTATCGCTTCAATCATAGGAGAGAGAAAAATTAATTTATTATTGAGATTAACGTTAGTATCAGAAAAATCAATTAACATTTCGATAGTTTGATAACCTATTCTAGTAAACCTTAATAATACCTTTTTTTGAAGACAAATTTTAAATTTGCCAGTGGTATCAGAACTGGTAAATTTTAACACAGTAATTAAATTATCTGGACTAAATGCTTCAATAGAAACTTTACTTAAAGGCGCATTGCTTATAGTGTCTTTAATAAAACCATTGAAACAAGGTGTATTCTGTGCATGAGAGATTGAAAAGGATGTTAAAAATAAAATAAATAGAGAGTTTTTAATCATAGGGTTATTAAACAAATTAAAGAGAAAAAAGTTTGAACCTAAGATTTACGTATGGTTCTTTGTTCGATACGTTTTTCGTAATTTGCACCTTGAAAAATTCTGTGAACATAAATACCTGGTGTGTGGATATGATTGGGATCTAACTCTCCTGCAGGAACTAGTTCTTCAACTTCGGCAATGGTAATTTTGCCTGCCATAGCCATCAATGGGTTGAAATTACGAGCCGTATCTTTAAATATCAAATTGCCATGGGTATCTCCTTTCCAAGCCTTCACAATTGCAAAATCAGAATCAAAAGCATGTTCCATGAGGTAAGTTTTACCATCAAATTCTCTAGTTTCTTTGCCCTCTGCCACTTCTGTTCCAACACCTGCCGGTGTAAATACAGCTGGCATGCCATAGCCTGCTGCCATGCATCTTGTTGCAAGTGTGCCTTGTGGAATTAGTTCTACTTCCAATTCACCACTCAACAATTGTCTTTCAAATTCTGCGTTTTCACCTACATAAGATGCTATCATCTTTTTAACTTGACGGGTTTTTAACAATAAGCCTATACCGAAATCATCTACCCCTGCATTATTGCTAATACAAGTTAGATGCTTAACACCTTTTTTAACCAGAGCAGCTATACTGTTTTCTGGAATACCACAAAGTCCGAATCCACCAAGCATAATCGTTGCGCCATCGTTTATATCTCTGATTGCTTCATCTACATTGTTTAGGACTTTATTCATGCCTGCAAAAATAAATCTTTTAGATTAGATTAGAAAGTGGTTAATAGTTAATGGTGTAATAGTTAATGGTTACTTCAACTCCATTTTCAAAAATCTAGCGGTGTGGCTTTTTTTGTCTTTGGCTACTTGTTCGGGGGTGCCCGTTACTAAAACCTGTCCACCACCCTTTCCGCCTTCGGGTCCAATATCGATGATATAATCTGCTACTTTGATAACGTCCATGTTGTGTTCTATAACTAAAACTGTGTTGCCTCTGTCTACCAATCTGTTTAAAACACCTAACAACACATTGATGTCTTCAAAATGCAAGCCTGTGGTGGGTTCGTCTAATATATAAAACGTGCTGCCTGTGTCTTTCTTGGCTAATTCTTCAGCTAATTTAACCCTTTGGGCTTCGCCTCCACTCAAAGTAGTAGAAGATTGACCAAGTGTAATATATCCCAAGCCAACATCCTTCAAAGCTTGAAGCCTGCGGGCTATTTGAGGCATGTTTTCAAAAAATTCAACTGCATGGTCTATCGGCATGTTTAATACATCGTTGATGCTTTTGCCTTTGTATCTCACCTCCAAGGTTTCTCTGTTATAGCGTCTGCCATTGCACACATCACAAAGCACCTCCACATCGGGCAAAAAATTCATCTGTATCACTTTATAGCCGCCACCTTTGCAGGTTTCACAACGTCCACCTTTTACATTAAAAGAAAAACGACCTGGCTTGTAACCTCTGATTTTTGCTTCAGGCAACATCGTAAAAAGCGTTCTGATATCTCCAAAAACACCTGTATAAGTAGCAGGATTGCTTCTTGGTGTTCTGCCAATAGGCGATTGGTCGATGCGAATCACTTTATCAATATGCTCCAATCCCTGAATGGATTTATAAGGCAGACATTGGTATTTGCTGTCGTACACATGTTTTGCTAAAATAGGATACAGTGTCTCGTTGATTAAAGAAGATTTACCACTTCCTGAAACACCAGTGACACATATCATTTGATTGAGCGGAAAACTGACGTTGATGTTTTTTAAATTATTCCCCGTACAGCCTTTCAAAACCAATTCATGACCATTGCCAGCCCTTCTTTTGGTAGGTACTTCAATCTTTTTAGTGCCGTTGATGTATTGCGCAGTGATGCTGTTTTGTTTAATAAATTCTGGATAGGTGCCTTGTGCCACAATTCTACCGCCATGAATCCCTGCGTGCGGACCAATATCAATGATGTAATCACTTTCGGCTATCATGTCTTTGTCGTGTTCTACCACAATAACACTGTTGCCCAAATCTCTTAAATCCTTGAGCGAAGCTATCAATTTTTCGTTGTCTCTTTGATGCAAACCAATGCTAGGTTCATCCAATATATACAACACATTGACCAATCGAGAACCAATTTGAGTAGCCAAACGAATCCGTTGCGCCTCTCCCCCACTTAGCGTATTAGCGGGACTGTTCATCGATAAATAATTTAAACCTACATTAACCAAAAAGCCTACCCTTGTTTTAATTTCTTTGATAATTTCTGTAGCAATAATCAATTGTCTTTCAGTTAATTTTTGTTCGATAGTCTGCAACCAAAGATTTAACTCCTCGATAGACATAATCGACAAATCGGCAATGTTTTGATCTTCAATTTTATAAAATAAAGCCTCTTTTTTCAAGCGTTTACCTTCGCAAGTGCTGCAAGGTTTAGTATGCATAAACTCCTCAGCCCATCTGGCTACAGCATCGCTTTTGCCCTCAAAATACTGTTCTTCTACTATGGGAATAACTCCTTTAAACTCGGTATCTACAGTGATGCTTTTACCTTCGTAGTTGGTGTAAGAAACCGTAAATGTTTCGTCTGTGCCATGAAGTATGATGTCTAAAATTTCATCCGATAAATCCTTGATGGGGTCTGCCAAATTAAATTTAAATCGCTTTGCCAAACCTCTTAACTGAGCAAATGTAAAATTCTCTCTCAACTCACCAAGGGGCAATATACCCCCCTTGTTGATGCTTTTTGATTTATCGGGAATAATATGCTCTAAAGCCACTTCGCTTTTTACACCCAAGCCGTTGCAATTAGGGCAAGCGCCATAGGGACTGTTAAAAGAAAATGAATTCGGTTGAGGTTCATCATAGCTCAATCCCGTTTCGGGGTCCATTAAAAATTTGCTATAAAAATACACCTTATCGTCTGTGGTGTCCATCACCGACAAAGTACCCTTACCAGATTTGAAAGCAATTTTCATGGTGTCGAAAATGCGGGTTTTGTTTTTTTCAGACACCTCAATTCTATCTATAACGATTTCTATATCATGAATTTTATAACGGTCTAGCTGCATGCCATCTTCCAACTCCATCATTTTACCATCCACACGCACCTTGCGGTAACCTTGTTTTCTTACCTGCTCCAGCACCTCTCTGTAATGCCCTTTTCTGCCTTTAACAATAGGCGATAAAACTGCAATTTTCTTGTTATCAAACTTCTCTAACATCAGTTCCAGAATTTGTTCTTCTGTAAACTTCACCATCTTATTGCCACTCAAATAACTGTATGGTTCTGCGGCTCTGGCAAACAACAATCTCAAGAAATCATACACCTCTGTAATGGTACCAACCGTACTTCTTGGATTTCGGCTCACTGTTTTTTGTTCGATACTGATTACTGGCGACAAACCATTAATTTTATCAACCTCAGGGCGTTTCATATCGCCAATAAACTGACGCGCATAAGCACTAAAAGTTTCCAAATACCGCCTTTGTCCTTCGGCAAAAATGGTATCGAAAGCCAAGCTAGATTTACCACTACCGCTCAAACCCGTAAACACCACCAGTTGGTTTCTTGGAAAACTAACATCCACGTGTTTCAGATTGTGTTCGGCAGCGCCTATCACCTCAATCATATCATGTTCGTACATCGTATCTTTTTAAACAAGTTTGCAAAGGTCTTGTTTTTTAACGACAAAATTTTATATGATTAAAAGATTAAAATGTAATTCCATTTATATTTTAAAAATCTTCTTCCGAGAATTCTTCTTAATTCTTAATTCTTCTTCCGCTTAATAGCGGAACTTAATTCTTAATTTAATAGGGGCGCCTTGTCCTCGCCCTGCGGGTTCCGTGCTCCACTGCGTTTCGCACCTGTCCCGAACGTTCGAGACAGCCTTCGGTCTCGGGGCGCATTCGGTTTGCTCAGAAAACTATTATTGATTTTCTGAAGTTAGAACGATTTAAAAGGTTGGTCGCCACCTCACAAGGCTGGGTATAAGACCAATAAGCGGGAAATATTACTCGTCTAAATTTGCCAATGTTGAAAGTATTTGACAATTGTCACATTTGAAGTCATACAAATTTAAAATTTTTTCCTTTTGGTACCAAATACCTCCGCAACATGGACATTTTTTATCTTTCGCAATTTTAAGGTTTTTAACATATCTTAATTCTTCAAGGTAATAGTAACATTTTGTTTGAGATACTTTTTCAATTATATAGCGCAATTCCAATGCTGTTTTATTATGACTACTTGAAATGTCACAGAGTTGTTTATGGGCAAAAGGTTCTTCAAAAGAATAGAATTCTATTTCGGACCAGGCAAGATTTTCCTTGTTCCAACAGCATATATTATAATAATTATTGTCTGATTCGTCTGTATAAGGTATACGATAAAGAGGAACGGAGTTTTGACAATCTCCGCATACTAAAGGTATATTAGGTGTTCCTAGAAAGATGTAAAAACTAGGTTTACTGCAAATACACACTTCATTTGTCTCAATATCTTTTCCTAAAATTTCGACTTGAATGTCTACACCTACTTCAAGCAGTTTTTTGGACCATTTGTATTCAGTTATATTTGCAAGGGAGTTTTGTTCAGGTATTTTGATTTGTACAACTATTTCATTATTTCTTTGAAAGGAAAAATTTCTTAGCATAATGGATACTCCTTGGTGATGAAGAAAATGTATTAGGATGTTAATTAAATCTAATATTTCTTCATCAATAGCTTTTTGAGAGAATATGATATTTGATATATACATGATTTTGTTATTGCTATTAATTTATTAAGCCATTGTGGGTGTTATCACCAACAATTTTATTATATTCTTTGTTTGTCGTTGGTCATAACACCAACGGCACAAAAATATTTTTTATGTTATCCAGTTCATTAATATTTTCTTTATTTTCCATTTTCCATTAATCCGTTCAATTATCACAAAGTAACTCACACCTTCAAGATAAAACGGATAAGTTTCAAATTGTAAAAACCCAGTTCTATTATCTTTATCATAATAAATTCTTGAAACCGCAATCAATCCACCAAATTTTCTATCCTTAATTCTCCAAATGTTAGAGTATTTCTCGTTTAAATCAGATTTATATTTTAACTGAAAATTCAAAGGAGTTTGTATCAATTCTAAATTCCATTTTATTAATGGTTTTTTAATTTGCTTGTTGTCCAAAATTATTTTTTGAATTGTCAGACTGTCTGGATAAGTCCTTTGTTGTATATCAACCAAATCAATGGTCAGGCTAGTATCAATAAGACCAATAAGTATACGTGAATCAATTGAATCTATTTTTCTGATAATCTTTTCATGTTGTTCAATAATCAGTTTTGCAACTATAGAATCAATCCCAATAAAATTCGAATCTTTGTCGTAAATTGGTGGTGGTGGTGGTGGAATCAGATTTGATTTATTAATCCTTAAACTATCTATCAATTGAGGAAAAATTTCACATATAACTTCCTCATCAGTCATAGAATTCTTATCGCAACTTATCATTGAGATAAAAATTAAAATCAAGATTGTTAATTTTTGCGCTGTCATTGTCGTAATATTTTTACCAACTTACTTTATAAGATCTTTTTTTATCCAAAAAGCTCCCAAAAGCATCCATTTTCATTATATAGGAGGAACTTTTTTTGAGATTTAGATATCCTCTTATTTTTTCAGTTTTAATTCCACAAATTAAACCCATTCCCACCAAACCACCAAAAAAAACCTGCCATTCGGCAGGTTTTTTCAAAATATAAAAACATTAAAAGACCCCTCTATCGTTACCTCATACTCCATGGGCAGGGGGCTGTTGTTTTGCAACAATAGATAATCGGCTGTTGTATCAAGATTGAAGGTAGAAGACAACTATGTGCTGTTATTGTGCCGTTGGCGTTATACTCATTCTTTGTGAAAAAGTTCACCAACGACAAACAATGAATAAAATTAAAATGGCTTCGAAGGGTTGATTTATTTTTTGGAGATTGAAAGTGATATCAAAAAGAACGGATTAATTGAGGGTTTAGGTATGCATAATTGAGGTTTTCTCCACTTTAAACCTGTGGGAATAGTGTTAAGCCTTTAATACCATTTATAAATAAAAAACAGTCCACAAACCTTTTTGGTAAATGCCGACATAACAAAAAAATAGTTCATAAATGCGAAGCATAAAATGGACTATATTATTTGTATATTCGGTATAATTTGGATATTTGAGGGCAATAGTTTTGTTTTGTGATTGACTTGTCAACTGAAATTGAATGAAATACAAAAACATCAGAGAAGAAAAACTGAAAAACAAAGAAAATTCCCCCTCTCAGAGGGGGTTAGGGGGAGTAAATTTCCCCTCTCAGAGACTAAATGGAAATTATTTTAGTGGTGAAGAAACTCCCCCTAACCCCCTCAAAGAGGGGGAAACTCCCCCTAACCCCCTCAAAGAGGGGGAATTTACCCCCGCCTATCTCCAATCCCACAACATCCCCACCGAAAACCTAATCTTCTCAAAAAACTTCCTGCCATACAATCCCAAACTAAAAGAAAATAGCAAAGCCTTGCGTAAACAAGGCATTCTTTCTGAGGTGATATTATGGAAAGAACTAAGGGCAGACAGTTTTAATGGCTATTCATTTTATAGACAAAAACCAATATTAAATTACATTGTAGATTTTTATTGTAAAGAATTAAGTTTAGTGATTGAAATAGATGGGTTTTCTCACGAAAGCGATAAAGCCATTCAATATGACAAAGAACGTGATAGACAAATGGCTGTTTTGGGCTTAAGGGTATTGAGAGTTTTGGATAATGAAGTAAAGAAGAATTTGCAGAGTGTTTTGAGTAGGATTGCGGATTTTACTCCCCCTAGCCCCCTTTAAGCAACTCCCCCTAGCCCCCTCTGAGAGGGGGAAGTTCTCCCTGCCATCAATGTGGGGGAAACTCCCCCTAGCCACCTGGAAGCAACTTCCCCATAGCTCCCTTTAAGCAACTCCCCCTAGCCCCCTTTAAGCAACTCCCCCTAGTCACCTGGAAACAACTCCCCCTAGCCCCCTCAGAGAGGGGGAAGCAACTCACCCTAGCTTCCTCAACCTTACCTACTCTCTCATCTTTCTATTTTGTCTGACTCTTTCAATAAATGCTATAAACAATCATTCCGATAGCTATCGGAATAAAAATAGCTCAATCAAAAATGGTTCCCTGCGCCCCAAGACTGTAGGCTTGGTCTCGGTTCAACCGAGACGGAACCCGTAAGGCGAGGACTAGGCGCCCACATCATCCTAAGCCTCTTATCTGAAATTAATTACCTTTTTTAATTTTTTTTACTGACCTTTGCTATGTTAATATTTAAAATTTAAATAAAATGAACAACTCAAAAACCTTAATAACACTGATGCTATTCATCGCAATGTGTGCAACAGTAACGGTATATGCACAAAGCAAAAACACACAAACCGAAACTTTTAAAGTTTGGGGCAACTGTGGTATGTGTAAAAAAACCATTGAAAAATCTTTGAAAACAAAAGGCGTTTCGAAAGCAGAATGGAACATGGAAACAAAAATGATGACCGTTGTTTTTAATCCTAAAAAAGTTAGTTTGGCTCAAATCCATAAAAACATAGCCAGCGTAGGTTATGATACCGAATTAGAAAGAGCCAGTGATGATGTGTATAACAAATTGCACGGCTGTTGTAAATACGAAAGAAAAAAACAATAAACGATGAGACTATTATTTTTATTGCAGGCAATAGTATTTCTGAGCTACAATACCAATGCGCAAATATCAAAGGCGGAGCTTATTGCCAATGGATTAACTTGTTCTATGTGTAGCAACGCTACTTACAATCAGCTAAAAACAATTCCATTTTTAGACAGTATTGATACTGATATTGAACACACTAAATTCATTCTTTATTTTAACCCAAATACGCCATTTGATTTAAAAATGATAAAATCGAAAGTAGAAGATGCTGGGTTTTCAGTTGGTTCATTGGTGCTTTTTATGAAGTTTGACAGTGTTTCTGTTGAAGATGATTTTCATTACAATGTTGGGGATATTACTTATCATTTTATGGACACCAAAAAACAAATTCTTAACAACATAAGCCAAGTAAAAGTAATTGATAAAGGTTTTGTAAGCGATAAAGAATATAAAAAATACTTAAAATTGGCTTCAAAATATCTCTGTTATAAAGCAGGGAAAATGGAAAATGTAAAAGTTCTTTATCATTTAAAAGTGATTTAAAGAATGAGAAGAAATTTAGCACTGATTGTTTTATCGTTCTTCGTTTTGCAGGCGAAAGCACAAGAATTGTTTTTGTTAACCAATCCGGCAAGCAATGTTCCAAAAAACGCATTGATTTTCAGAGGCATGAATTCTTTTTTTCAGCGTACAATCGACAACTCCATTAGTTATCATTTAATGCCAGAAATTGAATATGGCTTATCAAAAAAATTAATGCTTATCACCAATGGATTTATAAGCAACGAAAGAAACAAACTGAATTTTGAAGGTGCTAGTTTTTTAACCCAATACCGTTTTTACTCTAACGATGAAGCAAAAAAACATTTCAGAATGGCTGTATGGAGCAGAATTGCATTAAACAATGCAGATATTCACCAAGAAGAAATTGAATTAAATGGTCATAATTCGGGCATACGAATTGGATTGACAGGCACACAACTTTTACATAAAACCGCCATCAGTTCAACAATTTCTTTTCAACAAGCCATTGATAATTTTAATAATAAATTTCCTCAAAATTATTCTACACAATCAGTAGATTACACGTTGTCATTAGGGCAACTCGTTCTGCCAAGAACATACAAAAACTTTAACCAAACAAACGTAAACTTAATGGTTGAAGTATTAGGTCAAACTCACTTAACAAATGGCAAATCATTTTTAGATATTACACCAGTCATTCAATTCATATTTAAAAGTAAAGCCAGATTAGACATCGCCTACAGACGACAATTATACAGCACCATGTTTAGAACGCAACCAAACGGAATAATCATCAATTTACAATACAGCATTTTTAATGTTGTAAAGAAAAAATAAATGAAAAATATATCATTTTTCATTTTCCCTCTTATTTTTATCTCATTTGTTCATAAACACAATGAAAATAAACTATTGGGAACGTGGCAATTAAACATGACGGTTCAAAATAAAGACACTATATTTCTTTTAGGAAATGAGGGGTATACATTAAAACACAATTACAAATTAAACCACAATTGGGTAAAGACCAAAGAGGACTCTATAAATTTGAACCAAAAAGCTCATAAATTGTACAATCAAACCAAAGGATTGCAAATTTCATTTTTATCAGATTCAACATTTAAAATGACTAAAATTAGAAGTGGTGGCATCATAAGTCTTAATGAAAATGATTATGGCATATATGAGGTAAAAGAAGACACATTGATAATAACCAATCAAACAGAGAATAATAAAAAAACAATGTTTATTATTGACGATCAAAAACTTTTTTTAAAAGATGAATCTCCAAATCTTTCTATCTATATTGAATACAAAAAAATAGATTAATGATATGACAATAAAAAATCATAGGAATAAAAATTCTAATGATTATTTTGGGTTAATTATAAGCAAGTTACAAACGATGCATTTTTTTTGATAAATATTATCCGAATAGCCAAACTAACGTATTGATTTTTTGTTAACTTTGCGCCACTTTTAATAAAACATTAATTAAATGAAATTATTCACAGGTCAAACCGACCATTTTGCCAATCGCCACAACGGAATTGTGGCAGAAGAAGACCTTCAAAAAATGCTCAAAACCATCGGAACTAATTCTCTCGATGAACTGATTGATAAGACTGTGCCGACACAGATTAGAATGCAAGGTGCATTAAAAGTAGATAAAGCGGTTGGAGAACAAACTTTGTTGAAAAACCTAAAACAAACGGCTTCAAAAAACAAAATATTTAAATCATTCATCGGCATGGGATATTACAATTGTTATACGCCTGGTGTGATTTTAAGAAACATTATGGAAAACCCGGGTTGGTACACGCAATACACACCCTATCAAGCAGAAATTGCACAAGGCAGACTTGAGGCTTTGTTAAATTTCCAAACCATGGTGATAGATTTAACAGGGTTGCCAATTGCAAACGCTAGTTTGTTAGACGAAGGCACTGCCGCTGCCGAAGCAATGGCAATGTTTAGAAGTTTACACAAAAGCGACCATGCTAATAAATTTTTTGTTGATCAAAGTACTTTCCCTCAAACTTTAGATATTTTAATAACCCGAGCTGAACCAATGGGTATAGAATTGGTGGTAGGCGATTTTAAAACTTTTCAAGCCGATGAGAATTTCTTTGGTGCTTTTGTTCAATATCCAAACAACGAAGGCAACATCAACAATTATACTGCATTTGCCAGCATGTTAAAAAGTCATGGTGCTAAACTATGTGTTGCTTCAGATTTGATGGCTTTAACACTTTTAACCCCTCCAGGCGAATGGGGCGCTGATTGTGTGGTTGGAACCTCTCAAAGATTTGGTGTACCACTAGGTTTTGGCGGTCCACATGCGGGTTTCTTTTCTACCAAAGACGAATACAAACGTCAAATTCCTGGTAGAATTATCGGTGTTAGCATAGATAGAAACGGTAATAAAGCTTTGAGAATGGCTTTACAAACCAGAGAGCAACACATCCGTAGACAAAATGCAACCAGTAATATCTGCACCGCCCAAGTGCTTTTATCTATCATGGCAGGTATGTTTGGCACTTATCATGGACCAGAAGGTTTGAAGAAAATTGCTGGAAAAACCCATGGTTTAACAAAAGCTTTAGCAGCCAGTTTAGAAACAATTGGTTTCAAACAATTAAACGATACTTATTTTGATACTTTATTAATTGATGCCAATGGTTTAACAAATGCTATCAAAGCAGAAGCTGTTAAAAATGAAATCAATTTCAGATATTTTAAAAATGGTAACATTGGTATTTCTTTGGATGAAACCACAGAAACAAGTGATATCTTTTTAATTGCTCAGTGTTTTGCGAATGCCACTAACAAAAACATCACTGAAGACACTATTCATAATTTGGCTAACAACCAAGAATTAACTTGGGATAAAGTATTTATCAGAGAATCTAATTTCATGAGTCACCCTGTGTTTCAAAACTACCACAGCGAACATGAGATGTTGAGATATATCAAACAATTGGAATCTAAAGATTTATCATTGTGTCACAGCATGATTTCTTTGGGAAGTTGCACCATGAAATTGAATGCTACTACAGAAATGATTCCTGTAACATGGCCTGAGTTCAACCAATTGCATCCCTTTATTCCAGACAATCAAGCGGAAGGCTATAAAGCAATCATCGATGAATTATCGAGAGATTTGAGTGAAATTACAGGATTTGCAGGTATGAGTTTACAACCGAATGCTGGTGCGCAAGGAGAATATGCAGGTTTGATGGTTATTAGAGCTTATTTAAAAGACATTGGACAAGGACATAGAAATGTGGCATTGATTCCAGAATCTGCTCACGGCACCAATCCAGCAAGTGCTGCAATGGCAGGTATGAAAATAGTTATAGTTAAAAACCTTGAAAACGGCAACATTGATATCGAAGATTTGAAAGTTAAAGCAGCAGAACATGCCAATGATTTGGCGGTGTTTATGGTGACTTATCCTTCCACTTATGGTGTTTACGAATCTGCTATTAAAGACATCACCAAAATTATTCACGACAATGGCGGACAGGTTTATATGGATGGCGCTAATATGAATGCACAAGTTGGATTAACTAGTCCGGGCTTAATTGGTGCAGACGTTTGCCATTTGAATTTACACAAAACATTCTGCATACCACATGGTGGTGGCGGACCTGGCATGGGACCAATTGGAGTAGCGGCTCATTTGTTGCCATATTTACCGGGTCATGCTGTTGTGAAAACTGGTGGAGAGAAAGCCATTACTGCTATTTCAGCAGCTCCTTGGGGCAGTGCAAGCATCTTATTAATCTCTTACGTTTACATCAAATTGATGGGTGCAGAAGGATTAAAACGAGCAACAGAAATAGCTATTTTAAATGCCAATTACATCAAATCAAGATTAGAAAGCCACTACCCTATTTTATATAAAGGAGAAAATGGATTTTGCGCCCACGAAATGATATTAGACACTCGTCCATTAAAAGTTTCAGCAGGCATAGAAGCAGAAGATTTAGCAAAACGTATGATGGACTATGGTTATCATGCGCCAACGCTATCTTTCCCAGTAGCAGGCACTTTGATGATTGAACCTACGGAAAGTGAAAGTTTGGTGGAATTGGATAGATTTTGCGATATGATGGTAGCCATCAGAAACGAAGTAGCAGAAATAGAAACAGGCGTTGCCGATAAAGAAGACAATGTTTTGAAAAATGCACCACACACTGCAACAGAAATTAGTAGCGATGATTGGAAACACATATACAGCCGCAACAAAGCAGCTTTTCCATTACCTTATGTGATTGCTAAAAAATTCTGGCCAAGTGTAGCTAGAGTAAACAACACCCATGGTGATAGAAACTTGATATGTGCTTGTTTGCCTATCGAAGCCTATATGCAAGACAGTGTTAGTGCATCCTAAATATAATTATAGACTACATAAAAAAAACCTGTCAATTGGCAGGTTTTTTTTATGTTAAAAATAAGATGATTTTATTTGTTGTGATTAGAGGATTTCAAGATTTTGACCACTGTGTTTACATAAAACAGCATATGCACTAGGTTTAATTTTTTTGTAGGGAGTAAGGGAAACTAAAAAGTTTTTAAAACGTTGTTTCCAATATTTGAAAGGAGAGTTTTTAAATTGAAACTTGATAAGCTCATCACTTGTAAATAAAAAATCTTCATTAATTATTTCATAACCTTCACTTTTTAATAAGAATTTAAATAACGATGGGGTGTAAATATTAATGTGTCCATAATCTAAATAGTGTTTAATTTTCTTGTCTACAAAAAAACTAAAATCTATTGGAACTTCAAAAAATTGATACTCAGATACACGAGCTATTTCTCTTAATAATGTTCTAGGATGTTCAACATGTTCAACCACATGACTACATAATGATAGCTTAAACTGCTTATCACTAAATGGTATAGTGTAACCATCAAAAAGTTTAACCTCTTTCAACGATTTCATATTTCTCTGTTTGATTTTTTCTATGCCAGATTCCGAAATTTCTATAGAATAAATATTTGGGCAAAAATCAGCTTTATCTAAAAAATCTATCACTGCTCCATCTCCAGAACCCACGTCAATAATATTATCTGCATTTAATGATTTACAAAGCTTAATAATGTTGCCAGACTTTTGTTTTCCTCCTAAAAATCGCCATCTACTATCCATAGATTCATATTGTGATGCGTATTTTGCTTTTACATTTTCAGAATATTGTTGCATTTTGCAAACATACTATAAAATTCAAGATTTATTAAATGAGTGAAATCTGTTTTTACAAAGATTTTCATGTGAAATTTAAAACCATGCAACAGATTATTAAATTCTTGTGTCTAATAAAAATAAAATACATTATTTTTGTTCAACTAAAACATGATTCGAACGCTATTTATACTTTTTTTGATATTTAATATATCAATGCCGAGTCTATTAATTGGTCAGTATAAAAGTATTACCCTAAATTCCAATAAATTATCATTATGTATCGGCACTAAAAAAGTTGCAGACAATCAGTATATCAGTGTAATTAATGAAATTTCTAATAACAAAGGCAATATTGTAGTTAACAAATTGGATAATAATCTTCAATTACAATGGAGTAAAAATTATGATTTAGGAAATCAAACAGACGATAAAGCCTATGATTTTATTGTTGATAGAGATGGAAATATAGTTATTGTTGGTGCCATTATTCCTACCCACACATTTGTTTTGAAAATTAACAGCAATAATGGCACTGTTATATTTGCTAAAATAATTAATAACATCAATAATAGTGCATCAAACCGTTTGAATAAAATATATCAAATGAGTTCCAATTTTTCAGATGATTACATTATCATGGGATTAATTGATTACCCTTTTACACACTATTTGGGACGAATAGACAAAAGCGGTAACACTATTTGGTCTAAACAGTATGACTGTAACAATGGGAATGAATTGCCATATTCTTTAGCAGAAGCAAGTACTGGAGAAATTATAATTGCTGGTCATTACCACAATGGAAGCAACTTTGACCACACTGTTATTAAATTTAATCAAAACAACGGCAACATGATTAAACTTCAAACATTCGACCTGAGCATTGGGTCTTCGTTTAATGGAGGCTTTGACGATGCTGTTTCTATTCCGGGAACTAACCTTGTCGCTTTTGCCACTGTAATAAACAATCCAGGCGCTCCAACAAGGCATGGTGTAACAATTTATAACACATCAACAGACATTATACAAAGTGTTACATTTTATAATTACGGAAACAATACAAGAGGACTTTCTATCAAATATTCTCCAACACTTAACAAAATAGTTGTTGGATGTTTTTATCAAACAAATAATGATATAAATTTAATTTTTCAAATAATAGATTACAATGATTTGAAAAACATCAAAACCTACAAACCAAAAAACATTACATTTAACAACGAAACTTCAGGCTATGCTTATATGGACATAGACAATGAGGGTAATATTATTGTTTCTGGATTTATATCTAAGATTTCAAATAAGAGTATCGGTGTTGCATTGATTGGGAAATCAAAGATTATTGATTTAACAAAATGTTATGATTTACTGACCAATACATTTGATAATGTTAATATTCCTTTACCTAGAAATCCTGGACATAGTTTTAGTAGAAACATCGTTTTAAATGATTGCACCCCAACAATTGTGAATTATAATTATGAAATTAAGCCCCTTTGCGAAGAAAAATGTATTCCTACTTCTAAATTATTTAATCTTTCATATAATAAAACGATTGATACCATTTGCCATAACCAAACGTCATATTCGCCCACCATTAAAATTTTAAATAATCAAGACGATGCCATTGTTAATATTGTGTTATGCAAAATAGTTGGGAATACATTTCAACCCATAGATTCTATGAAAGACAATTCGCAGGTGCGCTTTAATATCACGAACATTGGCGATATAGAAAACTATATGATTATTGGGAAAAAAGCCTGTAGTTTTAATGACACTATCCGCTTGCAATTAAAAAGATATTACTTGCTTGCATCAAAAATTATTCATCCAGAATATTTTTGTAAAAACGAACGTGTGAAATTGTCAACTGATTTGCTAAAAACCTATTTTTACCCTGTGGAATACCGTTGGTGGAACACCGAAACGGGAGAAACTTTAGGAACTGAACCTACTATGGATATTACCCTTACTAAATCGCTTTCAATTGCACTGAAAATAGACGACCGCTGCGCCCCAATAGTAGAATTGCTAACAACCCTTTATGTTGCTCCTAATGTATTAGATTCTACCATTGTAATTAATAAACTTGGTTGCGAACCTTATGCCACAGAATTTATACATCCTACAACAGAGAGACATCCATCTATAAGAACTAATTTTAAATGGCAATGGTCTATCAATCAGGTTGTATTAGACTCCACTTTGAGCGAAGACGGGAAGGTGGAAAATAACATCCCTTATCTTTTTGATAAAGCCAATATTTATCAGCTTTCTGTTGCTATGTTTTTACCTAACAACAAAATCTGCTACCAGTTTTCAGACCAAATTACAGTTTTGAAAAAGGCAATTGCAGATTTTGATTATTTACCTTCTGCAATAGACATTACTGATAGCAGTGTTAAATTTGTCAATAAATCCTCTCATGCCATTTCATATCGCTGGAACACTAGCGATGGCATTTCATACACCGATGTTTCTCCCTCTCATCCAATCAATAAAATTGCGGAACACTGGGTTCAACTAATTGCTTACAGTGAAAATGATTGCCATGATACTATTTTAAAAAATTACACAGTGTATGATATTTATCGTTATTATCAGCCTGATGGATTTTCTCCAAATGGAGACGGATATAATGATGTTTGGAAACCCAATATTACATCAGCCAAAGAAATAGAACTTATGATTTTTAACCGTTGGGGAGAAATGATACTTCAATCTAATGATATTTCTTGTTCTTGGGATGGTAAATACAAAGACGAACAATGTCAAGAAGGTATATATGTTTTTTTACTAAAGATTCGTACACAAAAACTTAAGATGCATTATTACAAAGGCACAATAGTTTTAATAAGATAATTTTTTAAATTAGAGTAACTTGGTTTTTTATACCGATTATACTTTTAATATTGTCCAAATTGTATTTGGACTAATTTATAATTGGCATTAATTCTCCGCAAGCATCTCGTGCCAAACTTCTCTGCTTTTCAATTCAAAATGCGGGTTAACATGAAGTCTAAAATATAAAATTAAGTCCTCTATCACTTGATGCCTATGTTTAAAATGATGATCAAGATCATTGGTTTGATTATTCAATAAACGGTATATCAATTTAGAGGAATTTGAATCAGCCGTATGTTTCAAACTTAAAAGACTTTTACTAAAAACACCTTCTTGCATATCAAGCAAATCGCCTTCCTCATAGCCATTTACATTTGGGGCACAACCATAATAAAACAAAACATTCAGCATCGTATAAGGTAACTGCCAAAAATGTATAGGATGCTCAAATGCTGGAAGAATATTTTGTTCGATATAATTGAATAAACCTTCGTTTATTTCCTGTTCTTTGATGCTCATTTGCAATATTTCACTACAAACCGAAAGAAAAGCTTGTTGATGATAAGTTTGAATAACAGGAAACTTTAAGCAAGTAATGTCTGATATTCTTTGCAGATTCTTATTCTTATTATAGTTGAAATTAATTTCTACAAGATTAAAAACTTGAAGAAAAGAAAGTTTGATTTTGCCTTTGTTGCCATACACACCAGGTAAATGAAAACCAACCATTCCAATATCTTTAGTGTATATATTACAAATGGCTGATGAATCACCATATTTAATGGCTCTTATTACAATACCTTTTGTTTTAATCAGCACCTTAAATTAATGTATAAATAAAATTTTGCCAACTTCGGATTCTTTACCATCGCTGCTTAGGCAGAATACAAGATACACACCAGTTGATGGTCTATATCCACCTAATGTTCTGCAATTCCATGTTGCCATGCCTCCGTTTGAAAATGTTTGATAAACAAGTGCTCCATTGATGTCGGTTATTTTTACCAAAGTATTGTCCATTAATCCTGAAATCGCAATGTCGCCATCAAAATCTGGTTTAACAGGATTTGGATAAATTTTAATATTTTCAAAGTTTTTGGCGGCTTCTTGAGCATCTGCTCTGAAAGATATTAAACCTTTATCAGTGCCAAAAAACACTTCCCCGGTTGTTTCATCAATACCAATACTTAAAACATTATCTGAAGGCAATGGACTATTTGTTTTTGTAAATTGATGAATAAGTGTTGTACCATCTTTGTCGTATAACCAAGCCCCTTTGTCGGTACCAAACCATCTTCTATTGCCACCATCCACAACTATGCAATTGATTCTTTCTGTTTCGAGAATATAACCTCCTAGGGTACTTCCTTGTTCTACAGATACAATTATTCTTTCAGCATCATAATTACCATTCGAAAATACATTATTGGGAGTTCTAATTCTAACAAAACCTTGATCGGTTCCTATTAATAGTTCACCTGATTCCGTAAATGCTATATCGTTTACATTGTTGGTAGGCAGATTACCATTTCCCTTATTATTGGTTATTCGAATAGCCACATCATCAGCCTTATTAGGAGTATTATTATCATTGTATACCACAATGCCTTCTCCAGAACTAGCCATCCATTTGTTGTTTCTAGAATCGATTATTAATCTTGTGTTTTTAGAAATAGGCAATTTGTAAGAAATCCATTCCCCTTTACTTGTTAGCTGCAACAAAGTGCTATCAACATCATAATTACTTACCCATAAATTATTGTTTTTGTCTGATGATAAGCCAGTAATAATATTATACAATGCCCCTCTTTTTTTCAAAGGCGAATTGGTTTCGTTCCAAACTTTTTGAGGCAACCCATTAGAAAACTGAATAACACCAGTTCCATGAGTGCCAACGTACAAACGATTTAAGCTTTTTTGATAAGAAGCTAAAGTATAATCATACGTATTTAACAAAACTGGGTTATTCATGTCTGCATTTCTCCAACTGAAATTATCAAAAACATAATACCCATTCAAAGTAAAATTAGGCGCGTAATTGGTTTCTCTAAATGTACCTCCCATCACCCAAAATTGATTATAAGCATTAAGCATCTGATATGCATTGATATTAAACGGGCCATTAGGAAAATAGTTAATTTCATTATCAGGATGTTGCAAAACTAGGCCATTTTGAGGGCTGCTATACCAATATAAGCCATTTTCATCTATCAAACAACGGTTTAATACATTGACACCCTTGTATGTTTTAATATTAGCTAAATCCACAGTGATGATATGTTTGGAATAAACGCCTATCAATAATTTATTATGAAAAACATCAATATTTGTAACAATAGCCTTTTGGTCAGGTTCGAACAATTGCCACGATTTATTTTCGTAAACATACATTTGACTGTCTAATTCTGCATATAATTTTTGGTTAAAAGAAGCCAAATGACTGCTTTTATAAATGGCAGTTTTAGAAGAATACCAATTATTAAAATCAGCAAGGTTTACATTAGATGCAATTTTTCCTCTGATAATACCAGAATTTGTAGAAAGATAAAGACTATCATTTAAAATTGCAGAGGCATTTACAGGAATCACAGTACCACCAGGCCCAATGTTTTGATAAGAATTTCTAATTTCGTTTTTTTCGATATTTAATTCTAACAAGCCAAAAGAAGTACTAAGATATGCTATATTTCCGACAATATTTATGTGGTTTATTTTTTTTTCTGAAATGATTGTTTTTCTAAAAATATCGTCATTTTTTTCAATGCGATTGTTTTTGATAATTTCAATTTTACAATCTCTGTAAGCCAATATCAAAATATCTGATGGAAAGTCATATTTAATGACATCCACTTCATATCCACTAAAACCATTTATAGGAGAAAGTCTTTCGGTAGCGCCATCTGCTTTGTTGATTGTAAACATACCGTGTAATCCAGCTGCATAAAACTTCTGTTTAGTTTCTGCAAAAGCTTTAACATGATTATATGGAAAGTGTATCCTCCACTGACCTAATGCAACGGGACTGTTTTGAGCTAAAATATTCCCAAATCCTAAAAAACTAATTAATAAGAAAAATAAAGAATGTGTAACATTTTTTTTCATAATATCATTGAAACATAAATTTTGAGATAATATTTTCTAAATGACAAAAATATGACTTTTTATTGATATGGGTTGTTGCTTTTTCACAATTCTAATATTTGTTTATCTTTGTTTCTTTATTTATGAATATTTTATTCAAATTGTGTTTTATGAATACACTATTATTGAATAGTACTTTTTCAAATGCACAACATTTGGATTCTATACAACCAAAGCGTTTAAGGAAAGTAATTATCTCTGAATCTGCTTTTTATTTAAGTGGAAATGCTTTCCTGCAATATGTTTGGTACAAAGACCACGAAAGAGTGCCTTTTCATTATTATAACGACAACAAAGGCTATCTGCAAATTGACAAATGTGGTCACGCTTATGGCGCTTATCAATACAGTAGAAAAGGGTATGATGCTTTAAGATGGGCAGGAGTAAGTCACAAAAAAGCTTTGTGGTATGGTGGTCCCCTTGGCTTAATACTACAAACGCCAATTGAGGTTTTTGATGGCATTTACGAAGGTTATGGTTTTTCTAAAGGTGATATGATTGCCAATGCTGCCGGTAGTGCGCTGTTTATGCTGCAACAAGGATTGTTGAAAGACCAAACCGTAAAAATGAAATTTTCATATGCCCCGTCACCTTATGCAAAAATAAATCCAAGAGGACTAGGCGATACCCATCTTGAACGATTTTTTATGGATTACAATGGACATACTTATTGGTTGTCTGCCAATTTCAAACAAATTTCAGGTATCAAAAAAATACCTGCTTGGTTTAATGTTGCAGTTGGGTACAGTGGTAATGGTATGTTGAGCGAATTTTCCAATCGCAATTATTACAATGGCGTTTACATTCAACCGGTTGAAAGATACCGTCAATGGTTTTTTTCTTTAGATGTTGATATGAGTAAAATTAAAACCAAAAGAAAGTTCTTAAAAGGCTTATTTTCTGTTCTAAATGCTGTTAAAATTCCTTTTCCTGCACTTGAATATTCTCGTGTAAATCACTTTAAATTGAAACCCATTTATTTTTAAAAAATCAAACCTCAATGAATCAATCAATGGTCCGTTATCTTTCTCTGCTTTCTCTTTTTATCATTCCTTTTTCCGCCTTTGCTGATGGACATAATTTAGATGGCCTTATTGTGTTTGTTGGATTAATAGGCATTGTGTTTGTAATACCCATTTTAAGTTTAACCTTTTACTCTATCTATGCTTTTTTTAAGTCTCGTAAAGCATCAATGGTTTTTCACTCTGTGTTTTTTGGGATAGTTTTTAGCTTTTATGCCATTTTAATTGTGATTTTTAATGACTTTATTTTTGATGAAAATGATTTTATGTTGGTGGCATTTATTTGCTTTATTGTATTGTTGGTGCTTAATTTTGTTTTATGGCTTTTAAGATTCAATTCTAATCGATTAACATTGTCTGAAAATACAATCGAAGGGGAAATAAAACAGCAAACTATAAGCAGTGAAAAACTGGTTTTGTTGTTCTTGTTGATTTGGTTTGGAGTCGATTTTGTAAATTATTTAATTTATCAATTTATTCCAGATTGGTATACCAATAAAATGATAAAATATTTACAAGTATTGTTGAGTTTAATCTCAGGGTTTTCTTTTTTCCTACTGACCAAATTATTAAAAAGTAACCGATACAAAATCATTGCAGTAGCATTAATATCAATTGGATTACTTATTAGTTTGAGTTACCATTTGATTCGATTTTCAGAATGATTTTTAACGTAATTAAATTTTTAAGAACACGCGGTTTTATTACCTTTGAACTCTCAATATAACTCTTATGTCTTTGTTTGGTGTTCAAGAAAAAATAGAATCATTGCGAAAAGCAGTATCGGAACATAATTATCAATATTATGTATTAGCACAACCGCTTATTTCCGACTATGAATTTGATATGCTTTTGCAGGAATTAATTCAATTGGAAGCTAAGCATCCAGGGTACTTTGATGCCAATTCACCTACACAAAAAGTAGGAGGTGCTGTCAATAAAAACTTTGAATCATTCACCCATGAATATCCCATGCTTAGTTTGGGGAATACCTACAATGAAGAAGATTTAAGAGACTTTGACCAACGGGTCGTAAA
This sequence comes from Bacteroidota bacterium, assembly GCA_030682255.1. Lineage (GTDB taxonomy): Bacteria > Bacteroidota > Bacteroidia > NS11-12g > UBA955 > JABMMZ01. The sequence continues at coordinate 22,424 of JAUXOK010000020.1, read as the reverse complement.
GCAATTGGGACATCATGATTATGAGTATGTATGCGAGTTGAAAGTCGATGGATTGTCTATCAGTTTGCATTACGAAAACGGGCAATTGTTGCGAGCTGTAACCCGTGGTGATGGTGTAAAAGGAGATGTGGTAACCGATAATGTTAAAACAATAAGAGCTTTAAATTCGCAATTAAAAGGTGCATTTCCTTCTTCGTTTGAAGTAAGAGGAGAGATTTTTATGCACCGCCCTGCTTTTGAAAAGTTAAATCAAGAACGTGCAGATGCCGATGAACCTCTTTATGCCAATCCTAGAAATGTGGCAGCAGGAACATTGAAATTACAAGACAGTGCCGAGGTTGCCAAAAGACCTTTGGATATTGTTTTATACCAACTGATAGAAAATACACCTTCTGTAAAAACCCATTTTGAGGGATTAAGTAAATTAAAACAATGGGGACTTGTAGTCAGCAATGAAACCCAAATTTGCCCAACAATTGATACTGTTTTTAATTACATCAATGAGTGGGATGAAAAACGAAAATTGTTAAGCTATGATATAGATGGAGTGGTTATTAAAGTTAATGACTACAGTCAAAGGGAAGAGCTTGGATTTACCGCCAAGTCACCTCGTTGGGCGATATCGTATAAATTTAAAACAGAAGCAGCACTTACCAAATTGTTAAGCATCGATTATCAAGTTGGCAGAACAGGAGCCATTACACCAGTGGCTAATTTAGAACCAGTTTTTTTACTAGGAACAACTGTAAAAAGAGCCTCATTACACAATGCCAATGAAATTGAACGTTTGGATGTAAGAGTTGGCGATTATGTTTTTGTAGAAAAAGGTGGCGAAATTATTCCAAAAATTACGGGTGTAGATTTAAGCAAAAGAAACATAGAATTGCCCGTTCATCCATACATCACGCATTGCCCTGATTGCCAAACAGAATTAATTAGGAAAGATGGTGAAGCCCAACATTATTGTCCAAACGAAGACCATTGCCCAACACAAGTTATTGGCAAAATCCAACATTTTATTCATCGCAAAGCACTTGATATCAACAACCTAGGGGATGAAACTGTAGAACTCTTATTCAAACAAGGATTAATCCAAAACATCGCAGATTTATATACAATCAAATACGAAGATGTTTTAAAACTTGAACGTATGGCAGAGAAATCTGCAATCAATTTGATTGAAGGGATTGAAGCTTCCAAACAAATTCCTTACCCTAGAGTTTTGTTTGGTTTGGGAATTAGATATGTGGGCGAAACCGTTGCCAAAAAGCTAGCCAAAAGCTTTAAAAACATTGATGATTTAATAAAATCTAACGTTGAAGACTTACTAAAGGTAGATGAAATTGGCGAACGAATTGCTGCCTCTATCGTGGAATATTTTTCTAAACCCAAAAACATCGAACTAATTTCAACCTTGAAAGCGGCTGGCTTACAATTAGAAAGCCACGATGAGGATTTAACGGTTTCTAATATACTTGGTGGGAAAACCATTGTAATATCAGGTGTCTTTCATCAGTTTTCCAGAGACGAAATCAAACATTTGGTAGAAATTCATGGTGGCAAAAATGCATCAAGCATCAGCAGTAAAACAGACTTTGTGGTTGCAGGCGATAATATGGGTCCTGCCAAACTTGAAAAAGCAGTTAATCTCAAAATAACAATATTAAACGAAGAAGAATTTTTAAATCTTATACATGACACAAAAACCACATAAAAACCTAATCAGAATTGGACACATCGAAGGCGTTTCTTACCTCTTGTTATTAATAATTGCAATGCCACTCAAATATGCCTTTGGAATTCCCGAAGGAGTAAAATACATTGGGATGGCTCACGGCATTTTATTTGTTTGGTTTATGCTGCTAATAGCCTTGGCATTTTTCAACAAAACTATTTCCTTTAAAATAACCTTTGTATTGGTTGTTATTTCATTCGTCCCCTTTGGTACTTTTTATATTGAAAGGATTTTAAGAAAGGAGGGAAATTAACCTCTTTGAAATAAGATTGATAAAATGGCAATTATTTTAAATTATATTAACACAAAAAATATTAATTTTAAAATATCATTTATGTATAACAAAAGAAACAGCATTCCACGTGTCATTAGTTTTGCTATTCTATTAGGTTTTTCTCAAAATGTATTTACGCAAGAAATACCCTTTTTTACACATTATGCTTTTAATAAAATGTTATACAACCCAGCGGTAGTTGGCGCAGGAAACCAAATTAATTTTGCAACATTGTCACAATATCAATATTTAAATTTTAGAGATCAAACGCCTGCTTTTTTTGGGTTAACTCCCAATAAAAACTTAGGTGTTAAAACCAATCTTATTTCCATTTCTGCACCACTGACCCAATATGGCGGCATTGGTGTTACTTATTTGAACGACAGATTTGGCTTTGAATTTAGAAATCATGTTAAAATAGATGTAGCGGCTAGATTTCCCATTCGTCAGGGGGCATCATTTGCCATTGGAACAGAACTTAATTTTTTGGAAAAAGGTATTGATGGCTCTAAATTATTTCCATTATCACCAGACCCATCTGTTCCAACCGAAAAAGAATCACAAAGTCATCCAAGTTTTGGTGCTGGCATTTACTACACAGACTCAATGATTAAATCCCCGCGTTTTAAAGATTTGTGGGTGAGTGTGTCATCATTAAACTTAAATTCAAATACATACACGACAAACAACGACAGAGTTTTTTCAAAGACAGAAAGAGAAATTCATGCTATGGCTGGCGTTTCAATTATAAACTTTTTAGGTAGTCCGTCATTAAAATTTCATCCATCTATCAAGGGTACATTTGCTGGTTACAATGCGTTAGACCTAACTGCCATCACAGAATTTAACAACAAATTTACTGCTGGCTTAGCCTACCGAACTACCCACGATGCTTGGTCGATACTTTTAGGGTTTAATGGGTTTAAAAACAAGTTTAAAAATCTAAGAATTGGCTATAGCTATGCTTTCAATTACCAATTTCATATCATTGATAGTGGTACTCACGAGTTGCGATTGAATTTCAACATGAATTCGTTTTATTGAAGATTAAAAAAGAATAGAAGATATTACATCATCATTATGAAAAAATATTACCATTTAATCGCTAACCATTTTTTGTAATTCATTGATCTTCTCCTTTTTTTGTTCAGAAGTTAGAACAAGTGATCAAATAACCGATTATTTTAATTATTAAAAAATTAATAACAACAAATACTCAACTCAATATTTAAAGACAAACACAGACAAAATCTATAATGCCAGTGTATTATTTTGAGTTTTTCAATAAAATAAATGCTCCCTGATTCTGTAGCTTAGTCTATATCTTACGTTCTATCTAAAAAACTACAAATACTCCTTATCAAAATGACGATTGGGAGAGAAGATATACAACAATAAAATTCTGGAGTATCTGAATAAAAAAGGTGTTAATACCAATACTATGGGGATGAGGATGTACAATATTTTTTTGAAACTCCAATCGGCATTGATGGCTATCACACCAAAAATTATCATCACCGCTGTACTAAACCCATAACTGATATACATGGCTGCCCAAAAGAAGCCAGTTTCGTGTTCAAATTTCAAACCGCAATGGGGGCAATTGTCATTGGTTTTGCTAAATTCAAAAGGATTCAATACAGAGCCTTTAAATACCTTGCCAGTTCTGCATCGAGGGCATTTGCAATTGACAACACTGCTAAATAATGAGGGTTGTTTAGGCATTGTCTAAAGCTTGGTTTTTTCTAAAATTCTTATACCATAAAAATCCAACGACAAACAAAATGAGATAAACAGAACCCATCAACATCAATATGCCGACATTTAGCCCCATTCCAACACTTTTTGTATTACTAGATTGACTGCTCTCTACACTCGCCTTACACATCGGGCATTGTGAATAGACCTCTAATAGAAAGCTGAAAAACAATAAAATGCTTAAAACAATTTTTTTCATTGGTTGGCTACAAATTTAATACTAAGTTTTTGGGGTTCGGTGATATTTTTATGAATATTTAACAACTTAATTAAGATTATTGTTTTAATTAAGGTTGTTTCGAACCAAAAGAGGAATCTCAAGTTGGGTAAACGCCTCACCCTCTTATCCCTCTCTCTCGGCTGAGCCGAGAAGAGGGACGATTATTTTCGTTCCTTTAAATGGGTTTCGTTAATAATTGAAAATTAAAAGACATCTTCAATTTTTTTTATAACACGAAAACAATCATCCTTCTCCTTTGGAGAAGGACAGGAGGATGAGGCCATTACAGGAACATATTGGTGAATCGCCTCACCCTCTTATCCCTCTCCAAGGGGAGAGGGACGATTATTTTCGTTCCTTTAAATGGGTTTCGTTAATAATTGAAAATTAAAAAACATCTTACTTTTTTTATCCGAAAACTGTTCCCCTCTTCTTCGGAGAGGGGCTAGGCCTTTACAGGAACATATTGGACAAATTGCCTCACCCTCTTATCCCTCTCCAAGGGAAGAGGGACGATTATTTTCGTTCCTTAAATGGGTTTCGTTAATAATTGACAATTAAAAAACATCTTCAATTTTTTTTAAAACACGAAAACAATCATCCTTCTCCTTTGGAGAAGGACAGGAGGATGAGGCCATTACAAGAACTTTAAAAAGGTAAAAATCTATTAAGCGTAATACGGTGAAATCATAAAATAAACAATAACACCCGTTACGGAAACATAAAACCAAATAGGCCAAACCCATTTGGTTAACTTCTTATGTCTGTGGTATTCGCCTGTTAATCCTCTATAAACAGCATATAAAATAAAAGGTAATATAACACCTGCTAACGTGATATGAGAGAATAATAACACGTAATATATGGTTTTGATAAAACCCTCACCTCCATAAACCGTTTCTATAGTTGTAAAATGATACAACACATAAGTCACTAAAAACAAGATGGAGAATAACATTGCCAACATCATGCTTCGTTTGTGGTTGAGCCAATCTTTGTTGAGTATGAAATATAAACCAACAATCAAGAGTATCGCTACAATCGAATTAAGTGTTGCGCTGATGGCAGGAAAAATATGAGTATCGAATCCAAAATCAATGTCTAACTTTACTTTTCTCATTAAAGTAACCAAAGCAAACACAACAACAGACAAACTGATGATGATGATATGTGCTAATCTATCATTTTTAGGAATGGATTTCAGGGAATTCATTTTTTATATTCTAACTTTAAAGCTCTAACTGCGTCAATGGTGGCTCTTTTATCGTTTTGTCCACCCGTTTCAAAAACACCTCGCACGCGTTTTTGTTTGTCTACCAAAACTAATTTATTGCTATGAAACAAACCATTGTGTTCGTCTCTTGCACCAGGGATTTTAAAACTAGTTAAAGCCAAGTCGTAAATCACAGATTTGCTGCCAGTTAAAAATTGCCAATTGGGCAAATGCGCATTCAATTGTTTGGCATAAGCCATCAAAACACTAGGGGTGTCATTGTATGGGTCGACAGTAAAACTCAAGAAACGGATGTCATCGTCTTTTTCAAATTCGGTATAAATATGTTGTGCCAAGTAATTATTCATGGTTGGGCAAACTGTTTCGCAAGATGCAAAAAAGAAACTAACCAATAATAATTTATCATCTAGATTAGCGAGTGTAATGGTGTCTTTGTTTTGGTTCACCAATTTAAAATCATCTATGGTGTGATAGATGGTATCGCCAGTGGCAGATAACTCTCTTTCAAAATAGATGGGTAATTTTTTGGAGTAGTGAATACCAGTTTTATTAAGCATCACCCAAAGAATTGGGGCAACTACCAATAAAAACAAAATGCCCAACACTTTCCATGTCGGGCTATTTTTTTTAGTTTGATTCATTTAAAAATATTTTACTAAACTTACATAATTGCCTTCTATCATCAATAACCAAACTAGGTATGATAGGAAAACAATAGCCGGCAGTATAATCATCCATCTCATGAATTTGGCTTCGTAGTTTAAGTGCATAAATATGCCAACAATAAAGAATGCTTTTACTATTCCAAAAACGATGAAAACGATATTTCTAAACAAGCTTGGATCGGCAACGAAATAGATGATAAAATCAACGATAGTAATAGCCAATAAAAGCCAAAATGTACGCCATAAGCTTTTGGTGCCATGCGATTCAGCATGAGGGATATAGGTTTCAGGAATGTATTCTCCTTCTGTGTGTGAGTGATGTGTATTGCTCATAAATATTTTTTTTAATTAGATTAAGTAATAGAATGTGAAAACGAACACCCAAACTAAGTCAACAAAATGCCAGTATAAACCTACTTTTTCAACCATTTCGTAATGTCCTCTTTTAACATAAGTACCACCAATAACATTCAACCAAATGATGATATTAATAACCACACCGCTTAAAACGTGGAAACCGTGAAAACCAGTTACAATGAAGAATAAGGATGCAAATGGCACAGGTCCGGGCGCTCTGTCCGTGGGCAACCATTCATAATGACTGCCAAAACTTAAAGAATTGGCTTTGTCCAAACCAGCTTGAGTAAACCCAAACATATTGGTATCTAAACGACCACCTTCGTGAATAAATTGAGACCATTCCCAAGCTTGGCAACCTAAGAAGGCTGCACCACCTAAAATGGTTAAAAACATGTATTTAGAAACTTCAGCGTTTGATTTTCTGTGTCCTGCTTCAACAGCTAAAACCATTGTTACAGAAGAAAAAATCAATATAAAAGTCATTAAAGAAACGAAAAGCAAAGGCAAATGCAAACCATGTGCAAAAGGGAAATGGTTAAAAACCGTTGCTGGATCGGGCCAAGGCGTAGAACTTCCGGCATAACTGAAACGGATTGCACCATAACCAACCAATAATGATGAAAAAGTAAAGGCATCCGATAAAAGGAAAATCCACATCATCAGCTTTCCGTAGCTGACGTTAAATGGCGAACGACCACCTTTCCAAATGCTTTCTGTTGACACTGTTGTTGTATTTGACATGTTAAATATTTGTATCTAAATTACTTTGCGAAATAAAGAAATAAAATCAAGAAAATCCAAACAATTCCTAAAAAATGCCAATATGTTTTACAAATATTTATAAACACCAGGTTTTTTTTGTGAATTTGAAGTCTGGTTGACTTTACTAACGCTATGATAATCAATATAATACCTCCTAAAATATGAAAAAGATGGACACCTGAAATAACATACACAAAAGAGGCAGAAATTTCGCCAGCTTCTCTATTTGAGAAAAACAATCCACTATTTTTCATGGCAACCCAAGCAAAATACTGCGAAAAACAGAACGAAACTGCCAAAATGAGGGTCAAAGTGATTAAAGAAGGTAATTTAAAAACATTATCTTTTTTGGCTGCATTGTATGCCCATTGCATAAAAATTCCAGAGATAATAACAATAACTGTACTTACCCAAAACTGCATTGGTAATTCAAAATCAAACCAAGCATTGTTCTTTATGCCATCCGATTTATGCACCCAATAAGCACTGGTAAATGCAATAAATAACATGGAACTGGCAACAATAAAAAGCCATGTAATAAAAGTTTTTTCGTTGAAAATATTTTTCTTTGTTGACATCGGTTGAACGGTAATAGTTGACATTATTTTTATATTATAATAAATAGCTTAATAAAACGCTTGGCATATAAATTAATGACGCAAACATTAATTGTTTAGCATCTTTGACACTTAAACTTTGATAAAGCTTATAAGCTCTGAAAACGAGATAGAGACCACAAGGCAATATGATGAATAGACTGTATAAACTTCCAAAACTAGGTGTAAGTGTTAAAGGATACATGCTGAGCAATAATAACATCGCACTGTAGATGATTGTTTGGAAAGCATTGTTTTTTGTTCTCCCTTGAAAAGAAGGCAAAAGCGTATAACCAGCTTTGCGGTAATCATCTTCTAATATCCAAGCAATTGCCCAAAAATGAGGAAACTGCCAAAAGAATTGAATCATGAATAAAAGAATAGCCATGAAATCAATATTACCTGATGCGGCTACCCAACCAATCGCAGGCGGAAAAGCACCTGGAATAGCTCCTACAAAAACTGCAATTGGATTTACTTTTTTCAATGGCGTGTATGCTAGCACATAAATAAATAAAGAAACCAAGCTTAAAAAAGCGACTCTTCCATTTACAAAAAATGCTAAAATTAATAAACCCAATACACCTATTACAGCACTGAAAATCATGGCATCATTTGCACTCATTCTACCAGCTGCTACTGGTCTTTTTTGGGTTCTGTCCATCAATAAATCGGTGTCTTTTTCATACACTTGATTAAATCCATTAGATGAAGCAACCACAAACATACCACCCAAGGCTAAAGCTAATAATTTACCCCAATCAAATGATACGCCATCCAATTTGTAAGTTCCAAGAATATAAGCAATGATGGTGGTGCCAACAACAGAACTACTCAATCTGAACTTAATCAGCATCAAATAGTCTTTGAAAAATGCTTTTGTCAAAGGTTCAGGAGGGGTATTTTGAGATAGATTATTCAACTTTTCTGCATTTAAAAAAAGAGAGGCAAAGATAAAGAGAAATACCGAAAACTAAACCTGCAAATAAGATATGTGACACCTGAGGAATTAAAGGAAAATTGAACCTTAAATTCAATACGCCTGATACATATTGAACCACCAATAACAAAGTGATTGAAAGAATCATGAAATAATGTTTACGATTGATTTTTTTTCTTAACGTAAAAACAGGAATTAAACTAATAAGTATAATGAGTATTGCGAAAATCCAATGTTTTTTGAATGCCATGCCCATCAATTCATAATTCACTTCATTGTTAATGTATAATTGATTTTGAGCAACTGCCTCATCTGTTACATGTCTTAATTGGGTACCAAAGACTACTTGTAGCAGTGACATCATTACAAAAAACAAAAAGAAATAACGGTATTTTTTAAAAACATTCAAATCACTGATATTGGATTCTTGATGAAGGCTGATGATAAAAAAAGCAAGTACAGCATAGGCAGCTAAGTAATGTATGGTAATTAAAATAGGGAATAAATTGGTAGCTACAACAATGCTGCCTAACCAACCATTGAATAACATGAGTACAAAACCGATGATTCCTGCCCAAAACTTGTAAGTTGAAATGGATTTTCTAATTCTGATTAATGTTATAAAAAACACCAAGGAAAACAAACCAGATAAAACACCAATGATACGATTGATATATTCTGTCCAAGCCTTGCGGGTGTTAAATATTTCTGGCGTGTAAAGATTGGGGTCGTTAGAAATTAATGCAGCTTCTTTTTTAAAACCTAATGAGGCAATGAGTTTTGAAAATTTTTCGGCTTTCTTAACTCTTTTTTCAACATACAAAGCTTGATAATTATCAGGCAATTCACACTCACAGGTTGGTGGATACAATTTGTCATAGCATTTGGGCCAATCTGGGCAACCCATGCCACTTCCTGTACTTCTAACAAAACCACCAGCTAATAGCAATAAAAAAACCGAAGAAATGGTTAGTATGCCAAATCTTCGGTTTATTTTTATAAGGTTCATTTCTTTAAGATAAGCTTTTAAAGCCTATGCTTTTTTTAACATGAATAAGTAAGCAAATGATGAGAAAAACACTTTTGAAGGTTTTTCTTTCGGTCCACTGTAAGAATTATCAACCACAGCAGGAGCGTGATAATGTTCAGGTTCACCATTGCCAGGGTCATTTTGAGGGAAGAAATCAGATTCTCTATCAGGTCTGCTATATTCGTGTGGTCCTCTATAAACAGTTGGTATTTCACCAGGCCAGTTGCCATGAATATGTTCAACAGGTGTTGTCCATTCCAAGGTGTTAGATTCCCAAGGATTTTGAGTAGCTTTTTTGCCTTTGAATATGCTATAGAAGAAATTGTATAAGAAAAATAATTGAGCAATACCGCCTAAGAAAGCCGCAACTGTGATAAATACATTCACATCCATCCAAATATCAAATTCAGGAATTAATGAAAACTGATAGTACCTTCTAGGCACACCAGCTAATCCCATAAAGTGCATCGGGAAAAACACTAAATAACCAGAGATGAAAGTTAACCAAAAGTGTAAAGTTCCTAAAGTTTTATTCATCATTCTTCCAAACATTTTTGGGAACCAATGATAAATACCAGCAAACATACCAAATATAGCAGCTGAACCCATTACCAAATGGAAGTGAGCAACAACGAAATAACTATCGTGTAATTGAATATCAAGGGCAGCATTACCTAAATAAATACCTGTTAAACCACCTGAAATAAAGAATGAAACCAATCCAATGGCAAATAACATACCTGTTGTAAAACGGATATTACCTTTCCATAAAGTAGCCAAGTAATTGAATGTTTTAACAGCCGAAGGCACCGCAATAATCAGCGTTACATACATAAACATGGTTCCTAAGAATGGATTCATACCAGTGATAAACATGTGGTGACCCCAAACGATAAACGACAAGAAAGAGATACCAATTAATGAGATAATCATGGCTGTGTAACCAAAAATTGGTTTTCTAGCATTGGTAGAAATTACCTCAGATGAAATACCCAATGCAGGCATTAAGATGATGTAAACCTCTGGATGACCCAAAAACCAAAATAAATGTTGGTATAAAACGGGGCTACCACCGCTATTGGTTAATGCACCTACACCATTCAAATGAATATCACTTAAATAGAAACTTGTACCAAAACTTCTGTCAAATATTAACAATAAACCAGCACCTAACAATACTGGGAAAGATAACAAACCTAATATAGCTGTTAACATGAAAGCCCAAATAGTTAATGGCAATCTATTCATAGACATACCTTTGGTACGCATATTTAAAACAGTAACGATGTAATTGATACCACCTAATAAAGCCGAAACAATAAACAATATAATTGCAGAAAGCCAGAGTGTTGTTCCTAATCCAGAACCAGGCATAGCTTTTTCGAGTGCACTTAATGGCGGATAAACCGTCCAACCAGAAGAAGCAGGACCAGTTTCAACTAAGAATGAAGACATTAATACCACAGAGGACAAGAAGAAAAACCAATATGAAAGCATATTCATAAATGGACTTGCCATATCTCTTGCACCTACTTGCAAAGGAATCAACAAATTACTAAATGTACCGCTCAAACCAGCCGTTAATACATAAAAAACCATGATAGTACCATGTATTGTAACTAATGCCATGTAATAATTAGGGTCTAATTTTCCACCTTTACCCCATTTGCCTAATAAACTTTCAAACATTGGAAAAGTTTCATCAGGCCAAGCCAATTGCATTCTGAATAATAAAGACATCCCCATACCAAAACAACCCATAATAATACCTGTAATCAAGTATTGTTTGGAAATCATTTTATGATCCGTACTGAAAATGTACTTCGAAATAAATGATTGGTGATGATCGTGATGTCCGTGTTCATCGTGATGAACGTGTGTATCAACTGCGTGACTTTCGGTTAATTCTACGGTACTCATTTTTTTGTATTAACTTTTAATATAATAACAGATTTGTATTGATTTGGTTTAGTTAAACACTATTTTTTGGGTAGTGTCAGTTGGATTAGCAGGTGCCTCAGTATTGATGGCTGGCACTACTTCTTGTTTTTTGAATGCTGGTTGTTGTGTTTTTAACCATTCATTCACTTCTTTTTGAGATTCAACAACTACTTTCAATTTCATATTGTAGTGAGATGAACCACAGATTTTATTACAATATAAATAGTATTCAAATTCTTCGCCAAATTCTTTTTTAGCCTCAGCAGTAGATTTATTTGGCACGAAAGTGAATTTAGTTGGCATACCGGGAACTACGTTCATTTGAGCTCTGAAATGTGGTAACCAAGCACTGTGAATAATGTCTTTAGAACGGAAGTTAAATGTTACAATAGAATCTTTAGCTAAATGTATCTCTTGAGTAATGATATCATCTTCGGCTGCACTTGTAAAAGTAGAAGCAAAAATTGCAGGATTCTCTTTAATGGCTTTGATACGTTCAATTTGTTTGGTTTTACGTTTGATTGAAGCTTTTAATTCATCCACATAAGAACCACTTTTAACATCATCAATTTGTTTTTGAACTGACTCCATCGCAACGTAGTCTTTTACATCATTTGCTGCATTGTAATCATTCATCAAAGATGCTAATGTCATATCTGCATTTTTGATATTTTGCTCATCTTGAGCAATTTTTTCTTGTAATTCTGTTAATAATAAATCCACTTCAGGGCCATATGCAAGACCTAACTCATTTTTGCCTGAAATAAATTTGTAATCTGTATTACCTAAAATACCATCATCACCAGCATATCTCGCTTTCCAACCAAATTGGTATGCAAATACTTCAATTTTATGAATCTTACCTGTATAGCTTTCTTCAGCATAAACGACAGATTTCCAAGTTTGGTGACCTCTTAAAACTAGAATAGTCAATACAATGGAAGGTATAATCGTCCAAAACACCTCTAATTTATTATTGTGTGAATAATAAAGTGCTTTTTTACCATCTTTATAAGAATATGAAAATGCAAACCAAAATAATAGAAATTGTGTTGCAAAAAACACGATTGAAGTTAAAAGTAAAGTAATAGAAAACATGCTATCATAATCTGCGCCATGAACACTGGCAGAGTTATTTAACAAGATTAGTTTTCCATGAACTCTGTATTCCCAAATAACTGCGGCTAAACCAACAATCATAAAAATCAACATGATCCATCTGTTAACTTGATTTTGATCAGTTGTTTCTTTTCCAGTGATTTTAGCAATGTATTTGCTAATGTCTAAAGTATTGGCAATAACTAAAACCAATAGAATTGAAAAAATCAATAACGCCCAATTAACTTTTGAAGACAATGCATTCTCGTCAGGATTAGCAGGAGGTGCTTCATACTGATATTCATCTGCACCGAACAAAGGTTTTTCGGCAGTTAATTGATCAATTTTTAAACCAGAAAAATCCACAGATTGATTGATTGAAAAAACCGTAACTAAAAGTATTACAGCAAAAAAGGCGATTTTAAAACATTGTTTATATGTTGAGTTCATTCGTAAAGATACTTTAAACTTTAAATTGGAGGCAAATTTATTGTTATTTTCAAAATAATCTACAAAAAAAATAGTTTTTTTTCTAATATGAAAATAATGCTTAGATATTGAGTCATTTGGCTATCTCAGGCGGTCTACAGATGCAAGCAATTCAATATCTTTTTTAATGCCACGAAAAGCAAAATAATTGAAAACCATCAATAACGCCACCAAAACAAAACTAAAATAATTTATATCGGAAGAAACTATTTGAATGCCATCTGTATGATTCAGTTTATATATGGTATAAATCATATTAAAAGCTGTTAACAATATAAATATAAAGTTGAAAGCTGCCATTCTGATTTGTAAGGCTAATTTGGTGTAAAGAAATACGGCAACAATAGACAATAAACTAACGACTGATAAAACATAAGTTAACAAACTGTTTTTGATTGTAAAAACTTCATCAGTCATGATTTGAGTATTGATAAACCCAACTTTATAATGATACGCTTTTTCTGTTTCATCTCCAATTACTCTCATTAAGCCTTTTGAAACTTGAAAGTTGTTAAGCAATAAAGTAATACTTACTAAAAAAATTATAAGCAGGAATAATGTCTGTTTTCTCTGAATCATTTGGCAAAAATAATTAATTTGTTAGCCTAAAACGTCATAATTGATAAAAAAAATTAAACATTAAAGATTGTATTTATCATAAAATATAGTAGGTTTGCAACATACTTTTATTCTATGTCAGAAAATAAATCAAAAACAGGATATTGGATACTTTTTTTAGTGTCTTTAGTGGCTATAGTTGGTTTACTTATCTTTTTGCCTCAAGCTTTTTGGCTTGCACTTCCAACTACAGTTGGCGGATTTGCAATGGCAATGGATTGGATTTAATCTAATTTCATTTTTTTACTTTGGAAACAACAGGAGGAATTCAAATCAACAAATACATCAGTTCCTCTGGTTTTTGCTCTCGGAGAGAAGCCGATGTTTTGGTGGAACAAATGCGGGTAACTATCAATGGTAAAACAGCTTTACCCATCAGCAGAGTGCAACCCAATGATAAAGTAGCCATTGATGATGAAACCATTAAACCTTCTTCAAAAGCCTCTTTTTACATCGCTTTTAATAAACCTAAAGGCATTACTTCTACTACAGACACCAAAGACAAAACCAATATTGTTTCTTTTATCAATCATAACAAAAGGATTTTTCCAATAGGAAGATTAGATAAAGATACCGAAGGTTTGATACTTTTAACGGATGATGGGGACATTGTCAACAAAATTCTTCGTTCTGAAAATGAACATGAAAAAGAATACATCGTAACCGTTGATAAACCTTTAACGCCTGAGTTTCTTAAGAAAATGGCGAATGGTGTGGAAATTCTTGAAACAGTTACAAAACCTTGTAAAACTTATCAAGAAAGTACCAAGAAATTTAAAATCATATTAACGCAAGGACTCAATAGACAGATAAGAAGAATGTGTACAGCTCTTGGATATGAGGTGACAGCTCTTAAAAGAACGCGTATCATGCATATCAAATTGGACAAGATACCAGTTGGCAGATATAGAGAATTATTACCTGCTGAACTCAAACTCTTGAATGAAAAACTGAAGCACTCTGTGAGTTCTGCTGATACTTCGGTTGTTAAAAGCAAAAGTAAAGCGCACAAATACTCTAAGAAAACGCCAAATTTTAAAGCTTTAGCTGCCGAAAAATTGGAAATAGTCAAGAAACCTAAGGCTCTAAAACCAAGAAAGCCTAAAAAAATGGGTAGAAGTGGTGTAAGAAAGAAACAATAATGTTTTTTATATAGATTGTGAATTTAACCACAGAGAAAACGGAGAAAACACAGAGAACACTGAGGATGGGAATTTTACCAAAGTGAAGACAAAGAGCATAATGATTGCAAATGTAATTTAACCACAGAGAGTCAAAAGAAAACACTGAAGGCACAGAGGGTTTCAATGAAATCACCAAAAGTCTTTTATACCAATTTTATTTATAGTTTAATCCAAAAATATTGTGGTATAATGCCGAAGCAATAGTTATTGAGGACAATGCAATTGGACTATTACAGATATGCTTTCGGAATAACATAAAATTCGCATAAGGTTATCTGCAACCAAAATCCAGTGTAAGTTCCCCTCTACTTTGGAGAGGGGCTAGGGGTGAGGTCTTTGACCCGTGAATTCGTTTCTAGGTTTATTTAATATACTTAAAACCTCTTCCAACAAACTGGGCATTTGAGCCCAACTCCTCTTCAATTCTCAATAACTGATTGTATTTGGCCATTCTGTCACTTCTTGAGGCTGAACCTGTTTTTATCTGACCACTGTTCATCGCTACTGCAATGTCTGCAATGGTGCTGTCTTCGGTTTCTCCACTTCTGTGACTGATGATATTGGTGTAACTATTTCTTGTAGCAAGATTAATGGCATCTATCGTTTCGGTTAAACTACCTATTTGATTCACCTTAACTAAAATACTATTGGCTATACCTTCTGTAATTCCTTTTTGCAAACGGGTTACATTGGTTACAAATAAATCATCGCCTACTAACTGCACTCTGTCTCCTATCGTTTGAGTTAATTTTTTCCAGCTTGCCCAATCATCTTCTGCACAACCATCTTCAATGGAAATAATAGGATATTGATTTACCCAATTTTTCCAATAATCTACCATTTCATCTCCAGTTAATTCGCGTTTGTCTGATTTTTTAAATACATACAAGCCTTTTTCTGCATCCCACAATTCACTTACGGCTGCATCCATAGCAATATAAACATCTTCACCCGGTCTGAATCCTGCTCTTTCTATCGCCATCAAAACTGTTTCAATGGCTTCTTCATTGCTTTTGATATTGGGCGCAAATCCACCTTCATCACCTACATTGGTACTGTATCCTTTTGATTTTAAAACTGCTTTTAATTCATGGAATATTTGAACACCCATTCTTAAACTTTCGCTGAATGAATCGGCTTTAGCTGGCATTACCATAAATTCTTGAAAATCTATTGAATTGTCTGCATGCGCTCCACCATTTAAAATATTCATCATTGGCAATGGCAATGTGTTAGCATTTACTCCACCTAAATAGCGGTATAAGCTTTGACCACTTTCTTGGGCTGCTGCTTTTGCCACTGCAAGCGAAACGGCTAATATAGCATTGGCTCCTAAATTGGATTTATTGGCAGTGCCATCTAATTCAATCATGGTATGGTCGATATGATTTTGATCGAACACATAGCTACCTAGTAATTCATTGCAAATAATATCGTTGACATTGCTCACAGCTTTCAAAACACCTTTTCCTAAATAAATGGATTTGTCGCCATCTCTTAGTTCTGCGGCTTCGTGTATGCCAGTACTAGCGCCACTCGGAACGGCTGCTCTACCTAGGAATCCATTTTCGGTGATAACGTCTACTTCTACGGTTGGATTGCCTCTTGAATCAAGAATTTGTCTGGCTTTTATGTCTGCTATTAGGCTCATGTTGGGTGTTATTGGTTAAGGGTTATTAGTTATTGGTTGTTAGTTGTTAGTTAAGGGTTATTGGTTCCCCTCTCCTTTGGAGAGGGGTTAGGGGTGAGGTGGGTGAGGTGGGTTAAGTGATTGTTTTATTTCATGCTATCGAAGAAGGAATCAAATAAATATCTAGAATCATGCGGTCCGGGAGAAGATTCAGGATGGTATTGAACGCTGAATGCTTTTCTGCCTTTTACTCGGATACCTTCGATGGTATTATCGTTTAGGTTAATATGTGTCACTTCTACTTCAGGAAAATTGCCTTCTTTTAATGCAAATCCGTGGTTTTGAGTGGTAATTTCGCTATGACCTGTCAATAAATTTTTAACTGGGTGATTCAAACCCCTGTGTCCATTGTGCATTTTGAATGTTTCCATGCCCATGGCTCTGCCCAATAATTGGTTGCCTAAGCAAATTCCAAATAAAGGCACATTGTTTTGCATCAATGCATTGACAGTTTCTACTGCATAATCCATTGCAGATGGGTCGCCAGGTCCATTAGAAATCAAAACACCATCTGGTTTCCAAGCCAAAATTTCTTCAATTTTACTGTGGGCATTAAAAACGCCACATAAAGCATCTCTATCATTCAAACATTGTAACATGGTAGTTTTAACACCAAAATCAAGCACTGCTACTCTGTATTGGGCTTGGTCAGAACCACGGGTATAAAACTTTGTTGTAGAAACTTTAGACGATAACTCTAAACCTGCCATATCAGGTACTCTATCCAACATAGCTTTTAGTTCTTGAATATCGGTTACTTCGCTGCTCAAAATGGCATTCATGGCGCCTGCATTTCTAACATGTCGAACTACTTGACGGGTGTCTAGATTCTGTATACCTACTACTTGATTGTTTACAAAATAATCTTCCAATGAAGCATAAGACATTTTGCGTGAATGATGGTTGGCAAATGTGCTACAAACCAAGCCCGCTATTTTGATGCCTTCGCTCTCTGTTTCTTGTTCATTGACACCATAATTACCTATGTGAACATTGGTTTGAACTAAAATTTGACCGTAATAGGAAGGATCTGTGAAAACTTCTTGATAACCAGTCATGCCTGTATTGAAACAAATCTCGCCAGTAGTGGTACCAATTTTGCCGAGGGCATTGCCTTTGAAGAACGTTCCGTCTTTTAAAAGGAGAACAGCTTGTGTTAAACTCATTAAAGTGCAAAATTAGAGGGTTTGGTGCAAACGAAAAAAACAATTTAATAACATTTTTTCAATTGATTTGTATTCTTATCAATTGTATTACTTTTGCCGCAATAAAATAAATTTATTATGGAAGTAAAAGACAGCAACGACACACTATTAAACGAAGGCGACAGTGTTCAAATCATCAAAGATTTAAAAGTAAAAGGATCTTCCATAACCCTTAAAAGAGGCACCGTAGTGAAGAAAATCCGTTTAACAGACAACGATGAAGAGATAGAAGGCAAGGTGGAAAAAGGCATGATGGTGCTTAAAACTTGTTTTTTGAAGAAGGTGTAGACATTAGTTTTTTCAATTTTGAAAACTTTAATGTCCTTCTTTTTTTCAAGCTATGAATTTCACTAAAAATTTGTTTTGGAAGTTGATATTGGCATCGCAGAGATTGAAAAAGATGTTGATATAGTGGGATTTAAAAAATTCTATTTGAATATAAAATACCCAAACAATCTATATTTTTATATAAAGCATCAAAAGATAATTTAATTATGTAATAAAATTAAAAACTTTGCGTTATATGTTCAATAAACCCCCTAAACTTATGAACAGAATAATCTTTATTTTATTGGCATTTGTAAACTTGAATTCCAGTATTCAAGCACAGTCCACAAGCAGTGTTTACAAAGTATTTTTTAAGGTGGACGAAAGCACATTGGATCAGGAAGACATGCAAACATTGACTCAAATTATCATTGATTTAAAGTCACATCGATATTATGAAATGTCGTTAACTGCCCACACAGATTATAATGCCAGCAATTTATACAATGAAGCACTGTCTAAGAGAAGGGCGCTTTCCGTTAAGGATTATTTAGAGTCTAATGGTATCAAATCTGAATATATCAAACTAAAATGGTTGGGCGAATTGACTCCTGCAGCTAGTAATTTAACTGATGAGGGCAAATCTCAAAACAGAAGAGTAGAAATTTTGGTCAATAAAATAACCTTGAATAACACCAATGATTTAATCAAACTAATTAAACCACAATATCTTCAAAATTACAACCTGAATCAAATTGGCTCAACTACCATCGTGAGCGATAATGGCATGAAGATAGTAGTTCCAGAAAATGCATTTACAACCAAAGATGGCAAAAAGGTGCCACAAGAAAATGTAATTGTTAAGTTAGAAGAATTTCATCAACCCATGGATTTTATGTTCAATAATTTAAGCACCATCAGTGGGGGTAAAATGCTAGAAAGTGGTGGCATGTTTAAAATTACAGCACATTTTAACAACGAAGAATTGATACTAAACACCAACAAAAACCTTGATGTAGAAATGCCCTCCAAAAACGTTAAAAGCAATATGAATGTTTTCACAGGCGTTAAAAATAACAACGGTGTAATGGAATGGGAAATCAGAAAAGAAACTTTTAAACTCAAAAACAATGATGTAAAACTAGCCGAATGTCCAATGGTTATGGACGAAAATATTTTAAAAAGCTTGTATTACACCCAAGATATAGAGCCAATGGAATTGAATTATAAATTCACTCATAAGGGTGTAATAGCTAAACCCAAAATGCCCAAAGAGCCCAAATACTTTAGTCATCCATCCGAAAGCCAAATGTTTACTTGGTTAGAGAGAATGACTTTGTCTAAAAGTGAAAAAGAATTGAGGTATAAAAGAGAATGTGATAAAATAGACTCCAAAAATTTGATAAGAAAAGGTCGTTATGAGAAAAAAATGAACTCATACAACATCGCGATGCAGCGCTTTCCGCAAGATTCCATCAACAATATAGTTGCTTTAGAAAACTTAAACCAATGGTTGAATGGCGAAATAAATGCACTATCAAACAACACCTCCATTATAGAGCGAAACGCATACAACAGAGCGGTAGATAAAATGATTAGACTCAATAGAAACAAAAAGTTGAATTGCAAAAATGTGCCACAATTCTTTGCTTATCATGCCCGTTTCAACGAAAAAGAAGCACAAACCGTTAAAAGAAATAAGCTCTTGATGTTTGCCTTGATAGAAACACGCAACAATATAGAAACGGTTAACAAACGTTTTAAAAATGGTATTATAGATTATAGCAATCCCAATTTATTAAGGTATGTTGCCAGAAGATACCGATTTTTGGAAGCCCCAGAAATAAACAGACTAGCTGGTTTTGGACAAAACAACCCCTACATGGCTCAAATAAAAAGAAATGCTGAGATGCAAAAAATCAAAACAAATGGCATCAACAATCAAACCTTGGCAAACGACTCTAGGACCATTTATGCCGCCTCCATCTCCAATTTGGGATACATCAATTGCGATAGATTTTCAGGACAAACGTTGGTAAACGTGGAGATACAAGCACCAGAAGGCATGCAGATTAGTTTGTATGTAAAAAGCGTAAACGGCATGTTGTCGGCATATTACGATGCAAAAACAAAAAAATACAAAGCCACAGTGCCCGCTTCCGAAACCGTCAACCTTTTAGTTTTAGGTGTAAAAGATGGTGTTCCTGTATTCGATAACCAAAAACTTGTCATCACCCCAAACAAACCCATCGTCTCAAATCCAAAACTAACATCCACCGAACAAATATTTGAACAAATGAAAAAGGTCTAGAAACAATTGAGTTATTTAAACATTTTACTATATTTGTAATATGAATATCACAAAATTTTATCTCTTAATGCTTTTGATTTGTTTTAGAAACATTGGTATGGCACAGGATGAAAAAACTTATAAAAACGAATTTCATTTAAATGCAACAGGTTTTATTACAAATTATTTAAATTTTGGTGGAGCTCCTAATTCAAATAATCCATACTTATTGGGATATAAAAGAATTATTGACAAAAGTGCTTTTAGATTTGGATTTATGGGAGATATAAGAACTAATAATACAAATGTAAACCATAGTCAACCTAGGAGTTATTCTCAAACAAATTCATTAAACATTAGATTTGGATATGAGTTGCGTCAAGATTTGAATAAAAAATGGACTGTTTTTTACGGATTGGATTTAGTTGGCGGTTTTTTTGATTTTAAATCTAAAAATTCTCAAAGTGTATTTTTTAATGGAAATAATACGAATGTTAATTTTATAAGATCTAATTCAAATTATTCTTATGGTGGAGGTCCTGTTGGTGGCATTCAATGGAACTTATCTCAAAGAATTTCATTAATGGCAGAATCGAGAGCTTATTTTTTATATACAGAAAATCAAACAAAAACAAGTTGGGAAGATGTGCCAGAACCATTAAAAGCAAATGGTGCTTTTTCACAAAGTGATAATGTTAACTATTTTAAGCGAACAGAATTTTTCTTACCTTTAGATTTGTTTTTAATTGTTAAATTTTAAAAACCTATGAAATATACAGTCATAACAATCAGTTTAGTTGCCCTTGTTTTTGTCGGATGTTTAAAAAAAGAAAACAACACTCAAATCAGCTCATTTGATTTTATCAATAAATTAAAGATGTTTAATTATCAAGATGAAATCAATCATGATGTTTCTAGAAATAGTTTTATAACAAATGAAAGAGCGCAGTTAGGTAGAGCTTTATTTTATGATAAGTCATTGTCATTAAATGGCAAGGTTTCATGTGGTTCATGCCATATACAAGAACTTGGTTTTTCGGATGGCAAAGCATTGAGCGATGGTTTCTTAGATCAAAAAACACCATTACACAGTATGAGTCTTGTAAATATTGCAAGTAATACACTTTTATTTTGGGATGGCAGAGAAAAC
Organism: Bacteroidota bacterium; assembly: GCA_030682255.1. Classification (GTDB taxonomy): domain Bacteria; phylum Bacteroidota; class Bacteroidia; order NS11-12g; family UBA955; genus JABMMZ01. The sequence goes on along the minus strand of JAUXOK010000020.1, from coordinate 918 downwards.
AATTTGTTTAAACAAGCAATTTTGCCCATATCAAATCATATTGAAATGGGGCTCGACAACGAAAGTTTATTGTTAGCAAAAATTCAAGGAAATCCAATGTATTTTGAGCTTTTCAAAGACGCCTTTGGTGATGAGCAAATAAGTACTCAAAGAACAAGTATCGCTTTAGCTAATTTTATTGCATCGTTGGCTTCATTTAATACCAAATTTGATATGGTTAGTAAAGAACAATCATATTATTTGGAATTGGAAGAAAATGGGTTGAAGTTATTCAATGAAAAATACAATTGTAACTCTTGTCATGGTGGCGTTAACTTCAATTCTAATTGGGGTGGATCTGAGTTAACAAATATAGGACTAGACAAAGAAGACGAGAGGGCATTTAAAGTCCCTAGTTTAAGGAATGTGATGGTTTCTGCCCCATACATGCACGATGGTCGTTTTAAAACAATAGATGAAGTTTTGAATCATTACAGCAATGGCATTAAAGATAACCCAAAAATTGATTGGAGATTGTCTTCATTTACTCAATCAAATGGAGGTATGCAGATTACAACAGAAGACAAAATAGCAATAATTGCTTTTTTAAATACATTAACCGACCATAAATTGATTACAGACGCTAAGTTTTCAAATCCATACTAATTTATTATAGTTATTAGTTAGGGTCTGCTGAAAAACCACAATCACCTCTTAATCAATTCAATAAACTTATTTTCAATATATCAAGTGCAAGGAAATTTACATGAAATCCCAAAAAGTCGTGCATCTACTTTCTTTTTTCTTTTTTTTCATTGCCAAAAAAAGAAACAAAAAAAGCTAGCCCCATATTAAATTTAGACTTTTCATCTTGATTTTTCAGACCACTGCGGGTGATTTCCTTGAGTCCACTCAAGGAACTTCCCTTGTGGTTTCCCT
>JAUXOK010000019.1 GCA_030682255.1 Bacteroidota bacterium | reverse complement strand
CAATGGAACCTCCCATCTATATTGATAGGCGGGAATACCATATGAAACAACTGGCTCGATGGTTAAACTATTGCCCGCACAAACAAAGGTATCTCTGCCAAATTTTAATTTTACATCTAAAACTGGCGGTATAATAACAGTGTCTAAATAAATCGTTGGACAGTTAAATGGCGGATTGTTTATCTCATGCTCGATGATGTATTTACCGCCTGTTTGAAATTTAATACTATCTGCTTTATTGAAGGTTAAAAGAAATATTCGACCACTGTTTGTGCTATCTCGGATGGTGTATTTGTAACGATAGTTTTTTTGTTCGTAATTCACAGTATCAAAAGGCGTGGCATTAAATTTAAGTTTACCGCAATCTAGCAATGTGTATTTACGAGTGCTCCTTGCTTTAGCAGCTACAGTGACATTGTAACCTCTGTTTGCTTGAGCTGGCTTAGGACAAGCGTCATCTTTGGCAGTAGCTGTAAAGGTATAAGGATTTGGTCTAGCATCACCAATTTTGGTTTGCCAACAGAATTCAGCTTGTTTTTCTCTAGCAGTAGGGTCTACAATAGTAAAAGTAGCCCCAGGTATACCATTGTTCCAAGTCAAATAAGTAGAATCAGGACGGGTTTGATTAGGTAAAAACGGGTCGTCTTTAGATTGAATTTTAAAACAAATTTTACTGCCCTCACAAATCCCGTATTTGTTTGTACCAGTAAAGTAAGGTGGATTGTTATCTGGACATTCTTTTACAATCAATTGCATATCTCTTCGAGTAAATCCTATCAATAACCATTTTGTTTTTTTCTTATCTGTTAACCATTCTGGGTTAATACGCCATTCATTTACTTGGATTACAATAATACCTACCTCGTCACATTTAGTTGGGGTAAAAACTATATCACCAGTTTCTTTATCAAAATAAAAACCTCTTGGTGGCTTTGCATTTGGCAATGCTCTGCAATTAACAATTCCTGGGTTTGGCGGGCAATATGGGGTCATTGGAATATTGCTATTAAAATTTCCAACATAATTTTCGTTTGAATTATTATTATTCAAAGGATTTGCCAATTCATAAGACAAACTGTCACCATCAACTACTTCTCTTACCCCATTGTTAAATGTAAACGGCTGATTGCAACATAAATAAGCAACTGGGGGAATAGATAATTGTGGAGAGGTGTTACATTTGATGCTTGATTTTTCGATGTTACAAATATCAATCATTGCATCAGTATAAAAATTACCTGGGCTGATAGTAGTAATTGCTCCATTTCTACAACATTGACTAACTTGCATTTTAAATTTGCAGCATCCTGCGTCTTTCATTTGTTTAAATGCTCCAGAAGTAAAATCAACTGTGGCTTCAAACACATGCTCTTCGATACCTTCACCAGCAGTTTGGTTTTGTGGATTACACGGATTGGTTCCACTTGAACATGTTGGCGTTAAATCATTGATAGCAGTCCTTGTATAATTCAAACTTTGTGAACCCGAAGAATTACCATCTGCACAAAACATGGTAATACTAGGATTGTTAAAAGGAATACCTGTACAATCTCTATATACTTTAAAGATAATCTTGTAAACTCCTGGCGATACACATGTGTATGTAATATCTCCACCCATCATGTGGGTAGCTTTTAATTCGTTAGTAAAAACGGAGATTAAAGAAAAAAGGAAAATTATGTATATTTTTTTCATAAGCTATATTTATTCGTTAATTATTATTTTTTTTATTTCAATATTGTTTAAAGTTGAGAACTTCACAAAATAAACCCCCGACTTTAAATCGTTCGGTAAATTAATACTTTCTTTTGATTTCTCCAATACAAATCTGAATACTTCCTTACCACTCATGTCAAAAATCGTCATATTTGTCGGTAAATCAGAGGGTTTTAAGATAGAAATTTTTTCACCACTTTTCAACGGATTAGGATATAGGGCAAAAGAATGAGATAATGAACCTATTTTATTTGGAATATTTAGGATATTATAACTAGATAATGCTTTTTTAATTCTTAAACAAAAATTATCAATTTGTTTAATGTTATTATAAATTTCATTAACATTAAAATAAACAAAATCATAATAAACAACAGAAGAAGACCTAAACAATGCTGAATCAAAATTCATCATCCCAATTCGTTGACCGGATAAATTACCTACACTTTCTTCATTCCACATCAAATTAAACTGACTATCATCAGTATCATACGGATAAACAAATTTTGCATTAGAACTTCCGTCAACGCCATTGCTACCATAATTTAATATTTTATTGTTTTTCCATTTACCTGACATTAAGTACTGGAAATGATTAGGAGCAACCGGTCTTCCATTGATAACATCATTATCATTGTTGAAATACATAGTTGATGAAAGCGGTTTATTTAATGACATACAACCTAAAGACACCAATTGATGCGAAAACGTTGCCTCGCTTGTATCATTTATTGCAAATAAAGTATTATTGCGCACATCAGTCCCCAAAAACTCGTTGTAAACACTCCCTATTTTGAAATTTGTAACATTAGAAAATCTGAAATTTTGATAATCACGTCCAGAACGATTGAACAAAACATGCCGAACTATTATACAGCTGTCTAATATGTTTTGCATTTTAAAAGCAAAGACAGATGTATGCACTTCAATTCCTAATGGTAATGCGTTGGTATAGGTATGATTAGCATAATTATCATTGTAAATACTATAAAGAATTGCATCCCCTTTAAAATAAGGATAATCACCCAAATCGGGTTCGTAAACTTGATTATTTTCATTCAAATCAACAAAAGGCGCTAAAACTTTGGCATAAGGATACACACCCGAGCCTGGCCAATACTTTATTTTATCAGACATTTGATAATTCGACTTCTTGAAATTTAATTGATGGCTAGTAACTTCTTCTTTGCTTATTGCATACACTTTGTTCCAAAAGCTTGGATTTGCTGCATTTCCTGAATTCAATTCCAACGGACCTGCCCAAAAATCATGATTATTTCCAAGCACATTATGAGCAGATACTCTTAGGTTTCCTTGTGAATCATTTGCTGACATCCAAATTCCAGAACCCATGGCCAAAGGCATACCACTGTTAGTTCTTAACCCAAAACTCCCGAGACTATCAAATAAAAACCCATTACTATTTAATCTTGCTTTTAGAATATTGACATGAAAATCTCCTTCAGAATTCTGAGCTTCCGAAATTTGTGAAACTAAAAGCAATATAAAGGGTATGAAAAATCTCAAAACAAAGAATATCTTAATCCTATTGATAATTGTTTATTTATAAATCTTTCGTTTACATTACCACCAACTTTTTTACCATTAACGGTCAAAAATTGTAAACTTGGCTCTGCAAATACTTTCCATTTCGAATTTAAATCATAACCTAATTGTATACCGAATGCATGCGACATACTTAATGATTTAGTATTACTATTTTTTAATACCACTTTGCTATCATCTAAATACATGATTTGAGACTGACTGGTTAAATTCAAAACAGTTGACAAATTAAATCCTAAACTAATTTTCTTGAAAGCAGTTTGATAAGACAGCCCTATTGGCAATTGTATGAGTGTGTATTTATTTCTTAGATCATGATTTTGAGAATTAGTTTTACTAACGTCTACAGTATCCCAAGCTTGAAAAGGAACAATCCCCAAAATTGGATCATTGATATATCTTGTTACTAATCTAACTTCTTTTTCTTGTGTAGTTTGATCGATAGCGAATTTATATTTTGAATTTTGGGTTAAAACATTCAAGCCAGAAAACACAGACCATCTATCTTTTAAAGGCATAATCAATCTAAAACCAAATCCATTACTATAAGTTTGTTCACTTCCTTGTTTCATTATTGAAGCTAAATCACCTTGATATGGCATCCCTTTGGAAACTACACCAATTCCAAAAACATCAATAAAAATTGGTTTGGAGGTTTTGGCATTTCTCACAAAATCAGTATTGTTATCAACTTGAGAATATGAACTAACTGGATAATCAAGTCTTAATTTTTTAATCCTAGAAACTTTTATGTTATTAATAAATACGGCATCCACCATTGATTCATCAATTGAATGAAAAACATACAAATGACTATTCCCTTGATGAGACTCTTTTAAAATTGAAGGCTTGTTTGGTGAAGCAGCATTGAAATACCTTTGAAAAATGCCTTCTCCATTATCTTCTTTGTTTGAATTATTATTATTAGCTGGTTTTTCAACTATAACTTTTTCATTATTCAAGGGTTTTGAGACAATTAAATCTTTTTGAGGTTTTGATAAAACAGTTTGTTTTGCTGATATTTTATTTTTAATAATAGGTAAATCAGTTGATGACTTACTATTAGGCATTTCCGACACCAACTTTTCGTTTTTACTTTCTTGATTTGCTAAAACATTTGGCTCAGCAGGCATTTGATTATCAGACAATTCTACATTGTTTATTGAATCAACATCGCTTGTGTACCATGCAGCAAAAACCGCTGCTCCTATAAGTAAGACAACAGCTATTGATTTAAAATAAAAAGGCATGAGGCTTTTTTGATGGCCTAATGCTCTTTTTCTCATTGTTTTTTCAAACAACCCATCTGAGGGTGGAATTTCCATTCCCTCTAACTTTGATTGGATGTTTTTTTCAAATAAATTATTTTTCATAAGTTTACCTTTTCTAGTGAAATTATTTTTTGTTGTAAATATTTTTTTGCCTTAGAGTATTGACTCCTCGAACTTGCTTCTTCTATACCTAAACTATCTGCTATTTCTTTGTGACTAAATCCTTCTATTGCATATAAGTTAAACACGTATTTATAGCCTTCGGGCATTGACCTAATGATTTCTAGTATATCATTTTCTGACATTTTTTCAATAAGTTGGTCATCAAACGGCAAGTTTAAAGCAACATCATCAATATCTCTAAACTCTCTTTTATTCATTCTGATTTTGTTTAGAGCTGTATTAACGAAAATACGTTTAATCCATCCTTCGAAAGACCCCTCATTTTTAAAACTTGAAACATTATCAAACAATTTGATAAACCCATCTTGGAGTATATCCTCTGCTTCCATTCTGTCTTTCGCGTATCTTATACAAACTGCCATCATTTTACCTGCAAACATGTTGTAAAGCTCCCGTTGACATACTCTGTCCTCCTTTTTGCATCCTTCGATAAGGTCTTCTATACTCATTTTGTATTGAACTTTGTACCACAACTTTATTGCTTTTGAACCCTAAGACACATTCAATTTCAATTTCGTTGCCTAGCAATTTTATTTTTTTTAAATAAAATTCAAAACTAATTATTTTAATTGATATAAACACTTTTATAACTTGTTGAAAATGATAGAAACTTATTGATGTAAAATTTAATCTTATTGTTTTAATATTGCATATCTTGTCCAATAGCATTCAAATACCTTGTGTTACTAAACACTTTTTTCCAACAACTGCTGAAAACATCATCGCGTTGGCTCATAAATATTTGAAAGAATTTAAAATCCACTCTAATTTTACATGCTGTGGGTTACCTTTTTTTGAAAATGGCGATTTAATTAGTGCTAAAAAAACAGGTGAAATCAATTTGAAGCTTTTTGAAAACCAAGACATTCATGCTTTATCCGAAAAATGCTCTCAAGTTTTTAACACGCAATATCCTCAAATATTTAACAATTCGTTTTCTCACAATGAAGCCCAGCTGATTGCAAAAAAAACCATTTCTTTGCTTGATTTTTTAAACAGCATTCCACTCACTCAAACGCTTCAAAATCAAGACAAATATTTTGTGGCATTTGATTGCAGCAGCAACAAACAAAAACAAATAAGCTGTTTGAATAAAATTGGCATTGTGGAATGGGCAAGCCCCAATATTCAAAACACTTGTTGTGGCGCAGGCACTTGTTTACCCATTTATTCGCCTGAACTAGCCAAACAAATGTCTAATCAACTCATAGAAGATGCTATAAATAGTGAATGTTCTACCATTATTTGTTTTGATGACATATGCAGACATCAGCTTAACTTGTCCATTCAATTAAATTCAAAGAATATTTCCACATGTCATATTATAGATTTATTCCACAAAGCAACCACATAAATAATGTCAAACTATCAAATCATTACAGAATCAGATTTAAGAATTTTTACTCAATCTGTTTTTAAGGCTATCGGCTGTTCTGAATTAGATGCCATTTTGGCAACTGATGTTTTAATTGAAGCTGATTTAAAAGGCATAGATTCTCATGGTGTTGCCAGATTAGTTGGCTATGTAAGGCTTTTTGAAAATGGCAGAATCAATACCAAACCCAATATTCAGGTAGTAAGAAACAAAAAAAGTGTTTTTAGCATAGATGGTGATGCTGGTTTAGGACTTGTTGTTGCACCCAGAGTAATGGAAATGGTGATAGAAAAAACCAAAGAATATGGTTCTAGTTATGCTGCTGTGGGCAATAGCAATCATTTTGGCATAGCAGCTTACCATGCCACCAAAGCCCTTGAACACGATTTTATTGGCTTTTCGATGACCAATGCGAGTCCGCTTGTTGCGCCAACCTATAGCAAAGAGCGCATGTTGGGTACCAATCCCATTTGTTATGCAATACCAGCTGGCGAAGAGTTGCCTTTTATTTTAGATATGGCAACGAGTGCTGCTGCAAATGGCAAACTTGAAATTGCTGAAAGAGAAAACAAACCATTACCCGAAGGTTGGGTAGAAATGCAGAACGGGCAATCTACAATCGACCCAAAAGCTTTAAAAGCTGGTGGTTATCTATTGCCATTAGGAAGCGATAAAGACCATGGCAGTCATAAAGGCTATGGATTGGGCGCATTGGTTGATATTTTGAGCGGGGTATTGTCTGGCGCCAACTTTGGACCATGGGTTCCGCCCTTTGTTTCCTTTCTTCCGGTTTTACCAAACTTACCTGGAAAAGGATTGGGACATTTTATGGGGGCTATAGATGTAGATGGTTTGATGGATATTCAAGACTTTAAAAACAAAATGGATTTATGGATTCAACGTTTTAAATCTGCCGAAAGAAAAAACCCAAACCAATCGGTGATAATACACGGTGAACCTGAATTTACAACCAAAAACCAAAGACAATCTTCAGGCATTCCGATTATAGAAAATGTTGCCAAAGATTTAATATCTATCACGGAAAAATACCATTTAGAACATCCTTTTGAATCATGAAAAAACTATTTATAATCACCCTTGTAATTACCTTAGCCTCATGCAACAGCAATTCTGTTAAAAAAACAAAACAAGTTGCAAATTATCCTGGCAAAATTGAATTTAAGCTATATGACGACCCCAATCGTTTTGCAGACGTAGAAATCTTGAGATACGATGTGCCTGGGTTTGATGCATTAACTTTGAATCAAAAACTCTTGGTTTATTATCTAAGCGAAGCCGCTCTTTGTGGACGTGACATGATATTCGATCAAAACAATCAACACAACCTCAGAATCAGAAAAACACTCGAGGAAATTTACACAAGTTTTGAAGGCGACCGCAACACGCCTGAATTTAAACACTTTGAAGTTTATCTAAAAAGATTTTGGATGAGCAATGGCATTCATCATCACTATGGCGAAAACAAAATAATACCTGGATTTTCTTCTAAATATCTGATTGCTTTAATCAATGAATCTAAAGATGCCAAACTGCCTTATTTTGAAAACCAAGATTCTGCATTTTTCAACAATTGGTTAGTAGACATATTATTTAACCCTGAAATTGCATCAAAACGAGTGAACAAAGACAACGATGTAGACCCAATCCTAGCCTCTGCAAATAATTTTTACGAAAATGTAAATTTAAAAGAAGTTGAAGATTTTTATAAAGACAAGAAAAAAAATGATTCTATCAATCCAATCAGTTGGGGACTTAACTCTAAATTGATTAAAGAAAATGGTAAAATTATCGAAAAAACTTGGAAAGTGGGTGGCATGTATCACAACAGCATTGTTAAAATTATAGAATGGTTAGAAAAAGCCATTTCAGTAGCAGAAAACAAAGAACAAAAACTTGCCTTTGAATTGTTGATAGAGTTTTACAAAACTGGCGATTTAAAAACTTGGGATGCCTACAACATTGCGTGGGTTAATGATGTAAAAAGCAGCATTGATTTCATCAATGGATTCATAGAAGTGTATCACGACCCAATAGGCATGAGAGCCAATTACGAAAGCGCAGTTCAGATATATGATATAGAAGCATCTAAACGCATGGCAACACTAGCCCAAAACGCTCAATGGTTTGAAGATAATTCCACGATAGAAACGCGATACAAGAAAAAAAATGTAAAAGGTGTAACATACAACGTTGTCAATGTGGCAATGGAAGCCGGTGATTTGGCGCCATCTACAGCCATAGGGATCAATTTGCCCAATGCTGAATGGATCAGAGAAAAGCATGGTTCAAAATCTGTAAGTTTGGGCAATATCCTAACGGCATATGAAAGCGCAAACTCAGGCGGACTGCTTAGAGAATTTTGTTTTGATGATTCCATCTACAACAGAGCTGTAAAACACGGACAATTGGCGGGCAAAATGCACACTGCCTTACACGAGGTTATTGGACATGCTAGCGGAGTGATGGAAAAAGGCATTACCAAAGATAACCTTGGCGCCTATGGTTCCACCTTGGAAGAAGCCCGAGCAGACTTGGTGGCGTTGTATTACTTACTCGACCCCAAATTAGTTAGCATCAAACTCATACCAACCATAGAAGTTGGTAAAGCAGAATATGACGACTACATTCGCAATGGTTTAATGGTTCAATTAAGAAGAATTCAAGCCGGACAAAACATTGAAGAAGACCACATGAGAAACCGTCAATTGGTAGCACTATGGGCATACGAAAAAGGCAAAAAAGACAATGTTATAGAAAAAAAAGTGAGAGATGGCAAAACCTATTTTGTAATAAACGACTATAACAAACTTAGAGCTATATTTGGGGAACTCCTCAACATCATCCAAACTATTAAATCTACAGGCAATGCAGATGCAGGCAAAGAATTGGTAGAAACCTACGGTGTAAAAGTGAACAAAAACATGCACACAGAAGTTCTAAAAAGAACCAAAGCATTAGACATAGCTGCATACAGAGGTTTTATTCAACCGATGTTTATTCCGGTTTATGAAAATTTAAAAATCATTAACATAAATCTAGCTTATACAAGCACTTTTTCAGACCAAATGCTCAGATATTCCAAAAATTATGGTTTTTTGCCTTTGAAAAACTAATGCCAATTTGATTTATAAATTAATCCAAAAATATGAGTAGTATTATGCCGAAGCAATTGCTGTTGAGTACAATACAATTGGACTATTGCAAATAAGCTTTCGATATTAATGGTTAATGATTTAATGATTAATGGTGTATTTGTTATTCCATTTAGAATTATAAAATAGGCCGCCTGATAGATTCGGGAAGCCTTTGTGATAAATGCCGATATTTTTCAGAGTTGTTTGTATAATCGGTATAAATATCAGATTTGGTTTGACGAGAATAAAGACCAAAAAAAAATCCGAAAGCCCTTTAATGACTTTCGGATTTTATATTACAATCCGTTTGTATTTTGTTATAGAAGTTTGGTGCTTATTGCCACTCGGTAGTTTTCATAAGAAATAGACCACTGCCTTGTCCTGTTCCAGAAATTCTTTCACATTCTAATTCTGTTTCTGAATTCCATTCAAATCGCCATTTTAATGGTGTGCCACCTAAAGAACCAATGGTTTCCATGGTGTCGGTATTGTTAATCCAACGCCATGTGCCACCAGAAAAATATTTTCCATCTGGTTTAAAATCGTGTTGAATTGTACTGCCTTGATTATACCATTTTTTATTATTGGTCAAAGAGGTTTTGTTAAGGGTTTTGGTGGGTGTAGGTGTAGTAGTTGGAGTTGTTTCATCTTTGTCTCCACAAGCTGTAAAACCGATGATTAATGCTGGCAATAATGCCCATGCGATGTTTTTAATGTTTACTTTTTTCATATATATATTGGGGTTTAAATTTAAAATTGTTTGATGGTTTTAATAATGGCATGGCGAAGCCAAAGCCCATTGCTTGCTAGATGGTCTGATAAAGGAAGAGAAATGTTTAAAAAAAGAATTATACTAGAGAGAGAGAGAGAGAGAGCTATCTACATCGTTTAATTGCGATGTTTCAAAAAGAGAATAATGCGAATTCAGGATAGCCATATTGGGGTATAATCTGTTGCGAATATAGATAAATAAATATATTTTCCAAATTGTAGTCAATATAAATTTTAAAAAACAGAAGAATCTGATACAATAAAATTTGGTTTTTTAAGTTTAAATTTGAAATTTAAATATGAGATTAATCCTACTATTCGTTATCTTGTTTACCTCATTCGGTTTAAAAGCCCAAACCTACACAAGGTATTTTAAGGGCAGTGTCATTGATTCTGCTTCAGGCAAACCTATCAAAGACGTTTCCGTTTGTGTTTACCGTGCTAAGGATACATCTCTTATTAACTTTGGGTTTACAACCCCCAATGGCAATTTTTCTCTAAACGCTAAATCAAAAGATTCGCTCATTATCATTGTAAGTGTTATGGGTTATGAGGATAAAGTTAAAAAATATGAAATGGCAACTTCCGAATGGATGTTTTACTCATTAGAGGGATTAAAACTCACACCATCCTTGGTTACGTTTTCGGCAGTGGGGGTCAAAAAAGCTGCAATCAGCATGAAGGGCGACACGATAGAAATCAATGCTTCGCGATTTAAAGTGATGCCCGGAAGCGATGTGGCGCAATTGTTTAAAAAAATACCAGGTTTTGAGGTGAATGTAAAAGGTGAAATAAAAGTAAATGGGCAAAAAGTGACAAAAATAATGGTAGATGGTTCAGATTTTTTTGGCAATAATCCAGGCTTAGTTTCTAAAAACTTAAATGCAGACATGATAGAAACCGTGCAGGTATACGAAGAAAACAAAGAACAAGGCGGCAATGAAGGCGAGCAAACCAGTGTGATAAATCTGAAGCTAAAAAAAGGCGCAAAAAATGGTTTGTTTGGCGATGTGATGGCAGGTTATGGTAATAAAAACAGATATGAGAGTGGCATACGTTTAAATAATTTTAAAAACGACAGAAAGGTTTCTTTTATCATCAATGGCAACAACATCAACGAAACTGGTTTTGATTTCGGGTTCGATAATTGGCATAATGCAGACGATGTTAATAGAAACTCTGGGGGCTCAGATGACGGAACAAGATACTTTTATAGAAACAGAAACGAAGGTAATATCAACAATAAAATAAATGGCGGTTTGACCTATTTCAATGAGTTTTCTAAAAAAAGAAAATTATCTGTTAATCTTTTTTCAAACAACAATTTCTTTAATAGCATATCTTCATCCAATAATTTTACAGCTCTAAATGATAGCACTAACAGAACCAGTCAAGATTCTAGCTATATGGATGGCAAAATACATCGACTGAAATTTGAAACCAGCTATACCCAACAATTTGACAGTACTGGTTCTTTTAGTGCAGGGCTAGAATTAAGTGGTAACGAAACTACCAATAAAACCAAATCTTTCAACCGATTGGCATTAAATCAAACCAATATCAATGATAATTTCAGCGATTTAAATAGTTTATCAAAAAACCAATACATCAATCTGAAAAGTTCTTATTCAAAAAACTACAGAAAAAACAAATACTACAGTTACAATCTTGGGGGTAATTTTATATTAGATCAAAATCAAGAAAACACGAATCAATTTACCGAAAACACCATTGATACATTCAATAATCAATACGATAGAAAGACAAATTTATCGGAATTTTTATTTAAAATTGGGGGTTCGATGCCACTTTACAAAAAATTAGTTTTGAACCTAAATTTAGACCGTTGGGAACAGAACAATCAAGCCAATTTTGATGGATTTGCTGCAAACAACAGATTGCAAAACACCTTTGAACAAACGTATGAAAATAAAATTGACTCATTGAGTACAGATTTCAACACAAAACTGATACAACACAGTGTGAAACCTTATTTAAGTTATTATAAAACGGGCACTTATTTCAATGCAGGTGTAACGTATCTCAATTTATACATCAACAGTCAAAATACTGGCTCGCAGTTATCTAAAAGTTATGATGTTTGGATGCCACATTTGAATTTCAGTAAATATGTCAATAAAAAATACTACACCTCCATTAGATTAAACAAATCCATTAACTTCCCAACTGTGAGACAATTGATGCCAGTTTTGAATCTAAACAACAACTTTGAAAGAACAACAGGCAATATCAGTTTAAAACCAGAAGAAGTTTATTCCGCCAATCTGTATTCATCCTTATACAAGGTTAAAGGTTTTAAAGTTATTTATTTAAATGCTAGATATTCTGCTTATGAAAATGCACACATCAACGCTACAAAATTTAACAACGAAGGCATTTTGATTAACTCTCCCGAAAACATAAGCGGCAAAAGAAATTTCAATTACTATATCAGTGCATCTAAAGAGCTATTTAAAACGCTATCATCATCGCTGTATATTACTCAAAATCTATCAGAACAACCTTTTTTGATTAACAACATCAAGGGTTTTAATAATCGCAATCAAATCTCAATTTACCCATCGCTAACCATTGCAGATTCTGATAGTTTGGAACTTTCAATCAGCGCAAGCATCAATTATTTGAAATCAAAAAACTCGTTGAATGAATTTAACAACTTCAGTCAAATCACCAATTCTTATGATATTTCCTTGCGCACAATCCTAAGATTTGGCCTTGAAATCAGTACCGATTTTTCGCTATCAGACCAAAGGAATATTCCAAATATCGGAAAGATAATACCAGTTTGGAGTGCTTATTTACAACAACCCATTGATAAAAAAGGTAAATACAATCTTAAATTATCGGCATATGATATTTTAAACAAAAATACATCCATCATGCGAACAGCAATGGGTAATACAATTTCCATATATCAAGAAAACCAATTGACACAATTTTTTATGTTGACATTGGTTTATAAAATTAAGAAAACGGGTCAAGAGGACGAGGAAACATTTGTATGGTAGAGATAATTTTAATTTTAAAAAAAACACTAAAAGGTTCTACTAAAAAACCTTACTAAATTAAAAAACTAACATATATTATAGTGTTATACTTATTTAAGTAAATCAAACATAAAGAAAATCATTAAAAAACCTAGCAACGACACCTGCTATTCAGACCTATTTTTTTTCTTTTTTTTATCATTTATTTATTTTTTTTAATTGTAATGATGAGTAAGCAAAGCTTAGTTCATTGCCAAAAAAAGACCACGAAGTAGCAGCGAAGCTAAACAACAAAGCGACCTCACGAATGCAATAAAACAAAAAAACAAGAATGAGTAAAAAAAGCTAGCACCATATTAAATTTAGACTTCTTACTTGATTTTTCAGACCACTGCGGGTGATTTCAGCAAGTCCACTTGCTGAACTTCCCTTCTGGTTTCCCTGAAAAATCTGCATTTAAAAGTCAAATTTAATAAAGGTGCAAATGGCTCCGATTCTAATTTTCGTATTATTATGAATTTATGTGGCAGTGGGTATGGGGTTAATCAGATGCTCAAAAATTTCCAATTGAGAGATAATAACATATACCCTTGCAGCGCCAAAATGAGAAACATTTGTATGGTAGCAGTAATTCTCTGAAAAACGAGTACTTGTTACAAAGAATAATCTAAAATAAGCCGTTTAATTCAGCTTCAATTTTATTGATTACCTGATTGGCATCGTTGGCATCGTTGGCAAAATCAATTTCATCAATGTCTAAAATTAAAACTCTGCCTTGCTTATAGGTTGTAATCCAAGCTTCATAACGTTCGTTCAAACGTTTTAAATAATCCAATCTAATGCTATCTTCATAATCTCTACCTCTTTGTTGAATCTGTTTAACAAGTGTAGGTATTGATCCTCTTAAATAAATTAACAAATCTGGTGGTTGAATCATTTGGTTTAGAGACTCGAACAATGCAATATAATTATCGTAGTCGCGTGTACTCATCAAACCCATTGCATGAAGATTGGGTGCAAAAATTCTGGCATCTTCATAAATGGTTCTATCTTGAATAACAGGCTTTTGATTTTTTCGGATTTTTTGGATGTTATTAAACCTTACATTCAAAAAATAAACTTGTAGGTTGAAACTCCAGCGCTGCATATCATCATAAAAATCAGTGATATAAGGATTGTCGTCCATATCTTCCAACTGAACTTCCCAACCATAGTGTTTTGATAATAAATGAGCAAGTGTTGTTTTGCCACTACCTATGTTTCCGGCAACGGCAATATGCTGAATATTATTATTTGTTTTAGACATTAGACTGCAAACTTATTGAATTAATTCAAAAAAAATTAACATAAATTTAAATTGTGGAAATGTTTCGCTGAGGCTTAAACAAAAACAACCACATCATAACGGTCATTCCCATAAATACGCCCAAGTTCATCAAATACCAATCCATCAAATGAAATCCTAATATAGAGAATGCCAAAACCTTATCAAAACGCCTAGTGAAAAACCCCAAAATAAAAGACAATTGCAATAACATAGCAGACAAATAAAGCATAAAACCAATGGCAGGATAAGTATTTAAAAAATGTCCGATGTGTTTTAAAAAACTATTTGGATGGAAATAAAAATAAGCGGCATGTTGGTTTTGAAAGATCTCAGAAAAACTACCAATAACAGACCACCCCTTGTGGTACAATTTAAAAAATCCAGCGAAAAAATAGGTTAAACATGCCAGATATCGCGACAAATAAAAAGCAGGTAATGCATTGATTGCTCCAAAACAAAAAGGAAACAAAGCAAAATGAAAACCAAACAAATGATGGGCATGATAACCCATTTTGGCATTTAGAAGTATGTGATAAATCAGCATCAAAACAGCAGAAACAATCACAAAAAACTTGTTTTTTATCCAAATTAAAGCCATTATCAATGAAAAAATCAATAACACATCAAAAAACATTGCGCTTGTATAACTATGTAATACAAGACGATTAAGCCCTAGTTTATAGACTAAAAAATAAGTAAAATCTGCGCCCTTGAAATCAAACGGAGAATTCCATACATGATGCAAACCCATCCCAGAATAATTGAACCATATCATGGCCAATAAAAGCACAAGCAATACAATTCGTTTGTATGAAAAAAAATCAAGTGTAGATATTTTATTTAACAATTGGCGCACTTGAAAGTAGTTTTCCATTTTTAAAATAACATTGCCTTACCTCAAAATCCTCCCTAGATGGCATTTCCAAGTTCCGACTTTTACAATACGTATAAAACCAATCTTCAAAACTTTTTAAATTTTGACATTCCTCATTATTAAAAGACATACCAAATTGCTTCAACTTATCATAAGCAGGATTGCAAAAAGGAGCATTTGATAAAACCTCGTAGCGAGTTGGCAATATTTCAAGTATTAAAAACGAGGTGCCTGCTGTGTTATAAATATCAATCGGTTGATTCTTTATTTTATCGAATGGCAAATTTTGTACATAAGCGTCTTGAGGCAACATCGGTTGACTATAAAGCGAAAAATAGCCCAATGGCGTTATTTCCATTCTTAATATCAATTGCCCTACATATAAAAACGCAATCAAAACATAAAGCACAAAAATGAAAGGGTGTTTTTTTAAAAAACTTAAAGCCTTATGTTTAATAACAGAAAACATTAATAAAACTTCTTGAACCCTATAATTTCCCTCACTTCTTTGATGGTTTTATTCGCACTTTCAGAGGCTTTTTCTGCGCCCATTTTGGCAACTTTGCTAATCAATTCCTGATTGGCTAAAACATCTTGAATGGCATTTCTCATCGGTTTTATAAAATTCTCCATGTCCTCTGCCAATTGTTTTTTCATATCTCCAAAACGAATAGTTCCATCATAAAATGTTTTTTCAAAATGCGCTAAAACATCCTCTGTTGCAACTAATTTCATCAAATCAAATAAATTTTGAACCGCCTCTGGTTTTTCTGAACCAAATTCTGTTGCTCCCTCAACGGTTACAGTAACCGCTTTCATGATTTTTTTATTCAAAACAGCAGCTTCTTCCGAAAGGTAAATACAATCCGATTCTCCCGCACTTTTGCTCATTTTACCTTGACCAGACAAACCAGGCACTTTCACCAACTCACCCATAAAACCAAAGGCTTGTGGTTCAGGAAAATACTCTGTGTTATATAATCTATTGAATCTATTACCAAAAGTTCTTGCCATTTCCAAATGTTGTTCTTGGTCTTTGCCCACTGGCACTTTTTCGCCTTTGTGTAACAAAATATCCGCTGCCATTAAAACCGGATAGGTTAATAAACCCGCATTGATATTATTGGGTTGATTTCTGATTTTCTCTTTGAATGATGTTACCCTTTCCAATTCACCTAAGTAGGCATTCATATTTAAAAAAAGATAAAGTTCGGCCGTTTGAGGCAAATCACTCTGAAGATATAAAGTGCATTTATTAGGATCTAAACCCAATGCGATATACTCCGCTAATACATGTTTAACCGATTGGTGCAAATCCACAGGATTGGGGTGGGTTGTTAAAGAATGGTAGTCGGCTATGAAGAAAAACGAATCACATTCATTTTGCATCTTTAAAAAATTTCGGACCGCTCCAAAGTAATTCCCTAGATGTAACTTACCAGTTGGTCTAATACCACTAACAACTCTTTCCATAACTTATGAGGCAAAAATAAGTAAAAAAACAGAGAGAATACGAATTTGTTAGATCGCATTTTCAAATAAACAACGGTTTAAAAATCGCAATATTGATTATTTAAACAAACAATTTTAGTTAATTTTGCTTAAATAATTAAGCGTTTTTAATGTTTTTTGATTAGTTAATTAATGAAAATATGTAAAAAATAGTTTTTATATTAAGCAAAAATACGTAATTTTGTGGTTGAAAAGCAGCAAAATGGAAGAATTGTTCAGCAAATCAAACGCCCTAATCTCTGGTGTACAAACCAAAATGATAAGAAATGCACCGCAAGGCATCAATTATCAATGGAGGTTGAACGGACTTTTAGGTTCGAGAGGCACAGGCAAGACAACAAGAATGTTGCAAGAGCTCAAAATGCTACAAGGCAAAGGACACAAAGTGCTTTATGTGACATTAGACGATTTTTATTTTGCTAAGAAAACACCTGTAGATTTAGCCAACGAATTCACTGCCATTGGAGGAGAATACTTGTATTTTGACGAAGTTCATAAACTGCCCAACTGGAGTATATTCTTAAAAAATATTTACGATTTTGAACCCAGAATCAATGTGTTATTTTCTGGCTCTTCCCTTATTCAAATCGACCACAAAGGCGCAGACTTAAGTCGCAGGGCATTGATGTACAAAATGCCTGGACTGAGTTTTAGAGAATATCTTTTTTTGAAACATCAAATTCATTTCGAACCGCTTAGTTTAGAAACAATTGCAAAAAATCACCGAGAAATATCATCTGAGATTCTACAAAAATGCCGACCTATTCAATATTTCAAAGAATATCTCAAAACGGGTTATTATCCATTTTTTTTAGAGAAAAACAGAAATTATCAAGTCAGTCTTTCTCAAATCATCAAATACATCCTTGAAGTAGATTTTAACACCATTACTGGCTATCAAGGTGGTCAATACTACAAACTGATGGACATACTACTCACTGTGGCACAGAATCCACCTTTTGACTTTAATGTAACGAGAGTGGCACAGTCGGTTGGCATCAATAGAAACACCTTGGTTAATTACCTCCATTACCTCAACAAATCAGAATTGATTACCCATATCAATTATCCGCAAACCAGCATGAGCAACCTCACAAAACCCGACAAAATGTTGTTGTCGAACCCTAATTTATACGACACACTTGTTGGCGCCAAAACAGATATTGGCAGTTTAAGAGAGAGTTTCTTTGTGAATCAAATCAAATTTGAAAATGAAATATTTTTAGACAAAGACGTAGATTACAAAACAGGCGATTACAGATTTGAAATAGGAGGTAAAAACAAAAAAGTAATTAAAGGCGAAAACATTTTTACCGTTAAAGACGATATCGAAATTGGTGCAGAAAACACCATCCCGCTTTATCTATTTGGCTTTTTATATTGATTTAAAATTGTATTCTAACAAAAAAACAATATTTTTGAAAATCAATTATCGTTATGAAAGCAGTTATTCCAGTTGCAGGCATTGGTACTAGGCTCAGACCACACACACATACACAACCCAAATCATTGATTCCAGTTGCTGGCAAGCCTATTTTAGCTCATATCATCGATCAGTTAATTGAAGCAGGCATTGATGATTTTGTATTTATCATTGGTTATTTGGGCGACAAGATAGAAGAATACGTTTCTAAAAACTATCCAAAAATCAAAACCAATTTTGTGATACAAACATCTGAAAAAGGTACAGGACACGCCATTTGGCTTGCAAAAGAAGCGATACAAAACGAACCTATTCTAATTGTTTTTGGTGACACCATTTGCGAAGTAAACTGGCAAGAAATCATTCAAAACCAACATTCCATTTTAGGCGTTAAAAAAGTAGACGACCCCAGACAGTTTGGCGTAGCAGAAGTAGACAAAAACGGTGCGATTACAAAACTGGTTGAAAAACCATCTATTCCCAAATCTAACCTCGCTTTAGTGGGTATTTACAAAATCAATGAGACAGAAGAATTGATGCATTGCTTGGAATACAACATTCAAAACAATATCAAAACACACAATGAGTTTCACTTAACAGATGCCATGATGTGTATGGTAACAGGAGGCAAAATCTTTAACACCTACAATGTTAATCTTTGGTTTGATTGTGGCAAAAAAGAAATCTTGTTACAAACCAATGAATTACTTTTAAAAAGAGGTAATTACAACAAGAAAAACAAAAACAACATCCAAAACTCAATCATCATCGACCCTGTATACATAGGCGAAGGATGCCAAATATCGAATAGTATCATTGGTCCGAACGTCAGTATTGGAGAAAATGCCATCATAGATTACTCTATTATTAAAGAATCCATTATTGGTCCATTTGCAGAATTAAAAAATGCTGTATTAAGTCACTCACTTATTGGCAATGATGCATCCTTACATGGCACTGTTCAAAGTTTGAATTTGGGAGATAGCGCAGAAATTAAATTCAATTAAATTTGAAAATCAAGTATACTCATGGTGTAAAACTTATGTTGATTGCCAGCATATCATTTGCATTGATGAATGCTTGTGTCAAATACATTGGGCATATTCCAGTGATTGAAATTATTTTAGTTAGGGCAATTATAACCTTGATCATTAGCTATATCATTTTAAAGAAAAAAAGAGTCAACCCTTTGGGAGTGAACCATAAATTTCTGATTGCTAGGGGCGTTTTTGGTGCAGTTGGCTTATTGTGTTATTTTTATACACTACAACAAATGGCACTGGCAAATGCAATCGTTATACATTATTTAAGTCCAGTATTTACGACCATCATTGCCTTATTATTCCTCAAAGAACCTGTCAGAATCATTCAATGGCTATCATTTATCATTTCCATTACAGGCGTTATCATGGTAAAAGGATTTTCAGATGTTTCCACCTTTGATTTTTTAATTGGCGTTTTAGGTGCATTTTTCACAGGATTGGCATACAATGCCATTAGAAACATGAAAGGCAGAGAGGATGCAGATGTTATTATATTTTACCAGCCACTAGTCGCTTTACCAGTGATACTTATTTTGGTGATTATTTTTCCAGAATCCATCATTCAACCTGATGGCTTGGACTGGCTTTTCTTGATTGGGACGGGCATTTTTACACAAATTGGACAATACTATATCACAAGAGCCTATCAATCAGACTCGGCTGCAAGAATCAGCAGTGTTAGCTACGTTGGCATCATTTGGGCAGTTTTAATTGGCAAATTCCTATTTGAAGACACCTATCCAATTAGTGTGCTAACAGGTATGTTAATTGTAGTTTCAGGCGTTTTCATCAACCTCAACGCTCTAGAAGTAAGAAAACTTGCAGACAAAATAAGGACCTATTTTGCTTGGCATTAGGTTTGAAAAATTATACCATTAAATGATTCTTTTTTAGAAAATCAGATAATTTATACTGGCACCAATATTATAATTTCCATTTAAATTAGTTTGCTTTGATATTGCCATATTTTTGTTGCTATTATCATAAATGTATTCATTGTTAGATAAATTAAAGTTTGTAAACGTTCTTGCCCAAACAGTAAAATTTAACCTAGCATTAATGAATCTAAAATATTCCAAATTAACCCCTAAAAACACATTATTATTCAGTTTATTAAAAGTTTGATCAATGCTATTTTGTACATCTTTCAAAAACATTTGTGAAGAAACACCTGGGTTTAAACTAAACTCAAAAAAGGTTCGGGTATTGGGTTGATACAAATAAGCCCATTTGCCTTGAATTCTGATATTTAAAGATTGAGAATTAAATGTGTCTCCGTAGGTATTAACTGTGTTTTTGCCGAATCTGTTTTCAAATGTTCTTAAGCTGTCATACATTTGATGAAAAATAAAAACATTAAATCCTTTCGCTTTTTGAACTGTTAAACTTTTTTGTTTTGAGGTTTCATAATCCACTGAAAATCCATTGTTTATAAAAAACGAATTATTGCTCGATTTACTATAGTAAATATTTGTGTCTGCTAAAATGTTATATTGGTTGCTTTTTTCGTTTTCCCTTCTAAAATTAGTTTCATTTTTTAAATAATAAGTCCATCTATTGCCAGAAAATCTTTGCTTTTGAGTAGCATAAAGCCAATTGTCATAAATGGTGGTATAATATTTAGCAGTTTTATTGGTTTCAATGCCATTTTGTTTCAACACTTCATCCAACATTTCTATTTGGTCAATCAATCTGAAACGGAAATCAAGAAAACGTGTGTTTCTAATTTTGGTTATGCCTTTGGCTATATTTTCAATTTGTTCATTGCTCACATTTTTTATATCTGCTTTTTCAATGAGGTCTTTAATTAAAAAGGTTGCCATAATAGGGTCTGATACATATTCTAAACGCCCTTTCCCAAAACCATATTCAATACTTGAGAAGCTATTTAAACTCGTTCTATTGGTTTGAGATTCATTTTTAGAAAAAACATTTGAATTTACAGAGCTTTCACTATTATAATTGTTTCGGTATGCAAACAAATGATTTCGAGTACTTAAATTCAGATATGTGAAGTTATTAGATGGTTTATAATATCTATTTAAAATAGAAAAATTAATATTAGTGTTTAAATTGTTATTATTATTAAAAGTTTTACTTCCTGCATTATTGTTATTTTTATTTTTAATAAATTCTGGTTGAATTGTACTAGAATAACCGACATAAGCATTGATATTTTGTTGTAAATTGTCAGTATTTATATTTTGAAAATAATAGGCATTCAAACCCAATGAAATTCCAAAATCTGTTTTATTTTCAGTGTTTTTCTCTAAAATTCCAGTATCTGCTTTGTTCTCAATTGTTATATTTTTATTTCTAATATCAGTGTTAAAAGAGTTTGTACCAATCTCAAATATCCTCAATTTCTGAAAGCGGTATTTGTAATTATTGAAATCATAGTTTTGAGAAAACAAAGAAAAACTGCCTAAAAACAAGGCGAAATGAAGGATGAAGAGATTTTTATTAATAAGTAATTGCATAAATACATTGCAAATGTAAATAAAATCATGAGTTAACATGTTATTATGACAGTATACTAAATGGACAACTTCATATTTTGAAATCATAAAAGTTGTTATCTTTTTAAAAAATGCAAGTATTTATATATAATTGCATTACTAATGTCAAATTTATTCAAAAATAAATATCGAATAGATACCATGAGGTTAAAATCATACAATTATTCCAATCAAGGAATGTATTTTATAACCATTTGTACAAACAATCGATTGAATTATTTTGGTGAAATCCCCGTTGTAGAGACGCCATGCATGGCGTCTCTACAACGGGCAACCGAAATGGGCAAAATCGCCCACGATGAATGGTTTAAAACCATAGAATTGCGTCCTGATATGAATATTGAATTGGGTGAATTTATTGTTATGCCAAATCATATTCATGGAATTATTATAATTGGCAAAAATGAATATAATACAAATCCCATTGCCGTAGAGACGCCATGCATGGCGTCTGAAAACCCAAATGATTCGGACGAAAAAGAGACGCCATGCATGGCGTCTCTACAACAACAACGGGGCGACAAAAATGATTTACCCAAAAACCAATTTGGACCCCAATCCAAAAATTTGGCATCAATTATTCGGGGGTATAAATCGGCTGTAACAACCTATGCACGAAAAAACAATATTGAATTTAATTGGCAAAAAGGATATTATGAACACATCATTCGTTCTTCAGATGAATTTGAAAGAATATCGAATTATATAATAAACAATCCTCAAAAATGGATTGATGATATGTTTTATTCCTATAGGGATAACCCATGATTGTATTCGTTTTTTGCATTCCTGTAGAGACACAATGCATTGTGACTATACAATTACACATTGTATCCATACAATAAAACATGGCGTCTCTATTGGAAACATCAATCAATTTAGTAGATACGCCATGCATGGCGTATCTACTAAGGAAAACCAAACAAAATATTTATTGAAAAATTATTACTATATTTGCAATTATAAGATGAAAAAATCATCAAACATTAATTATATCTTTCAAACAAGAGAGGATAAATTTCCTCTCTTGTTTTTAATAAATTTGTTATGAAAAAATTGTTTTTATTATATTGTTTTTTTTGCATGATGAATGCTGTAAATGCCCAATTTGGCAATGTTTGGCCTGTGGGGAAAATGCAGGGCATTGATTTTAATGGCAAAAATGCTAAATTAATTAAAACTGGAATAAATAACGATAGCATATCCCCTCAACCAAGATATAATGAGGCACATACGAGTGCCATAAGTGATTGTAATGGTAAAATATTGTTTTACACCAATGGAGTGGATATTTGGAACAAGAATGACACTTTTATGGACAATGGCAGGTTAAAGTATTCTTCGCCTTCATCATCAAGAAATAGAAATTGTTTAATTATTCCCATTCCCCAAAAACCAAACTTGTATTATGTATTTTATATGGTAAGTTTTACTATTGGAGATCCTTTCTATTATCAAAATAGTTTTTCTATGGCATTGGTAGATTTGAATTTTAATGGCGGCTTAGGCAAGGTTGTATTTAAAGATTCTGTGGTAATGTCAGGAATAGGCGTTAGTTGCAATTTAACTTTTGCCAAACACAGTAACAATACAGATATTTGGCTGATAGTGCCAAAAAATCAAACCCAATTATTAAGTTTTAAAATAACAAGTACAGGATTAAACAAAACACCTGTAACTTCTAATGTAACTACTTCTTTTTTTAGAAGTTATGTTTCAGGTGAAAATAATCATGGTTTTATAAAAATGAATTCAGATTTTTCCCGTTTGTTTGTGTCAGGCGTGCAGCCCAATTATAACAACAATGGGCATGTGTTGCAGTATGATTTTAACAGAACCACAGGCAGCTTTAGCAATGAAAAAACCCTTGTGGCTCACAATGAATTTAAAAATGAACTTTGCATTAATCTAGCCATCTCACCAAACGATTCTTTTTTATACATCACCACAGAGCCTTTTGCAGGCTATACAGGTAACTTTTTTGGGAGAATTTTACAATACAACCTATATACCAATAGAAAACAATTTGTCAGGAATTTTCCTTTACCTAAAGGCGTTGCAAAAGGAAGTGGTCCAAATGGCTATTATGGCATGCAAACAGCCCCTGATGGCAAGATTTATGTTTTTTTGTTGAATAAAATTCATCGCATCAATTTCCCAAATAAAAGAGGCTCTGCTTGCCAGGTGGCTTATTGGGATAGCCTGCAATTTATGAAGTTTTCAAGTTGCGGACCATTTGACAGCACTGAATTAGATGGTGGAGGCGATTATAAGTATGGTTGTGGCGGTAATCAATTATTAATTTACTCACTCCCCAACACCTATTCTCCAGAATACAAACTCTTTTACTCTGCAAGCACCGATGCCAATCCTTGCACAGATACCACCACTATCACTTACTTAGGCGATAGTTCGTTTTATAAACTAGTGTGGTTTTTTGGCGATGGAGACAGTTTGGTGCAAAATTATCCCAACATCAAAACAGGTATGAAAATAAAACATCGGTATCAGCAAGATGGTTTTTATGAGGTGAGGCTAAAAAGTTATCATGCTGTGTGTAACCGCATCAAAGAATATACGGATAGTTTGTTGATTAAAAAACAGCCATTAGTCAAGCAGTTTAATTTAAGTCAAAACCATGCTTGTTATTCTGATACTTTGTTGCTTAATGCTACTTTTAAAGATGCTCACCAACTGATTTGTGCATGGAGTCCTAGCCAAACAGATACGCTTTTACTCACTTCCAATCAGTTACAAACCCAAAAAGTATATTTTAACGAACAAAAACAGCATTTAAACTTTAAATTACTTTCAAACAATGGGTGCTTCTCTAATTTTAAAGACAGTTTTACCTCTGTTTTCAACCCCAAACCCAAATCAATTATTTTGATCAATCAAGACACATTAAGTGTTTTGAAATCAAACAATATTAATCGCATTTTCAAGCAATGTGAGCCTGCCTCATACCATATTAAAGACCACAACAGCAGCACTCAAAACTTATGGCTTTTTAATAATCAAGACAGTGTTTTAGGCACAAATAACGAATTTAATTTTGTTAACTTTCACACCAATCAAGGTTTATCAAGCCTTCGCCAATACATTACTAAAAGTATCAACCAATTCAATTGCTACAACTTAGATACTTTCTATACCCAAACCTATACTAAACCAGTAGCCAATTTTAATTTATTGAAAGATAGCCAATGTTTAAGAGGCAATCAATTTGAATTTATTAATCAAAGTCAATACAATGGAAATTCAGACAGCTTGGTTTACAACACTTATTGGAATCAAAACCATCAAAATCAAACTTTAAACAAAAAAATAAATGATACAGGCAGTCATCATTTTAAGGCAATTGTAAAAGGGGAGTTTTTCTGTTCAGATACTTTTGAGCAAAACATAACAGTGTTGCCTCATCCTGAATCCAATGTAAAAATCAGTCTTCAACAACATTGTTTTAATGATAATTTAACAGAATTGGAATTTAACAGCAATGATAGTTACACTATCATTTGGGGCGATGGCACAATCAATCAACTCAATACGCATGTATATAATCTACCAACTTCATATTCTATTTCTGCCATTGCTCAAAATACATTTGGCTGCACAGATACTAGCATTTTAAGTACAGAAATCTATAGTCACCCAGTGGCTGATTTTAATTTTTCAAAAGATGAAATTTGCATCAATGAACAACCTTTTAATGTGCAAACCAATTCAACATACAGCGATGTGCAAAAAATAAACAACACCCTTATTTTTGACAATCAAAAATTTACCAATCAAGGAAATTTCAATCAAAATTATGAGTTTTTAAACACTGGTAATTATAGCATTAAACTTATTTCAAAAACGGACAAAGGCTGTTTAGATTCTATTGAAAAAAACATGGTTGTTCGCCCATTCACTGATTTTGAGTTTACATTTAAAGATAAAATTTGCTTAGGCGATGAACAAATATTAAATATTCAATGGTCTCATCAACAAATAATGAATTTTAGCACCTTTAATGGAAACAATGCATTGAATTATTCTCCCAATTTTGGAAAAACTGAAGCTATGATCAACTACACGCCCCTTAACACAGGCGTTTATAAAACCATGCTAGTTTCTACAAATGAATTTGCTTGCAAACATCAAAAAGACTACGAATACCAAGTTGTAAAATTGCCAATTGCTAACTTTAATTTTAGAAAAACAGAAAGCACAGAAAATGGCACTATTTTTAAATTGACAGATGCTAGTAACACTGCCTCACAATGGGATTGGAGGATATTATTGAACAATCTATGGTACAACAGTCAAGAGCAACACCCTGAAATTACTTTTGCGGACACTGGCAGAGCCAAAGCCTACTTATTTATTACAGACCAAAATCAATGTAAAGACAGCACAAGCAGAAACCTATTGGTTTATCCAAGTTTTGTGTTCTTTTTTCCTGAAGCCATTTCAGCAAACAACGATGGTTTAAACGAGTATTTTAAGGTAAGTTCTCCCTATTTCATTAAAGAATATCATTTAGAAATTTATAATCGTTGGGGTCAAAAGATATTTGAAACCAAGAATCCAAACGAACATTGGGTTCCCAATTTAGAAGGCGTTTACCTTTATCGTACTTTCATCAAAGATTTGGATAATAAAATAAAAAATCAAAGCGGAACCATTACGGTGTTGAGGTAGAGCTTTGTTAGAACACCAATTCCCCCTAATACTTCAACGTCAACGCAATCCTCTCTCTTGGAATATCAACCTCTTTTATCTTTACCTTTAGTTTTTGATTGAGCTTCAAGACTTCTGAAGGCGATTGAATGAAGCTGTCCGAAATCTCTGAAATATGTAACAACCCTTTGTGTTTGATGCCTAAATCTACAAATGCCCCAAAATTGGTAATATTGGTAACCACACCATTCAAAATCATTCCAATTTTTAAATCTTGAATCACTTTTATGCGCTCGTCAAATTGCTCTTCTACCAATGCTTCTCTGGGGTCTAAACCAGGTTTTAGCAACTCTTGAATGATGTCGTTAAAGGTGTACTCTCCAATTTCTTGCTTGAGCTTTTCATCGGATTTAATGTCTTGAACCAAAGTTTCATTCATAAACAATTCTGAGACATTAACCCCCACTTTCTGAGCCATTTTCTTTACTTGAGCATATTGTTCGGGATGTATTCCGCTTTTATCCAAACTGTTTTCGCTTTCTTTGATTCTTAAAAAACCCGCACATTGTTCAAAGGCTTTATCGCCTAATCTTGCCACCTTTTTTAATTCTAATTTAGATTTAAAATTGCCATTTTGCTTACGGTATTCAATGATGTTTTTGGCTAAAACTGGTCCCAAACCTGAAACATGTTTAAGCAATTCTTCTCCAGCTAGATTCAAGTTTACGCCTACTTTATTCACACACCAAACAATGGTGTTATCCAAAGTTTGTCTTAATTTCTCTTCGTTCACATCGTGCTGATATTGTCCAATTCCTAAATTCTTGGGGTCGATTTTAACGAGTTCTGATAATGGGTCCATTAACCTTCTACCAATGCTTACTGCACTTCTAACGGTTAAATCCAATTCGGGAAATTCTTTTCTAGCTATTTCAGATGCAGAATAAATAGATGCTCCATCCTCATTGATTAAAAACAAAGGGAAATCTGGTAATGCTTTCTTAATCAAAGCAGCAGTATCTCTTCCTGCTGTACCATTACCAACTGCAATGGCTTGAAGTGAATATTGTTGCAAAAGGTTTTTAATTTTCGCTATAGACTCATCCTGTTCTTTTGGGCTGTTAAAATACAAAACTGTATGACTTAACACTTTCCCTGATGCATCCAAACAAACTGTTTTACACCCCGTTCTGATGCCCGGGTCGATAGCCAAAACAGATTGATTTCCCAATGGACTAGACAATAACAATTGCTTCAGATTTTCTGCAAAAACAGCGATGGCGCTTTCTTCGGCTTTAGCAAATAAGGTTTTGAGGTATTCATTTTCTAAAGATGGCAATAACAAACGTTTGTAAGCATCTTGAACTACCTCTTGCATTAAATAATCCAATAGCGTGTATTTCTTCACCCAAGTTCTGTTCAGCATATCAATGGTTCTGTCAAAATCCGGCTCTACATTTACCTTTAAAACGCCCTCGTCTTCTGCTCTCAATATCGCCATGATTCTATGAGATGGTGCTTTGTGAGCCAATTCAGAAAATGCAACATAATCTTTGTATTTGCTTTGAGTTAAATCAGTTTCTGTTGCGCCTTTTTTCTTAACGATTTTAGTGCTGATGATGGCATATTTTTCAAATTGCTCTCTCAGTTTTTTACGGGTTTCTACATCATCGTTTATCCATTGTGCCACAATGTATTTTGCTCCTTGAATGGCAGCTTCAATATCTTTCACTTCTTGATTCAAAAATTTGGCCGCAATTCTTTCTATTCCTGCTTCTTTTTGCGCCAAAATAATTTTAGCTAAAGGTTCCAATCCTTGTTCGATAGCAATATCGGCTTTGGTTTTCTTTCTTTGTTTGTATGGCAGATACAAATCCTCTAAGATGGTTTTATCCCAACAATCGTTGATTTTTTGTTTTAACTCAGGATTTAATTTTCCTTGCGCTTCAATCGTTTCTAAAATGAATGTTTTTCTGCTTAATAATTCATCATACAGCTTGGAGAGTTTATCAATTAATTGAACCCCTACTTCATCCAAGTTTTGGGTTTGTTCTTTTCTATAACGTGCTATGAACGGAATGGTGCAAGCGGCATCTAACAATTCGATGGTTTTGGTAACTATTTTTTCTGGAATGGCACTTTGTTGCGCCACAAACTGAAGCTTATTTATCACTTTTTCTTTTTGGGTTTTTTAACTATCAAAGCGCCTACAAACACCAACTCATCCATGATATACCAACGCTCTTCCATTTTTACACAAGTAGCTTTGATGATGTATTTTTTCTTTTTGTTGTGATTGATAATCCATGTGACATATGCGTATTCAAGTCCATCGTAATAATTATAGCGATAATCCACTGAATCGAGGGTGGTTAATTTCCAATCTATTTTAGCGGAGTTTGCCCTTTTCATCATTTTAGTATGCTTAATTCTTAAATTATTCCATACGTAATTATACATCGCAAACTGCGTGTATTCTGTTTGTTTACCCCCTTCTGAATTTTTGATATAGGCTTTATAAACTTTAAATGACGGAAAAACAGATTGCATGTTTGAGAATCGTTTGGTTTTAAAAACACCAAAAGAAGTATCCATCATAAATCTCAAATCTTCTAATTCGGGTATATTAATCTCTATAGTAGAGTCTGCCTCCACTTGTGCTTTCAATTGTATGAAATTTAAAAACACGATAAAACATAATATGAATTTGAGATTCAATTTCATGAATAGGTAATTAAATATGGAATCAAATATAGTTCCACAAAATGGCATTGACCTTTTAAAAGTCAATTAAATGGTCATGATTTCTTTTTCCTTATCCGCTATCATGCCATCAATGGTCACAATTAATTGGTCTAATTGTTTTTGCACTTTGCTTTCAGCGTCTTTGGCTTCGTCTTCGCTTAAGCCATCTTTTTGTAATTTCTTAATCTTTTCATTGGTATCTTTTCTGTAGTTTCTAGCCACCACTTTGCTTGCTTCTCCTTCTTGTTTCACCATTTTTACCAACTGCAACCTTCTTTCTTGTGTAAGCGGTGGAATGGTAATTCTGATAGTGTTGCCATCATTGCTAGGTGCAAAACCTAAATTACTGTTAACAATACCTCTTTCAATATCGTTGATGATGGTT
The DNA here is from genome assembly GCA_030682255.1 of Bacteroidota bacterium. Taxonomy (GTDB): domain Bacteria; phylum Bacteroidota; class Bacteroidia; order NS11-12g; family UBA955; genus JABMMZ01. The sequence goes on along the minus strand of JAUXOK010000019.1, from coordinate 91,492 downwards.
CTTTCCCATGGTTGGATTGCAATGGTTCGGGCATCAGGCGCAGACACATTTGCCACTTGCGTTAAAGGCACAGGCGCTCCATAATAATCTACCATCACACTTTCTACCATACCCGGAGAGGCTTTACCTGCTCTGATATTAATAAATTCATGAATGGTATGTTTGGTACATTTATCCAAGTTTGCAGTAAACTCTTGTAAAACTTCGTTAATTGTTTGGCTCATATGATAGATTAAAAAATCGAAGCACAAAATAAACCAATTCTTAAAACTTTTAAAAATTTTTTATTCAATATTCTAAATAATGTTTACCGATATATGAATTAATGCTTAATTTTGCGGTAATAAATATTATACAACATGTCTGTATTATTCTTACAAAACATTGGCGGTGGTTCTTTAATCTTAATCATAGCGGTTATCTTAATTTTCTTTGGTGGCAAAAAAATCCCTGAATTAATGCGTGGATTGGGAAATGGCATCAGAGAGTTTAACGATGCTAAAAACAAAGTGAAAGACGAGATAGAAAAGGGAATCAAAGACGACAAGTCTGAAACCGAAAAATAGTTGATTGCTTGATGAAGAAGCGTTTTTCCTCTTTAATCGAAATTCAAAAAGAAATTTCTAATGGCTCTTTAATTCTACCTGATTTGGTGGATTATTACCTCTCTCAAATCAATATGCATCAAAACTTGAATGCTTTTTTAGAAGTATTTGAAGATGAAGCTAGAAAAAAATCGATTGAAATTCAATCTAAATTAAACGCAGGCACAGCTGGCAAACTAGCTGGAATGGTGATTGCTCTTAAAGACAATATTGTCTATAAAGATCATCGTTCTTCTGCATCTTCTAAAATACTCGAAGGTTTTGAATCCTTGTTTTCTGCCACAGTAGTTGAAAGACTTTTAGCCGAAGATGCTATCATTATTGGCAGAACCAATTGCGATGAATTTGCGATGGGTGCAAGCAATGAAAATTCTGCTTTTGGACCTGTATTGAACGCACAAGACCCCAGCCGTGTGCCAGGCGGTAGCAGTGGCGGAAGCGCTGTTGCTGTGCAAGCCGACATGTGTTTGGCTAGTTTAGGTAGTGACACGGGTGGTTCCATCCGTCAACCTGCTGCTTTTACAGGCATATATGGCATGTATCCAACTTATGGTGCTATCAGTCGTTGGGGATTAATTGCTTTTGCTAGTAGTTTCGACCAAATTGGTCCTTTTACATCCTCCGTGTCTGACATGGCATTGATTTTAAACGTTATTTCTGGAGTGGATGATCACGATGCCAGTATGTCGCAAAACGGTTCGTTGAACATACAATTAGAACCAACACAAAAAAGCCTTAAAATTGCCTACATCAAAGACTGCATCGAACACGAAGGTCTTGATCCTGAAATTAAAAAAGCTACTTTACAATATTTAGAAGTCCTTAAATCAAAAGGACATACCATTCACGAAATTAGTTTTCCTTATTTGGACCAAATGGTGCCAACTTATCAAATTTTAACCACTGCCGAAGCTAGCAGTAATCTAAGTCGTTTTTCTGGACTGACTTATGGCAACCGCAGTGCAAATGCTAAAGATTTGGAAAGCACTTTTAAAAATACCCGTTCCGAAGGTTTTGGCGAAGAGGTAAAAAGAAGAATCATGCTTGGTACATTTGTATTGACCAGCGATTTTTATGATGCATATTACACCAAAGCGCAAAAAGTGCGTCAAATTATCCGCACAGAAACGCTTGAAATCTTAAAACAATACGATATCATCGTAACTCCAACTACTAGTACTGTTGCTTTTAAAATTGGAGAAAAATCCAACAACCCTATTGCGATGTATCTAGCAGATTTGTTTACGGTGCAATCTAACTTAGCTGGCATTCCAGCCTTGTCTATTCCCTATACCCATCATTCTGAAAACGGTATGCCGATTGGTATTCAATTAATGGGGAGACCTTTTGAAGAGGAATTGTTGTTGAGTTTGGCTCAAGATTAAGTTTTTTTTCAGATGTAAAGACCTCATCCTCCTGTCCTTCTCCATTCCGCAAGCTTGCGGAAGAGAAGGATGATAGTTTTCGTTTTTACAAATCATTTTTTTATTCTTGGAATTTTCGCGTTGAAATAGTTTTTTAAATTTATGCTCCTAATCATTTCGGAATTAGATTGCTAGAATAGAACGAAATTGAAAAAGTTCCTCTTCTCGGCTTAGCCGAGAGAGAGGGATTTAGGGTGAGGTCTTTATAGAGCAACTTTTCATCCTCAACATTACACTTCTTAAATAAGAAATGATTTATTTAACTTTATTAACTTCACTGATTCAAATAAACACCATCTTCTTTTAGCAAGATGAGTTTTTGTTTGTAGAGCGCTCCAATGGTTTTCTTAAAATTCTTTTTACTCATGCCTAGCAATGCTTTTATCTCGTCTGGGTGGCTGTTGTCTGTGAGTTTTAAAATACCGCCTTTTTTCTTGATGGTGTCTAATATCAATTGCGCGCTTGGTTCTATGATATTGCGATACCCCATGGGTCTGAGCGTTACATCTATTTTGTGGTCGTCTCTTATTTTTTTAATGTATCCTTTAATTTTGTCGCCTGTTTCTATGGCGATGTAAATGTCATCAAAATAGACCAAGCCAAGATGTTGCTCGTTAACGACCACATTAAAACCCAAATCGCTTTTGCTGGCTATGATTAAATCCACTTCTTGTCCTTCTTCGATGCTTAATTCTTCGTTTTTCAGAAAACGGTTGATGCGCTCAGAAGCTGCCAATCTGCCCGAACTTTTATCTAAATACACATACACCAAATAGGATTGCCCCACTCTCATTTTGCTAACTTGTTCCTGAAAAGGCACAAACAAATCTTTTTCCAATCCCCAATACATAAAAGCGCCTGCTCTGCTGAGATCAACCACTTCGAGGTAAGCAAACTGATTTAAACTTGTATAAGGTTTGATGGTAGTCGCTACCAAGCGTTCTTCATAATCCAAGTAAACAAACACTTCCAATTCTTCATCCACTCGGATGCCTTTTGGCACATATTTGTTGGGTAATAACACTTCTTCACCCTCTGCATTGCCCAAAAAAGCACCAGGAGGTGTCAGTCTCAAAACTTTCAGTGTGTTGTATTTTCCTATTTCTAACATTGAAAGCGCAAAGGTAATCAAGTATTGATAGAAAAGAGTTTGTGTTTTTTTGACTTTTTCTGCGGATAATTTTTTTTATAAATTGGAATAAAAACACTTTAACAAATGAAACCCTAGCGCATACTGTCAACACAAGAAAAAACAAACCGCTTTGAAAATTGCTGATATTATTTGAATTAATAAGACCAGTGCTTACATTTTAAAGCACTGAACTTTTTATCTACATTAAAAAGAAAAGTAAAACGCGCCAAATATCATTATATCACTAATAGCTTTTCTGTCCAAATTAATCCATCTTTTTCAAATCTAATATAATAGACCCCCTCACTCAATTTCAAGGGTATCTCTATTTTTATACCATTATGATTTTGAGAATACACTTTCTTGCTTTGACTATCCAAAATTGTGCATTTGAATTTAGTTAGACCAACTCCAAAAATCGTCAATATTGATTGAGATGATTCATAATAAACCCGAAATTTATTTGAATTAACATTCGAAACCGATGAACTGTTTGATGCATTTTCTAGTATTACTTCATACAAAGCTCCCGGCACTTCATCTGTCATATAAAATTTATTTGAATCTATAAAGGCCAAAGCCTCCACTTGATTGGTAGGATTTTTAAAAAGATAGAAATCCACATCACCTCCAAAGAAATCACTTCCTTGGTAATTTGAAAAAACAACAATTTGAGACAATGTTAAAAGGGCAATTCTGCCAGTAGAAACTTCCATATCTGCCGCTGTGACTCTTGCTAATTGATTAGAATTTCCTAGATAAAAACTATCAAGCAATTCTGCCATATAGGTTCCTGGAACAATAGGGAGTTTATACAATTTTGTGAATCCTGAGATTGGACTTGATCTATCTTTAGTAAATAACAAAAGGCTATCCTTGTATCTTATGAGAGCCTCTACATCAAAGTTTCTTTTACTGCTTGGTGGAGGAAATGCTGTTTGATCAGGAAAGGAATAAAAAACAAATTGCGCATGAACAGAACTTGAATCATGAAGTTCTGGGTTAGCTATTTTAATTATTTTTAGATCCTTTCTTGTATTGTTATTATTACCTCCATCACAAATCCACAAATCCCCGTTTTCATCAATTGCCATATCTTCCCAATCAATATTTGGCGTATTTGCAATTGTGATTGTTCTCAGCAATGCTCCGTTACTATCTACCTTGAATATTTTATTTTCGTTACCGCTATCACCATGAGTCCAAATTGAATTAGGAGATGCGATTACCATTCCTGAACTTTCTTTTACATCAGAAGGCATCACGCAAACTTCTCTATGAATTGCACGCTTATTCTGTGAATTTGCACTAAAAAAGGCAATTAGAAGCCAAAATGTTAAAATAGCTTTTTTGAAAGTATGGTTTTTTGTCATTATTAAGGTTGAATTTGTAATGAAATTATATTTGTTTTTAAACGAATGAGCCTCGCAAAATACGAGGCTCATTTAATCGTTTTTCAGTTGATGATATTATTTACTTACAATGATTTTATTTCTGTAGGTTACGCCATCTAGCAAAGTCATTACAAAATAAATACCATTATCAAGAGAACTTAAGTCTAAAATATTTTCTTGAGAATCTAAAACAACCTTTCCTTTAATATCAATAATGCTTACATATTGAATAGGTTGATTATTTGAAGTACTAATTGTTAACATTCCGTTGCTTGGGTTTGGATGAACAGTTACTGGATTTAAAATTTGTACTTTTGATACAGATGCATTTTTACCGTCACCCATCAATGTGATATTGTCGTATCTATTGTTTCCTGAAGTATTAGAAGCATTTGCATCCTTCCATGTGATTCTAATTTTAAATTTAGGATTATTGTTTGCGGCAGTTATTGCAGTAAAATCATAGGTATGTATTTGCCATACTTCAAAATCAACAACATCTTTAACATTATCTGTTAATCCAGTAGAGATAAAAGTTGTACCATCAACAGAATACTCAATAGTGTTTGTTAACATTCCATTACCTGAACGTTGAACTGTTAAGCTAAAAGTTAGATTTGAAACGCCTGTAGTTGGCATATCAAAAACCAACGAACGATTAATAGATGGGTTTCTTACCCTTGCCGAACCACCTGCTACTTCTCCTTTTTGAGAATTTAATAAAGAACCTGGAGAGTATCTGTCAATATCTCTCTCATTGACAACATTTGCATCTGGAGTTAATGTGTATGTTAATTTGGGCGTTACATTGTTAAGCAATGAAAAATCCCCATTGATTTCTTTTACATCACCAGTTGGATTGAAATTGTTGAAATGCCAATAGTAAATTAAATCTAAAGTAGATGGAACTGTAACAATAACTGTAGAAGAATCCATAAAGTTACCATCATTAGTTGTTACATAAATTTTGGCTGTACCTTCACCCACTGCAGTTACTTTTCCTAATGAGTCTACTTTTGCTATTGATGCTTTAGAAGACGACCATGTTAAAGATTTGTCTATTGCATCAGCTGGGCTTATTGTTGCCAATAATGTTTGTGTGTTTCCTACTTCTAATAATACATCTTTGGGAGATATACTTACACCTGTTACTATACCTGACAAATCAGGAGCGATAGATTCTAAAGAGAAGTTATCTATTCTATTATTGCCTGCTAATCCTCCACCACCTTGTCCAAAAGTAATTTTAATTTTAAAATTCGGATTGTTGTTGGCGGCAGTAACTTTTCTTAAATCAACTACAAATAACTTTTGGTTAGTGCCTTCACTTGGTCTCATGGTGTCATATAAAACGTAGTTAGTTCCGTCAGTAGTGTATTGAACAAATTGCCAATGTGCTCCTGAACCAGAACGAGCCGAACCATATTTGGCTACAATATTTTCCTTGCCAGTAGTAGGTAATGTAAAAACTAAAGCGCCATAAGTAGGATTGTTGAATCTTAAATGAGTTCCTGCAGTGTCTCCTCTTTTTGCGTTCAAGTTCATGTTCAAATCAGAGTTTGTACCACCATTAAATACCAATTGGCTGCTTCCTCCTGTAAATTGTAATGTATCTAATTGTGCGCCTCCAATTGTAAAGTTTGGTGCTATATGGTTCGCATAATTAGTAATGTCATTAAAATTCCAATAGTGAATTAGTTCTTCAGTTGCATCTCCATCAACTGTAAAATTATCAAATCTGTTGTTTCCACCTGTTCCGCCTAAACCTTGAGCAAAAGCAACTTTAATCTTAAAGTTTGCGTTATTTTCAACATCTGCAATCCCAACAAAACTCAATGTTTTTAATTCAGGACCAACAGAACTTGGAAAAATAGAGTCGAATATCATATAATTTGTACCATCACTGGTATAAGACCAATATTGAGTACCTGCTCCAGAGCCAGAGCGTCTTGTAGCAAATTTCACTACAATGTTTTTATACCCAATTGTTGGAATTGCAAATTCTAAGGATCCACCTATTGGGTCGTTAAAACGCAAATGTGAACCAGCAACAGCACCATTTCTTGCATTAAAATTGTTGACTTCATAATCTTGACCAGTTCCTCCAGCATTATCAATTAAACTTATTCCGCCTGTAATATGTGTGATTGAAGATCCTGACACCTCCGATACATTTGAAGTTAAAAGAGCTGGGATAGTTGAATTGTCATTAAAATTCCAATAATGGATTAATGATTGTGCACGCATATTTCCTATTGTTGCTAGAAAAGAAAGCACTAATAATGTTTGTTTGATTTTTATCATGATATTATTAATATTAAGAGCTGCAACAATACACTTGGACTATTAATAGTGGGTTAATTGTATTTTATGTTATAGATAAGATTGCTGAATTATCAACAAACAATATAAATGGGTCAACCTCAATAAAACCTATGGATAAAACCAATAACTCAAATCATGCAATCTTGATTTAATGTTATCACAAAGCAATCAATTTATTACGTTTACTTAGCGACATTATTAATACAATTCCCAATATAAAATTAGGAGTTCTTACCAGAAATTCCGCAAGATTTTCCCAACCACTATCGTAGACTCTAATGAAAGCCGTTGTAAAACCCCAAAACACCATCCAAAATAGAATTATTTTAAACTTGTTAAACCAACATAGAATAGCAGATAATAAATCAATAACTCCAATAATTTTTAATATATAAGTGGCGTTATTTTCATTTAAGGACATTCTAGAAAATCCAATTAAATAATCTAAAAAAAATGGATTTGCTTGCCAAGCCTCCCAAGCATGGGTTAAAAAAGTTACTGAAAGTCCAAGTTTTAACACCATTACAAAATCAGTGTATTTATTTTTTATTAATAAAACTAAAGAAACCGGAACGGCAAGTCTTGAAAAGTGAGCTATAAAAGTAAGGTCTGAAAAATGTTTGCCCCCAACAATGTGATGAGAAATAACATTAAACATCAAGCATACAAACAATATATACAATGTGTAAATATTAGGATTAACTGCCGAATAAATTGCCAGAATCAACAACACAACAACGAATATTTTCTCAATGGTTAATGAAACAATCTCGGTTATGCCAAAATTCATAAAAAGCATGCTACTTATTGAACCACCAGTGTAAAGTTGCCAAAAAACACCAGAAGCCAATAAAATTAAATTTAATCTTAACAGCAAAGAAACCGTGTTAAATTGATGTTTCAAAACTGCTGAAAATTTATTTTTTAGACTTTATTTCAAAATCTAAAACAACATTGTTGTCGATACCTATTGCACTTGTTTTCAATACATTGTTTTTAAATTTCAACATCCATACATGATGATTAGACGAGGCATGTCCGCCATTTTTAAAATACCACCTTTTAGAGTCGGGTGTTCTTTGTGGCACACCAAGTCCGCCTTCTCCAATATATATGATACCTTTAGGATTTGGTTTGTTTTTTAAAATTGGAACTGTTTTTTTTAGTGAATGTCCATCTGATTCAAGAGCTAAGTCAATTCCAAATTGCTCAAAAAGAGGCACCCAATATTTTCTAACTCTTGCAAAATCTTCTCTATCAAAAGGTTTAACTGCAGGGTATGCCGGCTTATGATATTGAACCAAAAGCCATTTGTTGGCAGCTCTGGATTTTTCTAATTCTTTTTTCAACCATTTATATTGATAACCTGCCATTGATGTTTCTGTATTTAAAGTAATCAAAGCAATACTATCTGTAAATTGTGTTTTATAATAATAGCCATCAGAATTCCTTTCAGTAACTGTTCCCAATCTAAAATTTTCAGTAAATCCTATTTCATGATCATGATTGCCTCTTGAAATTATTAATGGCAGCACTCTTCCATCTTTTGTAATAGTTAACTCATGGTCGTTAAACCAATGGTATAAAGATTTCCAAGAAGCGTCCATCCCATAGTCTGCTCCATGAACAAGTGCCATAATTTCAGGATTTTGTTCAACCAATGTTGCAATAAGTTGATTCATTGCTTTTCGTTTAGAATGTATGGCTGGATCTTTGTCTTCTTCGTCATCTTCACCACTTCTAGAATCACCTCCGTATAAAAATGTTAATTCATTCGACTTTTTGCTGGAGGTTATAAAATAATATTCTGGCGAAAAAGTTGAATCGGAGCAGAAACGGTAATAGTATTTAGTACCTTCTTTTAAATCAGTTAAATCTGTGTGATGAAAATAGGCATTAGGTACACCTGATTCTAAATCATCCTTTCTTGTTGTAATTTTGCCATTACTATTGGCATCTGAAAAGAAAGGATAGGAATCTACCTTTTTGTTTTCATGTGAAATGGTATCAAAATAAACTTTGTTAATTGCCCCATCTTCAAGTGATGTCCAAGAAATAATTGCATGATTTGCTGGATTTTCAGTCCAAAAAATCCTGGGGTGCATTACTTTTTGGCTATTAGTTTTTTCAATAACAGTGTTTTTTTTAGGCTGACAAGCAAGCACTAATAAAAGAAAAACTACCAATTTGATATCCATGTTGCAAAAATACTTTTTTATATTATTCATGTTAAATTAAGAATTGTTTGGTGAAGAGGGTTTATTTTCTTGAGTAATAATAGAGACGAGGTTCAACATTGCCAGATTTTTCACTCAATGTATAATATCCATCAGCGTTTGGTTTCCATGCAAAGGCTTCCCCTTGTGGCTCAACAAAATAAGGCAAAAGACTAGGTTGACGAATAAGAGCATCCAATATTGTTTCACCCATTTCTCTTTTCCAATAGTAAAGCCTTCTATCTGTTTTAACAACGATTTCTTTACCATCTGCGCTGATATCGCCAGCTAAAGCTCTATTAAACGGAAATTCAGCAATTTTTTCAAGAGTTTTAACCTCCGTAGTTGAATGAGGATAACGTGCTACATATATGGATGAACGCGCTTCTCGCTTTGTGACAATATATAAATCCTTTGTCCAAGGGTCTATCATTAAACATTCCGCATCTCTAGGCCCATCGGGATAAACAAAAATAAGCCTATCAACCTCAGAACCATCAACCCTATTGATACCTATAGAGTCTAATCCCGAAATATCAGGCTCTATAAATCTGTTAATGATTATTTGATTATAAACAGCATCGTTGTCTCCCATATCTCCAACATACAAATAATTTTTCCCATTTTCTGGCCCCGGTCCAATACAAATATCTTCCCAATCTCTATTGCCTGTTCCCCAAATCCAAAAATAGCCGTAGCTTTCAGCATTTGGACCAATTATATAAAGTCTATTTGCGCCCCCTTTGTCATTATGTGTCCAAATTCTATTGGGGTTAGATCTACTAACAGCTAATCCTGATGCTTCATCAATGCCTTTGTTTTCTATGATGCCTTTATCAACATAATTATTAAAAAATTCAAGTTCTTTAATATCAGACATATTATAATTCAAGACTATTGGTTTTTTAACGTCTGATTGATCTGTTGGTTCTACTTGTTTGTTTTTAATACAACTAGTAAACATTGAACTTAAAACAATGATGAAAAATGTTATTAAAAGTGTATTTTTATGCATAATTGAATTTATATAAAAAAGGTCACCTTCGTAGGGTGACCTTTTAGGTTATCAAAAAAAACAGAAACTAAATTCTAGTTATGATTATTTCCAGAACCAGATGTTGGGTAGCAACCTAAGTCAATATTTGGCTGCATGATGCTAGGAGCTCTATTTCCAACGGCATGAACCCAAGAAACTGTAAGCGGAGAGAAACCAGTGGTTCCAGCACCTTTTGCAGGAGATGAAGCCTGCAATCTAAAATTGTTTGTTCCAACTCTATTCATATCTTTAGGCTGTAACTCACCTGCTTCGTATTGAGCATAAGTGAATTGATCAATGTTATAGGTAACAAATAGAGGATTATTTGCTTTTGCAGCTCCAAAAATAACCTTAGTTCCATTTACTTGAGTTGTAGATGCCACAGCGTCTTGTGGAATGAACTCATTCACCATTTCTTGATGAGTTGCGTAGTAAAGATTGTTGTCAAATTTAAGATTTGGAAGATCTGCATCTTCCAAAGCACGCATACCTCTTTTACAGTTTACAATGATGTTGTTATAAGCACCACCTCTAGCGCCTACTTCATAGTTAATATTTGCTCCACGGCTCATACCTGGTCTTCTCCAACCTGAGTTAAGCACAGTGTTGTTATATACAAAAACATTTGATTGAACTGGGCTAGCACCTTCGTTTGAAGGCTTGAAAGCGTTTGTTGCGCCTCCAATAAACAAGTTAAATGAAATATTACCAACAGTACCAGATTTGCAATTCAAACCATCACCACCATTTTCACCACAAAACTCAAATGTATTTCTAACTAAATTGATTTTTGCGCCATTTGGTCTGTAAACATCATCTTTGCAACCATAAACCCAACAGTCTTCTAAAATAAATTCAGTATTTGGGTTACGTGTCCAAAAACCGTATCTTGTACTACCCGCTCTTGGTGTACCTGGACCACCTTGGTCGCCTAAGTATTCAAATCTGGTCCAACGCAAAAGTACAAGTTTTGCATCTTCAGAGCATTGAATGCCACCCCACATACCTGCAAAAATATTTGCTTCCGTTCTGTCTGCAACAGGAATTGACATTAAAATTGGTTTTTCTTTTGTGCCTTCAGCTATTAAAGAACCATGAACCGTAATTTCATAACCTATTCCTCCTGCATCTTTCTCTGCAATTAATGTAACTCCTGGTTGAACAATAATTTCTTGGTCTTTAGGGATTATTAAATCTCCTTTTAAAGTGTAAGTTTTGCCTTCCAACAATGTACCCTTCATCTGACCTTTTAGTTCAGTTGTTGATTCTGTAATTGTAGTGATGTCTGATTTAACACCATCATCAACAACTACTTTTCCTCCATCATCTTTTTTGCATGACGCAAAAAAGGTAGAGATTACAAGAGCTAATGTGCTCATTTTTAAAATTGATTTTTTCATTTTATATATTTTTTTTAAATTGTTTGTTTTATAATTTGTATTTAAGTCCTATGGTAATAGTTTGCCAATAAAAATCTTCTCTTACCAATACACTTTGAGTTGAATTAATATAAGGCGCTTGTTCTGGGTTAAAAGTATTCGGCAATCCAATATCAGCAAGCATTGGCGTATTTAAAATATTATTAACCTTTAAATAAACCGCAAATTGTTTTTTGATCTTTTTTTCCATCGAAAAGTCTAGTTGCACAAATCCTCTTTGCCATATATCATTGTCTAAATATGGTGAAACACTGATAATTCTTTTTCCTGTGTATACCATTGCTACTTGCATATCAAGACCAACTTCAGGCTCCTTAAACAAAAGGGCAACATTGCTAATATGGGCCGATTGTCCTTGTAGTGGACGGGTTTGATTTTCGTTTTTAGATGTTAAATTACCTTGATCATCTCTAAATCTAACAATTTTAGAAGTAGTTATTTGCGAAGATGTAAATGTATAAAAAGCTCTTACCCCAAATTTGTTGAAATATTTGGTGTAATCTACTTCTATACCCATATTTGTTGCATTGCCAAAATTATTGGGTTGTAGAAATACAGTTTGCCCTTGAATTAATAATGCCGATTCAATAGGATTTTTTATTCTTTTATAAAACAATCCCACCATGATTTGATCTAACGGTGTTGGAAATCTTTCAACACGAATATCAATATTATCAGCTTGGGTTCTTTCTAAGTATGGATTTCCTCTTTCTCTAAAATCTTCCTCATTAATATCATAAGGTATAACTTCAAAAAAACTAGGCCTCGAAATGGAAGCAAAATACGATGCCCTTAAATTTGTTTTCTTGTTTGGCATGTGTTTTAAGTGTAGGCTTGGCAAAACATCCGAATAATTGATGTTTCCAGTTTTTCCAGCTAGCTGTGGAGGCGCATTGGTTATCCATGAAAAATCTGTTTTTTCATATCTTGCCCCACCCATCACTTGTAATTTTTTGTATTGAAACTTAAACATACCATACCCCGCTAACACATTTTCAGTGCATTCATAATTAAGCGGATCGGTTGGTGTGCCAATGTTGTTGAATAATGTAAATGTATAATCATTCACATTTCCATTCCATTGTTGTGAGATAGGAGCTGTTCTGAACAAATAAGAATTGAAAAAGTTATTTCTTTTTTTGTTTCTATACATTCCGCCACCAGAAAAATCAACTTTAGTTCCCAATATTTCTTGTGTATATGTTGCGTTATAGTATGCAGCCAAATCATTATCCGTATTATTTATCCATCTTCTTGTAAAATCTCTGTCATAAAGTATGGGTTCTTGTTGAAATTCTCCAGTTTGAGTATTTTTAGTTACCCCAGTAAGCCAAGTTAACTCAACCATATCTGGATCGTCATTTGTAGCCAATGAATAAACCAAAGACCAATCCATTACAAAAGCTTTAGACATTTTGTGAGTGCCTTGCAATGTTGTATTGTAAATCTTTTGAAAGCGTTGTCTCGAACGTTCTCTCAACTCCACTCTACCTGTACCTGGTCCTTGCCCTCTTCCAATTTTTAAAATGGTGTCGATTCTCGACCTTACTTCTCTTTCTTGAAGGTTTACATAAGCAGCATAAAAATCTATTTTGTGTCTTATGTTAAATTTATAATCTAATTTGGTGTGTAAACCAGAACGAACCTGTTGTGTAGAAAACTCTCTTCTCTGCATGATTTCGTAATATGGATTGTTAGATTCTTGATCTACAAATGTTGACATAAACATGCTATTTGCACCTCTGAATGTGTTTTGATAACTTCCTGCAATGATTACACCTAACTTGTTATTTAAGAATCTGTTTCCAATTGCAATTGAATAGAGTTGGTTTATTGGATTTTTAATGTCTCTGAAATTCATGTTTTCATAAGGAAAATCACTTAATGTGGCTCTGTAGCCCTGAGGATTGGAATTGTGTGGCGATCTTACATTTACTGCCGAACGGTCAAATGTTCTGAAATCCCTTTGATTAAACAGCGTGTTAAATCCCGAACCAATATTAACAGCCAATAATAACTTGTTTGGTGCATCTTTCATTTTCATGTCGATAACACCTCCAATAGCATCTCCCTCCATGTTTGGCAAAAGAGATTTTGTAACAACTAATCTATCTAGCAAATCCGATGGAAAAATATCAAGGGGCACATATCTGTTTTTGGGATCAGGACTGGGAATTTTAATCCCATTCACTAATGTGTAATTGTAACGTTTATCCATGCCTCTAACAATGGCATGTTGACCATCACCATTACTATTTCTTTCAAGCGACACACCTGAAACCCTTTGGGTAATATTTGCAACTGTTAAATCTGGAGACAGTTCTATTAAACGCGCTGAAACAATATTAACAACATTGTCTGCTTTTTTTTCATCTACCCTTGCACTTTCATCTGTTACAGAATTTTTCGATTTCGAAATAGCGGCACCCTTTATGAGATAAGAAACCTCTTCTAACTCTATATTTAAAACTGTGTCTGAGTTCAAAATCATTTCTACTTCTTTAGTTTCATATCCTGTATGAGAGACTGATATGACATACTTACCAGAAAAAACATTTAAAAGGGTGTAGTTGCCGTTTAATCCACTAATAGTCTTATATTTTGTATCAACTATACTTACATTCACCGAAGCGATTGGAATATTGTTGCAAGTTATTATCCCAGAAATCTTGTGCATTGAAGTGTTTTTCTGTGAATAAACACTAAATGACGTTAAAATTAAAATTAATACAATAAGTTTTTTTAAATACATTTTCATTACTCTTTTATAACACAATTAAATAATGTTGCGAAATAATAAAACACACATTAAGGTTAAACATCAAAAAAATTATTTAATTATTAACTATAAATCATAAAGTTGTGTGTTATGTTTGTTTCATTAATCAAAGATTAACATTAAGCAAACAAAATAAAAATATACAAAGTTAATATTCTTCATAATAAGATTTAGATACAGAATTCAAATTAAAATTCTATTTAAAAGAATAATTACCTTCAAATCTTCGACTAATAGGCTTCAAATAATAACCCCTAACAGTAATTACCGATGGAACATTTACCATTCATTCTAGAAAATCATACATATCAGCTTGATTTTATTGAATTCCCTATTCAACAGTTAAACTACAATTCGGAACATGAGCAAAAAAACACATTAACAGAAAGCCCGTTATCACTAACGGGCTTTCTTAATATTATTAATATCTAATAATGATCGTGACCGTGGTCATGATTGTCGTGGTCATGTCCATGTTCATCGTGCTTAGATTCTTGAGATGGTTTCCCAATAAATTTCCCACTTTCATCATATTGGCTCATGCATTTAGCTTTTTCCTCGGCAGAACAACCAACACTGTCACACATTTTTGCACATTCCTCTTTGCTCATGGTAGAACATTGGCTCATGTCGCATTTTGCGTTTTCGCCATCAGCACAACAAGCAGATTTCTCAGCTTTATCAGCACAACAAGCAGACATTTCAGTTTTTGGAGCGCAACAATCGCCTTCTGCTTTATCAGAATGATTGCCATTGCCAATAATTGGAGCAATCACCAAACCAACCAAACAAGTTAATTTAATCAAGATATTCATTGATGGTCCGCTAGTGTCTTTAAATGGATCACCAACTGTGTCGCCCGTTACGGCAGCTTTGTGAGCGTCAGAACCTTTAAATGTCATTTCTCCGTTAATTAACACACCAGCTTCGAAAGATTTTTTAGCATTGTCCCAAGCACCACCAGCGTTGTTTTGGAAAATAGCCCAAAGTACACCCGATACACAAACACCAGCCATGTAACCACCTAATGCCTCAGCGCCCATCAAAATAGCAATGATGATAGGTGTGATGATGGTAATAGCACCCGGTAACATCATTTCTCTCAAAGCAGCTTTTGTTGAAATGTCAACACATTTGCCATATTCAGGTTTGCCTGTACCTTCTAAGATACCCGGAATTTCTCTGAATTGTCTTCTCACCTCATTCACCATATCCATAGCAGCTCTTCCAACTGATTGCATAGCCAAAGCAGAAAAAACAACTGGAATCATACCACCAATAAACAAGGCAGCTAAAACATCCGCTTTAAAAATATTGATGCCATCAATTCCTGTGAAAGTTACATAAGCAGCAAACAATGCCAAAGCTGTTAATGCAGCAGAAGCAATTGCAAAACCTTTACCAACAGCAGCAGTGGTGTTTCCTACAGAATCTAAAACATCCGTACGTTGACGAACTTCTTTTGGCAATTCGCTCATTTCAGCAATTCCACCTGCGTTATCGGCAATAGGACCAAAAGCATCGATTGCTAATTGCATAGCAGTTGTTGCCATCATAGCAGATGCAGCAATTGCTACACCATAGAAACCTGCCAATTCATAAGAACCCCAAATTGCTCCAGCAAATAATAATACAGAAGAAAATGTAGATTTCATACCTGTAGCTAATCCAGCGATGATATTTGTTGCAGCACCCGTAGATGAGTTTTGAACAATATTCATAACGGGACCTTTACCTAAAGCAGTATAAAATTCTGTGAAGGCAGAAATTAACCAACCCACAGCTAAACCAACTAAAGTTGCAAAAAACACATTGGTGTTAGATACCTCTTTCATGCCTTCTCCAAAGAAATTCATGGTGATAGTGGCAGGTAATAAAGTTTTGATTAAAAACCAACTTGCAACAACTGTTAATAACAAAGAAACGTAGTTTCCTAAATTCAATGCGCTTTGAACTTGAGATTCTTTAGCATCATTATTTTTTATTTTTACAAAGAAAGTTCCAATGATTGAAGATATAATTCCTATACCAGCGATTAACAAAGGCAATAAAATTGGTCCCATGTTATTGAAACTATCCGTATATTGAGTGCCAGAAGTTTCGCTCATATCTTTGATGATATAGTTTCCTAATACCATTGAAGCCAATACTGTAGCCACATAAGAACCAAATAAATCGGCACCCATACCAGCCACATCACCCACATTGTCGCCAACGTTATCAGCAATAGTAGCAGGATTTCTTGGATCATCCTCAGGAATACCAGCTTCCACTTTACCAACTAAATCCGCACCAACGTCAGCAGCTTTGGTATAAATACCACCACCAACACGAGCAAATAAAGCAATAGACTCAGCACCTAAAGAAAATCCAGCCAAGGTTTCTAAAACCATGGTCATGTTGACATAGAATGAGTTTTCTGCATTGCCCATGAATTGATTCAAGAAAAAGATGAAAAACAAACTTAAACCTAAAACAGCTAAACCAGCTACACCTAAACCCATTACAGTACCACCAGTAAAGGATACTTTTAAAGCATGTGGTAAACTTGTACGAGCAGCTTGTGTAGTTCTAACATTCGCTTTTGTAGCTATTCTCATACCAATATTTCCTGCCAAAGCAGAAAAGAAAGCGCCAAAAATAAAGGCTATCACTATCATCCAACTTGTAGTTTCTACAAACATAGAAACGCCAAATAGAGCAACTGAAGCTAAGACTACGAAAATCAACAAAATTCTGTATTCAGCTTTCAAAAAAGCCATAGCGCCTTCTTGAATACTTTTAGCAATACCTTGCATTTTTTCATCACCAGCGTCTTGTTTACTAACCCAAGCTGATTTAATAGCCATGACTATTAAAGCTACAATTCCTAATACTGGAACGATGTATATTAACATATTATTCATAAATAAATTTATTTTCGTTTAATTTTTAAGGCTGCAAATGTAATTAAAATCATTTTATTTTCGTAATAAGTTACAAAAAGCTTTCCACTAAGCAATTTTATTGCCATCCGTAAGTACTAGATACACAACATATAAAACGTAAATCAATAAAAACATGATGCCTTGTCCTCTTTGGATATTATGCCTTTGACCAATAAACAAGAAAATGAACAATAAAAAACTAGAAAGTATTGCTACCATAATGTCAACATTACAACTCGGCTGAAAAGGCAAAGGTTTTATGATAGAACTTACACCTAAAATCCAAAAAACATTGAAAATATTAGACCCAACCACATTGCCTATGGCGATGTCATTTTTACCTTTATAAACTGCGACAACAGAAGTGGCCATTTCTGGCAATGATGTGCCAACTGCAACTATAGTTAACCCTATTAAGGATTTGCTTATACCAGCGTTTTCAGCTATTTTAATTGCGCCATTCACTATCCATTCTCCACCAAAAACCAATCCTAACAATCCCAACAAAATAAAAGTTAACGACTTGAAAATTGACATGGGTTTGATAGATGACACTTCTTCTGCTATGCCTGAATTTTTACTTTTCTTAGAAATCTCAATGATGTAATATATAAATATCACAAAGAAACAGATAAATATTAAACCATCAATACGGCTTAATTGTGACAGAGATGCGCCATCTATTATTCTATCATTGGCTAGAAATCCTAAAACAATAACAGCTAACAAACTAAAGGGAATTTCTTTCCAAACTGTAGAACTGCTCACTTGCAAAGTTTTGATAGTGGCAGAAACTCCTAAAATTAATAAAATATTGGCTATGTTACTACCTAATATATTGCCAACTGCAATTTCTGATGACCCATTTAAACTTGCTGAAATATTAACAAACAACTCAGGAGCGGAAGTGCCAAATGCAACGATGGTTAAGCCAATAACCAAATCATTGATTTTAAATCTCTTGGCTATAGAGCTTGCGCCATTCACCAATAGGTCCGCACCTTTGATTAACACAAAAAAACCTAAAACAAACAAAAAATATATCATTTTCTATAGGTGTTATTAATTATTCAACCCAGCTTTTGTAATAATGAGGGTCTTCGATTGCCATGGCTGCTTCTGTTATTTGTAATGGATAAAACGGGTCTATCATCACAGCCAATTCTTTGGTTTCTTTAGCACCAATACTTTTCTCTACAGTGCCTGGATGTGGACCATGTGGAATACCTTTAGGATGAAGCGTTATCATCCCTTTTTCAACATGCTTTCTACTCATAAAATCGCCATCAACATAATATAAAACCTCATCTGAATCCACATTGCTGTGGTTGTATGGCGCAGGAATAGATTGTGGATGATAATCATAAAGTCTAGGCACAAAAGAACAAATCACAAAATTATGTCCTTCAAATGTTTGGTGAATGGGTGGTGGCATGTGAATTCTGCCCGTTATTGGCTCATAGTTATGAATGCTAAATCCATAAGGGAAATGATAACCGTCCCAACCTATGGCATCAAAAGGATGAGTAGCATAGGTATATGGAAAAATTTCATCACCCTTTTTAATCATCACTTTAAAATCGCCTTTTTCATCATGTGTTTGCAGATTTTGTGGCATTTTAATATCTCTTTCGCAATAAGGTGAGTGTTCTAAAAATTGTCCCATAGAATTTAAATATCTTTTGGGTGGCTTTATCGGACTGAAAGATTCCGTTATCATCAAACGGTTATTTTCGTTATTAAAATGCAATTGATAGATAACTCCTCTTGGTATCACTAAATAATC
This sequence comes from Bacteroidota bacterium, assembly GCA_030682255.1. Classification (GTDB taxonomy): domain Bacteria; phylum Bacteroidota; class Bacteroidia; order NS11-12g; family UBA955; genus JABMMZ01. The sequence goes on along the minus strand of JAUXOK010000019.1, from coordinate 72,429 downwards.
GCCATATTCAAATTCAATTTGACCAAAGATTGTTTTGAGAGTTCCGCGGCCTTCATGCACAAAAATCACCTCGTCCGCATCTGCATTCTTGTAGAAATAATCGGTCATCGACTTTTTGGGAGCAGCTGTAGTTAAATACAAATCATTGTTAAATAATTGAATCACTCGGCTTTCTAAAAAATCTTCTTTTGCAGGGGTATTAAAGGTTAAAAAACTCCTGTTTTGCATGTTGTTCGCAATTTTAGCTTTTGGAGCAACTGGAATTGGATTGCCAATATCCTTTACCAAAGTTGGCGGATGAGCATGATACACGAGTGAATAGATACTTGAAAACCCTTCCGTGCTCACCAATTCTTCCGAATACAATGACCCATCTGGTTTTCTAAACTGCGTATGTCTTTTTTGAGGAATAACACCTGATTTACAATAGAAAGGCATAAATAAAATACTTATTTTTTAGTGTGTAAAATTAGTATAAATTTGTAGAATGTTGCTGACAAAAAGTAAAATTGTTATTTGCCTAACTATTTTCATGATAGTATTTATCACCTCATGTCAAAAAAAAGGACTGGATATCAGAGTTATAACCGATAAAGACACCTCATATTCGCTCGATATCAGAAGCGTTTCGGAGAAAATCAACAAAAACCCTCAAAGTGCTGAATTATATTTCAACAGAGCTAACGCTTTTTATTTTGAAGACAATTTAAAAGAAGCTATCATTGACATCAATGCGGCTATATACTACGATTCTATCAATGCAGACTATCATTACTATCATGGCAAATACTTAATGTCTGGCGATACGGCAAACTCTCAATTAGCAGAAAATGCTTTTTTAAAAGCTCTCCATTTAAAAAACAATTACAGTGATGCACATCAAGCACTAGCTTATTTATATTTAGCTAAACAACAATACGATTTAGCAGAAATACATTACACAGAAGCGTCTAAAATAACCCCTTCAAACCCTGAACCGATTTTTTATTTAGGCATGATAGCCAAAGAAATAGGTGATACTGCAAAAGCCATTCTGTTGTTTGAAAAAACATTGGTATACGATAGTAAGCATTACGATGCCATTATGCAACTTGGCTTATTTTATGCCAATAAAAACGACAAAAAAACAATTGTATTTCTTGACAGAGCTTTAGCTATTAATGAATACAGCGATGAAGCTTTATACGCCAAAGGTTTGTATTTTCAAAACAATCAAAAACTCAAAGAAGCTTCCATTCTTTATGAAAACTGCATCAGAGTTAATCCCTCTCATATTTTTAGTCGCTATAATTTAGCATTGTTAAACGCCATGGCGCTAGACTATGACAATGCCATTAAAAATTTAGATGCTGCAATTGGTTTATCTCCCGATTATGCTGATGCTTACACTCTCAGAGGACGGGTTTTTGAAATGAAAAAAGATAAAACTCGCGCCTACTTTGATTATGTCAAAGCAATCAATTTAGACGATAATCAAACTTTAGCCAAAGAGGGTCTAAAAAGAGTGAACATCAATGTAACACTTTCCAATTAAATCAAGGCTTGTGTTAAATTCTGCATCCTATTTTTAGCAGAAACTTGATTGTAAATTATATCATAAACAGCTTCTAAAATCGGCATATTGGCTTTCACCTCTGAATTTATTTCATTCATGGTTTTAGTTGCGTAATAGCCTTCAGCTATCATATTCATTTCCAATTGTGCACTTTTTACGTTGTAGCCTTTGCCCAACATGTTTCCAAATGTTCTGTTTCTGCTGAATTGAGAATAAGCCGTCACCAACAAATCACCTAAATATGCATTAGATTTCACATCACGGTGGGTTAAAACGCAGGCATCTAAAAACGTTTCTATTTCCCTGATAGATGCCGAAACCAACACAGATTGAAAATTATCGCCATAACCCAAACCATGACAAATGCCACAAGCAATGGCATATACATTTTTTAGCACCGTAGCGTATTCAATACCATAAATATCATCGGATGTTTTGGTGAGAATATAATGACAATCCAAATGAGAAGTAATGTTTTGCGCTAGTTCTAGATTGGTTGAAGCAATGGTTAAATAACTTAACTTTTCCATGGCCACTTCCTCTGCATGACATGGGCCAGCAATTGCAGCTATATTTTGACTATTGATTTGCCAAACGGTTTCAAAATAATGACTGATGATTTGATGGGTTTCTGAGTTAACACCCTTAACTGCCGAAATAATCACCTTATCTTTAAACAACGCTATATCACAATCCTTTAACGTTTGATGCACAAAAGCAGACGGAACAGCCAACAAGAGATAATCGCTGTTTGAAATCACTTTCTCAAGGTTATTTTCCAGGCTCACTTTAGATAAATCCACATGCATATCCGTTAGATAACGGGGATTATGAAGATGTTTCTGAATAAATGCAATATCATCCTGATGACGGTGCCACCAAATGATTTCTTTGGGCATTTCATTATCACACAATATTTTCAAAAGTGCTGTAGCCCAACTTCCATTTCCTATGATGCCTATTTTTAATGGTTTCACGCGTTGCGAAAATAGGAGTTTTAATAGGATTACAAAAATATTCTGTTAATAATATTTTAATACCAAAAGCATATCTGTATTTTTTCTTTTTTTGGTGTTTTACTCATACTTCGTGAAAAAAGTTCACCAATAACAAACAAACGGTTAAGAGAGATTGTTGGTAAAACACGCAAAACGGCTTCAGAAAGTTGTTTTGTCCTACATTTAATATTTCTAATAATTTGGCAAATATCAATTATATCATTTTATTTGTAATCGTTTTTAATTTATAAGGCATTATGTCGCCAAAATTTCAAGTTGTATTTTTTTTTAAAAAACCAAACAACAATGAACGAAAGAGAACAACTCAATGAATTACGGGTTCCAAGCAAAGACAATCCACTTCGCATGCTAATGAGTGCTTGTTTAACAGGCATCACTTGTGGATATGACGGTAGTGCAAATGGGGAATACCCTAGCGCTTTGAAATTTTTGAACTATGATACTGTTAAAATAACTAGATTTTGCCCTGAAGAGTTTTCATTTGGTTCACCAAGAGAAATGTGTGATATACATGGCGGAGCAGGCATAGATGTTTTAAATGGCAAAGCAAAAGTATTAACAGCATCTGGAAAAGACTGGACCGATGGCATGATTCAGGCATCTGAAAAAATGCTTGAAATTGCCAAAAATGAAAACATCGAAATTGCTGTTTTAATGGATATCAGTGCTGCTTGTGGCAGTCAAGTTATTTATCAGGGAAACAGATTTGACGATAATAAAACCTATCAAATAGGTGCAGGCGTTTGCGCTGCTCAATTAATTAGAAATGGAATTAAAGTTATAAGCCAACGTGACTTTGCTTCATTGGAAATTATTTATGCTAAAATCGACTATCAACACGTCATCGACCCAACAAAAATTGATCACCACGAAACAGAATGGTATAAAAACTATTTTAAGGTTTAGATTAAAATTTATCATATCAATAGTTTGATTTGTTAATTTAAAGGCCATAGTTATGTGCATATGGATTTATATTCCTTTGAAATAAGTCCATAAGCCTAAATTTATTATCTTTGCACCTTTATGTCTAAAGTTAGAGTTCGATTTGCGCCCAGTCCTACTGGTCCCTTACATATTGGTGGTGTTAGAACCGCTTTGTTTAATTATTTGTTTGCTAAACAACTTGGTGGAGATATGATTCTTCGCATTGAAGACACAGACCAAGCCAGATTTGTACCCGGTGCTGAGGATTACATTGTAGAATCGCTGAAATGGGTAGGCATACAATTTGATGAAGGCACGCATGTGGGCGGTCCCTTTGCTCCTTACAGACAAAGCGATAGGAAAGCCATGTACAGACAGTATGCCGACCAATTATTGGCCTCTGGTCATGCCTATTACGCTTTCGACACATCTGAAGAACTAGACGCCATGCGTGAAAAATTGAAAGCAGGTGGTATGGCGCCTCAATACGATGCGGTAAGCAGAATGAGTATGATCAATTCTTTGACTTTGCCAGAAGATGAGGTTAAAAGAAGATTAGACGCTGGCGAACCTTATGTAATCAGAATAAAATTACCAAGAAAAGAAGAAGTGCGTTTTCATGATTTAATCAGAGGATGGGTCATTGTACAAACTTCGGCAATGGATGATAAAGTGTTGTTTAAAAGTGATGGCATGCCGACTTATCATTTAGCCAATGTGGTGGATGATTATACCATGAAAATCACCCATGTTATTCGTGGCGAAGAGTGGTTGCCATCAGCGCCTTTGCATGTGATGTTGTATCAATTTTTTGGTTGGCAAGATGTTATGCCAAAATTTGCACATTTACCATTGATATTAAAACCAGATGGCAATGGCAAATTGAGTAAGAGAGATGGCGATAGATTAGGGTTTCCTGTATTTCCTTTGGAATGGAAAGACCCTTCAACCAACGAAATAAGTAGCGGCTATAGAGAAAAAGGATATGAAGCTGAAGCTGTAGTTAACATGTTGGCATTATTGGGTTGGCATACCTCAGACAACCGAGAAATTTTTAGCTTGGAAGAGTTGATAAAACTTTTCAGCATTGAAAAAATTAGTAAAAATGGCGCCAAATTCGACCCTGAAAAAGCTAAATGGTTCAATCATCAACATTTGATGTTGAAAGACAATGCACAAATTGCATCTGAAATTTTTGAAGCTTGTCAAGCCAAAGGCTATCAAACCAATATGGATTATTTAACCAATGTGGTGGCTTTGATTAAAGAAAAAGTTACTTTCAGTCATGACATTGTTGAACGTTGTGCTTATTTCTTTCAAACGCCTACACAATTTGACGAACAGGTCATTGCAAAAAAATGGAACAGTCAAGCTGTAGCATTTTTACAAGATTATGCCAATATGATAACAAGCATGGAAAATGAAGATTCTACAACCTTAGAAACCTCATTTAAAACTTTGGCTGCAGATAAAGGATTAAGCCCAGGTGCAGTGATGCAACCTCTAAGATTAGCATTAACAGGAGAAGGTGGAGGTCCACCATTGTTTGAAATGCTGTGTTTAATCGGTGTGGCAAACTGTGCTGATAGAATCACCCATGCCATCAAAACTATACAAGTGGCTACTCAATAAATAAAATGAGATTAATCGGTTTAATAGTTTTTGTCTCACTGCTAACATCATGCAGAATGGTTACTTTCAACAGAGTACCTGGTATGGTTATGCCTCAATATCCTGAAGAACTATTTGCAGAATACCAATTGATACAAAAAAGCAATGGCATCAAAGATACTCACCGTTTTATCATCAATAAAAATGGCATTCAAACAACAGTTCCGGTTTTAAGTCAGATGTTCAATTTTTCGGATTCAAATTTAGTAATCAGTCATTATGGTCATTTTTATTTTTTAAGTGCAAATAATTTACAAGCCGATTCATTATCCCATTGGCTGGTGTTTCCATTTCAATATGATAAAAACCATTTGTATTTACATAAAATCACATTAGACAAAAAAACATTGCGTCAATTGCGTAAATCTGGTTTAAAAAACAATGGAACAAGTTCTACTGAATTTATCTTAGAAGATGAAAATTTTAAGAGATATTGCAACCGATATTTAAAGAAAAGAAAATCAACGAAGTTTAAACGCATCAAATAATATGACAAATACAGCAAGACCCATACGTGTTTTAATAGCCAAAGTAGGTTTAGATGGCCACGATAGAGGCGCTAAAGTGATAGCAAGTTCGCTTAGAGACGCTGGTATGGAAGTAATTTATACTGGCTTAAGACAAACCCCAGAAATGGTTGTGAATGCAGCCTTACAAGAAGATGTGGATGTTATTGGCATCAGTATTTTATCGGGCGCACATAACACTGTTTTCCCAAAAGTCATTAACTTTATGAAGGAAAAAAAATTAGACGATGTATTATTAATTGGTGGTGGCATTATTCCTGATGACGATATGTTAAAGTTAAATGAGCAAGGTGTAGCCAAACTTTTTCCTCCTGGAACCAATACCGGAGATATTATATCTTACATCAAAGATTGGGTTTCCAAGAACAGAAGTTTTTAATTTTAAAAAAATTACTTATTTTTGTTTGGTGAAATTCTTCGCAGTCATATTGGCCCTATTTGTCATTAGCTTGTCTATGGTGCCTTGCTGTCCGCCAGGGTCTGAAAAAACGGCTGCAAAACTTAATTTTACAGAAGATGAACACAGCCATGACGTGAATTCAGAATCCAATCATTGCGATGATGACTGTAAGGCATGTTCACCATTCTTTACTTGTGGTTCTTGCGTGGGAGTTACATTTCAATTGGGTTCAATTAATTTACTCGATCAAGAGCCATTCTCAAAAGATTTAGACTTCCCTCTTTCGGTTTCTTTTCTTTCTTTTTATTTTAATAAATTGTGGCAACCGCCCAAGATTATGTCTGTTTGTTAAATCCGACTTATCTTATTATTTATTAAATTTTAAAAAATCAAAAATGAAATTATTCAATCCAACAAGCTTGACTTGTTTTATCCTATTGGCGTCAATTTTCGCCAATACAAGTCCATTATTATCTCAAACCCAAAAACCAGTTAAATCTCAAACTGTTACCTATACTGTTACAGATATGGGATGTAGCACTGACCAAAAAATATTAGAAACAGCACTTTACAGAAAAAAAGGCATTAAAAAAGTTGCAATTCAGGCTGATAAAATCACCATTACTTTTAATCCTCAAAAAATATCAAACGAGGAAATAATTAAGGTGATTGAAAACACTGGCACTTGCGAAGATCCGAATGATAAAATTCATAAGGTAAAATCTAGTACATTATAATCTATTTTCTTAATGAACGCAATTTTGAATCGGTTCAATTTTGCATTAGAAAATAAAAGAAATATCCTATTTTCTAATATGCAAAAAACCTTTGCTTTACTATTTTTAAGCTATAGTATTCTCTCTAATGTATTTGCCCAGCAACACATCAACGGATGGTTGTTAGACAATAGCAATCAACCCATTTCTCAGGCTAAAATTACTACCATAGATGAAAAATCTACCACTTATTCTGATACTTTGGGTTTTTTCGATTTGGAAGTAGCGAATTTGCCTATTTCTATTGTTATCTCACACAATCAATTTACAGCAGACACCATGAAAGTGTATTTGGCTGATTTGGGCAAAATAAAACTAGAACCTTTGTATAGCTTTGGAGGTGTTACCAAAAGCATGAAAAAAGAACCATCTAATTCATACATCGGTTTGCAAACCATGAAAACAGAAGTCATCACATCCGAAGAATTAAAAAAAGCGGCATGTTGCGATTTGGCTGGCTGTTTTGAAACTCAAGGCACTGTTCAGGCTACAACAACAAACGTTATTACCAATTCCAAGGAATTAAGAATTTTAGGCTTATCAGGTGTTTATAACCAAGTATTGTTTGATGGCATTCCCATGTTTCAAGGATTAACTTACACCTATGGCATCAGTAGTATTCCGGGTGTTTTAGTTGATAATATCTTTGTCGTTAAAGGTGCATCATCTGTTTTGCAAGGATTTGAAAGTATGGTAGGACAAATCAACGTGATGCCTCAATCGAACACTAAAAATGTGCCTTTGCTTGTCAATATGTATGTCAATAGTTTTGGCGAAAATCATTACACAGTCAATAGCCGTTTTGGAAAAAAGAAATGGAACAACATCATTTCTGCGCATATGGTTCAGCCTGCACAAAGATGGGATAGAGACAATGATAAATTCATGGATTTACCCTTATTAACCCGCTATACTATCTACAACAAAACTTCTTATGGCAATGAGAATGCCAAAGGTTTTTATGGACATATAAGTGGTAGATTTTTATGGGAACAAAGGGTTGGTGGACAGATGAATTATCAAATTAATTCCGATATGGGGAGTCAGTCTATATATGGTCAAAAGGTACAATACCATCAAGGTGATTTACAGTTAAAAACAGGCTATCGTTTGAATGCCAAACAAAAAATCACATTTGTAGGCAGTGTTTTTGGGCAAAATCAAAACTCTTGGTTTGGCACGGTAAAGTATCTTGCCAATCAAAAAAACATTTATAGTAATCTGCAATATGAATTAGATTGGAAAGAACAACATGAGCTAAAAGCAGGTGTTTCATTCAGGCAGCTAACTTTAAACGAAGACATAGGTTTTAGCGACACCTTGTTAAAGAGAACCTATGATGGCAATTATATAAGACAAGAACAAATTCCAGGTGTATTTGCTGAGAATACATTTAAATGGAAGGGAGGTATATGGTCATTAATTACTGGTGTCAGAGCCGATTATCACAATCAATTTGGTTGGAAAATTACACCCCGAAGCATGTTGAAATACGACATCAGCGAACAATCTACCATCAGAGCCTCCGTGGGAACAGGTTGGCGCACTGTCAATTTATTTTCAGAAAACATCGGTTTGTTGGTGAGTTCTAGAAACATCATATTTATTGAGCCTCTAGAACCAGAAAAAGCCATGAATTGGGGCATCAACTATCTCAGAAAAATAAAAGGGAAAAATTTAACAGGACTCATTACTTTCGATTTTTATCAAACCCGTTTTCAGAACCAATTTTTTCCTGATTACGACAGCGAGCCTCAGTTGGCACTCATCTATAATTTTAAAGGGCAATCTATTTCCAATGGTTTTCAAACAGATTTAACGCTTAAATTTTATAAAGCTTATGAGTTTAAAATGGCTTACAATTTCTTGGATGTTTATAGAATGATAGGCGAAGACAAAGAATTATTGCCATTTAATTCCAAACATCGTTTATTGTTTGGTGTATCATACAATCCGCAATCTAATAAATGGCGAGCAGACCTCAATACGCATTGGTATGGTAAACAAAGGTTACCTAATACAAATTTTAACCCGATAGAATTTCAACAAGCAAAAACTTCTCAACCCTACTTTTTGATGAACCTTCAAATTACCAAAAAATGGAAAAGTTTGGAATTATACGGTGGTTGCGAGAACTTATTAAATTTTAGGCAAAACAGACCCATTGTTAGTTGGCAAAATCCTTTTAGCCCATATTTTGATACTTCCTTTAATTGGGGACCAACAAGAGGTAGAGAGTTTTATATCGGCTTGCGATATACGCCTTTTTCAAAAAAAGCGAATCAATAAAAACAGCCTATCTCAAACTTCGCCTGTTTTGATACCAGTCAGAACTTTTGTCTGAGGAAGTGTTATTGTTGTTGATAGCTTGTGTAGCTTGCTTTTTTTGAGAGAAAACATGTGTTGCAACTATTGCTAAAGCCTCCTCCAAAATTTGGTTGGATTCAGGTAATAAATACTCTGGTTTAAAATAATTGTCGATAAACTTCGTATCAAAATTACCTTTTATGAAATGCTCATTGTCCATTACCCAACTGCCAAACTGCAAGGTATTTGCCACACCAGAAATTTTATATTCAGAAATTGCTCGTTTCATTTTCAAAATGGCATTCTCTCTTGTATCTGCCCAAACAATGAGTTTGGCAATCATATTGTCGTAATAAATCGGTATTTCCATGCCTTCCTCCATGCAGTCGTCCACCCGAATACCAGGACCTTGAGGCACTCTGTAAGTGGTTAATGTGCCAATATCAGGTAAAAATCCATTGCTAGGATCTTCTGCACAAATCCTCAACTCTAAAGCGTGTCCATTAATTGTTAAATCTTCTTGTGTAAAACTCAAAGGATGACCTTCTGCCACTCTAATTTGTTCTTTTACCAAATCCAAACCTGTAATCAATTCCGTAACAGGATGTTCCACTTGCAAACGGGTATTCATTTCCAAAAAATAGAAATTCAGTTTTTCATCTAACAAAAACTCTACTGTACCCGCTCCACTGTATTTGGCTGCTTTGGCTACATTGACAGCCGCTTCGCCCATTTGTTTTCTTAATTCAGGCGAAAGAACAGCACTTGGGGCTTCCTCTACCAATTTTTGATGCCTTCTTTGAATACTACAATCTCTCTCAAATAGATAACAAACATTCCCATGATTATCTGCCATCAATTGAATTTCAATATGTCGAGGAGCAGCGACATATTTCTCTATAAACACACTATCATCACCAAAAGAACTCAAAGCTTCACTCTGAGCCATTTTCATTTGCGATTCAAATTCTTCTACATTGTTTACAATCCTCATTCCTTTGCCACCACCGCCAGCACTTGCTTTAATCAAAACAGGAAAACCAATTTCTGAGGCCACGATTTTAGCAGCTTCCACATCCACAATGGCTTCTTTCAAACCCGGAACCAAAGGAACACCAAAGTCGGCAACCGCTTGTTTACTCGCAATTTTACTCCCCATCAAATCCATGCTATGCGCACTTGGACCAATAAAAGTAATACCATTTTGAGTTAAAGCATTGGCAAATTCTGAACGCTCACTCAAGAAACCATAACCCGGATGAACGGCATCCACTTGATGGGCTTTACAAATATCAATGATTTTATCTCCCAATAAATAACTTTCTCTAGATGGAGGCGGTCCTAAATAATAAGCTTCGTCAGCATAGCGCACATGCAAGGCATTTCTATCTGCATCGCTATACACTGCTACTGTTTTAATACCCATTTCCCTGCAAGTTCTCATCACACGGATGGCTATTTCTCCTCTATTGGCTACTAATACTTTTTTAATGGTTTTGATACTCATGTTTATACTGGCAAACCTACTATTATTTTTTGAAAAATTTAAACACAATCCCTATTGCGCAATCGCTTTTTTCAAGAGGGTTAAATATTGCTTTTGAGGTATTTCTTTGGCACCAAATTGTTTCAAGTGGTCTGTTATAAATTGGCAATCTACTAATTGTATATTTTCTTTAGCAACCCATTCCATCAAATAAACCAACACAATTTTACTGGCATTTGTCACCCGATGAAACATACTTTCACCAAAAAAAATCTTCCCAATCCTAACACCATACAAGCCGCCAACTAATTGTTTGTTTTGCCAAGCCTCAAAACTATGTGCGAAACCCATTTGATGCAGCCCAATGTATGCATCCATAATTTCATCCGAAATCCACGTTTCTTCTCTTTCAGAACAGGCTTTGATAGTGGCTGTAAAATCGCAGTCTATCTTTAATTCAAAAGCTTGTTTTTGATATTCTTTTTTAAGATTTTTTGGCACATGAAACTCCTCTGGCAAAATTACACCCCTTTTAGTTGGTTGATACCAATAAATCGTATTGTCATCATCGGGTTCTGCCATCGGGAAAACACCCTGTAAATAACCTTCAATAATTTGATGTGCAGTGAGCATATCAAGCAATTAAAACTTAAAGCATTTCTACATAACTCAATTCTCGGAAAGCTTTAACTCTCTGTAACAACTGGTTTTCATCGATGTTTAAAATATTGTCTGTGCCAAATTTCTCTACACAGAAACTTGCCATGGCACTGCCATAAACAATGGCTCTTTTCATATTTTCGAAACTGATATCATCCGTGTAGGCCAACCAACCAATAAAACCACCTGCAAAAGTATCGCCCGCCCCTGTTGGGTCAAACACATCCTCTAACAACATAGCTGGTGCAGAAAACACTTGATTGCCATGAAACAACAAAGCACCATGCTCGCCTTTTTTAATGATTAAATATTGAGGACCCATGTCTCTGATAACCCTAGATGCTTTCAGTAAACTGTATTCACCTGACAACTGACGCGCTTCCTCATCATTAATCGTCAATACATCCACCATTTTCAGTGTCTTTTTCAAATCTTCTAAGGCTATATCCATCCAAAAATTCATGGTGTCCATCACCACAAGTTTAGGTTGTTTTGCCAAGCGACTAATCAACGTGCTTTGCACCTGAGGAGACAAATTGCCCAACATTAAATAATCAGGACTGCTTTGCGAAGCCGGCACAATGGGGTCGAAATCTGCCAAAACATTCAATTCCGTAATCAAAGTTTCGCGACTGTTCATATCATTGAAATAGCGACCACTCCAAAAGAAAGATTTTTCGCCATGTTTAACCTGCAAACCATCGGTATTGATGTTTTTAGAATTCAGCAAATCGATGTATTCCTGAGGGAAATCGTCTCCCACAACAGCAATCAATCCAACATCTTTTGTGAAATAAGAAGCAGCCAAACTGATATAAGTAGCTGCCCCACCAATAATTTTATCTGTTTTGCCAAAAGGCGTTTCGATGGCATCAAAAGCCACAGTACCTGTTACTAATAAACTCATAATTTTCGGCTGCAAAAATGAGTTAAATTTATGTATATAAAAAATCTAATCCAACGAGAGGGCTAAAATCAAAAATATTAAGGGCGCCTTGTATTCCTTTCAATCGTGAGACCGCTTCGCTAAGTTCCATGCCTTGCGGGTTCCGTCTCGGTTGAACCGAGACCAAGCCTACAGTCAAGGGGCGCATTCGGTTTGCTCTGAAAACCAATAGATTACTTCAGATAGAACGATTTTTCAAAGGGGAATCATCCGCTTTCTGCCGTTGGTGTTATCACCAACGACAAGCAATCCGTAAAATTTAATTGTTGGTGATCTATGCTGAGCATAGACCAACAATGGCTTCGAAAAAGTTTTTAGTTGATGGAAGGGCACGGTTTTGAGGGAGTTAAGTATTTTTTGGTTGTAAATATCCTTTTGATATTAGGCAATCATGGCATGATTGGGCGCAAGCGCTTTGTCGGGTTCTGCGGTGTAACGACATAGGACGTTTGGGGTGCATTCAATTTTTTCTGACTTTTGTGTATTTTTACCCCAAATTATAAAATAAGTGTTATGAATAAAAGACTAGGTTTATATTTGCATCTACTCATTATTTTTCAGAAACTTAAGTTTTATAACAAAAAAAACATGAATACAAACAATATAACACCAATGAACTTAACTATTTTAAATAAAACACCTTTGTTTAAACATGCTGTCTTTTTAATCATTAGCTTGCTGTTAGCAGGTAATAGTATGGCCCAACATACTTACGGAAGTTATTATATCAAGGATGCTTTGGTAAATTTTATAAAGTCGGGAAATAAAACAGATAGTGCAGCTATAGTTATGGTGCCCGGTCTCAACTTGACATCTTATATATTTTTTACAACACCTGATGACAGGAAAGGATGGGCTGAATTATTTGCAGACAAAGGGTATGATGTATATATGGTAAATGATCCAAAATTTGATTTCGCAACTGGTGGTATAATTGCACCCTTTATGGTTCCAAGTAACGGAAAACCAGCTACACAAGGATCAGTTCAAGCATGGCAGTCTGATATATGGAGGCGATGGGGATTTGGAACTTCGCAAGGCAATCCCTACCTAGATGCGCAATTCCCTACTGATTCTTTTGCTGATTTCGCCTTAAATTACCCTTATATAGGAACATCTACAGACCGTTATGAAAATGCAATTAGCGCTGTAATAGATTCAATAAAAGGCAAAGTCTGGTTATTATCACACAGTGCCGGAACACAATCTGCTGTTTTAGCAGCCCACCAAAAGAAATCACAAGTAAAAGGTTTAATTCTAATAGAACCAGCTGGTCCACCAGATAGCACTGATTTTCCTGACTTTAATGGATTACACATGTTTGGCGTTTATGGCGACTACATAACTTCTCGAAATCAAACGAGTAGAAAGTTAGCTGTAGAGGAAGTAGCAGTTCGTTTTCAAAATGCTGGTGGAATTGCAGACGTTGTTTCTCTGCCAGACGATTCTTTGGTTAAAGGGAATAGTCATCTTTTGATGCAAGATAAAAACAGCTATTATGTTTTTGATATTATTGAGCATTGGCTTCAACAGTTTAGCCCTAATACTCTTGGTATTGAAAGTAAAATTGATAATAATTTCAGCATTAACCTTTATCCAAATCCAACTAGCAATGAAATTTGGATTGAGAGTAACTCAATGGATGTTATTGAATACTACATTTACACAATGGATGGACGATTATTGCAAGAGTCTATAGTCTTAAATCAAAAAATTGATTTATCTAATGCACCCAATGGTTTATTGTTCGTGAAATTAAAAATCAAAGACCAAGTAATCATTAAAAAAATAATAAAAAATGACTTGTAACTTGCAGCTATAAGAGATTTACGGAACAGTGGTTAAATGAAGTTTAGCGTCCAGAATATTCAGATATAGTGTTGGCATACAGTTTTCGTCTCCTATACCGAAGTTTCGATTCTACAACTTATTGTAGCTGCAAAAAATTAAACAGATAGCAAATACCCAATTTGGGTTTTAGATAAAACAAACATCAAGGTTCAATTCTTTTGTGGGAACCTGCCTGGCGTGTAAGGCAATTTTAGCTTTTCTAGGGTTTCATCCAAACTATCGACCAATGTTTTTAGTTGAACTGCTTGAGGATATAAAACGTCTAATTTGGCCTTTACTTCAGCTAGTTTTTCTCTATAGGTTGTTGTACTTTCTTCTGTTGTGGCCCATAAGTTCCATACAATACCCTCTACAGAACCTACTAAACCAGATAAAGTTTCAAACTCTCTGCGAGATAAACTGCTATTACCATATAATTCTAATTGAATTTGATCCATCAATTTTTCAATTTCATTAATTTTACTTGGCAACAAATCGGGTCTTACTCGGTTTAATTCTTTCACGTAGTTGATTTTATTTCGAACTTCACCTACATAGCCATTCAAACCTTGAATTAAGTGTCTAACGGCAGCTAATTCTTGGTTAAACACAGTGTTTTTGTGCAACGAATTCTCGAACAAAGATTTTATTACAAAAGGTTTTGCACTACTTAACTCAGTAAAGGTATTGTTATAAAACAATTTGAACCCAACGTAATACGTCCCCGGAATTGCTAGTGGTCCGTTATCTTCACCTTCATAAGGATTGTCGGGATTTGGTTTGTGAAAAGAAACAGGACTGTTTGATTGGTATCTGCCATCCCACACCAATCTGTAAAAACCTTTTTTGACACCTTGTTTCATGCTTTTAACAAAATTACCTTGGGCATCAGTAATAGTAACCAGTAAGTATGGTGCAGCTTCCATGTCTTCCATTCTTATACTGTCTTTACTTGGGTAATATTGATTGATGTTGTTTTTCTCTCTTTCTTTTCTTAACTCTTTGATGGTTTTATAATCGTCTTTTAAGTAATATGAAATGGTTGTTCCTATAGCGGGATTTGGAGCATTGTAAAAACTTTCCCCTTGAAAAGATTTCCCTTTGTGACCCAAAGGCGAAGAAGGAATAAATACCAAGCCATCTTTGATATCAAAAACTGTAAGCTTTTGT
Organism: Bacteroidota bacterium; assembly: GCA_030682255.1. Lineage (GTDB taxonomy): Bacteria > Bacteroidota > Bacteroidia > NS11-12g > UBA955 > JABMMZ01. The sequence continues at coordinate 57,155 of JAUXOK010000019.1, read as the reverse complement.
TGCATTAATTCATTTTCCAAGGTCGCTAACTTTTGCAAAGGACTGTAATCATCCAACACCCAAAAACCTCTTCCGAAAGTACCTAAAACCAAATCGTTTTCGCGCTCTTGAATGGCAATTTCTTTGACCATTATAGGAGGTAAATTATTGCTAAGTTTATTCCATTTGTTGCCACCATTTATGCTGCAATAAATACCAAACTCTGTTCCGGCAAATAGTAAATTAGAATTTTTGTGGTCCTCTGCCATACACTGAACCGAGCCTCTTTCGGGCAAATCACCTTGAATCAATTGCCATGTTTTCCCTTTATCATTTGATTTCAACAAATAAGGCTTAAAGTCGCCATTTCTATGGTTGTTAAAAACCGCAAATACCACATTTATTTGGTGTTTAGAAGCATAAATATTTTGAACTAACACTTGGTCAGGAACACCATTAAACTTAGAATACTTAGTCCAGTTTTTACCTGCATCTTCACTCATTTGAATTAAACCATCATCGGTTCCAACATACAATAAGTTTGAATCCAGGGGCGATTCAGCAAAAGCAGTAATATTGCCATAAATACTTGTAGATTGGTTTTTGGCAACGGCATCCATACTCCACACTTTTCCCATTACGGGCAATTTATTTCTGTCTAATCCTCTACTTAAATCAGGACTTATCACTTGCCAAGTATTTCCACGGTCGTTGCTTTTAAATAGTTTTTGAGCCGCAAAATACAAAGTTTGGTGATGGTGGTAGCTTAAATGTAAAGGAGCATCCCAATTGTATCTGTAAGCCGGTTCGCCCGGTTTTTCTTGAGGTTTAATATCTAAGGATTCACCAGTTTTGCGGTTATATCTCACCAATCCACCGTATTGCCATTGAGAATACACAGTATTGGGGTCTTTTGGATCAATCACTGATTTAAACCCATCTCCTCCCACCGTAACAAACCAATCCATGTTATGAATACCACTTGCACTAATGGTTCTGGAAGGTCCACCTAATGTATTATTATCTTGTGTGCCGCCATAAATATTGTAAAATGGAAGTGCATTATCAACACTTACTCTGTAAAATTGTGTAATAGGCAAATTGGCTGAATACTGCCAAGATTTACAATCGTCCCAAGTTTGGTATAAACCACCATCGCAACCCATAATTTTGTGCTTGGCATTGTGTGGATTTATCCAAAGCGCATGATTGTCTACGTGTTTGTTTTTTTCGCCCATTGCTTGCCAGGTTTTACCACCATCTATGCTAAGCATTCCCCATGTATCCATGGCGTATAATTTATGAATATTTATAGGGTCGGGAATTATTTCCATGTAGTAATTACCGGCAGTATGAAACGAAGATTGTTTTTCGAAACTTGCCCCTTTATTGGTAGATAGATAAACACCACCTTGTTCTTCATTGGCTTCTACCATGGCATAAACATAGTCGGAATTAACGGGAGAAATTGCCAAAGCAATACGTCCAACATCACCTTTAGGCAAGCCATTTTCTAGTTTCTGCCAAGAGTTACCACCATCGGTACTTTTGTATAAGGCAGATTCAGGACCACCACTGATGTAAGTCCATTCATGCCTGCGTCTTTGATGGGCTGTAGCGTATAAGATTTCAGGATTTTTGGGGTCAAAATGAACCTCGTTAAACCCTGTGTTTTCACTAACAAACAAACAGTTTTTCCAAGTTGTGCCACCATCCGTTGATTTATAAATACCTCTGTCGCCCCCACTGCTCCATAATGGACCATAAGCGGCTACAAATAGGGTGTTAGAAGATTTAGGATGTATGGCAATCATGCCGATGTGTTCACTGTTTTTCAAGCCCATGTTTTTCCAAGTTTTGCCATTATCATCCGATTTGTAGATACCATCGCCATAAGCCACACTTCTTTGGTTGTTATTTTCTCCCGTTCCCACCCAAACAGTGTGAGTGTTATTGGGGTCTATGGCTATACAGCCGATAGAAAAGCTCGTTTGTCCATCAAAAATGGGTTTAAAAGTAGTGCCTGCATTTTCTGTTTTCCAGATACCACCACTGGCAGCGGCAATATACCATTCCGAAAAATTATGCGGATTAATGGCAATATCACTTATTCTACCAGAGGTTACTGCAGGCCCAATTTCGCGAAACGAAAAACCACTAACGACAGATTGCAGGGGGTTGATATTGGTTTCAGCAGCAGATGTAGTTGCTTTGTTTTTTTGAGCATTGGCAGAAAAGCAAAGAAGAAGGATGAGCAATAAGGGCGTAAATTTCATTTTTTTGACAGAATTTTAATGGTCAAAAATAAGAAAAACTAAAGAAGAATAATAATAAAAGTGTAGGCGCCTGTTACTCCTTATCAGTCGTGAGACCGCTACGCTAAGTTCCTCGCCCTCCGGGTTCGCTTAAGCTTGTGCTGAGCTTGCCGAAGTGCTCCGTACTCCACTGCGTTTCGCACCTGTCCCGAACGTTCGGGACAGCCTACGGTCTCGGGGCGCTGGGGACATTTTGTTTTTTATGATTTTGAATCTTTATTTGAAGCCGTTGTTGGTCAATGCTGAACTTAGATCAACAATGGCATAACAGCCCTCTGCCTCAGGATTATGAGGTGACGATAGTGGAGTAGGGCATGTAGTTTATATTTTTGAAAAACCTTCCGCTGTGGCGGAAGGTTTTTTTTGGTGGTTTGGGAGGAATGGGTTTAATTTGTTGCATGAAAATTAAAAATATACAAAACAAAACTTGTTGCCGTATGTGTTATCAAACATAACGGATTCTAAATTTATGCGTAACATAATATTTATATTGTCTGTTTTTTTCTCGGGTATTGTTCACGGACAAATGAACAGCTTTTATTGTACAGATTGTTTTATTGAATTGTGCAATCCAAAGAACTTTGATAAAGAGGAAAGGGAATCAGGTAAATACATTGATTTATTCCAATATTATAAAAATCCTATTAATCCAAATGACACATTAAAAGTTGTAAATGTATTTAAAATTAAATTTTTAGAAAATGGTGTTTTTCAATTAAAAGCAAAAAAAGAGCAATCTAGATTTTGGAAGACAGAATATTACATCTTTGATTACAAAGGTTATGTTTGGGAATGCAGAAAGAATGGCAAATTAAGATTTGATTCAACTCAAGTTGACATTAAAAAGACAGAACATTTTAAAGTTGAGAATGACTCAATTGTTGTTGTAATTACATATTGGAATAATAATAAAGATTCTCAATGTATGTTTTTAGATAAATATGTATATAGAAACGCAATTTTGAAAGAAAAATGGCATAAGTATTCGCCTTTTGATGGATGCGATTGGAGAGTTGGTAAATATGACATCAAAGTATACAGTTATTTGAATCAAAATCAAACACGTATAGATTTCTCGAGAATAGATGGGAACAACAATGTAATTAAAGACGATTATTTTGCTATAATTACCTATGACGATTTGGGAAACAATATTTCCAATGAATATTTTTTACTCTCGAATCCAAATGTAATCGATCGTGGCTTTTATCGAATATATAAAGATGGAAAACTGAAAGAACTCAAAGAGGTTGTTAATTCAGAAGTTATAGAAGTTTATCGTTTTCCATAGGCTGCCCTTATTAGCACAAATATTTGAATCATATCCCCCCCAAACCCAATTTTCAACAACTTGAGAGCTGTTGTTGGATGATTAGATAATCTATGTTGATTTTCCGCATAATTAAAAAGAACCGTCCACAAGGGCGGTTTTTTTTTGTTTGGTGGTTTGGGGGGAATGGGTTTTTGATTTGAGGGAAGTTTTGTATAATTGTAAATTAACTTAAGTTAGATATATAAAAAATATTAAACATGAAAAAACCTAGACTATTTATAGGGTCCTCAGTTGAGGGTCTCAATATTGCTTATGCAATTCAAGAAAATTTAAGTCACTCTGCCGAAATAACAGTATGGGATCAAGGAGTTTTTGATTTATCTGATACATCTATTGAATCATTAATATCAGTAATTGAAAAGACTGATTTTGGTGTCTTCGTTTTTACACCTGATGATATAATTACGATAAGAGGAAAAAAGAATATGACAGTAAGAGATAATGTTCTTTTTGAATTAGGTTTATTCATTGGAAAAATTGGTAGAAAAAGGAGTTTTATTATAATGCCGGATAGTTGTTCTGCATTTCATCTCCCTACAGATTTGCTTGGAATAACACCTGGTAAATATGAATTAATTAGAAGCGATAATAATTTTAAAGCTGCAACAGGGAGTTGTTCAAACAAGATAAGAGAAGCGATAAATAAACTTGGGTTTATAGAACAACAAGAAACCCAGACAGATACCACAACGATTGATAAAAAAGAAGATGAATCAAAAAATGAAGATTGGGTAGAAGAAATATTTGTAAAGAAAAATTACACTGAGGGAATCAAAATACTCAAAAGGAAAGCTAGATATTCAAAAGATGAAGATGAAAAGGTTCAATTCGGTAGTTATATAAGTTATTGTGAATTACAACTAGATTATAAAAAAGGGTTGGAGGAATATGAAAAGTTAATAATTTCGTACCCAAAAAACAACATTGGATTTAAGAATTATGCTCAAACCCTGATGGAAAACAACATATTTGATGATGCTATTAAAATTATTGATTTAGGTCTTTCAAAATGTATAAGGAAAATAGGGTTGACTATATTGAAAGCTGAATGTTTTTGGCTTACAGGTAGAAAAGTTGATGCCATTGCGGTTTTAAATAATTCAAAAGAAAAAACAGACCCTCTAATCTGTGCTAAACTAGTAAGTTATTATTCTCAAAACAAAGATTTTGACTCAGCTATTACTGTAGCAAAATTCGGATATAAAAATAATCCAAAGAATGTTGAATTACTTTCAGAATTTGCAAGAATAACTTTTGAAAAAGAAGACTATGATTTTTCCTTATTTCTTTTTCATGAATTGACCTTGCTTTCACCTGAAAATTATTATGCATGGACTATGTATGGTAATTGTTTATTTTATAAAGAATTGTATAATTCAGCCTTGAATAGTTATGAAAAAGGGAATGAAATTACTAAAGAAAAGGAACATTGGATTTTGGAGAATATTGGCAATCTTTATAGCCTGAGAGGTTTATATTCAAAAGCAGAATTTTTTCTTCAAAAAGCTAACAAAATTACAAACAAATCAGAATACGGATTATCCAAACAATCTCAAATATATAAATCAATTGAAGGTGAAAAACAGAAAATTACTGAAATTATTCAAATAGGCAAATCAAAATTGTCAAGTTTGAAGTAAAAAGTACTATATAAAAGTTAAAGTATCATCAAATTTAATTCCCGCTTAGTTGGTCTTAAGCCCAGCCTTGTGTGGTGGCAACCAACTTTTTTTTGTATTTGGTGGTTTGGGGGGAATGGATTTAATTTGTGGAATGGAAACTGAAAAAACATTAGGATATCTAAATCTCAAAAAAAGTTCCTCCTTTATATGGAGAATGGATGTTTTTGGGAACTTTTTGGATAAAAAAGATCTTATATAAGTAAGTTGTAGCCATGATAAACAGAAACACAATAACCAAATTAAACAGAGATTTTTGACATATGAACTTTTTGACAAGCATACCTTTTAAATTTTTGTTGCCATTAGTTTTGTTAGGACTTCAATTTTCACTAAAGTTCTTCATTGACAGACGGGCAACAGCTTTCAACTTCGCAACTTCAATACTTGAAGTTCCAATCAATATGTTTTTTGTGTCGTTAGCGTTATTGTCAGCACTAATAATTGCTGGGAATGGAGACATACAAAAGGCGTTTATGTTTTTCTTAGGCATTTTATGTTTATTACCTTTCTGTATTTTCTTTTGGAGACGTTCAGTCGAACATCTTGAAAAAAAATATTTTTTCTGGTCTTTTGGCCTAGGCTTTCTAAACTTAGCCCTTGCCTTACCGACAATAGTTGGTATTATTTACTTTCTAATGACCAATTCAAAATAAAGCGATATGAATATTACATCTGAATATATGATTCTTGTTCTTAGTTTACTTGGCTCTATTGCCTCAATTTTACTTGTGGTTATTTTCTATATCCGCAGACAATCTGAAATGAAGCTAAAGGAAAGATACGATTTCGACAAACACATGGTGCAGTTAGAATACATGCGTAAAAACATGGAAATGCAACTTTACGATGTGAGTAGAAAATTAGAAGAAAACGATAAGCGATGGATGGACATGAACCATTTAGTAATTTCGTCACAGAATAAATCCGAAGTAGCCAACTATAATAAAAGTCAAGTTGTTCCTAATGACTTTCTAAAAAACTTTGGCATTACAAGTCAAAAAGACTTTGATGTTGACAACAGACAAGTTTTCGTTTTGACACCGTTCAATGACAACTATAGACACATTTACTTAACTATTCGAGAAGTTTGCGGCAAACTAAATCTTAATTGCATCAGGGGAGACGAAGAGTATATTCCAAACGAAATTTTTCCTGAAATGATAAAACAAATTATTAAGTCTCGCCTAATAATTGCAAACATTACAGGACGAAACCCCAATGTAATGTATGAACTTGGTGTTGCTCATGCATTAGGTAAACCAACAATAGTTATTGCGCAAGATTTTACAGACATCCCATTTGACCTAAATAATAAGAGAATTATTATCTACAAAAATGAAATGGAGCTACAACGTAGATTAGAATCTTCAATTACGGACATGCTAATAAATAAAGCATTATAGAATGTCGAACGAAAGAACAACGGCTGCTAATAGCACATTTGCAATAGGCGGGGTTTCGTTTTCCGCAGAAAGTTTTGTGGTAGCCGAAAGTTCAGTTCTCCGCATCAACATTTGTGGTGAAAATCGCCACCTTCGCCAAGCGCCAAAAGGTTAGCAATTGTAAACTTTCTTATAAACAAAGCGTACTTTCTTAAGCAAATCGTTTGGAGTTTGGAGTAAACCGAATGCGCCCCAAGACTGGCGGCTTGGTTGCTTGCTTTCCACAGTTAGAGAGGTTGAAGCAAGCAACGGAACCCAAAAGGCGAGGTTAAGGCGCCCCTATTAAATTAAGATTTTAGATTTTAGATTTAAGTTCCGCTATTTAGCGGAAGAAGAATTTAGTTCCGCTATTTAGCGGAAGAAGAACGAAGATTTTAGTTCCGAAGATTTAGGAATTTAGTCCCGCATGAAATTGCGGAATGATGATTTTTGATTGATGATTACCTAAATATCCTGCAAGGTGTTTTAATCGGACAAAAAGCTTAGGTTAAAGAAAATTTCAAACAAATACACAATAATTTAATAAAAATGCAGTTATTTGCTCATTCATTATGTCAAACTTCAACCACAAAATAGAACAAGTTAAAGACTATTTTAACCATGGCAATTATCATTTGGGCATTCGCAGACTGATTGATTGTGCGCTGGATACGCAAAATACGGATTTCTTTAAAATGATTCTTAATGCTCTTGAAAAACAGGAATTAAAGGAAGACCATGAACAATTGAAAACGGATGCCTTTGATTTGATTGAGAAAATGGGGCTTTATGCGATTCAACCCAATGCTGTAAATACAAATCAAAAATTAATTTCGGTAAATAATCTGAGTAAACAGTATAAGGGGAGTCAGTTTAAGATTTCGCCTTTGAGTTTTGAGCTCAATTATGGTCAGATTGTTGGTTTGGTGGGCGAAAATGGCAATGGCAAAACCACTTTGTTGAAATTGTTAACCAAGGATTTGGAGCCCGATTCGGGCAGCATTCATTATCACATTGAACACAAGCAAAACTACGATTTGCGTTCTCAATTGGTATACATTCCTCAAAGAGTGCCCCGTTGGTATGGCTCGCTGATGGACAATTTGCAACTGACCTTGGCTTATCATGGCATTAAAGGTGATGACAATTTGCTTTGGGTAGAAATGATTATTGCAAGATTAGGGCTAAGACCTTATAAACATTTGGGTTGGGACAGGATTTCTTCGGGTTATCGCACCCGATTCGAATTGGCAAAATCGCTTTTGAGACGCCCCAAAATCATGTTGTTGGATGAGCCACTTTCTAATTTAGACATCATTTCGCAACAGACGATTTTGCAGGATTTGAAGTTTTTGGCAGAATCGCATTCGCAGCCTTTTGGTTTGGTTCTGAGTTCGCAACAATTATACGAGGTAGAAAAAATATCCGATTTGGTTATCTTCTTAAAACAAGGCACACCACAATACCAATATAAACAAAACGAAGACAGCCATTTGCACCTTATTTTTGAAATAGAAACAGAATGTGAAAGAGATGTGATACTTGATGTTTTTTCAATGCTTAAGGTTAAAGATATTCATTTTAATGGCGGTGTTTATGTCATTCATTTTGATGAAAACACACAACAAAAGGATGTTTACAATTGCATTGGTCAAAAAGACTTGAAACTGAACTACATCCGAAATATCACCCATTCTTCTAGACGTTTCTTTATTCAATCTTAATCCACACATTTTATGCTCAAAAAAATCAATAATTATCTTTTGGTAAATTACCCTTTGCTATGGAATACAAAGGTTTTCATCGTTTTAGGGGTTTCAATCCTTGCCCATATTGTTTTCTATATAATTGGTTATGCTTCGTATTTCAACATCAGGCAGATATATATGGAAGAAGAAATGTATGCCTTTTTTGCAAAGTTTCAGGTTTCGATGTACATCACTTTGGTGATAAGTTTAAGCATTTTAATTTGGCTTATTTTTTATTTAAGAAACAATGCATTTAAAAACTTTTATCCCATTACGGTAAACTACTTGAGAAAAGAGTTTCTGATAGTTTGGCTCATTTTATTTTCGCTCAGCACCACTTATTTTAGCTATGCCTATGGCAAACATAAAATCACGCTTTATTTAACCAAACACTTGAATCCATTGGAAGATGTAAAAATCGTCAACCAAGCGAAATGTTTTTTACCCTTTGATATCGAATCTTTTGAAAGTTATTATTCATGCGACAGCATAAAATGGCGCGATAGCATCAACAATTTAATTGTAAAAGAACCTAACGACAGTTGTTTTGATTATTCACCAAAATATGAAACGTCAACTGAATACGATGAAGCAGTTGAAACAGAAGCAACTCCTGTTCCTGTTGATGATTACGAACAAAAAATGCGAGAGGTTAGCTATAGTTATCTGAATTTTTGCAGCATTCAACATCACAATTATTTAGATACCAGCAACACTGACATATACTCAGAAAATGCAAAAAAATGGTTAAAAAACAAAGATAAAGCGGCTATTAAACAATGTTTGACAGCGTATTTTAAAATCATGGCAAAATATGAAACCAATTACAATGCCAACGTAGATACGTTAGTAAATTGGTGTTTTGAAGATGAGTTGCACACCGTCAATAACACCATCAACAACAGTGGTTATTACAATGAATATGGCAGTAATTCACGCTATTTAGCAAAGAATACCATCGAATCCTCCTTTTTAGAAAATGCGATAGGAAGTGTTGTAACAGAGCGAAACAAAAGTTTCATCGACATCTTTGAATGGGAGTTGTTTTTCTATTTTTCATTAAGCATGTCTTTTTTGTTGATGATGTTTAGGTTAACAAGACTAAAACCTTGGTTAATTTCGATAGTTGGGCTAGGCATTTGGGGTATTATTTTCGCCATTATCGGTCAGTTTTTGGATAAAAACACACAATACGTTTTTCTAGGACTATCGTTTTTTGCTTTGTTTTATGCCATATATTTTATCCAAAAGAAAAAACGCAAAATGATGGCAGCTGTTTGGCTCAATTGGTTTGTATTTAGCATGTTGGCAATATTTCCATTGCTCATTTTCATCATCAAAGAAAATACTTATGAGATTAAAGAATGTATCAATCAGATTTATGTAATAACAAGACCTCGTCACCCCATCAACAAATGGATAAGTAACAATCAAGACACCATTCAAATCATGAATATTGTGGGTGGATTTTTATTGTTTTTGTATGTTGTAATACCGCTTTGTTTTAAGTGGCAAGCGAATCCAAATGAGTAGAGATGCGTAGTTCTAAAATTTGATTTAATCAAAGTAATGATACAACATGTCTGGATTAGGTTTGTTGTTTTCTGAGTTTTTCGATTGACGTAATATACTTTTTAATCGATTATTTGCATCGTATTCTGCAATTAATACATTGCCCGCATAATCATTGGAAATACTAGTAACTTGTTGTTTTTCGTTGTAAGTGTATTGTGCAATTGGATTAAGAATATAGCCTACAAATTCTAATTGATTATTTGTGTTATAAATAGAATATTGAAAATGCTTTTCTGGATAAAGAAAGTTATATACCAAAATATTGTTCCCCATGCTGTCATATCTTAATACTTTTGTCCATTGATTGCTGTAGTTGATTATAGTGTCAATTTGGTTTTTTAGGTTGAAATTATAGCTGACATATTCTGTTTCATCAGATAATGAAATATGAATTTCTTTTAATACTATGTTTTTGAAGTAATGCAATCTTACGATAGAATTGAGAGAAGCGTTTTGATAACTTTTGATAAGGATTAAATTCTTTTTTGAATCATATATAAAAGTGTCTTTCGAAATGTTTTTGTAGGGGTTGTAAGAAGTTTTTAATGTCATGTTGCCATCGGTATTGTAGAGATAATCCGTTGTTTGAAAAGTAGTATCATAGTAATTGTAATTGGTTCTAGATTTCACCTTTGTTAATAAGCTATTTTGGTAATATCTATATTCTGATACTTTATATTTCATGCTATCAATGTATTCTTTTCCTTTAATTTTATATTTGTATAAATAATTTGTGTTTAGTGTTGATATTTCAATTCTTTTTACGGATGGATCAATTGTGTTTAACAGTATTTTTTCATTCTCTGAAAATGAATAATTCTGTTTGTCAATATCAAGATTATTTATCTGTTCAAATTGGTTAACATTAGATTCTTGATTCATTTGTAACAAAAAACCGTAAGGACCATTTGGGTTGATGAATTGTTTGATTTCTTCTTGAGAAAAGTTGATTTTAATAGCTTTGCCAAATGGTAAATTGTGGCATGGTTGAAACCCCGCAATGATACATGTCATTGAAACATTATTTAAAACGAATATGCCATTTTTGTCAAAGCTAAAGTCTTTAAGAGTAGAGCTTTTGTCATTTGATTTCGATGAATTATTAAAGTAATTTCCTGTTTCTGGCTTTATGGTTTGTTTCTCTTTTGATTGGCTCCCCTTGCTCTTGTATGAATAATCATAAGACTCTCTTTGACGATATCGACTATTGCTTTCATCGCTTACTGCTTCAACTTCTTCATAAACTCTATCGTCTTCTTCTTCTGATTCATCATAGTCTGTATCATTGTAATTGTCAGTTGTTCCATATTCACTTGGCACCATTTCATCGTATTCATAGGCATCTTCTATTGGGTAATCTTCTTCGCTTGTGTAATAATCGTCTTCTTCGTAGTAATCATTGTCATTATAACTGTTCTTTGATGTTTTAAATTCTGTGTTGCTCAAAAAATAGTCTTTGTTTAAAAATTTCTTACCTATTAATGCGTTGATTGAAGTTGTTGTATTGGGCTTAAAAATATCATTTGAGGTATAGATGATGCCTTTTTTTATATTGATGTATACAATAGAAACATAACGCAAGCCAACCATTCTTTTATTGTTTTTTACTGAAGTAGAATAGGTGTATGTAACAACAAACGGAAGTATATCATGGTTTAATACGCCAAATGAATAACTAACGTTTGTAATATTGGGAGAATAAAGTGAAAGGTTAAAATCGCATGTTGCTAATTCTTGGGCTTGATTGATTAAGTAAGCTTTTTCAGAATTTATGGCATGTGAGGTTAGTTTTTGGCGAAACCCAATGTTGTTTAATTGACCTATCATCATGTTTTCTACATATTTATTCAATTTAGATTTAATAGAAGTGTCTGGTATTGAATCAAATTTTGGAATATCAATGTAGAGATTGTTGTATGATATACAAGCGTTTTCTTCCATCTTGAAGTTTTTGTGGCTGTAATAAAGTTTGATGCCATAGTGAATGTCCACAATGTGTTGTTGACTATATATTTTGTTTAAACCTAGGGTTAAAATCGAAATGATTAAAAATAGTTTTTTCATTGATTATATTTTTTTGTGTAGAAATATTGAAAGTTCTTTTGTTTCAGTAGAATAGTAATAGTTTACAGTATTGAAATGATAGTATGTAGATGTTTTTTTCTTTATTTTTTCTAAAAAAGAAAGGATATTGATTCTGTATATTTTATTGTTATATAAGATTTCAAATTCATTGTTTTGAATATTATTGGCTTTAAAATTTATGGAAGCATAAAGTTCTTTTTCTGATAAACGTATTTGACCATTGAGGTCTAGGTAATTAATTTCTGTTAAGCCGCTATCCAATAAAGTTTCAGGGAAATTGAATTGAGTGTTATTTGCCTCAAAATAAAAACTGTTTCTGTAATAAAAATTATTTTTGATAATGAAGTTTTTAAAATTGTCTTGAATACTCAATGTATCAGAACGACCTGTTAAGTTATAGGGGTGATTATGGTAGTATTCGCTTGTATCAAAATTAAATAAAATGTCTGTGCCATTAATTCTTGATTTTAAAAAACAGAAGTTTGAAGGACTTTTAAAAAACAGGCTATCATTCGATATTTTTAATTCATTTAGTTTCCAGCTTAGTGAGGAGTATTCATTTGAAAAACCATATGAATGATTGTTTTTTTGATAAGGAGAAATTAATGATCTAGAAAAATAATAACTCATGTTGTTTACTTTAGCCGTTAATGTTGAACGGTTTTTATTTTTAGTGATTTCAAAAGGAATGGCAGCTGCTTTGTTTTTTGGTTGATAACATGGGTTTAATACAAAGCCTAATTTACCATTTGAATATCTGTTTTGGCTTGTAATATTTCTTTCATTGTAATAGGCAGTAAAAGTCACGGTTTCTTCATCTGTATTTTTAGATTTTTGTATATTCATCATTCCAATAAATCCATTTTTTGTGTCAAAATATTTTTTGAATCTTTCGTCTATTGAAATATATGGTAATGCCTCAGTTAAATTATTGGGGATTTCAATTTTTGATTGATTGCAATTACAATCGTTATAAAAAAAGTAAAGCGATTTATTATTGTTAGCATAATCAATATCAGCATAAGGTGTTTCGTCTTCATTGTAATATTCCCAAATGTCAATCTGTTTGTTGTCTAAATAATTGCCAATGATTTTTTTATTGCCGTTGTTCCAATAATCTTTATAGCTGCCAGATTTTTTGTTGTTAACATAGATTGTGATATTTTGCAATACACCGTTTTCATACCATCTGAGCGAAGAGTCTTCAATGATGCCATTAAAGTATGTGATTTTGGATTGTTTATTGCCGTTTTCATAAAAAGTTGTCAAATCGCCAAATAATTTATAGCCTTTTTGAGATGAGATGTCTTGGATTTTTTCACTTGGATAATACTTTTTATTGTATATAGTGTCTTTAATAAATAATTGTTCTTTTTCGATAGTATTGTCGTTTCTTTTTGTAATCCATTTGCCAGTTTTATTGCCTTTAGAACATGCGCCCTCATTAATTTTTGTGCCATTGTTTGATCTGTATTCATATCTGCCATCAGGCAAATTGTCTTTAAAGTTGTATATAATACAGGGGTCATCGTTCCAATAGTTTAATTGATATACATAAATGCTTTCTGTGTTTTCAACCACCTCTTTATAGTCTACTTTAACATGTGGACTAATGTTTTCAATTCTATTGTTGTCTGTTTGTATATATTGGTTATTAATGCTGTTTTTTAAAGCCAAATTATACATTTTCATAGCATCTTGCGTACTTAGAGCCTTTTTCTTGTTGTCTGCTCCTAAACATTCTACAAAGTTGCCATTGATGTCCCATAATACATAGTATCTGTTGGTTTTGTCATTTGGGTGAGAATTGTTTTCAAGTAACATTGGTTTGCCATTGTAGTAATATGTAAAACTAACACCGATATTTGTGTTGTCTATAAAGTGTTTATCATATTTTAAAAGGCCATTATTAAAAAACTCTAGTTTTCTTGTTAATTTTGAGTTGCTGAACAATTTATTGCCAGATCCTAAATTATAAACCACCGATGCAATGCTAGAGTTTTGATAGAATATTTCTTTGATGCTGCTTCCTTCTGAGTTGTAATAATTGATTTTTTGATTGGTATTGTTTGAATAAAGTATATTCTTTGTCATATGGTTGTCAACAGGAGAATAAAATCTTTCTTCACTTAGCTTACCATCTGTATGCCACATTTTTGTTGTACCACAAATTTTGCCATTACAGTATTGCATTTCTGAAATAAGTTGAGTGCCATTCCATGTTTTCCAAACGCCTTGTCTTTTGCCATTGCTGTATTTTCCAATGGTTTGGTTTTCGATGTAATCTCCGTCTAGTAAAGCTTGTTTTGGATTGCCTGATTGAATATAAAAGGCAGATTTGTAAATGTCTCCATTGATTTTATATTCAGTGTATTGACCTATTAATTGTCCGTTTTGATATTTGCAGACAATTCTTTTGTTGCCATTTTCATGAAAGTTTTGATAGAGGCCATCTATTTTTCTGTTTTTATAAAATGCTATAATTTCAGGGTTGCCATTTTGAAAATATTTTTCATATTTGCCATTAATATATACAGTTTTTAAATCCCAATCATAATATTCCTGAATGATTTGTTTGGGCTTGCCATTGCTGTAGTATAAATAGTTTTTGCCATGTATTTTTCCATTTTTGTATTCAGCCCAAATTTCTAATTGTCCGTTTTTTCCCCATTTTTTATTGGTTCCATCATTAATGCCAAGTTTGAATTGACTGATTTGAGATTCTTTGCCATTTTCAAAATAATAAGCTTGTTTGCCATGTTTAACAGATTTATATTTAGGACTGCTGTTTTGTTGAGTTGAAGATAATTGATTGTTAGAGGCGATGTTGTTGTTTTCAATGATTTTGAAATTTTCAAATTGACTTAATTTTCCGTTGGGATACCATTTTTTTAATTCGCCACTCGATAAACCATATTTATAATCGGCTTGAAAAGATTTGTGCCCATTTTCATAATATGAAACCCACTTGCCTGTTTGCAAACCACTGTCATAAAATCTTGTTACTTTGTTATGACCATTTGGGTAATTTTCTAAGTATTTACCATGAAATTGACTGGAATTATATCTTCTACTTGTGTTGTCTGGCGTAACAAAGTTTTGATATTCAATACTTAATATGCCATTTTCAAACCATTGTTTATGGCTACTTTTTACACCATTGATATAAATTGTTTCTGAGTTTAATAAGCCACTGTTATACCAAAATTGATGCTTGCCTATTGGTTTGTGATTTTCGTGAATTTCTATTGATTTTAAGTTTCCTCCTGAATAAAACTTTGTTGTGGTTGTTTTTACGCCATCAAAATCTTTGATTTGAGAGAATTTGTTGGTTTTTCTGTCGGTGAAAGTGGTATCAGAATATGGTTTACGTGTGTCATTTTGAGCAAAAGTGTTGATGCTAATAAGTAATAGGGTAAATGCAAGTATCCTTTTGGTCATACTGTTAATTATGATTTTTAATTTCATGAAAAATTTACAAAAAACGAAAGTAATATAAATTAAATAACTTCCATGTATTTTTTTAATAAATTGATTGTTATGTAATTGTGTTTTGTTTTTTTGGATTTTAATTGTTCTTAAATTTGTTTTTTATAAAGGATGTTTTTAAGTGTTGTATGTTAAACTGTTTAATGCTTTAAAAAACTAATTACAAATATCTCTTTTAAAAAAACATTCCTTATTGGTTATTTATTAATGTTGTTTTTATAATACTTGATTATATTTGCAATGATTGAAATATGAAAAATGTTTTTTACATAGTTTTGATTTTTGTGTTTGCAACATGTGGCAAGCGAATCCAAATGAGTAAAAATTATTTAAACCTTACAGTATCAGCCTTCATATATTGAGCCACTACCCCACCATAAGCTCCTGCAACATTACCCTGCAAGGGAGGAGGCAATGAAAATGGGTCGTTCTGATAAAATTGATGTTCATTCATACTGGCAAAAAATTGATAGGCAGCAACACTCAATGAGGATGAATAGACCACTAAATATTTAATTTTTTTATTCGGGTTATTAAATAGATTGGCGCATCCAAAATTAAGAATAGTATTTTGTCCATTAAAATACTGGTCGCTAAACAATAAATTTGTCTTAGAAAATTTAAAATTTGCATCTTGAACTAGTACAAATTCATTGGTTTCTATGGGTAACCATTCTGTTAAAAGCGTTGTATCTTGGTTATTAATACTTTCAAAAACCGCTTTTATTTTTAATCCATAATAATTCTTTAATTGACTTTTATCTTGCAAATCATATTTAATTTGAAAAAACTGACTAACACCTTGAAAAAGCAATCTACTAGTATCCAAAATTTTAGTTTTCAGTGTGTCTGGCATAGCTTGATTGGCCCAAAACACATTGTTTTGATGTGATATTTTAAAAATATAGGCTTCATTGGGTACTGCTTTCACTAAATTAGAAACATATTGTCCATCTTTTAGATAACTTAAAACAGAGATAATATTTGAATCAACATCAAATACTTCGATGGTTGCATTGCTCACAAATTTATTCAAACTATTATCATTGATAGCTTGTGTTTGACTCAATTTGATCATAAACAAACTATCATTGGTTAAAATTGCATCCACCACCAAAGCCACTTGGCTGTTTGAAGTTTTAAAAACCACTTCTTTCCTGCATGCAACAAACATAAAAACAAGAGCGATATATAGTAATAATTGCTTCAAAAAGTAATTTTATAGTTAACACTTGGCAAAATAGGAAAAAGACTAATTCCTTCAAAAATTCGTTCTCCCTTAGAATTATAGCTAGGCAAAACATAAAATGGATTAAATCTGTTATAGGCATTGTAAACACCAACGCTCAATATGGTTGAATAAGTTTTAAAATATCGCTTGTAATTAACTCCAAAATCCAAACGGTGGTTATCAGGCATTTGGTATTTATTTCTTTCTCCATAAATATAAATCTGTTGTCTGTTATATCGGGGGTCTGTAATGTTGTAGAATGTTTCAGGCAGAGTAATTCTACTTCCACTGGCATAAGTCCAAGTTACAAAAAAATCAAACTTTTGATTCACTTGATGATTTACCAATACAGCAAACTGATGTCTTCTATCGAATTTAAAAGGAAAAACATTGCCATTGTTTATCCCTGAAAACTGTCTTTCGCTTTTACTCAAAGTATAACTCATCCATCCATTGGTTTTACCAACTTTTTTTTCAAACATCAACTCAAGCCCTTTAGCCCAACCTTTTCCAACTTCAATTTTCTCGTCCCAATTACTGGTTGTTCCCAAATAATTAGATTGGTCTTTGTAATCAATTACATTGTATAAAAACTTTTTAAATACACCTACCCGGAAATCAAATTTTCTAAAAGCATAATTTAAATCCACAGAAAAAGCATCAGAAAACTCTGGTTGAGCTTTTTGAGTAGATGGCAACCATAAATCTAGGGGTATACCCAAATTATAACCTGTAAGCAAATGCAAAAATTGTGTAGTACGTTGATAATTTGAATTTAATTGAAGTCTTTTGACAATTGGCAACATTAGACTTAATCTAGGTTGCGGCAAAGAAACCACATTTTTATTAATGGAATAAGTTGTCAATTGAAAACCCGCATTGATTAAAAACAAATTTTTAAAATCATACTTCACATCAAAGTAAGAATTAAATTCTTGAGAACGTTCGAGAGTATTATCTGTATATTTAGGAACAACATTATTGTCATCTATGAATTTAATTCTTCTAGAAAAATTATGTTGAATGGCTCCTACACCAGCTTTAATAGCCCAAAATTTATTTAATTTGTACTCTAAATTATATGACAGTATCCAATCATTTAAACTCGATTTTAATGAGTTTGCCAATGTGTTTTCGAACTTAAAACTATCAGTATTTTCAGAATATTGATAAGAATTTTCATTCCCAAAATTATAAGCAGTTCTTGATAAATTTAGCCAAGCAGTTAATTTGGGATGCCAAACATGGTGGTAACGAATAGACATGATTTGATTGCCCCAAAAGATATTTTGTTTATCTTTTTCCTTAATCTCCCTGTTGGGATTTTTTATCGAAATAGTGTTGTTTACATAAGAATTGTCATTGCCATTATAAAAGGCAATACTTAATTGATGAGAAGCATTGAATCGGTGCGACACTTTACCATTGATATCATAAAAAAAGTAACTGGTTTTAACAGGCAGAGTATTAGAAAGATTAAAAATTTCACCAATTATATCAAAATAAGTTCTTCTGGCTGCAACAAAAAAAGTAGTTTTCTTAGATTTACCTATTGGGCCATCTAAAGAAATTTTAGAAGACAATAAACCAATTGACAACTGGGCTTTAAACTTATTTTTATTACCGTCTATGGTTCTTACATCTACAACACTACTAAGTCTGCCACTATATCTAGCTTCCATTCCACCCTTAATTAATTTCACACTTTTTACCACATCTGCATTAAAAATGCTAAAAAAACCATACAGATGTGAGGCATTGTATACCGGCACATCATCCAACAAAATTAAATTATGTTCGCTGCCACCACCTCTGATGTTTAAACTTGTAGTTCCATCGTTGCCTGAAATAACGCCTGGCAATAAAAGCAATGATTTTAAAACATCGCTTTCACCAAAAAGTAGCGGAATTCTACGAATCGTTTTAGAATTCAATACAAAACCATCAGACCTCGATTCTATTCCTGTGCCATAAGCACCTGTTACCCTTTTAGGCGAATATTGAAGATTCCCAATCAAACCAATATCCACTTTTAAATTTTTATCTAAATAGGTATTTAAAACACCCATTTCAAAACCTACAAACTCAATATTTAAATAAATGCTATCCTTTGGCATTTGCATAGTGAAGTACCCATCCTGATTGGTGAAACAACTTTGAAATGTTCTATTATTATAAACCAAAGCTCCAATTAATTTTTCGCCAGTTTCTTGATCATAAACATAGCCCGAAATATTGAATTTTGGCGTTGATGTATTTAAATTTGTAATGACAATAATATTACCATACATCAAAGTGTAAGTTAGATTACTTGGCTTTAAAATTGCATTTAAAACAACCCTCAATGGTTCATTTTTGAATTTATAATTTAATTTAGTAGTATTGATTGTTTTTTGGGCATAACTGAATTTAACATTCAATTTGGATTCAATTTTTTGAAACACTTCCTCTAAGTTAGCTTGTTTTAAATGCACTGAAATTTTTTGATCCAATACTTCCTCTTGAGCCCATATAGCAAAGGGCTGTGAAAGGAATAATATTAAACAAAAAAAAAGCAACCTCATCAAGGCTGCTAAATTAAAACTTTAATTAAGGAATATTGATAGAATTAATCTAAATATTTATACAAGTTATTCTATAACAACTGGACTGTTGATTGTTTTGGATAAAAGATCCGCAGATTGTTGTGCTGTAAGATTTTGAAAATTAATTGTTAATTTTTCTGAAGCCAACTTTTCATCATATTTAAAATTCACTTGATAGACAGCCGAAAGTTCTTTGATAATATCAGATAACGATTGATTTGAAAATCTCAATTCACCCTCTAACCATGCATAATTGTTTTTATCCAGAGATTTAACAATCGAATTAGTTACTCTATCGATCATTATGGTTTCACCAGGAACCATTTCTAAAAATTGTTCTGTAGTTTCATATTGTATACTTCCTTCTTTTAATGAAATACTTAAAGGAATAGATTTTCTATCTTTCACATTGAATTTAGTACCTTTAACAACAACATTTCCTTGGCTGGTTAAAACCACAAAAGAAGCATTGTTGTGTTTAACATGAAAAAATGCTTCTCCATCAATTAACTTTACTTTTCTTTCAGAATTTGTGAGCGTTAATACATCTAATCTTGAATTTTTATTGAGTTTAATCTGACTGCCATCTTCAAGTTGAATTTCTAACACATTGTTATTCGAAACATAATGCTGAATAATGGAAGCGCTTGGTTTTAAATATTGCCAAACTCCAAAAGAAAGCATAAGCAATACAACCGCAGCAGACAACCATTTAAACATATGAAACTGTGGTTTTCTTGGCGTAAATACTTTAAGCGTTGATTGATTTTCTAATTTTGATTTTAGGGTATTCCAGTTAACAGACACCTGAGAATCAGGATATTCAAAATTTTCTACTTGATTAAAAATCATGGAATAATCCTCCAAATCACTAGCTGTGATTTTGGGATTATCTTGCATTAATTGCGATTTAAAATCGTCAATAGAATATGGATGTCTATCATTCATTTATTTGATATGATTCAATAATTGTGGGATGTTTTGTTGCACAAAACCTAAAAATAATTGATTAGCTGGATTGTTTTTCAACCAACTTTTCAAAAATCTTTCTTCTTCTTGTGTACACATTCCAGCTAGAAATTTAGTGAATAAATTTGCTTGCAATTGTTCTTTCATGTCTTTAAAACAATTAAACGACCGATACCCCCCAAAAAAAATCATTTATTTCTTTAAAATCAAACTTAGGGCATCTATGCCTTCATTAAATAAAATATCAAAAACAGACAAATTACTCATAAACAATGTCTTATCAGAAAAAACCTGATAATATCTGATAGATTCTGCCGAATTAAAATCCAATTCTTCTTTAAAATAACCTGATTCAAATGTTAAAGAACTTTCCACTTTTAAACTTTGTAGTATAAAACGAAGAATATCTAAATTAAAATTCCAAAGTAAATCATGATGATTAGATACTATTGCTTCTATTTTATAGTCATAAAACTCATAAAAAGGGCTTTTGCCATAGGCTGATTTTAAAGATTGTAGAAATTGCCTTTGCCAAGTTGATTTATAATCTATTTCTACTTCCGAATACGGCAAATGCTTAGTACTACCTTTAATTGGAATAGAAAATTCTTTTGGTCCTTGAAACGTTCCATATACAAATCTATTTCTAAAGGTTTGTTTTACAAACTTAACATCGTTAATAATAACAGGATTTTCGCATAGCAAATAAGCTCTCATCCAAGCTAAATTTGGCGCACAATACAATGGGAATCTGTTGAATTCTGATGTTAAACTCATTTTTTAACTACACTAAGTGAATCTTTCAATTCTGCCAACATTTGTTGAGGAGATTTAATGAAAATAGGATGTTTAAAATTGGGGGCAATTTCCATTAAAGGTTCCAATACAAATTTTCGCTTGTGCATTTCAGGGTGAGGCACAATTAATTTTGTATGATTAATAATCATATCTCCCCAATAAATAATATCAATATCAATTTTTCTTGGGCCATATCTTTCTATTCTAATTCTACCAAGCTGACGTTCTATTTCATTCATTTTTTTCAAAAACAGCAATGGTGGCATAAACGTATTGATTTTAATTGCTCTATTCAAATAATCGTCCTGAGGAATTGGCCCCCAAGCTTCGGTTGCATAATCCGAAGATTGACAAACCACTGTGCCAAGATATTTATTTAACAGATATACAGTTTGGTCGAATGTTTTTTCTACATCGCCTAAATTACCGCCCAACATCAATATGACACTTTGTTTTTTCAATTAAATTATCTTAATATTGAAGAAAAATTTTGAACAGCGAAATTAAGATATTGTTTTATATCATCATTGGAATAATTTATTTCATTTCTAGGGTCTATAACAAAGAAAAGAAAAAGGAAAACCAAAGACAGCCTAACAAAAAACCTGTTGGTGGACAAACTGCTGAGGAAATTTTCAGAGAACTTAGAAAGCAACTAAATTTACCAGAAGAACCAAAAAGCGTTGTTCCAAAACGTGTAAAAGCAACTCCAGAACCATTTATTCCAAATAACGAAACTGGCAAACGTCAAAAACTTCAGAAGGAAAAATTGGTTTTAAATAGAACCTTGTTTAAAAGAAAAGATATTATTAGTTCCAACTCTACAGAAAATGAATCTAATGATATTCAATCTGAAAAATACAACAAATCTCAACATGAATTATTAAGAGATTTTGATGGCAGAAAAGCTGTAATATTTTCAGAAATTCTTAAGAGACCTCAATATTAGTTTCATCTTTTGGGTCTGGTTTGATAGAGTTAAAAACAATAAATTTCTGACCCAAAAAATTAATCACCGCACTCGCTAAAGTGGCAAAGAAAAAAGCTAAAAACTTTTGACCTTTGAATGAAAAGAAATTTTTGGAGAATGTATCAGTAGTAACATTAATTCCAACTTCAAATCCCGGAATATAAACCAAACCCATTTTATTAATAAAGATATTAATCAACATCGAAAACATGTATATGCTTACGAATTTAATAACCATGCCTTTATTGCTTCTTTCAGTGTAGCGCCATGTCCATAGTTTATTGAGGTAATAAGTATAAACTGTTCCAATCATAAACGAACTGGCTTTTGACAAATCTGTATTTAACTTAAATACCTCTGTGAGTGTGTAGTATATGATTAAATCTACCAATACAGCAGACAATCCAATGATTACAAACTTTGTTATTTGCTTAATGACTAATTTCACGAGTGGGCAAAGGTAAGAAATCCATTTAAATATTTTGCATCAATACCAAAAGGCAAACATAAATTTCGAAGATGATGACCAACTTCAACATCAAAAACTATTGGAAAATGATAATCTTGTGTGTGTTGTAAAATCATTTCTTCAACATTATATCCAAAAGGAATGGTATGGTCTTTCATTTGAATAAAACTACCAACCAATAAGGCTTTTATTTGCTTTAACTTCCCTGCCCTTTTTAATGTAACCAACATTCTATCGATGTGATAATAGTATTCATCCAAATCTTCGATAAACAAAATCTTATCATCCCAAGACACATCAGATTGCGAGCCTAAAGCACTCAATAAAACGGACAAATTGCCCCCAATAATTTCACCTTCAAAATTCTTTTTCCTGATTGTTTTATTCGCAGATAAATCAAAATCAAGAAAATCACCTTTCAATGCATCCAGCAAACTATCAATCGCAATTGCCACATTCTCAAAATCTGTATTGACTTTCTCGTGCATAAAAATTGGCATTGTACTGTGTAAACTTGCCATGTTACAATTTTGGTAAACATGATTTAAAAGTATTGTCACATCGCTAAAGCCTGCAATCCATTTCGGATTTGACTTTAATATTTCAAAATCGATCAAGTCTATCATTCTAGCGGTTCCATAACCACCTCTTGCGCACCAAATGGCTTTAACATCTTGATTTAACAACAATTCATTAAATAACTTTGCCCTGTGTGCTTCTGTTCCAGCAAACTGATGCATAGACTCATGTAATCCCTCATGAATAAACACTTTGAAACCCTTTGATTCAACATAATCAACTGAATTTTTCAACTGTTCTTTTGAAATACTTCTTGCAGTAGCAGCAATGGCGATTGTATCACCGGGTTCTAAAAAAGGTGGGATTTCGATAGCAATAGACATTTTAAATAGAATTTTCAAAAATAAGGGAAAAATAGGAAGCCTCACATATTTCTTAAACCAGTTTAAGTGTAATGAACTTATTTTGGACTAAATTTGTTTTATTATTATGAGCCAAAAACTGCCAAGACGAAATTTTTTAACTAAAATGGCTATTTCAGCCGCTTCTTTACTGAGTTTACCGCTTATCAGCATTGCAAGAAAAGAACAAAACACCATGCCAACAGAAGAAAAAAAAGCCATTAAAGGCACTCAACTTTTGGGTTTTCAATGGGAAACCTACGACCCATTTCTATTTTGCGCCCACCACGAAGATTTTTTTCCAAAAGGAAATGAAAACATGGGACCAGCCATCTCATTAAAGGGACGTCAATTAGGCGATGATTTCATTGTAAAAGATGGATTTAGAATGTATCATGGCAAAGATGTACCTGGATTTCCTGGCCATCCTCATAGGGGTTTTGAAACCATTACCATTGTAAGAAAAGGTTTGGTAGACCATGCCGACTCATTGGGTGCTGCAGGCAGATATGGCAATGGCGATGTGCAATGGATGACCGCAGGCAAAGGCGTTCAACATTCTGAAATGTTTCCGTTGTTAAAATCTGAGGAAGAAAATCCGTTAGAGTTATTTCAGGTTTGGCTAAATTTACCAAAGAAAAACAAAATGGTGGATGCTCATTTTAAAATGTTTTGGTCTGAATCTATCCCTGTTTATAATAAAACCAAAGGCGTTAAAATTGAAATTATAGCAGGGGAATTGGAAGGCTTAAATGCCCCTACCCCACCACCAAACTCTTGGGCTGCCGACAAAAACAACCATTTAGCAGTCTGGAATATTCAATTGGACAAAGGTACTGAATGGACCTTGCCCAAAACTGAAAAAGGTGTAAATCGCACGCTATATTTCTACGATGGCAACAACATTAATATTGCCAATACTGAAATCCCAAAATACCATGCCATTTTATTAGAACCAGACATGGACATTGTCATCAAAAACCCACATAATAACAGCAAACTTTTATTGTTACAAGGCAAACCCATCAATGAAACGGTGGTGCAGTATGGACCGTTTGTTATGAACTCCAAAGAAGAGATAATGCAAGCTTTTGAAGACTACAACAAAACCCGTTTTGGCGGATGGCCTTGGCCCAAATACGACCAAGTGCACGATAAAACCAAAGGCAGATTTGCCAAACATGCTGATGGCAAAGAAGAAGTGATGGGAGGTTGACGGGGGGGATTTTTTTATTATAAGGATTAATCGTTAATATAGCCCACGATTTTAACGTTGTGCTATGAAAAGCAAACAGTTATAAAAATTTTATAACATTTAGAATTGTAATGCCGATATAGCTTGAAAACAGACCATTTTTAAGTTAATTGATTGTATTTTATTGAAAGCATAATCGGTATCATACTAATCAGATTTATAAATTAATCCAATTGTATTTATTTAATATTCTATTGACTTATAATAATTTTATGCCGAAAAAATATAAAAATAGCAAAATGAGATTATGCTGAAATTGTACTTTTTGAATCATTATTAGGTGTGTTTTATACTTTGAAAAAAATTTCAATCATTTTTTTCGAAAAAATTCTCAACCCAAGCAAAACATGACGTTTTTTGACTTTAAATCAATTATTAAAATAAAAAAGCGAAAAATAGCAGAATGATACTATCCTCGAAAATGGTTCAAAATACTCATTTTTTAAGTATTTTTACTTATTAGATTATACATTTTTCAATTGTTTTCATACCTAGAAATTGTCAAACTGCGTGCAAAAAATAAAATAATAATTTTCTTGTTTTTTAATTTTCTATTTCCAAAATTTGTAAAGCTAAGATTAATTATTATATGATTCAACTATTTCACATCCGAAAAACGGGCGTAATTTTATGCCTTTCCAATTCAAATTTCAAAAAACAATTTAGAGGTGTTTTTAAATCTATTTTATTTGTTTTTATCTTTACATGTTTATTGCCTGTTTATTCGCAAACACCAACAACTGGTCCTTGGGCACCTTCTAATCAAACCACAACTCAGCACGATGTAGGAGTTGGTACCACAACCCCAAGAGGCAAACAAGAAATTGTTTTTTGCCCACAAGCTTCACCACAAGATGGATTGATTGTTACGGCTAAAGATTGCAATGGAAACCCTTTTACAATTGGAGGTGGCGGTGGTCTTTGGGAGGCATCAATTAATGACCCCAACATCTTGCCTGTTATGCCATTACTTAGTCTTGCCCCTTATGTGCAAATATTGCCTTCAAGTTTTTCGTCTAGTTTAACTAAAAAGAATCTTTTTTGGGTTAGAACAGAAGATATTGGCGGGGGTGGAGGCCCTACAAGTATAGGTGCTTATCATTTAAAAACACATTTTATTGTAAACAACGAAGGCAGGGTTGGCGTTAATATTATGAACCCAAGAGCGCAATTTGATGTTGTACAAGCCACACCTGGAATTCTAAACAATGTGCCAACTGCTATTTTTTCAAAAAGAAATTTTGGTGTTCCATCTGTTCCAATTGGAGTTGGAGGTGGTTTAATGGCAGATGCTTATAGAACCAGTCAAATGTTATTTTTTAACAGACTTGGAGCCTTCGCCTACAATAACATCATACAAACAGGCGACCAAGCTATTATTTACTCAGATGGTGGTAATACTGATGGCAGCAATGTGAATGGCACATTTGTAATAGCGCCATGGGGAACATCAGGTGGCTTAAGAATGGAAGCCAATGGCAACACAGAATTGAGAGGTAACTTACGAACTACCAATGTTGTTGTTGATGCCAGATGGTGGCCCGATTTTGTGTTCCAAAGCAATTACAAATTGATGCCTTTGAGCGAAGTTGCCAAGTTCATTAATACTAAACACCACTTACCGGGTATGCCAAGCCAAGACAGCGTAATGAACAGCGGACAAGATGTGGGCGAATTGCAAAAACTGCAACAACAAAAAATAGAAGAACTAACGCTCTACACCATACAACAAGACGAGCAACTGAAAGCTCAAGAAGCTCGACTAAAAGAGTTAGAAGCTAAATTGAACGCAATCCTTAACAAATAATGTTATGAAAACTTCATTGAAATTAACACTTGCTTTTTTCTTGGTGTTATTTTTTAGCACATGTAAAAAAGATTGTTGTCAAGATCCTACAAATCCTGAGTGTGAGAATTATGACCCATGCTATGGCAAAACAAGAATAAATTCCAATTTTAGAGTGCGCCCTGGTGATAGGGGTTTTAAGCCACCTGAAGATTGGTGCGATTTGATACCATGCGATACCTTTAGCGAAACAAGTGTTCGATTTGATATACCATTGAATAATCCCAATAACAGCACTTATGAGTGGCAAATTGGTAATGAACCTGAACCTAGAAAAACAAATAAAGGTTTTGAAGTTGATTTTAGCGACTATTTAAAAGCCGATAATTGGAGAAAACACTTATCAGTAACACTAACCATTAAAACGCCTTTAAATAGTTGCATGACACAAGCTGATGACACCTTGATACAAGTTACTAGGAATTTATATTTTGAACCTTTTGGCTACTCTTTAATTAAAAGAAATGAAAGTTTTGCAAGTTTCAAAGGTTATTTTACAAATGAACCAAACAAATCAGTAACTTTAACATTAATTCAACAAATGATTGGTAATTTTAGAGGTGTTGAAGCACCGTTTGCTTTAACAATTGGATTAAAATCAGTAGATACATTACTTCATCCAGTGACACATCTAGTTGAAATGTGCCAAAATTATAAAAACAGCAAAATCAAAATATTATTTCCAGAGCAAAACACTCCTAAATTAAGTTTTTATTTTTCTTACATTGAAAATTATTTTATTAATGAAAATAAAATTAGACTAATTTATGAATTTAAAAAACCAACTGGATTTGAAAGATATGAATTTATTGGAGATAGAATTTAAAAAAAACAACATGAAAAAAATAATAAAAATTATAATGATATGTGCAATAACAAATAACTTGTTGAAAGCACAAACATCACCTGCAAATTGTGCTCCACACAATAATACTAATAATTCAAACCATTGCGAATTAGGTAATGGTATTAAAACTAACCCTACTAATCTTGTTAATGATGTTTGCCCTGATTTAAAAAATGACTTCAAATGGCAAGTCAAACATCCTATAGGTAGTCCAGCTCCTAATGAATATTATATAACTTATGATGAAAATGGTGTTGTGAAAGGACTTCGTAACCCATTTAATGACCCTGGCATTAGTGAATATCGTTCTCTTTCAGGCAATCATAGCAGTAACTATCATCCTGAAGATGGTTGGGAGTTATTAAAAGTTGATTTTGGGGCTTTGAGTAATATTAACACTGGATATTCTATTTTAGATGAACCTGGCATTAACCCTAATACTGGCGGAAAAAAGTTGCCTTATATGATTTTATATAACAAATATTCTGGAACATTTCGTTTTTTTGGTTCCATTTTGGGCCAAAATCAAGATTATTCTACTATAAAAATTGAATTAAGAATACCTAAATTTTCGCCAAATAAAATTATTATACCATCATCTGCCAATCATTATAATCCAGATTTAAAAGCTACTAATCTATTAAGCATTCAAGGAGGAAGTATTCAACCTTTGGATGAAGAAACAGAGGAAAATGTTTTAGTAGTATTTGCAACTGCAACAAATAATGAAAGTTCGTTTTTTTGGTTTGATATACCAGTAGCTTATGACCCTTGTTTATGTAATTTTAAATCACAACTGGATATATCGTTTACGTTTGTTAAAACAGCTGATATTAAGTTAAATGAAGTAGAAGATGCAATAAAAACCGAAAAAAAACAAGATAATTCTGATTTTGGTTTAAAAGTTGTAACAAGAGTATTAGCAGCTGGTGTTGCTACTGCATCGGCTATTAGTACTGGAGGTGCAGTTGTTAATGTCCAAGCTTATATTGATTTAGTTAATTTAGTAAAAACAAATCCAAAATCTAATTTAAGTCAAGCAGAAAAAAATCAATTAACAGAATTGGAAAATGTATTAAATTGTGGAAATAAATTTGCAAAAGTAGTTCAAAAAAACTTTGATGATATTGATGGAATAGACAATAAAAAACAAGCCAAAGCTGCTATAGAAATTATTGATGCAAATACTACTTTAATGACATCCTTAGTAACTTCAGGTTGTGGAAAAACTGATAATGCATCTAATTTAGTAACAGATTTATTAAACATGAGTGGTACTTGGACAGAGACAACAACAATTCAAAATACTAGAATATCTCTAGCAATGCCAGGTTCAAATTGGAGCGATATTAAAATGCAAAACAATGCATATACATATGAAGATGTAAATAATATTAATGACCCCTTAAATAATACAACCATTCCTGCTTATCCAACCTATAATGAACGCCTAGGAACTTTTGCTATGCTTGAAACACCTGTATTGCAATTTCATGATTCTCTTGGATTTGATGAATTAGATAGGACAAATCCAAACAGAATATTATTTCCGCGTTTTGTTAGATTTGAATTAAAAGATGATTTAAAATTTAGTTTCAACCCCAAATTAAATATAAACTTAAATAAAACAGTAATATATTGTAGATATATTATAACAGATAATTTATCAATGGAATTAATTCCAATTAATTTTACAACATTTGACAATAAAAATATCATAAAATCTTCTAACAATTTCATAAAATTCACGTCACCTTTTGTTCCATTAGAAAACTTTAAAGATTTATCTGTTATTGGATTGTTTAATGATAATATATTAGAAACCTTTAATGGAAAAATTTTAATTCAATTTAAAATAATAATAGAATCTAATGATATCGGTAAAAACAATGAACCAAATAAATCTTATATGATGTTATCCTTTCCAACTAAATTGAGTCTCCAAAACATACCTCAAAGAATTATTACCAAAAACAATGTGATAAATATACAACGAGAATTAAAAGATTTTAATTCTAATATTATTTTTTCTCAAACCAAAGATTTAGCATTTGATGGAGAAGTTTATATATCAGCAAAAATGTCAACTACTAATGGTGCTAAAGTAAAAATCTATTCATTAAAGGGTTTTGTATTAGAACCTGGCGCAGAAATTTCCCCTGACATTGAATTAATTGTTGGATTGCCTCTAGAAAAAATTCCTCAACCTCCTCAAACTTATGCTCAAGTTTCAGCTTTTTGTAACAACAATAGTAAATACAAAGCTCAAACATTTTCTCAGTCTGCTGTAAAGAGAGAAAAAGAAGCTTATGAAGAACAAGCAAGAGCAATGAAAGAATATGAGGAAAAACAAAAATCAATAATAGCTTTTAAACTCTCCCCCAACCCCACCACCGCCAACTTCACCGTATCTATCTTCAACAACAACGAGCAAGATTACAGCATTGCATTGATGGATGTTACGGGCAAAGTGTTGTTTAACAATAGCTACAATGGCAAACAAACCTCGCAATTCATAGAAACCAATGGTTTAGCAGCGGGTATTTATTTTGTTAAAATAACGTGTGGCAATACCCAAAAAACCGAGAAGTTGATCATTCATAGTAATCAGTAAAACCTTAATTAAATTCCATAAAAAAGTCCGCTAAAGCGGGCTTTTTTTATTTGATAATCCCTATATTTGCCTTACAAACAATCATTTTTATGAAAAATATATTTCACCAATTGAAATTTAGCAACATAGGGACACAACAAGACGAGCAACTGAAAGCCCAAGAAGCTCGACTAAAAGAGTTAGAAGCCAAATTGAATGCCATTTTAAATAAGTAAGCGTTATGAAAACTTTATTAAAATTAACGGCACTCTTTTTATTATTGAGCCTAGGTGCTTGTAAAAAAGATTGTGCCTCAACTACAACCCAAAAACCAATACCAATATGCTTAAGATAATGAAACTAACCCTCGCTTTGTTTTTGGTGGTGTTTTTTAGCACTTGTAGAAAGGAGTGTTGCCAAGACCCAAGCAACCCTAAGTGCGAAAATTATGATCCTTGTTATGGAATAACAGAAGCAAATGCAGACTTTACTATTTACGAAGCTTTAGGGGACATAAGATATAGTGACACTATGTTTACAGAAGCAGACACTGTCTATGGACATAATTCTGTTTGTTTTGTTCCTAAACACAAAAACGATAGTTTTACATGGATTTTAGGAGCTGAAATAGAAAAAAGTAAAACACTTTGCAGAAGTTATTTCCCCCCTGATAGAAATATCACTGTGACCTTAATAACACAATGTAATTCCCCTTGTTTGAATGGGAAAAAACAAAGAGATACTGTGACTAAAAAATTTCATTCTAAAGCTTTAAGAAAACAGCCAGCTTATGATACCATAAACCCATTATTATCTCCATTTTGGGGCACTTGGAAAGGGCATCATACAGATAAACCACATGAAGAATTTATGATTAGTTTTGGTTATATTGAAAATCCAAACAGAGTCATTTCTTGTGCAGAACCTGCAAATTTAGCTGGTTTGCCAAAAGGATTATGGCCTCAAGCTCCTTTTTATCTTGATATGGCTGAAATGTGTAATGGTGGAGATAATTATATTGGCTATAAATCCATATTAAGGACAGAAATTGAACTTGATGGCGTTCAAGGTAGTTTTGCATTATCATATAAAGCAAGAATATTTAACAATAGAGTTACCATAAACTACAAATACAACCAAACATCCTATCAAAAGTGGTTAGCAACAGGCAATAAACAACCTGAAAACACTCCTTTTAATCTTATAAGTAAAACATGGGTAGGCACTAAAATTTCAAATCAGATAATAAGATGAAACAAATAAAACAAATCATAATATTTTTAATTGTAATTTTTAACAATTACAATATAAAAGCACAATGTTGGAACAACATCAATACACCAACAACAGATTGGAGAAATTTTGGAGTACAAGGCAATCAACTTTCGAACAATTCTTGGAATTGGACCCAAGAAGAGTTTGATTTATATTTAACCAATCAAACTGATGTTACAAAAATCAGGTCGCCTTTTTGGGTTTATCAAGGTTCTACTACAAACAACAATCCAGCATTGTTTGAATTTAGAAGACATCAACAAGCTGCGAACAAAGATTTTCACCCGGAAGATGGATGGGAATTGGTTACTAAAAATTTTGGAATAAATTCTAGTAATCCAAGTGATAGGGTGACATATCCTTTTTATGCCCTATATAATAAATACTCAGGTAAATTAAGGTGTTTTATGTTGATTGTTAATGGAGAAAACAATAACAATCAAGGGGCTATGTTGCGAATATCATTTGCAGATCAAAGAAAAACAGCTTTGTTTCAACACATGAAACCTATTGCAAACGATGTTGTCCATTTTAATCCGAAAGTAAATTCCGAAAACACTAATTTTTATTCAAATTCAAATTACTATTGGTTGTTTTCTGAAACTGTGGTTGCCTATGATCCATGTACTTGTCAAGAATTTCAGGAATACCTAAATACATATTCAACAATATTGTTTGAATATTTTTTTATACAAGAATCAAAAATGGATGCCAAAATAAATGGCACTTTTAAAGAGAAAGTAACAGAAGGTAAACAATCAATGACAGGAAATCCAACTTATTCCTCAAGTGAAATGATGAGTGCTGATGGGGTTAAAAAAATGGTGAATGCTGGTCAAAAAGGATATAAAGATTTTTCTAAGTACAAAACCGATATCAATAAATATCTAAAAGATTACACTGATACTGCCAATAGAATTAGAATTTGGAAGAAACTACAAGATTTGAGAGGTAAAAACAAATCATTGTATGATGATGTTGTTACAAACTTATTGCCAGGCTCTCAGACAGAAAATTTAGATTATTCCAAATTCATTAAAGGAGAATATGTCATGAATGCAAATGAGTTTTTTACAGTAGATGATGCCGAGGGTATTTTAGATTTGTTGGTAGGCGCAAAGAAAGTGGTCGGTTTTCTGCCTTATGTAGGCGCAGCTATTGGCGTTATTGATTTCTTTGTAAGTTCAACCAAAGAAAAAAATAGCCCCGTAAGTGTAGCCCCAACAATTTTTGAAGTGGATTTAACTCTTCAAGGCACATTAAAAAGTAATTCTAAAGCTGATGTGCATCAAATTTATACTCCAGGTAATTATAATGGAGACGATAATTACAAACCCATCTACAACAACATACTTGGCGTGTTTAATATTTTAGAATTGCCAGAATTTGAATACGGAGAGGTAAAGCCGAATGTTTTCAATATTACATCGTATGGTTTAAGTTTTGATTTGAGTAATGAATGTAAAAAAAACACAAGTAAACTAAACAATGAAGATGGTGCAAAAGATGTAATTTTCAAACAATACAAACCTAAAACACCGCTCAAGTATGTTTTAAATCCTGCATCAGATTTAGAAGTTGTAAGTGTAGAAGCCGCAATTGTAACTAGATTTTACGGTAAAGACAGATTGTTTCTAGATCAACCAAAAGATTACAATAACACATTGGCATTGCCTTTTTATAATTTAATTACACATCCTGATATAAAAGACACTTTATTTGATTGGGGTTATCCAAACTATGGCTACTCAACAAAGCCCAAACACAATGGATATATTAACAATAACAAACGATTACACACTACTTCAGGAACTCTTATATCTAACTTAGCTCCAATAAAAATACCCAATATAAGTGCAGCAGCTAAAAGGATACAAAGTATTGAAAATAACACTAATTTAATATTAGATTTTGTTTCACCAAATTATCCTTTTGCTGATAGTAGTGTCATTCAATTTAGAACAGATTACTTACCAGCAAATTGTTTAGAAAATCTTTCAATAACTTTGTTAGGGAACAATAATTTTTCCGAAGTTTTTTTAAAAGTTTATGTTTTACTAAAGCATAAAAGCAATACAAATTTAAAACCCGTAACGATGATATTGTCTTATGATTTACAAGGGAAGTTATTAAATGCGACTAAATCAAACATAGAGGGCAGTTATAACTCGAATGTATGGGGTACTGATTGGGTTGAACATGGCCCTAATTGTTGTTTTAAATGTGGCAATAGTTTATATTTTGAATCTGGCGAAGTAAGCAATTACATTTATAGCACTAATTTAGGTTTTAAATTGAATTCGATTCCATTTAACAACGATTTTTTCAAGTCACATAACATTAATTATAATGGAGAGCAATACTTAACAGCTATAGGTGATTTACATCTTCCTGACAATTCAATAGTACCACCTAACTCGTTAATTAGAGCAGGTGGTATAATAACATTTGGCTCAAATGTTTCTATTGGCACAAACACTATCATTGAGTCGGAACAAAAAATTGAAATTAAAAACCCAATTAATATTAACCCTAGAGTTGAATTAAGGATTGTAGAAAACAATAGTGTAAAATACAATTGTTATATTCCAAACTACCAAAACTCTCATTTAACAAATTCCGAGATTTCAAATTTCTGCAACAAAAACAAATACAAAGAAAAAGCTTTCAGCTCTAGTGTCAGACCCAAAGAAAACAAAGATTCAAGTAAAATGAGTACACTAATAAAGAATGAGATAACATTTACATTACACCCCAACCCCACCACCGCCAATTTCACTGTATCTATCTTCAACAATAACGAGCAAGATTATAGCATTGCATTGATTGATGTAACGGGTAAAGTGTTGTTTAACAATAGCTACAATGGCAAACAAACCTCGCAATTCATAGAAACTAATGGTTTGGCTGCGGGTATTTATTTTGTTAAAATTACGTGTGGTAATACTCAAAAAACAGAGAAGTTGATCATTCATAGTAATCAGTAAAAACCTTAATTAAATTCCATAAAAAAGTCCGCTAAAGCGGGCTTTTTTTGACTCAAAACAGATGAAGAACTACGATTAAAAAAGCAAAATAATTATTTGTTGCAATTTTATTTCACCCAATTTTAAAAGACGTCATACTCAAAGAACCGCCTAATAATTTATCGTTAAACAGATTTAATGTTTCATTCTCCTCTTTTAGCCCTAAACTGTATATCATAGGCAAATAATGTTCAGCTGTTGGGATGGCTAGTTGTACGGATTTACCTAAGGTGTTATATTGAATTAAAGACTTAAAATCGCCTTTTTCTATGAGTTGATTCATGATGGCACGGCTTTCTATCGCCCAATCGTATCCATAATTGTCCTTATCTAAATTATAAAAATCTACCAAACCTAAATTATGAATGATATTTCCACTGCCAATGATGAGTATGCCTTTGCTTCTTAAGGCTTGTAAATCTTTTGCCAAATCAAAGTGAAATTGGGCATCTTTGGTGTAATCAATACTCATCTGCACCACTGGCACATCCGCATTGGGATACAAATGTTTGATAACTGTCCAAGCACCGTGGTCTAATCCCCATGTTTCATCCAATTGAACTTCAACTTTTTTAACGGTATTTTTTGTTTCGTTTGCTAATAACAAAGAACCCAATGCGGGATATTTAACATCGTATAAAGCTTTTGGGAAACCACCAAAATCATATATTTGTTTGGGCATCTCCATCGCTGTAACAGCTGTTTTATTGATATACCAATGTGCAGAAATACAGAGTATAGCAGTTGGTTTAGGCAGTGTTTGGGCGATATTTCTAAAACCTGCTACAAACTCATTTTCTTCAATGGCATTCATTGGTGATCCATGCCCCAAAAATAACACAGGCATTTTGGGGGTCACAGGCATTTCGTCTGTTATTTTTTTTAAATCATTTATTCTCATAACACAGGCACCTAACGACAATAATAAGCTATTTTTAATAAAATCGTATCTTTTCATTGTGGCAATAAGTTAATGATTTTAACACCAAAAAAAACCTAAAATCAGCACTTTTTTAATAGCACCGACATATCAACGGTGTCTCTGAGTATTTGATTGATTTGAACTATCTGAATGCGTTCTTGTTTCATGGTATCTCTATTCCTAATAGTCACTGTATTGTTTTCTAATGTTTCGTAATCTACAGTAATGCAATAAGGAGTTCCAATGGCATCATTTCTTCTGTATCTTTTACCAATAGCATCTTTAGATTCTGTTGCAACATTGTAATCATATTTCAATAAATCAACTATTTCTTGCGCTTTTTCTGGCAATCCGTCTTTATTAACCAAAGGCAAAACAGCTACTTTGATGGGAGCAAGTGGAAAAGCAATATTCAACACCACTCTTTGACTGCCGTCCTCAAGCGTTTCTTCCTGATAAGCTTCAGATAATATGGCTAAAAAAAGTCGGTCTAACCCTATAGATGTTTCAACAACATATGGCACATAACTTTCATTTAATTCTGAGTCAAAATATTGCAATTTTTTACCACTGTGATTTTCATGTTGTTTTAAATCATAATCGGTTCTGCTATGAATGCCTTCTAATTCTTTGAATCCGAATGGAAAATTAAACTCAATATCAGAGGCTGCATTGGCATAATGTGCTAATTTTAAATGATCGTGAAACTTGTGTTTGTTATCACCAAAACCAAAGGCTTGATGCCATTTCATTCGGGTATTTTTCCAATAGTTATACCATTCCATTTCGGTGCCCGGTCTAACAAAAAACTGCATTTCCATTTGTTCAAACTCTCTCATTCTGAAAATAAATTGGCGAGCAACTATTTCATTTCTAAAAGCTTTACCAGTTTGAGCTATGCCAAAAGGAATTTTCATTCTGCCTGTTTTTTGCACATTGAGATAATTTACAAAAATCCCTTGTGCTGTTTCAGGCCTCAAATAAATGGTGTTAGAATCTTCCGAAAGCGAACCAATTTGAGTAGAAAACATCAAGTTAAATTGCCTAACTTCTGTCCAATTTTTGGATCCTGAAATAGGACAAACAATTTCGCAGTCGATAATAATTTGTCTAACTTCGTCTAATAAGTTGTTTTCTAAAGCATTTTTAAATCTTGATTCAATGTCATTGGCTTTATTTAAATATTCTAAAACTCTAGGATTAGTTTGCCTGTATAAAACTTCATCAAAAGTTTCGCCAAAACGAGCTTTTGCTTTTTCTATTTCTTTTTCTGCTTTTGCATTAATTTTAGCAATATGTTCCTCTATCAATACATCTGCACGGTAACGTTTTTTTGAATCTTTATTATCTATCAAAGGATCATTAAAGGCATCCACATGACCACTGGCTTTCCAAGTTGTTGGATGCATAAAAATGGCCGCATCAATACCAACTATATTTTGATGCATTTGCACCATGCTTTTCCACCAAAAATCTCTGATGTTTTTCTTTAATTCGGCACCCATTTGACCGTAGTCATATACTGCGCTTAATCCATCATAAATTTCGCTCGATTGAAATATGAAACCATATTCTTTGCAATGAGAAATGACGTTTTTAAATAATTCTTCCTGATTCATTTTAAGGCAGCAAAGATATAAAAATATGTGTGCTTTAAAATTGCTTCTTGATATATGTTAATTTACACTGATTACTTTAAAAACCGTTCTTCTATTTATCGCTCTGCCTTTGGGGTCGTCATTGCTAGCAATCGGCTTACTATCACCATAACCTATTGCAGATAATCTAGTTGGTTCTACCCCTTTTGAAATCAAATAATCTTTAACACTTTTTGCTCTATTTTGAGACAAAGTTTTGTTTTTGGTTTTATCACCAGAATTATCTGTATGTCCACCAATTTCTATTTTCATAAACGGAAATTTCTTAAGCAAATTTACCAATTTGTCTAATTCAAGCATAGATTCGGCTTTGATATCAAATTTATCGGTATCGAAAAAAACATTAGAAAGCTTAATTTCTATGTCTTTGTCTGGTTTTTTAAGGGGCACTTCAATCAAAAATGGCTCCATTGTTTTAGATTCTTTCAATGAAAAATTATCTGCATAAAATAAATAATCAACTTGATCTACGTTTAACATATAATTTTTATTAGCTTGTAGCGTTACTAAAAATTCTCCTGAAATTTTATTGCTTGTTACAGAGGTAATCAATTTGCCAGTTTCTAAGTCGTATAACTCTACTTTTGCCCCAATTTTTGCATTCGTTTTAGCATCAAACACTATGCCCTTTACATAATTGATGGGTTCTGGTTTCATTTTTTCATGTATCGCAAATTTATAGATGTCTAATCCGCCATATCCGCCCGGTCTGTTTGAACTCATAAATCCATACTGCCCCAATCTATCAACTATCAAACCTAATTCTTCTCCTCCAGTATTGATTGGGTAGCCAATGTTCTGAGCCTTACTAAACTTTCCATCTTCGCCTAATTTCGACATAAAAATATCTTTGTTTCCCATACCTGGAATACCATCAGAACTGAAATAAAGTGTTTGGTTGTCAAAGTGAATAAATGGCGATTGTTCTTCGCCAGCAGTATTGATTTCTGGCCCTAGATTTTCTGGCTTTTGAAAACGACCATTTTTAAACTCAGATTTGTAAATATCACTTCCACCAAATCCTCCCGGTCTATTACTTGCAAAATAGATGGTTAAACCATCTGAACTGATACTCGGTTGAGATTCCCAAGAACTTGAATTGATGGGCGCATTCATATTAACAGGGGTACTCCATTTGCCAACATTATATTGTGAAAAATAAATATCGCAACTACCTAAACCAATAGGAATACCATTGTTATCTACCCTGTTGCAAGCTGTAAAAAAAATAAATTTACCATCGGCTGTAACAGAAATAGTACCTTCGTTTTCGAATGTATTGACAGGAAAAGGCATGGCAATTGAAGGCTGAAAAGTTGAATCATTGATGGCTTTAGACCAAAAGAAATCTTCTTGCGGGTATTTGCCAGACATCACCAATCGGGTGTAATAAAAATTTTGCCCATCGATGGTTAAACCAGGAAAATACTCATTGTCTTTAGAATTGATGCTGCTTCCCATATTGATAGGCTTGAAAGGGACAGGATTTTTAACCAATTGATCGCAAACATCCATATTGGCAATTTCAATTTGAACCATAGAAATTCTTCGTGGGTCTAATTTTTTGGGACTTTTCAAATACTTTTCAAACATTTTTTTGGCTTCGCCATATTGCATATCATTTTTATAAGCAATGCCTAATCTGAAGTATTGGTAATAGTTTTCGGGCTCTAAGTCTGTTAGCTTCAAACAAGCTTGAATGGCTTCTTTGGTATTACCTCTTTTCATTTCTATTTCAGCCTTATATTCCCAACCAATGATGTAGTTAGTATCTTTTTTCAAGGCTTTATCAATAAATTCTTTTGCCTTATCGTAGTTTTCTTCTTTATATTGGGCATAGGCTTCTTCTGATAATTTAGCCGCTGGACTGTCTTTTGGCTTGTCTTTTTGAGCTACGGCACAAGCACTCACAAAGAACAAAAGACTTAATGTATAAAAATATTTCATGGGATGTATGTTTTGGTATTTAAACATGTTTTGGGTTAATTTATTGTATGTCAGGCAAAATTCCTGCCGTTCTTTTTCCTAATTCTATAACAGCCATGTTTTGAATTTTACCTGCGTCCAATTCAAATTTAATCATGGTACGCATGACGTGAAAACCATGTCTGCCTGCTGCACCGGGATTGATGCATAAAAGATTATTGAGTTTGGGGTCTCTTACTACTTTTAATATATGGCTATGACCACAAATAAAAATATCTGGCGGATTGGTTTGTAATTGAACTCGGATTTTGGGATTGTATTTGCCCGGATAACCACCTATATGGGTCATCCACACTTTTAAGCCTTCGCAAACAAAACGGTTATGAAGCGGATAAATGGCTCTAATTTCATGACCATCAACATTGCCCCACACCCCACGAATGGGTTTACCTGTTTGCTCCATCATTGTATTAAGTGTCAAATTGGTCCAATCGCCCGCATGCCATAGCTCATCTGCATCCTCAAAGTGTTTGATGATATCATCTTCATAACAACCGTGAGTATCGCTCAATAATAAAATCTTTTTCAATTCATGCAAATTAATACTTAATTTGCCACATAATAAAATGATTCTACTAATAATTCTTGTTACTGCACTGATTTCTTATTTGTCGTTTAACAATCCTGCACTTTTTGAAAAACTGGTGTTTAGTCCCTACCGAATTTTTCACAAAAAGGAATATATCCGTTGGATTAGTCATGGATTTATTCATGCCGACTACATGCACCTAATTGTTAATATGTTGACACTGTATTTTTTTAGCAGTGCCTTGGAGCAAATATCAATCATCATTGCCGGTGATTTTTGGTTTTTATATTTTATTTTATTTTACCTTTTATCAATCGTTATGAGTAGCTTGTATTCGTATTTTAAAAACAAAGACAACTACCGATACAGCGCTGTTGGCGCCTCGGGAGCAACGAGTGCTATGATTTTCAGCTACATACTTTTTGCGCCCACATCCAAAATATACTTGTATTTCGCAATCGGAATTCCTGCTTGGCTTTTTGGGGTTTTATATTTGGTTTATGAATATTACATGGGTAAAAGGCAACAAGATAACATCGGACACGATGCCCATTTTTTTGGCGCTTTATTTGGGGTTGTTTTTACCATCATTTCATACCCCGATGTGATCTATCATCTGATGAATGAATTGGGAATTGCCTTTTAGCATTTTTTATAATTCATGGCATAGCCTATTTAGTTTATTTAAGCGTTCAATCTTGAAATTTAAATTGAGAGTTATATTTCAAAAAAAATGCCACACACAGGACAAAATCCCATGGTGGCATCTATGAAAAATAATTAAGTTAATTAGGGCTTGCTGAAAAACCCAACCTTAAAAATTTCATTAAAATAATAACTAAAATCGAAGACGTTCGCACCTTTATTAAATTTGACTTATTATTCCGCAAGTTTGCGGAACAGATTTTTCAGGGAAACCACAAGGGAAGTTCCTTGAGTGGACTCAAGGAAATCACCCGCAGTGGTCTGAAAAATCAAGATGAAAAGTCTAAATTTAATATGGGGCTAGCTTTTTTTACTCATTCTTGTTTGTTTTATTGCATTCGTGAGGTCGCTTCGCTTTGTTGTTTAGCTTCGCTGCTACTTCGTGGTCTTTTTTTGGCAATGAACTAAGCTTTGCTTACTCATCATTACAATTAAAAAAAATAAATAAATGATAAAAAAAAGAAAATGAAAAGTAGATGCACGGTTTTTTCGGGTTTTATGCAAATTTCCTTGCACTTAATATGTTAAAAATTAATTTATTTAATTGATTAATAGGTGATTGTGGTTTTTCAGCAGACCCTAATTAAGGCCTCTTGACATAGTCAATACTACGCCAACATTTCATTTGCTCTTCTTTTTTACCCTATCCTGCAGTTTCATGCGGGACCTT
This sequence comes from Bacteroidota bacterium, assembly GCA_030682255.1. Classification (GTDB taxonomy): domain Bacteria; phylum Bacteroidota; class Bacteroidia; order NS11-12g; family UBA955; genus JABMMZ01. Next base: position 16,274 of record JAUXOK010000019.1, on the reverse strand, counting down.
ATCCCTTTATCCTTTTTCCTTATCCCTATATCCTACTAATATACCAAATGTTTTCTATTAACAGCGTAGAGGATAACAAAAATAAGACCTACAAAACCTAAACCAATGGCGGTGAAAGCACCTACAACATTGCCATTGTATATGATGATTGGAGCGATGATGCTAACTGCAGTACCTAACACATACACCCAAAAACCAATCTTTTTAAGTCCCCACATAAAGAAAGCCCCCATCAAAGTCAATATAGCTGCAATGATGCTAGCATAAGCGCTGTTTCGGATGGTTTCTTCTGTAACACTTGCCAAAGCTCCACCAACTGTATTTTGAATTTTACCAATCATTTCTTCTTCAATTTTGCTGCTTGAGCTCTCAATGGCCTCAACAACATCGTTAGAATCTATGCTACCACCTGTTAAAGAATCAATTGTTGCTTGTTCATTCATATCTTCTATGAGGTCCACTTTATTTTCTTGTTTGGCTTTTTCAAATTCTTTTTCTACTTCAAGTGTAATGGGTCCTAACATTGCCGCTGACGTTGGAGCTAGCATTGCATTAGAAACACCAGAAAAAATACTAAAAGCACTTCCAATGAAAGTAAGAATACATAAAACAGTTAAAAAAGTAGGTCTTTTTGGCGGGTTGATTTGATTGTCTTCCATGATTTATTAAATTTATTGAAGCAATAATGGTAAAATAAATCCAAAAAACCAAATTGAAAATGTGTAATAAAAGCATTTATTGAGCTTGCTTACCCTGAGCAGAGCCGAAGAGATGGGCTACATATTATATTTAGATTTTATGATAAACGGATAGTCAACTTTGTTGAAGGTGATTGAAAAAGCTATTTCGCAAATTTTTTCAAAGCTTCTATAATAAAGTAAGTAGCTGGTGGATACCCTCTTTCTGTATGCACATCTATCCATTCAAAATGATTTGGGTTATTTAATAAATTTTGAAATTCTGATCGTAAATAATTTTTAACAGTTTCGTTAGAAAGATTCATTTCTTCCCAAATAGATGCTCTGTTTTCCAATACATAAATAATATCTTCAAAATCCTGACTTGTTCTTCCATCATTCTGACCACGACCTTTGAAAGCTTCTAATTTTGTTGCGATGAAATATGGAGCACTTAATATTCGCACTGTACATTGTTCATCGATTTTATATTCAACAGCTTGGTTAAACCCATCAGGATACCATTTATTACTAAATCCAATAGTGGGGTCATTAGTTGGCATTATATCAACAATAATTCCCTGTATTTTATATCGACAAATGACTCCAGATTCAATATCATGCGAAAACCCTATGGCTCTTAATATTTCTTCCAACTCAGCCCTGCTTTGGTGGTTTAGAATTTCTATTATAACATCCACATCATCTGTAGGCCTCACTTCGAACGCTTGCCTATCAGGATATAGAGATACTGTAGCCCCACCAACGAAAACAATTTTTTCTTTTAATGAATCTAAGGCATTTGCAACGGCCTTTATTCTTACTGTATTAGTTTGATGACTCATGTGAAATAATCTTATTCAATTCATTTACAGCATATTTAATTTCCCTAACTTTCCCTACTCTAATAACATCAACTAAGGCTAGCAGTTTATAATATTCCTGATCTTCTAGAACAGCATCAACCTGTTTTGGATAAAAAGGTTCAATCGTCAGGCCCATTACTTTTCCCTTAATATCTGGCCAAACATAATTCATTTCACTTGTAAAATTATTTTTCATAAATGGGTGGGAATGAGCCGTAGGAATTCCTCTTACCATTGCTCCAGGCTGTTGGGGAAAGACATACCGAACTCCGTATTCCAGAAATTCTAATAAATTCTGTCGATTGATTTTTTTCTTATTGAAATCAATAAGACTTGCGATTCGACTTCTGTTTAAAGACTCCGAAATTTCCGAAATACTTATTTTTAGCGAACTTGAAAGTCCCACCAATTGCCAATCTTGACCATCAATAGCTATGATCTTCAAAAGGATAGCAACATCTTGTGGACGCATACCATTGTGCTTTCTCATGGTGCAAATATAATCATATTTTCTCATTTCGCAAATCGCGAAACAAGGAAAATGAATAAGACTTCATTTATTGTATCCTAGTAAATCACGGTTTTGCAAGAATCATCTAAAACAATTGTATTAAATGCAATCAGAAAATTGCGGAACCATTTTCTCTGGCAATACGCTAAAATAGTATCAATTTCGGCTAATATAAATTTAAAAAACAATTGATTATTAAGCGTTTAAGTTTGAAGAGATGCTTTAGGGGATTCTAAAACACTTGGTTTATAAAACCAATGTTTCTTTAATTACATTTTTAACGGACAAAATTTCTTTTTTGCTTATTTCCTCAAATGTTTTAATAATTCTTTTTTTATCAATGGTTCTAATTTGGTCTATCATAATCCAGCCTTTGGTTGTCGTCCCTTTGATTTCCACTCTTGTTGGATAGTTTTTTGAACTACTGGTTATAGGAGCAATTATAATTGTTTGAAGGTGTTTATTCATTTCGTTTGGTGATATGATCAAGCAAGGCCTTGTCTTTTTAGCTTCACTGCCAATAGTTGGGTCTAAATTAACCAACACAATACAATATTGATTTAAGTCCATTCTTCGAAAGTTTCGTCATTAAAAACATCATCCATTAAGAGCTTGTCATCTCCATTTTCGTGCATTTTTTTAAATGCCTTTTCCCAGTTTTTCCTAGGCTCTGTTTTTGGCTTTAATATAATATAGCCTTTTTCTAAAATCAATTCTACCTTTTCATGAATATTATATTTATCAAGAATTGTTTTAGGAAGCCTAATTCCCTTAGAGTTACCAATATTTATGATTGTTATATCCATGTTTATTTTTGTTACTACAAAGTAATTACAAATTATTGAGTTTTACAAATCTTTTTCTTAAAATCAAATTTCTGTTGTTATCACACTCCCTTTCGCCACCAACTTACCAATATAAAAACCAATAGCACCAAAAACAAAATATCCAAGAATGGTTGGCACAGGGTGGGATTCTTGAAAATCAAACAACAGTTCAATATACCAAGGCACTTTGTGGAAGTGATAATAATATTCATCATTTATAAAAAGTGGCATTAAAACATATTGACCTATTAAATAATAAAGCACCATAAATGAAAATGTAAATAACAGTTTGAAAATGAGGGATTTATTCATTGGGAAGTATTTTGAAACAAAATATTAAATCTGGTATAAAAATTTGATATTTATAATTTAACCCCAAATTTTTTTAACTTTTTGATTGATTCATAAGCTTTAATTAGAGCCTGCTTTTTGATTTTTTCTTTTTTAGTTAAAGATGTTTGAACGGACTTAATGTTTGAAAATTCTAAATTATCAAAGATTTTTGTTTGGCTTGCTACATCAATCATGAGATTCCAATCTACTTTTGATACTAATAGTAGTTTAACAAAGATAAATTTCAGTTCAATTGTTTTTCGTTTTCTTTTCTATCGCTTTCAGGTTTTCTAGATAGTTTTTTTCTGCTTCGCTAAGCGTTTTTTGCTGATATTTTTTATACTCGGTAGTTGCTTTTTCAAGAGCTTCTTCGTGACTGATGGTTCCTGCTCCTTCTAGGATTTTTTCACCACTCATGGTTAAAATACGGTCTAAATGTGCTGCCCAATCTTTCATTGTCATCGTTTGTTCACGTTCCGCTTGGCGTTCTGCAAAGTCCAAATATCCCGAAACAATTTGTCCCAAGGCTCTCAATTCTTTTTCGTTTAAGTAGTTTTTTGCAATGCTTACATCTTTCAAATACGGACGTTCGCCTACAAATGTTATCAGACCCATAAATTCCTTTTCAGCATCAGCACGGTTAAAAATCACTTCGGCTGCGGTTTGTCCGTGCACGGCATAATGAATTTTGTTTTGCACTTTTTTAAAAAATGCAATGGAAACTTCTGCTTTGGGGTTGTAATCAATACTGGTGGAATAAATATCCAATACCTGACGATAAAAAACTTTTTCTGAAGCCCGAATGTCTCGAATGCGTTGCAAGAGTTCTTTCCAATAACCGCCACCACCCAAGTTTTTTATGCGCTCATCGTCCATGGTAAATCCTTTGCGAATGTATTCGTTAAGGCGTTTGGTAGCCCATTGACGAAATTGTGTTCCACGCAAAGATTTTACACGATAACCAACGGAAATGATCACATCAAGATTGTAATGTTCGATATCTCTTTCTATGGTTCGGTTGCCTTCATTGCGAACTTGTCGGAATTTCCGACAAGTTGTATTCTCGTCTAATTCTCCTTCTTTAAAAACATTTAAAATATGTTCGGCAATAGTACTTCTGCCTTTGTCAAACAAGTTAGCCATTTGGTCTTGCGTGAGCCAAACAGTTTCGTCATTCATACGAACATCAACCGAAATTTTCTCGTCTTCGGTTTTGAATAGGATAAATTCTGAATTGGGGTTTTCCATTTGATAGTATGCTTTTAATTTGTTTTTAAATAAAATTTAGTTACATCGCTTCAACGAGTAAATCTAATACTTTTTTTCAATTTTACAAATCTTTTTCTTAAAATCAAACTTCTGTTGTTACAACACTCCCTTTCGCCACCAACTTACCGATATAAAAACCAATACCTCCAAAAACAAAATAGCCTAGAACTGTTGGCACAGGGTGGGATTCTTGAAAATCAAACAACAGTTCAATATACCAAGGCACTTTGTGGAAGTGATAATAATACCGAAAGCATATCTGTATTAGTCCAATGAAATTGTACTAAACAGCTATTGTCCCGATAGGAATCGGGAGCATTTACCATGAATTTATTAGACTATTATATAAGTATAAATGGTATAACATTCATCACTGATAAATAATGGCGTTAAAATAGATTGACCAATGTAATAATAAAGCACCATAAATGAAAATGTAAATATCAGTTTTAAATTGAGGGATTTATTCATTGGGAAGTATTTTGAAACAAAATATAAGATCTGTTTCGAAAAATTTGATAGTTGCAATGTTCATGCTATTTAGAAAAACTTATCTTATTAATTATTATTAAGGTTCTTTCAAAACTTTCACAAACTCTCCAACAACTCTCATTCCTGCTGCAATTTCTTCTGTAATTACAATGTTTTGGTATGATCTGTCAAATGAATTTGGCCTTAAAACAATTGAATTATGCCTCCAGCCATCTTCATTAATTATTTTTTCGCTTGAGTAAGTTTTTATCGTAAAAGCTGAATTAAAATCTGGATCTTGAATATCCATGTTTTCTACCAATACAATTTTCCCATTTCTGCTACCTCCTGAATCAGTTTTAAACAAGCAAATAGAACCATTTGGAATGACTCTATTCATTGATTCACCTATAATTTTACATGCGAAATAATCTTTGCCTGAACTATTTTCGGGTCCTTCTATAAGTTTGAAATCCTTTTCTGATTGCAATTCGCTAAACGTACCTGCTGCAGCATAAAAGTCATATAATGGAATTGGGTTTCTTAACTCTTCTTGAAAACTTAAGGATTGCTGAATTGGGATGATTTTGCGAGTATTTTCTGATAGAGAAGACTTATCGATTTGTTTTATTTTATCTGTTGTAATATATTGATAAAGACTGTCAATTACAGGTTGTTGAAGATGAAATTTAAAATGAACAATCGGCAGGTTTGTTTCGGGCATAGAACCTTGTTCTATGGAATCAGGGATTATTGTGACGTCACCCATAAAGTAAAAATCAGTTCCCTCTCCATCTTGCTTTTTTACAAAGAGTAAGATGCGAGTGGAGTTAATCACGTCCTTTATTTCATTGCTCTCAAGTTTCCTATTCGACCTAGACTCCCAAGCAAATATTGATTGATTTATGAAGTGGTCATTATAATTTATGGTGCTATCAATCTCATCAGATTTATGATATGTAACAAAACATGGTGTAACTCCGTTATGTGTTCGATAACCGAAAACCGTGCTACTTATGTCTTTTTCCCAATTTAACAATCGGCATACGTCTTTGCGACTGTATTTATTGTAGAGTATTAATCCATTTTTATAGTGATCTTTCTTGTAGGCATTGTTAAAAGCATAAATAGAGTAATAAATAGAATCTAATAGAAATCTTTTGAATATTGAATTGCTTAGAATATCAATGAATTCGACATGTAAATAGAAGAAATTATCTTTTAAATAAATGATTTTCTGTCCTTTTCTAACAAATTCAAAATTCAAGTTAGAAATGCATGATTGTATGGTGTCATCAGATATGGAATAACCATACTTTCTAAGAACTATTTCTTTTAGTTCGTTCACTGAAAGTTCACCTGATTCAATGAGTATTTTTATGATAAGACTATCTTCAACACGCTTTGCATTATTAATTTCCATGTAAAAAAGTTCCAGTAGTTTTCTTTGATTTACCGGCAATTCTTGATCGTCAGCCTGCTCAATTCTTCGTGTAAAACTGTAGAAAGATTTGTCATATTCAATAAATAAAAAAGGATCACGAGAGCCATGCTCAATAAAATCCATCATCATTGGTGTTCGACCGAGTTTGAATTTCAAAAGATTGTAATCCTTTTTCAAGTCAGCTAACAATTGCATATTAGCGGAATCAATGGATTGAAAAATTCTCTCTTTGGTGATTTCATCAAAATTAATGGTGGAAGCTCCTGGTATCATCCTACTCCCTTCTGTGAGTAATTTCCGCAAGGAGTCTTTGTTGTATGATGTATCACCATATAATGCAATTGGGATAAGATAATTGTTTTCGTAGTTTCCGATAAAATCGATAACCGTCAAATAGCCTTTTCCATCAACCTTTCTTAAACCACGACCTAATTGTTGAATGAAAATAATCGCAGATTCCGTTGGGCGAAGCATGATAATCTGATTGATTTTTGGAATATCAATTCCTTCGTTGAAGATATCTACTGTGAAAATATAATCTAGTTTTTCACTCAGCTCATCGGTCTCTAATTTTTCAATCGATATGGCTCTTTCCTCCTCAGTACTATCGCCAGTTAAAGCAACAGTTTTTAATCCTTTAGCATTAAATAACGTTGATAATTCAATTGCCTCATTCTTTCTAGAACAGAAAATCAATCCTCTTGTTATACCATTATCACTGCCGTAAAATTTGGCCTGTTCCATGATACGTTCAACTCGTTCACTTGAAACTAAATATCTAAAATCGGATATATTATCGATTTCCTTATTGTTAATCGATAAATCCGTAACGCCATAGTAATGAAAAGTGCTAAGCATTTCCTCTTCCATTGCTCTATTTAATCTTATTTCATAGGCTATGTTGTGGTCAAAGAGTCGAAATATGTCATTACCATCAGTCCGTTCAGGAGTTGCTGTCATGCCCAACAAAAACTTTGGCTCAAAGTGATCTATCAAACGAAAATAGGAATCCGCACCTGATCTATGTGTTTCATCTATGATGATATAATCAAAATGATCTTTCGGAAAATTATCCAAGTGGTTGGATTTTGAAATTGTTTGGATTGTAGAAAATACAAAATCACAATCCAGTTGTCGTTGATTACCAGAATACCAGCCCATAGTTCTATCATTCCCAAAAACACTTTGAAATGTTTTGAGTGCGTCATTTGCAATGGTTAACCTATGGACTACGAAAAGTAATTTTCTTGGGTTAAAAGCTTTTGCATCGAATGCGGATAAATAGGTTTTCCCAGTTCCAGTGGCAGAAATAATAAGTGCTTTATTCTTGCCAACAACCCTTAATCTTTTCAGATTTTCCATTGCTTCTATTTGCATTGAATTTGGGCTAATCAGAAGTTGAGATTCACTAATACTTTCCAGTTTATTTTTTTGGTTTAGGAGAAATTGACTTTGATAAATTTCTTCATATCCCAAAATATATTCTGAAGTAACGGGAGTACCAATTTCAAAATCAGCATGAAACTCTTGAAGCACTTTTTCTACGATTCCGCTTTCGTCAAGGGCAGATACTTTGATATTCCACTCCTTGTTCGTGGACAATGCTTGTGCTGTTAGGTTGCTGCTGCCAATAATTAGGTTGAAATGTTCTTTATTCTTAAAAATGTACCCTTTGCTGTGAGAGTTTCCTGAAGTCGCAATTCTTAGGTCAATATTTTTAAAGCGCAATAGTCTTTTTAGTGCCTCCGGTTGTGTAAAGTTTAAATACTGGGACACCAGTATTTTGCCCTTTATTTCTCGGTCTTCTAATTCTTTGAGTTTGTTAATTATTGCAGCAACACCGCTTGTTGTAACGAAGGCAACCGAAATATAAAACTGTTTGCAATTTTCAAACTCATGCAGAATGGTTGAAAGTACCTTTTTGGGCGGATTTCTCTGATTCACCAGCAACTCTGGCTGATAATCCAGATTGGATAAAATGGACTTATCTACATAACCCGTATGTAAACTCTTTTTGAAACTTTGTATTAGATCATCCATTCGAAATCAATTTATTAACAATTGGAATATCAGCTGCTGCCCAATCTAGAGAAGAGAGCTCGTAAATTCTCAACCATTTTTTATCAATGTGTTCATGAAGTGTGAGTTCTTTTGAATCAACTTCGCAAATAAAACTATGCATCGTTAATTCAAAATCTGGGTATTCATGAATAATAGTAAGAAAGAAGGATTCGATCTTTGTTGAAAGATTCAATTCCTCTAACAATTCGCGATGTAAAGCTTCTTCTTTGATTTCGCCCTCTTCAATTTTTCCTCCAGGAAATTCAAACTTCTCTGAAATATAATGAAACTTATTTTTTGGTCTTTGAACACATAGAACCTCATCTTTACAAAATATCACACCAGCGACAACTTCAATTTTTTTCATATAGCTTAAAAATTTATATAGGCTTATTGCCAATTGTTTTATTTATTTCTTTAAGTGTACTAGTAACCATAAGGATATAGTTTGTAAAAGTAAGAAAAAAATAACAAATATATTTCATATTTCTACAAAAAATTAATTGGTCTGGTAAATTATTTTGGATTTGTTTTACTTGGTTTTGATAAAATTGAAACTAACTTTTGAGTATGTGAAAAATGATCAATATAAAAGTTATGCATTTTCTAGAAATGATTTATTCATATTAATTCTATTTAACTTTAAATGTCATTTAACACACAAATCCTAAACTTTACAAAAATATTTTATTGTATCTGCTAACTTGGTGTATTATAATACACAACCCATGTTTTTATGTTAATTATTCTCTTTCCCACGCTTTTTCAACATAAATAGAACTTGAGGCTAGAACACAAAGGTTTGAACGAAGAATTAAGAATGTAGAACGCAGATATTAGAACGTAGAACTCAGAATTTAGAACGAAGAAGTTAGAGGTAAGAAATTTGATTTAATATGTTAGAATTGATTCCAACAAAACTATCTTTTCTGATGAAAATATTTAAACAATTCCATTGCGAATAGAATGGGCAATGCTAGGGCTAGGATGAATAGCCATTCGTTTAGGGTGATGGGTTCTATGCGTAGGATGTTTTGCATCAATGGGATATGCATGCTTAGGATGTGAATGCCCTGTGCGGCTAAAACGCCAAACACCAAGATGATGTTTCTTTTTAAAGGTACTTTGAAGGTGGAAACCCTCTCGGAACGGGCATTGAAAGTATGGAAGTTTTGCATAAACACCATTAGTATGAGGATGATGTCTCGGGCATGATACTCGCTCATGTTGGTGAAATGGTTGAGGTAAAACCAACATCCAAATACAATGAAACCCATTGTGGCTCCAGCAACCATGGTTTGTTGAATCATCAAGGGGTTAAAAATCTTTTCGCTTGGTTTGCGTGGTGGTCTTTGCATGGCTCCAGGTTCACCGCCTTCAAAAGCCAATGCCACATCTTGTATGCCATTGGTTACCAAATTCAGCCAAAGCAATTGAACGGCAAGCAAAGGCAAAGGCAATCCAACTGCAATGGAGCTAAGAAAAAGTATGATTTCGGCTGCGCCTGTGGAGATTAAAAGATATATCACCTTGCGCACATTGTCGTAGGCAAATCTGCCCTCTTCAACACCTGCTACAATGGAGGAAAACTGATCGTCTAATATGATCATAGAGCCCACATCTTTGGCAACATCAGTGCCCGAACCCATGGCTACCCCAATGTTGGCGCGTTTGAGTGCCGGTGCATCATTAACGCCATCGCCTGTTACTGCCACAAATTCTCCCGCATTTATCAATACTTCTACAATTTCTAGCTTTTGTTTGGGAGAAACCCTTGCAAATACTGAAGTTGAAGCCACCAATTGTTTGTAGGCAGGGGTATCGTTTGCGCCTGCTTCTGTCAGCATTTGTCCGCTTACAACAGGGGTTTGTTCATCCGCTATGCCCAATTCTCGGGCTATGTTTGCAGCAGTTTGAGGATGGTCGCCAGTAATCATCATCACTTTGATACCTGCTTGTTTACATTGTAGTATAGATGCCTTGGCATCAGATCTCAAGGGGTCTATAAAACCCACAATGCCATAGAATACCAAAGGCGGTAAAGCCTCGTTTTTATCAATGTCTTGTGTTTTAAAATCTATATATTCGCCATTGGCAAATGCCAAAACACGATAGCCGTCTCTAGCTAATTTTTCTGTTTCTAATAGGATGCCTGCTTTATCAATGGGTTTAATTTCACCATCAATTGCCATCCATGGACAAAAGTCTAGAAGGGTTTCCACAGCGCCTTTTGCAGCAATCATAACGGTGTTTTGGCTTTCGTAGATGGAGGCAGAAAATTTTCGTTCAGACTCATAAGGTATTTTACCAATGGTTTTTACATCAAGCTGCCATTTTTCTGGATTTGCACCCAATTTATAACCCAAGCCCAATAATGCCACATCCATGGCATCGCCATAATAAATCCATTGCCCATTTTTGTCTGTCAAAGAACCTTCGTTGGCTAAAATAGCAATTCGTGTAATAGCAGATAGTTCTTCGTTGTCTGTGGATTGAATGGTTTGCCCTTTGTCATTGTCAACGGTTCCAACGCCATTGTATCCAGCGCCATTGATGGTGTAGCGAGTGCCATTGGCTAAAGCAATGATTTTTGCGGTTTGTTCGTTAACAGTAAGCGTACCTGTTTTATCACTTGCAATAACAGTGCAGCTACCTAAACTTTCTACTGATGTCAGTTTGCGAACGATGACATTGCGTTTTGCCATGCGTTTGGTGGCAATAGATAAAGCTACTGTTAAGGCAACGGGCAAACCTTCGGGAATAGCAGAAACAGCTAAGGCAACAACAAAAAAGAAAATAGAACTTAGGTCCATGCCTTGAAACCTCAATATAACACCCAAAACAACACTTAAAGCAATAATGAATACACTGATTTGCTGAATGAATTTCTCCATTCGCTGAACCAAAGGCGGTTTTTCTGAAGCCGATTCCGTAACATCTTGAGAGATTTTGCCAACTTGTGTGTTGATGCCAGTGCAAACCACCACACCAATGCCTCTTCCTTTCAAAACTGTAGCACCTGCAAATGCCATGTTTGTTTGCTCAGCAACACCAATATTGGCATGCAATAATTCAATTTGTTTTTTGGCTGCAATGGATTCGCCCGTTAGAAAACTTTCATCCATTTCTAAATCCGACACATCCAATAGTCTTAAATCTGCCGGCACTTTGATTCCCGACTCTAGCAAAACAACATCACCAGGCACCAATTCTTCTGATGGAATCATGGCATCTGTGCCTTGTCTTCTAACCCTGGCTCTGATTTTCATGAGTTTTTGCAAACTATTGGCACTTTTTTCTGCATTGTATTCCTGATAAGCCCCCAAAGCACTGTTAATAAAAATCACCAAAAATATAAAGATGGCGTCTTTTCCTTCGCCTATGATAACTGATGCGATGGCAGCGGCTACAAGAATAAAAATTAAGGGATTTAATACTTGGTGAAGAATAATTTGAAGCAAGGTAACTTTTTTACCAAATGGCAGTTTGTTCTCGCCAAAAAAATCAAGTCTATTTTTAGCCTCATCTGAATTTAAACCCGTTTCAGATGTGCTTAACTCAGCAAAGAGTTTTTCTTTATCCAAAGCTTGCCAATTGTCTCTGTCTATTTGATAATAATGTTTCACTGAGTGTGTAGTTGAGATTTCTTTTTGTTCTGATTAAACAGCCAATTGATGATGCCGATTTGAAAAGAATAATACACCAATTTATTTCCTAAAGATTGACTGATTAGGCATTTTTTGACATCATTATAAAAGTTATTTAACAGCATCTTTTTTTTAAGTAAAATTAACAATTATCAAGACAGACAAAAGTACTAATAAAATGTATAAACCCACAACAGGTAAATTGAATTTCAGGATTTTTCTTTCCGAAATATTATCAGGAATAACCGTTTTCACTAGGATGATATTTTGCAAAGAAATGGCGTTTCCTATAGCACTTCCTGTGTGAAGCAAAGCCGTTAATAAACCGAGTTGAGTGGAGTTGATAGCGTTCAAGCTTTCAGCAAACAAAAGGTTGCTCATAGTGGCACTTCCAGTGATAAAGCTGCCGCAAATGCCAATCAATGGTTGAACAATTATTTGCCAAGAGGTGTTTAATTTAGAAGTAAAATTGCTGATGTTTTCTGAAAGCATTTGAGCCGATAGCTGTGAAAAGCAAATCAGTAAAAAGATACTTAGGGCCGGAAAGCCTATTTTGTGTAATGAGACTTTTGCAAGATTAAAAAACTGTTTCCCAAACGATGATTGATTGAAGTAAAACAAAACACCAAAAGTGGCTATTATAAATACCAAACCCGGTTGAAAAAATGAAACTGGCTTGGTGTAAGTTGTCAAACGAAAGCTGTGATTTTGAAAAATCAATTTTACAATCAATAGCAACAAAATAAAAAACAGGTAAGGCAAGAAAGTTTGCCACCATATTCGATAGGCAATTTTTTCAGATGAAGGCACAAAAACAAGGAGAAATAACATTAAGCCAATGATGCCAGCGGCAACCGATGGAAATTCAATGGACAAAAGGCCAGCCAAAACAAATGGTAAATAAAAGCAAATGCCTGCACCAAGTAAAATTTTCCATTCTTTTGACCAAGCTATTTTTAAACCTTCTGTTTGAGATAACAAATAGATGAGCATAAAGGGAACAAAAAGGGCAGGTAAAGCATTTATCAATAAGGTTTTTAAAACAGCCTCATTGATTTGATGGATGTTTAATCCAATTTTCAAGGGTGTTCCTAAAGCGCCAAATAAAACAGCTGTGGTGTTTGAAGCCAAAGGCAGAACAATGGCAGTGATAGGTTTAAATCCTGCATTGAGCATCAAAGGTGCAATGAGCAAAGCAGGAATGCCAAAACCTGCAATCCCTTCCATAAATCCACCAATAAAAAAACAAAGAATAATAGCCAAAACTATCCTGGAATTTAGAGTGGAAACATTGGCTGTAAATGAATCAAAATGCTGGTGGAATGACAATGTAAAGTAAAACAAATAAGCGCCAAAAATCAATAGAATCAGTTCGGTCCAAATAATAAGGGTGTTCAATAGTAAATAATAAGTTGGATAAGGGTTGGATGCTAAAAACAACTGCGGAATTAATAAAACCAAGACAGCGCAAAATGCACCAATCCAAAGTTTTTTAAAAACAAATACACCAATAAGCAAACATAAAAACGAAAAAAGCAGCATTACCCCATTCATCCTACACCATTATTTCGATTCGGCATTTTTTATCATTATAAATTCTAAAATATTCTCTGTGTCTAAAGTGCCAATTAATTGATTGTATGAATACACAGGCATCAACATTTTGTGTTGTTGTATAATTTGCCAAGCATCTTCGAGTGGCGTTTCCGCTTTTAGAGCTACAATTTCTTTATTCATCACATGATTGATGCTTGAATTTTCGCCTTCACTACTCAATGCTTTAATGATTTCATCACGGTTGAGTGTGCCAAGCACTTGTTCGTTGTCTATCACTAAAAAACTTTTAGATTGACCATTCAGCAATAAAGCCACAGCTTCTTTAATGGTGTCGTTTGGCGAAAGGGTTTGATATTGTTTCATAATCACATCGTTAACCGTGTAACCTTTTAACATAGATTTAGCTTGGGTGTATTCAGTTTCGCCTTGAGCGCCAAGGAAAATGAATAAACCAATTAATACCAAAAATGGATTAGAAAAAAAGCCAAGAAAGATAAAACCTACAGCTAACATTTGCCCTATTCTTGCAGCAATGGCAGTGGCTTTGTGTCGTTCTAATCTAAAAGCCAATAGGGCCCTTAATACCCGTCCGCCATCCATAGGAAAAGCTGGAATGAGATTGAATATAGCCAACCATAAATTAATAAACATCAAATTGAAAAGAAAATTTTGAGATGTTATTGATGTAAGGGAACTAATGGTGGATGTAATGTCTGTTGTAAAATGTATCAAGGGATAAAGCAGCAGTACAATGGCAATATTAACTAATGGACCAGCTATAGCAACGATGAGTTCTTCTCTTGGTTTTTCGGGAATGGACTCCAAACGAGCAAGTCCGCCAATGGGTAAAAGGGTGATATCCTTTGTTTTGATGCCAAATCTTTTAGCAGCCAAGGCATGTCCAAATTCATGCAAAGTGACACATAGGAAAATGGTTAGCACAAATAAAATAGACCATAAGGTTTGAACTGTGCCAGAACCAGAGCGTACATTGCTAATAACTATCCAACTCAAGAGTATGAGAAAAGACCAGTGTATTTGAACTTTAATGCCAAAGAATTTACCAAGTTGTAAAGCGTATTTCATTTTTTATATATATTAATTTAAGTCGTTGATTGATTTTCCTTCTTTTGCCCATTGATTGATATTATTGATGGTTGTTTTAGCAATACCTTCTAAAGCCTCATTGGTTAAAAAAGCTTGATGAGAAGTGATTAAAACATTGCTAAAAGTAGTCAACAAAGCCAAAGTGTCATCTTGCAGTGGTGTTTCACTTTTATCAAAAAAGAAAACACCTTTTTCAAATTCGTAAACATCCATACCATAAGATCCAATCTTACCTGATTTGATAGCATCGATAACAGCTTGAGTATCTACAATGCCACCTCTTGCTGTGTTGATCAGCATCACGCCATTTTTCATCATAGCAATTTGATGTGCGTTGATTAAATGTTTAGTATCCTTGTTTAATGGCAAATTTAAGCTGATGATATCTGATGTTTGGCAAAGTTCGTCTAGCGAAGTGTATTTTAGACCATAATTTGTTTTTAAAGATTCAACTTCGCAAATGTCATAAGCTATCAAATGACAAGAAAAACCATTGAGTATTTTAGTTAGCACAGAACCAATTTTTCCTGTACCAATGATGCCAACTGTTTTGCCATTTAAATCAAAACCAGTTAAACCACCGAGAGAGAAATCATGGCGTTTAACGCGATTGTCGGCCAATATTAGTTTTCTGTTCAAAGCCAAAATCATGGCTACTGTATGTTCAGCTATGGCATAAGGCGAATATTCGGGAACGTTAGCAACCCTGATGTTTAATTCAGAGGCGGTTTGCAAATCAACATGGTCGAAACCAACCGAACGCAAAGCGATGTATTTTACCCCATAATTGTGCAACAATCTTAACACGTCTTCGTTGACAGTGTCAGACGTAAAAAGCGCAATGGCATCAAAACCCTTGGCCAATTGAGCGGTGCATTTGTTGAGTTGTTCATTGAAAAACACCATTTCGTGTTGTTCTGATTTAAGTTTTTCAAAAAAGGGTTTGTCGAACCCAAAGATACTAAAAAAGGCTATTTTCATGGTATTATATTTAGGCTTTAATAAAAAAGATAATCAATTAGTTATACCAATTCTAATTATAAAATAGTCCAAACTATTTTATAATTTTAGAATTGTAAATGCCGATATAGCTTGAAAATAGTCCATTTTCAAAGTCGATTGATTGGACTATATTGAAAGCATAATCGGTTTTAACACACAAATAAAGTCATTTTTTCTCAAAATTCCAAATTAATACCGAAAGCATTTCTGTATTAGCCCAATAAAATTAAACTAAACAGCTATCGGGAGCATCTACCATAAATTTTAATAGACTACTTTAGGGCTTGCTGAAAAAGCCAACCTTAAAAATTTCATTAAAATAATAACTAAAATCGAAGACGTTCGCACCTTTATTAAATTTGACTTTTTAATGCAGATTTTTCAGGGAAACCACAAGGGAAGTTCCTTGAGTGGACTCAAGGAAATCACCCGCAGTGGTCTGAAAAATCAAGATGAAAAGTCTAAATTTAATATGGGGCTAGCTTTTTTTGTTTCTTTTTTT
>JAUXOK010000006.1 GCA_030682255.1 Bacteroidota bacterium | reverse complement strand
TCTGTCGTATTTTGCAAACACATAAGCGCTTGGGTCTGTTGGTGGTGATTGTAAAACATCTGTGAAATTCAATATTCTTTTTTCAAATTGACAAGTCCCACTGTTTCTATATTCTGTTCTGTAAACATATTCTGTAGGTGATAATACATATTGATTGTAGGTGGTGCTGTCCATTAATACGCTGTTTTCAAACACCTTTACTTGCTCAAAATTAGAATTGAAATTGTAGGGCAATGCTTCGCAATCTATAGTTATGGTGTCTATATAGTTTAGCTCTTGTTCCTGTTGAGAAACAATGTGAATATAGGTTAGATGCAAAATATTGTTTATAGAATCTACACTAACATAAACAAAGTTGCCTAGGGGCAAGCGGTATGAATGTAATGTGTCAGTAAATACGGTATCAATAAATTCATTATAGATGGTATAAGGCAATGTTGTGTCTGGCTGATAATGATAGGTTAATAAATCAATATTTGATGAATCAATATAGCAAATTGAAAAGGTGGTGTCTATTACTTGGAAATTATACTCCTCTGGCACCATTGTACATGTATCATTAAAGTCAATCTTAACATAATCATTTTTAAATAAGTTTAACGCAGTATCAACATAAGCAAAGGTGTAGTTGCCAAAACTAAGGTGATATTGATGGTTTACATTTTGAAATATTGTGTCCGAAGTGTTTTTAATCAACACATACGGTAATGTAGAATCCGCTTGATAAACATAATACACGCTATCGAGTGGCTGAACACCATCATAACAAAGATTAAATGTGGTATCTGTTGATGTGTAAGTTGGCTCAATCACTATAGGATAACAATCTCTATTTTGTGCAACATGAATATATTGCAAATACACTATTTGCAAACCTGTGTCTATCGCTTCAACTGTGTAATCGCCAAGTGGCAGGGTGAACTGTTGAAGGGTATCAGCAAAAACAGTATCAGAATAGTAATTATAAATCACAAAAGGCAGCGTATCTAAAACTGTGTAAGGCATTGTTAAATTGTTGCCATTGATAGAATCGGCATTACACAGATAAAAAGTAGTGTCACTTTCTACAAATGTGTAGGGCGAATTTACTTGCATAGAATCTTCGGGCATACATATTTCAAAATCTATATCTGAAATGGTAATTACACTGTCTATCAGCATCACCTCCTGATTGATAACACAACGCCAAGCAGTAGCATGAGATTTTAGCATATCTGGAATTAGAGTATCTACAATGGTTGAATCAAGCAAAACAATGGCTTCTTCTCTTCTATCAAGAGATCTTAACAACATGGCTTTGTCTCTGAAAAGTTCATATCGCATCGAACTCCAAAAAGAATCGTTATTTATACATTTGTTGATTAATGTATCTTGATTAGCCAAAAGCATATTGCCAAATGTATTGATATATACACTTATTGAATCATGGTTGAGTGTATCATGTAAACCATCTCCATAAATTTCATGCATCAAACTATAAGTTTGGTAAGAAACATCTGAAAAACGAGTTGGTATATCAACTTTTGTTAAATGAGCCAAATCTGGTAATACAGTGGGGTAATCAATGATTCCATCATTAGTACTTAATAATATGGAAGACATAACCTCATGGTATGTTTCGCTTGTTCCAATTGAGGGTGGTCTAATTGGAACAATTAATCCATCAAAAAAAGGCTCATTTAAATCTAAAAAAGAAGAGTTTGTTTGATTTTCTTCATATTGTGTTTCGTTTGTTCTTGGATTAAATGAGAAATCTTGGCTACAGAAGTCATTTTGAATACCTATATAATTACCATTGGCATTAAGAAAAGGATTATAACCTAAATCATAAAACACACCTTTTCTTGAAATATATAAATTATCATTTGTTAAATTAAATGGTCTAAAAAGTGAAGATGTTGTACTAGAGGAAGTATTCCAATAATTGTTGGTTGCTTTAATGGCAGCGGAATTATTGGGATTAAGAGAAAGTGGAGAACTTGAAAAAGTATTATGAAATGGGCTTAATTCTAAAATCAATGGGTAATTTTTGCTATTAATATCAAACATATTGTATCCATTATTTATAAAAAGTCTGCATCTTTCTGCTGTTATATAATGTTGATAATGCTCAAATAAATTATAGCCTTTTGGCATCTTTACTCCTCCATTTCTTGCTTTAATGGCATAATATGCAGAAGACATATCATCCCATGCATAAAAGTTATTACAAGTTAAAGAAAGATTGCCATCCACACTATGAATTGCATAATTACTACTATTAAATTTATTTTTCAGAAGAGTTAATGCACCCGTTTTCATGTAATGAATAGCCATTTTTGGGCTATTCTTGTCCCAACTCCACTGAATGGAACCGTTCCCTTGAGTTACATTAAAGACATTATTTTTGATAATACTAGTTGCAATTGGAGACACTGCTATAAGACCTTTTACCCCAATTCTATGTGCACTGAATTGATTGCCCTCTGCCGTTACAGCCCCTCCATTTAATTTTAATCCATTTTTACATCTCCAAATGATGTTGTTTTTTACAGTTTGCCTATAATTTGAAGGCCCATAAGGATGATACTTAAATTCTATGGCAGTTTCAAAAAAATCAAAATTGAATTTTGAATATTAGAATAAGTAGAAATTAATACCAATCCATTTGAATATTCATTTTCGTTTTGCGGCCAATTTTTACCTTCCATTTGAATATTATCAATAACTGTTCTATCGGCTTCGGAAGTTATTTTACTGCCAGCTGCAACCCCAACTTTAGCATTTTTTATTTCAAACAATCTTAAACCTGGTTGCCAACCTGGATGCATGCCATATGCCCCAATAGCTTCAAGATTTATATGCGGCCCCTTTGTGCCAGGGTTGATGATGACTTTGTTATTGCCCTCGCAAGTTACATACAGTTCGCCAGCATTGTTTTCAAATACTACTTTGCCATAGCCATTTGTTCCAGCTATGGGGTTAAACTCTGCATCTTGTTTTAAAATCATCTTACCGTTGATGTGTATCACTGCATTTGGACCATTGAGGATAATTTGCGCACCAGGGTGGATGATGAGGGTGGCGCCTTTAGGTATTATTAATTCTGCATTGTTTTCTATAGTTAGTATAGAACCACTTTTAAGCTCAAGCGTTGAACCATCGCGGATGTAAAGTTTGTGCCTTAAGCCACTGGTGTATTTGGGGGCTTCTTTTACAAAAAGTTTACCGCCATTATTGATTGTAAACTTTTTATGGTTCACTACATTTACAAGATAATTGATGATAAAAACACCATTGTTGTTGACATTAAAATTAGTAGAAACAATATCAGGCGTTTGAATACCATAGTTTAAATAGGATGAGTAAGGCACCTTAGATTGAAAAGTATCTATGGATTCATAAGGTAGATTTTCTCTAAATTTAATTATCCATTTATCTATAGGTAGCGTAACACCATTTTCAACCTTAGTTGAACCTCTATATTGTTCATCTCTAACCATGTAATCTAAAATATGTATGTGTCTTGGATTTACTTCAATTTCCCAAAACTCGCCAACACCATTGGGCGATGGGTCGTTAAAATACTTGTTGTATGAGTCGCCCCAAAATCGTATGGAATTTATTCTATACATATTATAGATTAGCATATAGTCTAAACCCGAGGAAACACCCTGAAACTCATCCTTGTAGTCATTGTGCACATTAGAGAACAAAGAACCTTTGCTCCAAGGCGCATTGATGGTTTCATTGTCTTTGTTCATAAAAGTATGGTTATTAAACTGGGCTTTATTCAACAAATCTGCATAATAAGATTTGGGTTTTAAAGCAGATATGTTTTGCTGGGTAGCATAATACAAATCCATATAAGGTCTATCTGATAAATCTAATAAGTTGTTATACCCTGATTGATTCCATGTGCTACTTGCAGGAGCCAACCATTGAATCATATTCATAGTAAGATCTCCGCCATCACCCTTTAACCTGTTTGTAAAAAAGACTTTATTGGGTATTGCATTCCAAATATCCTGCCACCAAACTGAGTTTCTGGGTAAAAAAGGTTTGCCAACTAGACATAAAGAAAGTATATCAGGAGATAAACCCTGTGGACAACCAGTTGGAATTCCAGCAGCACCAGTTAATCCACCAATAACTATTCCGCCCAATACTGAGCTACCTCCTAAAAAAAACGCACCAGCTGTTAAAATATCTCCTCCATACCGCATTACTTGCTCCTCATCATCTAACTGAACAGTAACTGATGGGTAATTGGGATTGGGTACAACATTGTTGGCTCTTGCCAACTCTTCTCCAAGCTTTTCGAGTGGATAACCAAATCCAAAACAGGCGTAGGGACCGCGGAAAACATGATCGCCATTTTCATCCTTCAACACATAGTTGGCACTATTGGCTAAAATTGGATTATTTGTATTATATTGCCTCCATTCCGTTTCGGTGTCGCATGGCGGACAGGGATCTTTCTCATTGCAACCGTTTTTTCTTTTACATTTTGCTATCATTCTTCTATCGTTTGTTTCTTCATCAAAATATTTTATACCGATTGCTGTTTCTGATATTTTTTTGAGCATACGGTCGGCTATTTGGGCGGTCCAACTGACGAGGTTGCGCTTTTCGAATGTTATCTCATCTCCATCTGGGTCTACTTCTAAATCCCAATCCACATAGTTTTGTACAAACTTTAAGCCTGTTAAAATACCAATCATTTGGTCTTGACTGGGTTGCCCGCCCTTACTCACCTCCCATTCGGGGCATTTGTAACCATGATCCCATGGGTTTTTTTGTGGTTTTAGCTGAATGCTGTCTGGACCAAAGTATATCACCTTGCCGTCTATGTGCATGGTGTCTATATGATAGACGCCAGAGGTGTTGCCAAAATTATTTCTAGGCGCATGGCGGTCGTATTTATACAAGTCTTCTAAATGCCTGTTAGGCAAATCGTCTCTATGGATAAAACCATTCATTTTACCTAAATTTGAGTTACCTGCAAAATATCCTTCTGAATAATAATCCAATCTATCAATGGCATTGAGGGCAAAATAGATTTCGTTTTTAACGGCTTTTAGCCCCATGGTGTCGGTGTTATAATGTTTTAGCAGCCAATATTCTGTGGCTAACACGCCCAAATATTCGGCATAGTGGGCGGTGGCATCGCCATAGTCAGCATAGTAACTGTATTCTGGTAATGGTGGGGTGAGTAAGGGCAGCCTAATTCTTTTTTTAACACCTGTTACACTATTAATGGTTATTCTAAAAGAATCGCAATACATGGGGTTTGCCCATTTATTGATTTTGCTGCCGGGCACAGACATACCCTGACCGGGACCCACAATGGTGAGGTATTTTAAGAAGTTTTGCCTGTAGTTCCAATACTTGACATGCAGAATGGAATCTGAGGCACGGGTTTGAGCATAGGTGTTAAATGCACAAACAATAAATGAAAAGATAAGTAATTGTTTTTTCATAGATTTAATTAAATTTAAAGGTTGATTTTATTGTATAATATTTGACTTGATGAGATCCCAATAGGTGTAATGATTTTGTTTTGTATTTAAATTATAAGTATTAAATTCAGTTTTAATAATTCCATAATTCTTAGCCCAATAATATTTCAATTTTGAAGCCCCATTATAATTTCTATCATTCATAGGAATTAAACTATGGTCGGATTCACGCGTATTTTCAAAAACTACAACATTGTAGTAGGTTTTGTTTTTAACTGTTAAGGAGTCGTATTTCATATTTACTCCATATTCTTTAATAAATGGGTAATTAAAAACAATAACTGTGCTTGTATAATTATGAGGTAAATTACAGGAGTATGATTTTTGTAAATCATAGTCAAAACTTCCGGTGCCCACGCCTGCAAAGTCATTAATTTGAAAATTACACTTATTATAAGTGCTGTACATAAAGCTTTGAAAAGCTGTGTAGTCCACATAATGATAATAAGGGTCACCATCTTTAGATTTTTGATGTTTTACTCTTGCAAAAGCAGTGTCGGTTCGGGTGACATACACACAATCTCTAGCTTGGGTAAGGCTGTTTTCGTAAACCCACCATGTGCCTCTTTTAAAATAAATG
>JAUXOK010000002.1 GCA_030682255.1 Bacteroidota bacterium | reverse complement strand
CGGTTGCGGGCAATGCTACTATTAGATTTTCTTCAATCATAAATGGCAGTGGTGTATACAGTCCAGATCCTTTTATTGACATTGACAACTTTAATGTAACTTATATCACTACAACGACCACTACTAGTACTGTTTGTAGCGCGTGGGATAAGGGGTATAGATTTGGGTTTAACTCAATGGAGAAAGACAATGAAGTAAGCGGAGATGGAAATTCATATACAACTAAGTTTAGACAATTAGATGTACGTTTGGGGCGATGGTTTAGTATAGATCCAGAAGCAAAGCAATTGCCAAATTTTTCTCCTTATAATTCTATGAATTGCAACCCTCTTCTTTATACAGATATAGATGGTGATTTTGTGCCATTACCAATTTATCTGTTATTTATTGCAATGACACCAGATATATTAAATGCACCAACAGGAAGACCTGGAGAAGGAAAGCATGTCAAAGAGCTAATTGAGCAAAGAGATAACACAATGCTTTCAAGGCTAGTTCCACCTTTGAAAGTAGTACAGCCAAGATCCCCAGGCAATTATAACAATTCAAATACTCCACCAAAAAATTCAAACGAAACTCCTAAGCCAAAGGCAGAAACACCAAAACCAAAAGTTGAACCAACTAAGCCAATAGTTGAGACTCCAAAACCTGAAGTTAAGTCACAACCAAATTCACCAAAAGCTCCTTCTAAACCAAATACTAATCCTACTGGAGTAGGAAAATATTCATCTTCACCTCCTGGAAATTTAACAAAACTAAAGAATGGACAAGGATGGCAAGATAAACAAGGTAATATTTGGAAAAAAGACATGAAACATAAAGATCATTGGGATGTAACTAACCCAAAGACAGGTAAGAAGGTAAAAGAAATAGATTTTAATGGTAATCAAATTTGGCCAAATGGTCCTAAAAATAAAAATAAACAATGAAAGAAATAAAACATCCATATGAAGAGTTTCAAAAAACCAAGCTATGGGAAATAATTACTAAATCAATAGATGATTTAGTAATTAACCAAGATATTGAATTAACGACTAGAAAAGAATATGTTGTTGGATACATATGCAAAAACATTGATTTGAATTTTAAAGAGTTAATAAAAAACAAATAAATGTATTATTGTTTTTTTATTTAGCCTATGTATGAGAGGAGTACCAAACAATGTTTTATAACATCATTTTGCAAACACCATCATAAATAATATATTTGTTGAAGCATGTTATCCTATCAAAACTACTCGATTTTCAGCCCTGCTGTTTGTAGCGTATGGGATAAGGGGTATCGGTATGGGTTTAACTCGATGGAAAAGGACAATGAAGTAAGCGGAGATGGTAATTCATATACAACTGAGTATAGACAATTAGATGTGCGTTTGGGGAGATGGTTTAGTAGAGATCCAATTGAAAGAGCGTTTGAGTCTGATTATGCGGGATTTTCAAACAATCCAATTGTTAAAGTTGACCCAGATGGAGACTCTGATTTTTATACTGCAAATGGTGAGTACTTAGGTAGTGATGGAACAGATGGAACAGACATACATATTGTTACAGATCAAAATGTAATTGATAATATAAAATCTCAAAGAATACAGTCTTCATCTGATCCAACATATTACACATATAAAGCTTCTTTAGAAAAAGGAACTTTCTTTACATTACCTCCATACAGTGATAGACAGAAAATAAAAGAACAAATGGAAACTCAATCACCAAATCAATTAAATGAAATTGGAGGTGAAGGTTTTTTGGCAGATAATGGCAGTTCCTTTATGGCCGAAGCAGAACCAGGATCAAGTGTAAACGGAAATGATATAATAAAGTATGCAGAAAGTGAAATTGAAGGACTAGGAAAAAGGCAATTGGGCATGGAGG
The DNA here is from genome assembly GCA_030682255.1 of Bacteroidota bacterium. Taxonomy (GTDB): domain Bacteria; phylum Bacteroidota; class Bacteroidia; order NS11-12g; family UBA955; genus JABMMZ01. The sequence continues at coordinate 16,670 of JAUXOK010000002.1, read as the reverse complement.
TGACGGTTAATAATCCAACAGATAATGCTAAAACTTTAAAAAAAGAATGGAAACAAAGCGCGTATGCAGGTGGTGCAACAACTATTAGTAAGTCATATGATTGGCATTCACATCCATTTCATGTTGTATATGCTTATTACCCAAAAAATGGAGATAAATTATTGCAATACAGTTTAAATAAATTACCTCCAAATGGCGAGGAAGTTATAAGCAAGGTTACCTTAGGGGGTGAAGAAGGTTTACCTAATTCTAATCCAAGTCAACATGATATTGATAATTCAGGGGAGATAGCACATTATATAATGAGTAAGGCAGCTGGAACAATAACAAGACATAAAAATGGTGAAACAACCACTACATTAAAAGAAAGTGTATTTTATGCTAAAGCAAAAGAAAAACCTAAGGATTAATAAATGAAATATATTTTAGCAATATTATTTATACTAATAAATATTAGTTTTATCAGTGATGATGAAAAACACTTAGATATAAATTCTCGAGATGTATATTACACTTTTTTAAAAAGTGGAGAATCAAGTTTAACAAGTATTCGATTTCAAGGGTTAGAAGTTAATGATTATCAGAATAGATTTCATTTTGAAAATGATAGTTTTTTTTATGCAATAAGCTTAAATAAAAACTTAAAAAAATTAGATATAAGTGGTACTGATTTAAGAGAAATGCCTAATGAGATATTTGAATTAAAACATTTAACTAACCTTAATTTAAGTAGCAATAATCTTTCCAAAATAAACACTAAAATAAGTTGTTTGAAAAAGTTAAAAGTGCTATATTTAGGATATAATCAAATACAATCCATGGATCCGATTCTAAGAAATACAAATATTTGGTATTTGTCTATAAGTAATAATCAAATAAAAGAAATACCAAAAAACATTCATAAATTATATAAGTTGGAAACACTCTTTTTAGGATATAATAAAATAAAGATTATCCCTTTAAATTTAAGACATATAAAATGTTTAGAAGATTTGCACCTTAGCAATAATTTAATAGATTCAATTCCTGAATTCCTTAGTCAATACAATGATTTTTCTTTGATTATTTATAAAAATAAAGTAAAATATATTCCAAGAAGCTTTTGTAAAGATTTTAGATCTTTATATATACATTGTGATCCTACAGTAAAAGTTCCTATTTGTTTAAAGGAGAAGAATGAAAAAGAGTTTAGTGGCATACAGATAGCGTCTAGTATTTATTATTGAACTAGTTTAGGTAGTGTTACAGATGAGTTGATGGCTAATAAAATAAATTATTATATATTGACTATCAGTATTTTAAATTGCATTTTATTAGCCATCAACTCATCTGTAACAATACCCATCTGTAACATTACCCCAAAATTCTCCTACTGCTTAATAAATCTAAATATCGAATCGTTTTTTCCGTAAAATTCAAGAGTATCATTTTTGAAATATCCATATTGAATTTTTGCAATATCAGGTCTTAGATCTCCCCTATTACCAGTGATGTTTAATTTATTTACTCTATGAATAAATACATTATTTCCTTTGCAAATTTTAAAATGATTAAAACCTTTTAGTTTATCGATATCTGATATGATTGTTATTTCTAAAGTGTCATTTTGAGGCAATATTTTTAATTTATTTGAAGACTTAACTCTTAAAAATGACTTATTTAGTTTTATCCAACAAGGTAATAATTTTTTACTTATTTGTATTTCAATTTGATTGTTTTTATTAACCTTTTTTTTAATTGATGCTGCCATTGAAAATTTATTAATATCATCATGAGTTTTATTTTCCAATTCAATAAACTTACCTTCATAAATACATTCTGAAGTTATATTTCCAAATGAACGATGAGAATGATACTCTAAAGTATAATTTCTTTTTTTTGAATTACTTTTCATTTTACCAAAGGTTATTTTAGCAGTTTCTTTGTTAGAAGAATTCACATATAAATAAGTTTCTTCTGTTTCAATTAATTCGAAACTAAAAACTAGACATAAAACTAGAAAAGCAATTAATTTATAACACAACTTCATGTTCATTTTGAATCTCATTTATATACTTAGAAATTGGTTTGCCTATATACTTTTTATAATATTTTCTTTTAGGCTTTATTCCAGTCCCAAAATACCAACGCAATATATCCATAGTTAATTTAGTATCTAGTGTTATATTATCTATGGTTTTAAGAAACGATAAACTATAATTACTATGCTTTTGCAAAATATTTGAAGGCGTAATATCCTCATATAAATCAAAATTGTTTTCATAATACGTAATAGCCCATTGAGCTCTAAATGCTTCTGCCTCATCAATTATATCAGACAATATGCCAGTATTGTATTCATCACCAACTTTATAATACGACATTTTTCCAGAAATTGATTGATGACCATGTTTTAATTCATGAGATAATAATCCCTTATTGCCTTTAGGTATAGTTATTTTAATTCTTCCATCTTTCAATAACTGAGTTTTTCCATCTTTAATATCATCCCTTTCTTCAATTGTAAAAATAGTTTTGCTTTTTTCCATTTCTTCAATTTCAGATAATTGTGTATTTAATTCATTAATTGCTTTATTCGCTTGACCTATACCATTCCAATATGCTGTATTGTCAACACCAGAAGTCATTAAACCCAATAAGGATTTCTTGTAATCTTGTAAAACTTCTATTTTATTCTTGATTTCTACTTTGTGATTGTCAACAACCTTTTGAGATGATTCATCAAATTCATCACCTTTTATATCAATGAAAAAATAAGGATTATTTCTCAAAACTGAATAATCACTAATGGTAACTTGAGGGATTGGATCCAAATTCCACCTTCTACCTAATCTGCTATCATACTCCCAATACTCGGCAGTGTAGATATTTCCTACACCTGCAATTTCATCATCTTTTTCTTGTGTATTAAAACCGAATCTATACCCCTTATCCCACGCGCTACAAACAGCCGTTTTAATATTTTGGGAGTTTTGCGGTATTTGATGGTGGGTTCGGGGCACTTTTATTTGTTTAGCAAAGGTAATAATTTGTTTTTAAATCAAGTTTTTTTCGCCATTAACACATCTGTAACACTTCGAGGTAGTTTTATTCATCTAAGGTATTATAATACGGAAAGCATCCACTACTACATCACTTTCTATAAATTATTATATATTGATTATCAGTATTTTAAATTGTATTTTATTAGCCATCAACACATCTGGAACACTACCCATTTGTAAACTACCGAAAAATAAAAAAAATCATTTTGTATGATATATATCAATTATCTTTCCATCTTTTTTTTGAATTAATGCGACAGGACCACCTCCTATATAATATCTTAATAAAATATTTCTTCTGAGACTTCCATTTACTATCCATGTACTGTCATTTAATAGAGTTGCTTTAAAAGGTTTGCAGCGCCTCGTATATTTTTTACCGAAAATTGGTTCAAAAATAGCTTCGGCAATTCTTTCAGCAGTTTTTGAATCAGGAACGAAGTAATAAGTTGAATCACTTCTTTTGCTTTTTAAAAAATTTTTGTATTCAAATGTTTCACTATGATTATTTATTGGAATATCGACATTGAATGTCCATAAAGTGATGTATAAAAGTATATTTAAATTCATAATATACTTTGATTATCTTTATTTTGAATCATTATTGTTTTCATCTTTTATTTTTTTATTTTTTTTATTTTCAAACTTGTTTTTATCCTCATTTTTATATTGAATATTGTCTGGATCTATTTGTTTAATGAACCAAATTGAGAATTTAGAATGTTCTTGATATTTTTCGTCTTTTGGATATTTATCAAAATCATTCGTGTTTTTTCTAGATTTATCTTTAGGGTCACTTGGGATTTCAGACGCACTAGTCGATATAATTTCAGTTGTTAGTTTTGTTTTAGGATCATATTTTTTTAGAGAACCATTTGGTGTAACAACATAAATTAGCATATAATTTTTTTTTGCTATTTCTTTGTCTTCATTAGAAAAATCATTATCTGAATAATGGGAATATGATCCATGAGTATGCAATATTGCTTTGGGGGATCTAAAAAACGGCTTTCCTTTCATTTTGGGAATGACAAAATTCGCTCCCCAACTTTTAGTTGGCACATTATAGGTGTAATATGTGTGACCTTTTTTTCTTATTTTATATACAAATGCACCATACTCTCTACTATCATTTATAGAATTATCATTGTAAAGCATTCCAAAATCTTTTGCAGCATCATCAATTGTCAAAAATGGGTCTCCAGGCTTCATTCCATCTTTATCTATTATTCTAATTGGACAGTTAACTGGGTAACTATATGGTGACCAAAATGGAAATTCCCCCATCAACGGATCCAAACTCAACCACCTACCCAATCTACTATCATAAATCCTCGCACCAAAATCATAACTACCACCATTTACATTAATCTCATTGTCTTTCTCCATTGAATTAAAACCGTATCTATACCCCTTATCCCACGCGCTACAAACAGAAGGGTTAATAGGGGTAGTTTTTATCGGTATTTTAGGGTGGGTTTGGAGCACTTTTTAATTCGTTAAACAAAGATAGATTTTTGTCTTTTAAACTAGTTTCTTTTGTTTAATTATCACATTTAAAACTATTCCATCTTCAAATAAAATAAAGACTAACTTTCGCATAATTTACTTATTATAAGATTGATTTTTTCATCTATTATTTTTTGAATAGGCAAATCTCCCTCTGTTAATATTTCTATTTCTTTGTTTGAATAATACTCTAGTTTACTATTTTTAGAATTAAAATTTATACTTCCACTAAAATCAAAAATATCAAAGCATGTAATTTTGTCTTTTTGTTTGTTAAATTTATACACATAGCATTGATATTCATTAATATGAAATAATGGTAAAGCTACTAATAAATAATTTTCATTAAATAAAAAATTAGAGTATTTATGATTATCAATAAGGATAACTTGTGGTTTCAAATTCAATGAGTCAACGAAATTAATTCCAAAAGAGTCAAGCGTTTTGTTATTAACATTAATATAGAAGAATTCTTTATTATTCATTTTGCTAATATTAATAAAATTACCATTAATGATTGTGTCTATCATAGTAAAATAGTTGTTACTTTTACTGTCAATTTGTTTATTTGATAAAATATAGTTTTTATTTGAAGTTTTTACTCTATTACAAGAGAAAACAACAAAGAATGCGTTCAAAACAAATATGATTATTAGACATTTAATCTTTTTTAATTTCATTTTTTAAATTTTCTTTAGAAGTAATTTGATTGTTGTTTTCTTCGATTTTTTGTTTTAAACCATCTATTTCTTTATTCATTCTATTAATTAAATCATTATACACAAGTTCATTCAAGACATTTATATTTGTTTTCTTTAAAGTTTGTATTTGTGTTATAAAATCTAGCCTTAAATTTATTTCATTATTAATGCTTTTATTGTCGTTTTTTAAATTATTAATATCATAATCTATTGCTTGTATCCATAATCTTCTAGTAGTTTTAATGCCATTAAGTACATTTTTGCCGTAATCAATATTTTTAGCAGTTCCGTCTTTGTCTGAACCATGATATGAATTGTGACCTGATAAATTCCTTTTTTTGGGCTCCTCATAATAATTAAAAGTATAAAATCCTTTATTTAAATCATCTGAGGTAAATGACTCTTGTTTTATGATATCTAAAATGAGTGGCCATTGTTTTTGAAGCTTAACATTAAAATAATAATCAACGCATCCTGCGTAGCCCCCTAATTCAGAAAAATCTAATAATGCTCCATGTCCTGTCCCTCGTTTAGATGGTTGACTTGAATTATTCCTCATAATACCAAATAAATTATAATCATTTCCTGTTTTAGTTTTGTTACTTATACCATAAAATGATTCATTTGCTGCTTGAGCAATTATCAATAATGCTCCTTCAACAGATGCTCCTTTAGCTTTAGCTGCAGTATAAATCAACGGTGCTATTTCTGAAAAAAACTGATAGTGTAGTGGTGGAGATGGATACATTCCCCCTTTATCGATAATTGAAATAGGAGTATTAAAAGAATTGCTATAAGGAGAGCTATTTTTAAATAAATACCATAACGGATCCAAACTCAACCACCTACCCAACCTACTATCATATATCCTTGCACCAAAGTCGTAATCGCCACCATTTACATTAATTTCATTGTCTTTCTCCATTGAGTTAAACCCGTATCTATATACCTTATCCCACGTGCTACTCCCGCAGGCTTGCGGGACAGAAGGGCTGAATTGAGGATATTTTAAATGGTTTTGCATGCTTTAACAAATATATTATTTATGATGGAGTTTGCAAAATATAGTTATAAAATATTGGATGGTGCACTATGCTCAAGTTTTAATTGCATATCAACAGAAAAAAGACTAAATAAAAAAGGAGAATAAATTGAACATTGCATCAATAAATTGTTTCGAAGGTATTTTATTATATATGAAAATAATATAAATTGGAAAAGTAAAAGAGATGTTAATGACAATTGCATTATAAATTCTGTGAGTCCAGATACTATTAATTGTGGGCATTTCATATTGAAAAAAATTAGCTGTATTAATTAATTCTTCCTTAAAAATATTAAAAAATAAAATATTAAAAAGTTTAAATACTAATATTGAGAATATAGGGCACAAAGCAAAATAAGAATCGTCAATTCTTCCATATCGAATACTAAGTGTTAGTATTAATAAAAATAAAACTATAAATATTATTAGCAAATACATAAATTTATTAATATTTTTTTTATAAAATATCTTGTTTAAAAACAAAATAAAAAACAGACCCAGCATCATATAAAATATAATAATGCTAAGTTTAATTTTAAAATTTATCATTTTTAATAATATTAAAACCCAGTACCTCCTCCAAGTTGACAATTATCTTTTGAATTTTGTTTTAATTTCTCAATAAACTCTTGGCTAACTTTACTATTGTTATTTGAATCACTAAAAATTACCATCTCCAAAACACCACCAACAACCCATCCTGCTGGACCCATAGTTAAACACACTAGTCTGATAGTTGTCTGTAAAGCAAATTTAGTTGCGTCCTCTGAAGTAGCAGTGCCATCTAATGCATCTGATGCTAAATTTACAGCATCATAACCTATTTGAACAAATGTAACCCCTTTTCCTACTACATTTAAAGTTGTACCTGCAACTCCACGCCATTTTAATACTGTATTGGTATTTCCATGAAATTTACTTGGCCATTTGTCTACAAATCCCATTCTAGTTGTTCCACCATTTGAAGAAAATGATTTTAAATCGGTGATTTTTTTAATCCCTTGGCTTGAGGTATAATAAAGATTAGTTGAATTTACCAAAGTTGCTGCACCCAAATAATTATCTACCTTACTTAACATTTCAGCAGCTTTTTCAGGGGTAGGTGGTGGTGGTGTGTTTTGAGTTATAGGAGTATTACTCTGTTGGTTACCACTACTTTCCACCTTAGTTGGAATATTCAATGTTTCACCTGCATAAATCCAATCCTTTTTATTGCCCGTTCGCTTACTAGAGTTCCAATCTATATTATCTTTATTTGCATCTTTTATAGCACCAACTGTTGTATTATTTTTCTTTGCTAACGATGACAAAGACTCACCTTTTTTTACAGTATGTTTTGTTGTTGGTTCTCCACCCATGCCTTTGTAATCTACAATCCAAATAGGATTATTATAACAATAAGCATAAGTGCTTTGCCATTCAAATAAAGCCTCTAATGGGTCTCGACTAAACATTCTTCCTAACCTTGATTCATAATGTCTAAATCCTAAGTCATAAACCATTCCGTCTCCGCTTATTTCATTCACAATTTCCTCTCCATTGAAACCATACCTATACCCCTTATCCCACGTGCTACAAACAGCAGCGTTAATATTCGAGTGTTTTTGAGAGGATAACATGCTTCAACAAATATATAAATTATGATGGAGTTTGCAAAATGTTGTTATAATATAATGGTTGGCACATCTTTCTCATACCATAGCCGAATTCCAAGCAACAGGAAAAATTAACAAATCATTAACACTGCCTAATTTATTTTGGCATCCTTTTTCTTATTTTTCTTTCTAAATAAAAAGTTCTATTTTGAGGATATAAAAATATTGAATCTTTTATAAAACGATATGTTTTTATTGAGTCAATGAACATATCTCCATGCGGAATTTTTTTGTAGTACTTATAAAATCTTATATTTTCACCATTAATTTGAATGGTTTTTAAATTTGCATTTGGATTGTTGTATGGTATTGAAATAATATTACTGTCCAAGTCTCCTCTAAATAATGTATATGTTCTTAACCTATATTTTACAATAATTTTAATGTTATCTATTTCGGTGTTTTTTATTGATAAAATAGTGTCTTTTTTAATCTTTGTTTTATCAGAATTAATAAATAATTCAATTTCGTTATTAATTTTTTTAAAGTCAACAAGGACATTTTCATACCTTGCAAGCGAATCATACTTTAATTCATAAAAGTTATTATTATTATAAGGCGTAGTATCATAACTAATATATAAAATATTGTTGATATTTGTTATCGAACCAGAACAATATAACCATGAAGAATTGTTAACAATGATTTTTTTCTTGTTTAAGTAAATTTCATATAAAATACCATCTCTAACAGAATATTTTTTATGATACTTATATACATAAAACTTTTCCTTACAACTTATTAATAAAGAAATAATTACAACTAAAAGGGTGTATTTTTTAAATGATTTAATCTTCAACATTTGTTTTTTGTTTAGGTAAATCTTTGTACTTATCAGGCAATATTTTAATAATGTTTTCTGGAGTCAAATTATCAAGATGTAAGATAACCTCTTCTAACCCTTTATCATCGTAAAAAACTAAAGTTCTTCCTTCAGTATACACAATTTGTCTTTTATATGCATCTATTTCATCTTTTAAATCATATGCTTTATATGAGCCATCATCATTAAATCCTACTTCACAAGCAATTACTTGAAACCCATGTTTTAGTTCATGTGCGAGTATTCCCCTATCAGAACCATCCCAAGTCATAACGATTCCGTCTTTAGTTTTATTTGTGCCTCCAATATAGATATCTTCATCTTTTTTATCTCTTTTATCTTTCACAATAATGAAATTTATATTTTGATCTTCATTCATTATTGTCAACTCATTTAGTGCATCATTTAATTCATTGAGTGATCTTTCTAAAATTGATTTTTTATTTTGATATTCATTTTCATGCTCTTCCAATAATTTGTTGTTTACATCTTTAAGTACTCTTCTATCATACTTTATATCTTTTTCTAAAGATTTAAGTTGATTTTTATATTGATTTATTAGGCTTTTTGTGTATCTTTTTTGCTTTCTATACTGTTTTTTTGAATAACCTGGCTGAAATCTATCTCCAAAAATATCGTTATTAAACAACGGATTATTTCCCAAAACACTATAATTACTCATCCAAACTTGGTCTACTGGATCCAAATTCCACCTTCTACCTAATCTGCTATCATACTCCCAATACTCGGCAGTGTAGATATTTCCTACACCTGCAATTTCATCATCTTTTTCTTGTGTATTAAAACCAAAACGATACCCCTTATCCCACGCGCTACAAACAGCAGGGCTGAAATCGAGGTATTTGGGAGGTATTTGATGGTGGGTTCGGTGCACTTTTTAGGGTTTAGCAAAGGTAGAGTTTTGGTTTTAAATTCCTTTTAATTCATAAATAAACTAAGTTGGAGTATAGATAATAAAAAAAACATCAAATTAATTGAGTGAGTTAATGTATGCGTCTATACCTTTATCGAACTCTCCATTATATTCTATGCATGGAATTAAACCAATAGCTCGACTTAAGCTTTTGCCATTAAGATTATAATTTATAGTACTTGCTAAATCATTTGTTTTGTATTTTATTAAAAATAGTTTAAATATTCTTTTATTTTTAGTAATTCTGTATATTAAAAAGTTGTTTATTCTATTATCTATAAGAAAATCACTGCTAAAAATAAAGTAAAAACATTTTTTCTTATTACTAAACTTTACTAAAACAAATCCTTGCTTTTTGATTTGTTCTATTTGTTGTTTTGAAATATTTTCAAGTTTTAAAATATTGTCTTTTGTATAAGTAGATTTAACTTCTTCGTTGGAAACAATGAAACTTAGATCATATTTTTTAAGCACTTTTTGTGTTTCTTTTTTTACTTTTTTTTGAATGAAATTAAATTCAAACTTTACTGATGTCTGACTTAGGGCAATAGTATTACAATTAATAAACATAAGACTAAACGATAAAATAAATAAAAGTTTAGTTAATTTAATAGGCATAGATCATTATTGTTTATTCTTAGACTTTTTTTCATATTTTTTACCTAACCTACCTCGATCACCTTTCAGCATTTTATCTGCTTCTACTCCTGTTATTTCCCCAATTTGATTCTTATAGTCTTTCCCAAAAATATTAATAGCATCATATCTTTTAGATTCGTCAAAAACTTTTTTGCCTAATTCATCCTCATTATAATACAATGGACCATTTAACCCTACAATAATATTAATTTCAAAACCTTTAAATGCACTTTCATCTCCTGGATCATTTGGTTTGTCAGGGGAAGGTTTATTTGCCTCTGAGAATTCTCCTGACTTATCAAAGCCTGTTGGATGTGAATGAATACTAACATCACCTGTTTTTATTGTTGTAGGCACTCTATTACCTTCGTTATAGCTAATTGTTTTCATTGGAGTAAAATGATTGCCATCTTGTTTTAATATATTTTCATATTCTCCGATTAAACCATCTTTACCTAAAGATAGTTTCAACATTGAATTTGAATAATCCAAAACATCCTTGTTAATTAACAAAATACCATTTTTAAATTCTGATGCCTTGGTAATTGATTGCACGTTATAATTCAACCCTTTTCTTGTGGTTTTTTTTATATCTCGTTTAACTTTAATATCTGTGACCTTTCCAATCACATTATTTTCTACACCATCAGTTCCTATCCATTTTCCTTTATAATAAAATTCAGTTTCACCTTCTGGGTCAACAAATATTATCGGGTTATTATTAAATGATTTAAATGGTGAAGAATCTGGTTGTTTTGCGGTTTGGGGATCCAAACTCAACCATCTACCCAATCTACTATCATATATCCTCGCACCAAAATCGTAATCGCCACCATTCACATTAATCTCATTGTCTTTTTCCATGGAGTTAAACCCATACCTATACCCCTTATCCCACGCGCTACAAACAGTAGGGTTAAAAACAGAGTATTGGGGTTGTATTTTAAGTTGGATATTTAACAATATTTTTAGATAAGCAAATATAGTAAAATGTTTTTTAAATGCTATTTTTCAATATTAATACAATTGTACTTAGCGAAGATGAAGTATTTGGGTTTAGTTTTATTCATTTTAGACATTTTAAGAGTGTAAAAATAGCTCTAATGAGGAATATATCCACTGCTACATCACTTTCAATAAAATATTATATATTGATTATCAGTATTTTAAATTATAATTTTAGGCATCAACTCATCTGTAACACTACCCATATTTCATCTAATATAAATCATATCTGCATTTCTTTTTAAATAAAAATGGGAAATTCGTGTATCTATAACGATAATTTAATAAAATCTTATTTTCCACGTAAGTTTCTAAACTATATATATAGATTTTGCTTAAAGAATAATGTTTATACCTAAGTTCAATAAAGTTAGTATTATGACTGTTTTTATTAAAAATCAGACTGTCGTTATTGCTTACTATAAATGTAATTAAGTCTTTTCTGATATCTTTATTCACTATTTCTATAGAATTTAAATTTTTGTTATTTATTAGATAAATAGAATCTAAATCATGTTTTTTAGATGAAAAAAAATAATCTATTTTAGTGAATTTTCTATACCTTCTAATTTTGTAGATACCACTAGTAAATGTAATATTTAAAAAACTGTCAAAATCATTAAAGTAGGCTTTGGGTTTTGAACTCCAAGGTGAAAAATCATTAAAACCTCTTAAATACTTAGTCCCAACATCAGTTCCTTCACAAATTTCAACAGACTTACAAGAACATAAACATACCATAATTAGAAACAATATTTTTTTTACCATAATTATTTATATTTATTCCTTTGGTTCAACTTTTACATCCCAATTCTTTCCTGTAGATTCTACATTGCCCGTATTTTCATTAAATTTCATTTGGTGTAACTTGGTTGTTTTTCCAGCAAATTCTTTATACCAATCATCATTTTTTAATTTTACGGGTGGACCTGTATAAGTTTTTTTCCCATCTTTTTTGAATTTTTCAACTACATTGCTTATGAGTCTACTAATTGAACTAGAATTTAATGGCGCTGAAGCCCCACCCATTAAATCATTTTGATAACCATCAAGAGATAAACTTTTGCCATCATTATCAATTTCTTTGCCATCTAGGGTTTTAATTAAATTTTCATTATTATATTCATCAGGATCTATGTATCTTTCGTCATAACCTATGCCATGTCCAATTTCATGAGCCACTATGAAAGGTTTTGCAAATTTATTATTTTCACCGTACCCTAAATATATTTTATGTTGGTCTAAATTCCCTTTTCTTCCATGTTCAGATCTCTCCTTTTTATTTTTGTCTTTGTAAATTGCAAATTCTCCATATCCTAATTTCCTTTTTTCCCTCCTTGCTTCTTTCATCGTTTTACATGGAGTTACTTTAATATCCCATTCAATTTCAATACCATCTATAGTAACATTAGGGTAATATTGAACTATGTTGCTCATGTCAAAATCAATTAATAGTTGTTCTGATGTCACTTCTTTTGATTTTGAAACTACAAATAAGTGATAGGTGATTTTAATTTTAGTAACATTGTTATCTTTGTCTGTGGAAATAGAAACTAATGGTTCTAATCCATCTATATCAATACACCAAATAGGCATATTTCCAGAAAATTGATACGCAGAATAATATGGATACTCAGGTGCCAACGGATCCACGCTCAAAAACCTACCCAAGCTAGGGTTATAGATTCTAAATCCATAGTCATAAGTGCTGCCACCACCGCCCATTCCTTCGCTTCCTTTGTCTATTTCCTCGCCATTAAAACCAAATCTATACCCCTTATCCCACGCGCTACAAACAGCAGCGTTAATATTCGAGTGTTTTTGACAGGATAACATGCTTCAACAAATATATAAATTTTGATGGAGTTTGCAAAATATTGTTATAAAATATTGGTTAGTACTCTATGCTCTTACCATAGCTGCATAACAACCTATGGAAAAAAGACCTAGTCAAAAAAATCGTCAGGTATATAATCTGGCATAAAAGGTCTATTAATCATTGCACTGTCTTTTTCTATCAATACTTTGTCATTATATAAATATGTAACAATGATGTTATTAGATTTACATTTTATCTGATTTTTTTTATCTGTAAGGATGTAAATTTGATTGTTTTCAGACCAAATACATTGATAATTATCTATGATACTTTTTAAACTCACACCTAAAATATTCAAATCAATTTTAAATTGATGAATAAATGTATCATTTTTAGAAACGGTGTTCTTATAACTACAAAAAACCGAATCCATATTATCCCAATTACCCTCAAGTACTAGAGGGCGACAATTTTTAATATTTACCTTAATCAACAGTTTAGAGTTTTTGTTAATGTTTGAATCATTTGATTTAACCTCAAAAATCAATTCTTCCTTGATTATTGAAATTGCTCGTAAATCATCGCAGCATCTATATAATATTATATTTTCAATATTATAATATTTATTATTAATTTTCTTATTTAAGCATGAAGTAAAAGTAAATGGGATAATAAAAATAAAGATTCCTTTCATAGAAGTTTTAGTATTTTACTGGTTCAGTTTTTTTAGCATCTTCGAAAAATTTTTCAGCACTCCATTTCATTTCTGCTGGGGTTTCACCACCAGCAGCTTCATACTTTGATTTGATAGTATTGTAAACTTTTAATGCTTCTTTATATTTAGGGTCATTTTTCAATTGATCAATTGTACCACCAGTTTCAGTATACTTTCTTGCAATTGTCGCAAGTGTAGTTTGGGCTGCTTTCAAATAGTTTTTTCTATAAACATCTAAGTGAAACTTCTTACAGTTCCCACTTAACTTACTCCATAGCTCTTTATTTTTCATTACGGAATAGGTTATTTTTTCATGCTCCCAAAAATCATTTCCAAAATCTTTATCTCCATCTACTAATCCTTTTTTTCTATGTCCTTCTTCATGATACAACAATGAAACTAAATCCCAATAATTATTTATCAAACCATTTTCAACATCTTTATTTATTAGAATATCGCCATTGTCAGGATTAGTTTGTCCTCCTTGATCAGAAGTTGTATGCTGAACATCAATCTTTTTGTCTGTTCCCCTAATTTCTCTTTTGTAAATGGTAGTATAAACATTAGAATTAATTTTATCCGATGTTTCACTTAATTTTTTAGAGGCTTTATAAAGCGCGCTACTATTTGACATATTGTTTTCATATATTTCTTTTGCATCAACAACCCTAATTTCGTTGGATGTGCCTTGTTGGCCCAAATATGAACCATCGGCAGCAAAATAACGTTCGAGACCATCTATATCAATGAATGCTATTGGTATATTTTCAGCATAACAGTATGAACTATTCCAAGGAAACCCTTTAAACAACGGATCCACGCTCAAAAACTTACCCAAGCTTGGATTGTATATCCTAAATCCATAATCATAAGTGCTTCCACCACCGCCCATGCCTTCACTTCCTTTGTCAATTTCCTTGCCGTTAAAACCGTACCTATACCCCTTATCCCACGCGCTACAAACAGAAGGGCAGAAATGAAGGTATTTTTGATAGGAAAACATGTTTCAACAAATATAACTTTTTAGATGAATTTACATACCAATTTATCTAACTGGATATATTTTGCCATTTTTCTTTAATTTATGATTTCTTAATAGAACTGGTTTAACGCTGATGATATTAACTACATTAGGAATAGTTATTGTTGGATTTTCATTCATAGTTATAAACCTACCTTTCTTTTTTGGATTTAGAGTAAAAAGTCCTAAGGGTTCTGTTGTTTTAATTCTATCAATTACTAATTCAATATCAAATACGTAAAATTCAAACGCAATTTTAGATTCTAAGGTCTCAAAATAAGTTTTAGGATTTTTAATTAAATAATAAACTTTATTATTTTCATTACAAATACTAGAATCGAATATGATTTTTAATTTTCTTTTCAAAATATAATCTTCAATCCCAAATCCTGGCAGGTTTACCCTGTTGTTTTGAATGATAAAAAAAAACTCTGCGCCTCTAGTCATATTCCATTCCATTCCATGTAAAGAATAAAATGAATTATTAGGATGATAAAGAAATCTATACTTCAATGTGTCTAAGGCATTTAATGAAAATATACTTAAGAAGAATAATATAAATAAATTGAATTTCATATCAATCTTTAGTTGGAGTTAGTATAGCTGATGATGAATTTATTGTACCTCTATTTGTTGCGTCATTTATTATATTTAATAAATTTTTTAAAGTAGGTTTATATTTTGAATCATCAAATCCTCCATATTGCGTTCCTTCTTGTTCATACTCATATTCTAACCCATATTGATTATGCAAATGAGCTGAAGCAGAATTATGACCAGCCTCATGAAAAACTGTATTAGTTCTATCTAACTCTATATTTTTTTTTGTTATTACGATGTAATTATCAATAAATTTTTGGGCTTTCTCGTTTGAGCCAAAACCGTCCGATCCACCTTTCAAGTTAGTGTATTCATTTAATTCTCTCATAAATATATTAAGATTATCCCCATAGCTTCCCTTCATTAAGACGAAAGGCATTTGTTCCATTATAATTCCACGCCCTTGAATATTATCATTCATAAATAACATTGCGTCTTCCATGGTGGTATTCTCTTCCTGAATTATTTTATAATCAAATTGTATATCTGCAACATAAAGATTTGAAAGACCTTTAGCTTTTAATCTACTTATTGCACGTTGATTACCTTTAATTGCTTTCATACCTAGGGTATAATTCCTCCCTGACAAAGCAATCCCTTCAGTATCTTGAGTTGGTAATTCTGAATATAAAAGTCTCTTATTTCCTTTTTTGTATTTATCACTAAACGCTTTTGCGTCTATTCGATGAACAGCTCCATTTCCAGATGTAACCTGTATATAAGTTAATTTTATAGTTACATTTGCAAAAACAACAAAATCTGTAGTTGGCTTTATTATTACAGAAATTTGCTCTAGCCCATCCAAATCAATACAATTTATCGGCATATTCCCTGCAAACTGATAAGGCGTGTACCAAGGGTAACTTGCCGTTAATGGATCCACACTCAAAAACCTTCCTAAACTTGGATTGTATATCCTAAATCCATAATCATAAGTGCTTCCACCACCGCCCATGCCTTCACTTCCTTTGTCAATTTCCTTGCCATTGAAACCATATCTATACCCCTTATCCCACGTGCTACAAACAGTAGTATGTGCTAAATCTTTGTATATGTAGTAGTAGCCTGTCATAGAGTGTTATCATACAATTGCGAAAAAACAATAAATTTTGCAATTTTATTCAAAAATATGACAAAAAATATCAAAAAAAAAGAAATGA
>JAUXOK010000008.1 GCA_030682255.1 Bacteroidota bacterium | reverse complement strand
CGGTTGCGGGCAATGCTACTATTAGATTTTCTTCAATCATAAATGGCAGTGGTGTATACAGTCCAGATCCTTTTATTGACATTGACAACTTTAATGTAACTTATATCACTACAACGACCACTACTAGTACTGTTTGTAGCGTATGGGATAAGGGGTATCGGTATGGGTTTAACTCGATGGAAAAAGACAATGAGATTAATGTAAATGGTGGTAGTTATGATTTTGGTGCAAGGATATATGATAGTAGGTTGGGTAGGTGGTTGAGTTTGGATCCTTTGATGGCAAGTTACCCAAGTATTAGTCCATATAGTTTTGCTGCAAATATCCCAATTCTAGTTACAGACCCAACAGGAAAAGTATTAATAATCAAAAATGGATCAGAAGAATATCAATATTATAACGGAAAACTATATGCAAAAGACCCTGATGGTAATTTTGTTGTAGAGTATACCCCAGTTGAAGGTGATTTTGTGTTCAATATTTTCTCATCATTAACAAAATTATCTGAATCAAAAAAAGGAGCAGAAGTAATTAATAGAATGGCTTTAGATTCTGACAATGTATTTAACATTTCTGATTTTGATGAAAAAAATGATGAAAACAGTTTCGTGCCACAAACTAATACAATATATGTAAACGGTAAAGATCATACATCAAAATCAGAGAATTATTTTTCCCCTTCATTTATTGTATTGGCTCATGAATTGTATCATGGATATAACTTTATATACAAGATTCATCCTGAATTCCATATAGGTAAAGGTTGGTATTCTATTTTTTTTAAAAATGGATATGAGAGAAAAGTATCTTCCGATGAAATTCCAGCAACACATTTTGAAAATATGATGAGGTCATATTTTGGATTACCTCTAAGAGAATATTATTCATATCCATCATTAAGCGATGTAGAAATGGTTGCCGAAAGTTCAACATCAACAAGATTTGGAGTTGATTTAGGTCAGATTTTAACCAATGAAAATTCATCTAAATTTATAATGGATGAAAATGGCAATTGTTACGATTATAGTCAAGATAAAAATCCAGCAGATGTTAAAAAAGAAGGCAACAGTAATACTAGCGAAGTTAAAACAGATGAAAAATAATTTCACAATTAAGGTGATATTGATAATGTTTTTTATTTCAATAAATAGTAATTTAAAATCTCAGAGTTATAGTGATTTGATTTCTAATCATTTTTATTATAATGAAATGGATAAAGAGCACGCTATATATTTAAAAATTGCATTAGATAGTTTAAGGATTGATGAACAAAAGCATGAAAAATTAATTATATTCTACAGAGTGTTTATTGTTTTAGGATGGGATGAAATCTATTATAAAGCTTTTTGCATAAATGGATCTTCAGATACTGCTTCGATATTAATTAGATATAAGAAGGATTATGATTTAAAAATCTTAAATAAAGAAAGTGACAGTATAGATGTTAAAAAATATACTACTGTATATAATATTAAGGTCAATAAAAAGTATCTAGGTTTTTATGATTCTGATATTTTCATGAATTTCCAAAAAAATAACTACTCGGTATTTTATAAAAATAATACTACTTCAAAACATTTTACAATAAATTATATATATAAATTGGAGGCTATTAAAAAAAATGGGAAAAGAAAATGGAAATATAAGAAAATGGAAATTAATGAAATAATAGAAAAGCAAAATATTAAAGAAAGTTTAAAAATCTCAAAAAGTATAAGAAAAAAATATAAAAAAAGATTAAGAAATTTTCAAAAAAACTTTAAACCGTTGATTTTTTATTAAAATTGATTAATTTAAAGGATGTGTTGATAGTGAAAAACATTTGATTTAAGAGTAATTTTCCAATTTCAACATACTTTTTCCGAGCGTAGTTGAAGTATCTGATGTATTACCGCCAATCACTATTGAGTAATAAGATAATAGCACTTTTCATTACATATTTTTTTGCATTTAAAATTTTTATTGTAAAAAATAGTGTAATTACAAGAATCAATACTTTTAAAAACAACAGAATGATTATCCAAAACACTTGGGTGTCTATACACGTTTTGTTGATGAACTAAATTATTTTTTTTATCAATAAATACCCATGTTTCATGAAATTCTTCATAACGTACTTTTTTATTTAAGTTTAGTGTTTTATTAATTGTAAAATAATCAACATTATTATTTTTAAAAACATATAAAGTGTCCCACTTTAAATCTATAAATTCATCAAAGAAAAATTCAAATTCATTCAAGTCTTCAGATTTAAATTTTTTTTGCATTTTTTTATAAATACTTTCATTTTGATTACATGAAAGTCCCCCAATAAATAAAAATATTAATATCAGTGACTTTAAATTTTTAGCAGTCATAACGTTCTTAAATCTATCTTTTAACATCTATATTATCAGCTGTACTTATGTTCTTATCATCTATACTCTTTTGCTCATTATCAGTCCTTCCATTACTATTTAATTCAAGTAATGTTTTTAATGCGTTATTGTATTGTGATTCACTTAATTTTTGTTGCACAATCTTATAACCAGTTACATTTCCTTTTTTATCTTTTATTTCCTCAGCAACATAAAGTCCATTCTCTTTGTAATAATTTAAAATTTTTATTGATAGTTCTTGCATATCGTCATTTGGATTTTCTGTTCCGATATTTCGTCCTATCATATTATTCTGCAAATCCGCTGCTTCATCAGCTGAAGAAAGAGTTTTAAAGCTGTTAATAAAAGATCCACCAGATTTAATTGCATTAGGATTTTCCTCATGTGCATCAGCTATTTCCTTTGCAATATTCCTTCCAAACCTTGCTGCAATTGCGGCTTGCCAAAGTGTATGTCTAAAAGCATTTACTTGTGAACCTTCTCTAGCATCATTCTCAATCAAGCCAATTCTTGTAGAAAACCTACTTGCATTTGTGCTAATGTTTGTACTTCCAAAAGTATACATCCTAATTGCATCTGATGCAATTGGATGTCTTACTATAAAGTTTATAGTTCTAAAGGTTGAAGTCTGAAA
Source organism: Bacteroidota bacterium (assembly GCA_030682255.1). Taxonomy (GTDB): domain Bacteria; phylum Bacteroidota; class Bacteroidia; order NS11-12g; family UBA955; genus JABMMZ01. The sequence continues at coordinate 5,512 of JAUXOK010000008.1, read as the reverse complement.
CATTGCTGCCATTGACCTTCCAGGTGCCATAATTGGACCTGGCCAATTACCATCACTATCAACATAGATATTTGTATTGTTAAAACAAAAATTATAAGGACTTAATCCAACTCCCTTAGCTGCTAACGGATCCAATCTCAACCACCTACCCAATCTACTATCATAAATCCTCGCTCCAAAATCATAACTTCCTCCATTTACATTAATCTCATTGTCTTTCTCCATTGAGTTAAATCCGTATCTATACCCCTTATCCCACGCGCTACAAACAGCCGTTTTAATATTTTGGGAGTTTTGCAGTATTTTAGGGTGGGGGCGGTGCACTAGTTTATGGGTTTAGCAAATGTAATCGTTTTTTATAAAACAAGAAATATTTCAGCATCAACTCATCTGTTACAATTAAGGTTGTTCTATTCATCAGGTAATAGACTTTTTTTATTTTTAGTGTCATCATATAAAACAAAAGTTGTATTAGGAAAAAACTTATTCAAATCTTTAAAAACATCTTCAATTGTAAGGCCATATCTCTTTAATTTTCTATAATTAATCTTACTTTTTCTTATATAAGTTGTCTTTTTGTCTATATAGTAATTAAATGTAATATCTAACCTTTTGTATTTATAAGTTGTAAGTAAATACCCGTAATTAGAATAAGCTATTGACTTTACAATATCAAAATATACAAAATAGGATAGGGTGTCGTTTGATTCATTATCAACATTTGAATCAAAAACAATGCTTTCAATTAGTTTTTTTTTGTTATATTTTTCAATATAAAAATTAAAGCCTGATGAAAAAAAATAATAATTAGTTTTTAATTCATTATTTATTTTAGTTACTTGAATTATAGTATCATTTCTATAATAATAAATATATTTTTCATTAAAATCATACAATGCTTCTAGTTTTTTCAATTGTCCATTTCTATAAAATGATTTCTTTCGGTATTTAAAATAACTAGAATCTTTATTAGTTTCATTTATTTCCTTCATTTTTTTTGAGAGCCAATAATATCTATATGTAGTATCAATTTGTTGCGATAACAACATATTCACAGAATACATTAAAATTATAAATAATAAATATTTCATAAGTATTGTTTAAGGAATTGTAAACCAAATAAATATAAAAAATCTATCTCCTGTTGCTCCAATATTATTTGGAGTAACGGTAACAGTAAATTGACCTCCAGTAGCAGCTGGCATATTAACATTAACCGAAGGAATAAGAACTTGACCTGTATTCATTAAAGTAGCACCTGTTGTTGTATTCACAATTACAAATTGATCTGGAATATTATCTGTTCCTGTTGGATTAGTGGGCACAGCCAAATCAGAGCCATAACTAATATTTAAAGTGCCTAATTGACCTGCGCCTGCAGCACCCACAGGAATTGTAAAATTAGTTGTAATTGGAACTGATAATGCTGTTAAGAAAAAGCGAGTTGCGCCAGGTAAATTATTTTCCGTAAGATTAACTAACGGAATAATCAAACGTGGTAGACCAATGCCAATGCCTGGTGGTGGTGGATTTCCGCCATCAGGAGCAACGCTTGTTGGCACAGTTGGTGCTGTTGGATTATTCCCACTTTTGTTTTTTTGTACTCTGTAACTGGGAGGGCGCCAAGTGGTTTTGGGTTTTAATTTAACTCCATCCTTTCTATTTGTTACCATAATATCAATTTCTGAATTAGGTTTAGAAGAAAAAGAAGATTTTATTTTCCATCTTAGATTTCTCCATCCTGTTACATCTTTATCATATTTACCATCATCATTTGTGTTATTTACACTTTCTGGTTATGTAATATTATTATCAACTGGGTCAACATCGCCTTTTCCTAAATAATCTAATGTTCCAATCGGACTATTCTTAAAATAAACATAAGTGCTTTGCCAAGCATATTCCATTTCTCTGGGGTCTGCACTAAAAAATCTCCCTATTCTGCTATCATATATTCTAGCCTCAAATGCTATACAACCATTAAATACTTCATTATCCTTTTCTTTGCCATTAAAACCGTACCTATACCCCTTATCCCACGTGCTACAAACAGAATGTTTAGTTTGGTTGTGTTTTAGCGGTATTTGAGGGTGGGTTCGGTGCACTTTTATTGGAGTAGCAAAGATAGTTTTTTTTTAAAAATAGCGTTTTTCAACATCAACTAATCTGTTACATTACCGTTTGATATAGTATCAGAAAACACTACCAACTAACACCTGTAAGTTTTTTTATTTTTTCATCAAACGCTGTATTATATTTATGATTAAAATAACTTTCAAAATTTTGTTTATCTGAAACATAAAATTTTTGATACTTAATAGAAGTGCTTTTTTCTGAATCTCCATATACCCCAACTGAACCTGCTCTATATATTGCTACTATGTTATTTGCATTAACTCTACTCTCGTCTTTAATGATTTCCATCAACTTTCTATTGCCTAAAGAGTCAACCAAATAGTAAGTTTGATTAACAATGCCATATTCATCTTTGAATTTAGTCAACAAAACTCCATTAATAGGAATGTCATATATTCGACTTCCATTTTCATAGCGTTCCTTGGCGCCATTTTGCCAATTATAAATAATTATTACTTTACCTCGATAGTCATATGGTATAAGAAAGATTTCTTTTTCTGCCTTTTTATTACAAGATAGAATACTTTGTAAAATTGTTAATACTAAAATCATGTTTATCATTTTCATTTTTTTTATTTGATTCATATTGATATGTCTGGATCTGAACCTGAATCTGTACCTGGATCAATATTATAACTCCCTCCTGCACCGCCACCATTGAATCCACCTCCACCACCAAATTCATATTTTTTAGATCCTTCATTTGCATTCAATGGTTTACTTTGCATCATATTATTCCATTCCGAAATAGAATATGTATTACTACCCATTATAACCCCCGTAAAAACTCCTTTATTATCAATTGTCACAGTAAATTGTGAATTCATCATTGGCCTTTTATTATTGCCAGGTAAACTTGTGTATGGATTACCATCGAAAGGACTTACTCCTATAAACAGACTATTTCCTTCTGTGTCAGTAATGAATGTTTCAGCCGCTGGAAATCTATCTCCTACTTGATTAACATCTATTTCTAATGTTCCTTTTTTTAAGTTTTCAGTTATTTTAAAACTAGTTTCAACATCAATATCTGGTGCACCTGGAACTAAAGGATTTGCACCAGCCATTGTTGATGTGAATGAAACAGTTGAATTGCCTTGTTCATCAAAACTTTTAGAAAAATTAGAGATTTTTCCAACTGGCTTAGCCTTTGCTGTTCCTAACCATGGATGATGAGTAGGATCACTCCAAGTTTCTAAATCCGTCTGTGTTCCTTTTGTTGGGTCAATTATAAACCTTTGAGCTACTCTTGATGTCACTGAAAGTGAGGTTGAATACCCTCTATCAACACCATCACCACTAAATCCTCCTCCAAATGTAGAAAAAGGAGCAAATGATCTAATATGAATTGGATATGGAAATTCACCATTTGGATCAAATAATGTTAAAGGGTTATTTAAGCAATAAGTATAAGGTGAATAAGCAGGTAGTTTTTCGGATTTTGGATCCAAGCTCAACCACCTACCCAACCTACTATCATATATCCTTGCACCAAAATCATAACTACCACCATTTACATTAATCTCATTGTCTTTTTCCATCGAGTTAAACCCATACCTATATCCCTTATCCCACGCGCTACAAACAGCCGTATTTAAATTACTATATTTAAAGAGGAGTTGCATTCTATAACAAATATATAAATTCTGACTTAGTTTGCAAAAAGTTGTTTAAAATATTGGTTGGTACTCCATTCACATACTATAGTTGCAAACCAAACAAAGTGAAAATTTTTATTTTTGGCCAGTAAAAAATCAAAATAATATATAATTGATTTTTTTATTTAATAATATTAATAAATAACAACAAATCATATCACTAGAACCAATTCTTTGATTTGAATTTGTATCACATATTTTAAAGTATAAATTAAATTTTGAAAAATTTTTATTGGGTGTCTTGCAATTGATGCTTAATGTTAAATAGGATTTTGACGGTATTTTAACAAAATATTTTTTATATTTCAATTTATATATAAGTGGACTGTTGGGAATGCATGAATTTATTATAATAGTATCGTAAAGATAATTTTCTGGTTTAAAAAATTTAAACATAGAATCTTTAACTTTTAGACTTATAATTAATTTATCAGTATAAATCAAATTCCAATTAGTTGTTTTATCTCTATTGCTATCAGGTAATTCAATAAACAAGTCTTTTTGAGTTCTATTTGTAATTTTCAATTCAAATTTATATTTTTTTTTATTTAATCTTTGAATTTTAGTAATATCTATGGATATAGAATCAACCATTGAATCAATTTGACAAAACAAATTATTGGTTAAAAAAACACAAAGTAAAATAAAAAATATTTTATACGGAATATTGAATGTTATCATTTTGATTAGATGGGGTGGTATTCTTTTCTTTAAAAAAAGGATCATCAATTCCTTCTATATTGTTTTTGTCATGATTTCGCCCTGTTCTTTTGGGTAAATTTAGAATTTCACTAGTATTATTATATTCTAAAATTGGATTAGATATATTTTCTATAATTTTACTTTTTGATTTTTGAAATATTAATCCATGATCTAACAGTTCATGCATTATTGTTGAATGAATATTAAAGGATGTAACCGTTTCATCTTGTTGCTCAAATAAATTTAGTGGTTTTTTAATGTTTTCAACATTTACAATTGTTATAGTTGTAGTTTTATGTCTATATATACCAATGGGATTACCAACACAAACTGCTAATTCGGCATATATACCTTCTAGTACTTCCTTGTCTTCAATAGTGTATTTACCAGCTTGTGAAACTTCTGTTAAAGGAATGTCAACAGGTGTATTATTTTCTAATGCTACAAAGAGATGTAAATATTCAGAATTTAACATACTGATAATTTTATTAAATTGAATTATTTGCAATGTTGAGTAATTAGTTTTATTTATCTTGTGTTTCTCAATATTTAACTCAATGAAACCGGCTGAATTTACTCGAAATGTTCCCTCTCCAAAAGTTAAATTAAGTGTATTTAAAAGAATCTCTGAAGAGTACTCATTTAAACACTTAATATAGCGACCCTCAATATCAATAATATTTAATGTTGAATTGGCTGAATAGGAATAACTACTTAAGCATGGATAAAATCCCATCAACGGATCCAAACTCAACCACCTACCCAACCTACTATCATATATCCTTGCTCCAAAATCATAACTGCCTCCATTTACATTTACTTCATTGTCTTTTTCCATGGAGTTGAACCCATACCTATATCCCTTATCCCACACACTACAAACAGTAGTATGTGCTAAATCTTTGTATATGTAGTAGTAGCCTGTCATAGAGTGTTATCATACAATTGCGAAAAAACAATAAATTTTGCAATTTTATTCAAAAATATGACAAAAAATATCAAAAAAAAAGAAATGA
>JAUXOK010000021.1 GCA_030682255.1 Bacteroidota bacterium | reverse complement strand
CTGATTTACAGAGATGGGGTTTTCTGTGCTTTTCTGTGGGTTCTCCCGAATGAGCGGGACGTTGTGTGAGAGAGTTTCTTCTTTTGCTCACTGATTCCACGGATTTACACAGATAGGTTTTTCTGTGCTTTTCTGTGGGTTCTGTGAGAGATTTTCTTATTTTATTACTTAATCAATTCAATGTTTATTTTATGCCAAGCCTCTCTAACTTGTTGATTGTCTAATCCACCATTGTTATAAGCTATAATCAATGATTCTTTGTGTGAATTGTCTTCTATCTTGTCTAATACCCAATCTTTTAATTTACCATTGAACCAATAATCTACTGGACTTCCAATTCCTACTTTGAATGTTCGGGTTCTAACAGTTTCATCCATCTTACCTTTCATGGCTTCTCTTATCAAGAGTTTAGTGAACCCTTTTCCAATTTTACTTTCAAACGGTAAAGAAAACACATACGTCACCAAACGCCAATCCATAAATGGCATGCGTATTTCAACACTGTTCATCATGGCTGCTCTATCAAAATCTCTTAAAAGTGATGGCAAACAGTGTTCAAAAAATTCGTGATAAACCATACGTTCTTCAAATGTTTTATTACTAAAATCATAAGGCTCTCCGATGGTTTGTGGCATTTTAAATGGCAAATATTCCAATCTTTGTTCTGTTTCTGGTTTTAATAGTTTGCGAGCTATGCCTTTAATGAATCTTTTCCCTGAAGATATAATACCCGATTCTTTTTGAATATTGTTTTCTAATCTATCTTTTAATACTTTTCTAAGTTCTGGATGATAGGTTTCAATCAATACTTTTTTAATTTCATCTCTACTTTTTACATGGTTATTATATAGGCTATCGTTAAATAGATTATATACCATATCCCTATAACCATACAACATTTCATCTACACCGTGTCCATCTAATGAAACTGTGATACCATGTTGTTTCATACCTTTATAAACTGCCGAAACTGCAGTTATTGGTGCATTTGATATAAAATCACAAAGTTCGGTGTCTTTTGCAATTTGTTCTTTAAGATTTGTGTAATCAGTTTCAATGTAATTAATGGTTCCTCCAAAATGTTGAACTGCTAAATCAGCATATTCTTTCTCGTTTTGTGGTAAATCAGGAAAAATTGCTGAAAAGGCTCTTTGTGAGTCTGAATTAACTCTTCCAATATTCTCGTTTTTCAGTATGTCGTTTACTACACTGTAAACCGAACTTGAATCCAAACCTCCGCTCAAGGCAGTAGCCAAGGGCACATCACTCACCAAACGCATGCGACAGGCGTCTTTAAAAATCTCATAAAACTTTTCAGCTTGTTCTTTGAGTGTTTTTGGAATTTCTTGATGTAAATGATCGTCAATATGCCACCATCTTTTTTGTTGAATGGGTTCATTTTTTTTAACAACCATATAATGTCCAGGCAGAATTTGATAGATGTCTTTAAAAATAGTGTAGCCTAAACCTTCTAAGGCATACGAATCTTTAATATTTAAATCTAACAATTGAGCATCAACGGTTCTTTCAAACCCATTTAAAAACTTAAAAGCTCTGGTTTCTGAAGCAAAGGCAAAAAGTTGATCTTGTTGATGGGTGTAATAAAGTGGCTTGATTCCAAATCGGTCTCTTGATAAAAACAATTGTTGTTCTAGTTCATCCCAAATAGCGAATGCCCACATGCCATTGAATTTATCCAAACAGGCTTTTCCCCAAGCGATGAATGATGCTAAAATAACTTCAGTATCAGTTTCTGATATGAATTTATATCCTAATGCTTCAAGTTCATGTTTAATTTGCTCAAAATTAAACACCTCTCCATTGTAGGTTATCCAATACCTGCCATCAGCATAAGACATAGGTTGTTTGCCATTTTCTGATAAATCTAGAATAGATAACCTGCGTTGCCCTAAACCCAAAGTATCATTATCAAACAATTCATATCCTGCCCCATCAGGACCTCTATGAAACATTGAATCCGTAAAACGTTTTAATTTTTCTTTTGAAACTTTATCTTTATTTAAATGCCATATACCTGCTATTCCACACATGATTATTATTTATTATTGATAAAATTGAGCCAACTGTTTTCAAAAATTAGACTGGTTTGTTCTGAATCAAAATTTAAATCTGCTAAAATTTGTTTTAATATATTATATTGATTTTTTGGGGATGCAAAAGGATAATCTGAACCAAAAAAAAGCTTTTCATGAGATGTATATTTTATTAGCTTCAGTAAATCTTGTTTGCAACTTGAGTCTTCTAAATATTGAAGTGAAAGAGATAAATCATAACCTACATTTGAAAATGTTCTTAAATGGAAATAATACTTTAAAATCTCGTACCCACCTGCATGTGCAATTATAAATTTTCTTTCAGGAAAAGTTTTAACTAAATTAATTAATTCAATTAAATTTGGTTGAAAAAGAATGTCTTCACCGTAATAAAATGCATCATAAATAATAGGAATATTTTCATCTAAATCTTTTAATCTTTGTATTAAATATGAATAGTCTTTTACTGAAATTTTTTGAATTCTACTATGTATTTTTAAACATACTATTTTTTTCGACTGTATTAATTTTTTGAAATAAGTTATCTCTTTATTAAAATCAAATATAAGGCTGTGAAAATAATTAGGGTGCAATGGCCCATGTTTTTCATAAGACTCTATTGAATTAAAAATAATGTTGCCTGATGTAATATCAGCATCATATTTATCTAGTCCTGTTTCTACATGTAAATGACAGTCAAACATATTATTTAATTAAATTGATTTAATGTTTCTACTAATTTTTGTTTATCTATTGTGAGGCATATTCTTAAAAAATCTTTGAATTGAGCCCCATAATGTTCCCCCTTTGTAACAATAATTCCTTTTTCTTCTAAAGTTTGTATAGCTGTCTCAATATCTTTAAAGTGTGGTGTAACTTTTACCAACAAATAAAAAGAAGATTCACTTTGTAAATACGAATATCCCTTCTGTTCTAAAATGATTTGGGCAATTTCAAACCGTTCTTTATATCTTTCAATGCAAAATTGAGAAAATAAATCATAACAGGATTTACTGATATTTTCCACCAAAAATATTGATAAATTATTAATGCATGTGCTTATATGTTGGTTGAACAAATTAAAGTTTGATATAAAGTTTTCGCTTCCTTGTACATAACCGATACGCATACCCGCTAAAGCTATAGATTTGGATAATGAGCCTACCCTGATCAAGTTGTCTCCATGCAAGTTTTCATGAATATTAGACTGTTTAGCAAAGTTTAGGTCTTTATACACTTCATCTAAAACTAACCAAATATCATGTTTTGCACAAAAACCTATCATTTCTTTTAAAAAATCAAGGGATAATAATTTACCTGATGGATTGTTAGGATTATTAAGCAACAATACTTTTGAGTTTTCAGATAATAAAGATTGTTTTAAAGCATCAATATTGTAAGAGTTATTGTTAAAATCATATTCAAAACCAGACCAAAGCAAATCTAAACTTTTACAAATATCAGGGTAACTCAGCCAATATGGCTGAAGAAGCATTATATGCTCTTTTGGATTACAAATAGTTTTTAGTGTTAGATAAATACCAAATTTAGCCCCATTACACAAGCTTATCTGCTTATCTGGATTAATATTTGGATTTTCATTAAACACCAATTTATGTAAGTTGTACAAGGCTTTAACAGACCCTTTAGTTTGACCATAAGAAAAATTTGGGTTTTTACTAAACTCCAAACATAAAGTGTTAATTTCCTTTGGAGGTAAAATATCAGGACTACCTACTGCCAAATTTGCAAACACAGACACTTCGCTTAGTCCTTTTGACATTGAAGCGGAAGGGGTAATGTTTTGTAATGTTTTATTAAACTCCATTTATATCTTGTTTAAACTCTTTGCAAATGCTGCATATAAATTATCCGCATTTAAGTATTCTTTTCCAAACAAATTTTTAAAGTCTTTGCTGAATGTTTATGTATAAATCTTAATGTATGTTAACATTGACAAAAACAATCAATAAAATAATTGGATTTTGAGAATTATTGGATTCTTCTAATTGCAAAACTTGGATGTTCATTGATTTCCATGCTTAAATATAATATTTCCCAATCGTATTTAACACAAAATTCATAAACAGCTTCTATCACACCATATCTTACCATGTCTCTCCAATATCCAACAATAAAATCATGACCTGCAATAATGCCTCCTGGTTTAATTTTATTTCTATATTTTTCTAATTCATCCCTAGTTACTTCATAAGAATGGTCTGTGTCGATGTATATCCAATCAAAATAGCTGTCTTGAAATTGATTGACAACATCCGTTGAATACCCTAAATTGATTTCAATTTGTCCACTAGAAATTTCTTTTTCAAATCTTTCTTCAACAATTTTCTGCAAGCCCCTATGATATCGGTCGCTACTCCAAACATCAATGATATGAAACTTTTGGGGTTGACAAGTATCTAATATTTTCTTGCTAAAATCGCCTCTATTCACACCTAATTCTGCAACTGTACAGTTTTTAGGTAATAATGTTAACATTTCTTCTCTTGTGGTTAACATTTTTAAATGTTGTATGTGTTTACTTTCGATATCTATTCTTGGGATTTCACTTTCTATTTTCTCCCAATGTTTTGATAACTTAGCTCTTTGTGCTTCTACAGATATATCAGGTAATTTTGTTCTTAAATACTGAACTAATTTTACTTTTAATTGATAGGGCACTAATTTTTTTATAATGTTGAACATATTGAATATTAAAAGATTTTTGAAATGTATTGCTTATAATTTTTAGGTGCGTTAAAGTTTTCCTGCCAAAATGCTTTAACTTGTTGTCTGTATATTTGGTTTCTAGAATTTTTTATTAAAAACTCATCTAAAGTTTTTGCTGCTGCTTGTGCATTAAATTCTTTTTCTAATAATACACCTGTTTGTTGATTGATGATTTCTGGTTGACCACAAATATTGCAACCTGCTATGGGAATTCCAAAACTGATGGCTTCCATTAAACTGACAGGTATGCCCTCAAAAGAACTGACATTGATCAACAAATCTACTTGATTGTTCAGATAAAACTTTGTTACTGCGGTATTTGATACATGTCCTTGCCAAAAAAACTCAATATGGTTGGGCAAATGTTTAGTTTTTTCTAAAAAAACGTCCCTCATATCCCCATCGCCAAAATGATACCACTTAATTGGTAATTTCATTTGAGACATTAATTCTACCAATTTCAATGGTCTCTTATACCAGGTTAAACTTGAGCACGAAACAATAATATAATAGATTTCATCATTAACAGGATTAAATCCAATATCCTCAACCCCTAATTTGCTTGTATGAATTTTATCCGCATAACCAGGAAATTGTTTCTTTAAATAATTGGCTGCATACTCTGAAATAGCAAATATCTTTGCAGGATATCTCATTTCTGTTCTTCTAAATGGTAAATATTTTCTGTTATAAAATTCTTCTTCAAAATCATACATATGCACCCTAGTAACGAATTTTTGATTCAATCCTAACTCATTGGCTAAAGATAAAATACTAGCCCACTCGTTAAACCAATAAGTATAAAAAATAACGGTGTCTTTGTTTGCTGTTAAACCACTTTTATTTAATTCTTTGGCTAATCCAACGGCAGCATTTAATAAGCCTGCCAATCTTTTAAAATTCCAATTGAATTGAGAAATATACTTAAATCGATGAGGAGACTTTACAAATTCTATAATAAACCATTTTGCAATAATCCAACCATGTTTCAACATCAATTTACGAAGATAAACGGGTTGATTGGTGTTAAAATTTCTGACTTTTACATTGTTTGGAATTGGTAATAATTCGTTTTCAAAACCAGCTAATGGATAAATGATTACTTCATCAAAGGCTTGCGATAAGTAATGAATTTCCGTTTCAAGAAATGGTTCCCCTCCTTTGTATGGAAACTGATTGGTAAAAAGATAAAGATTTTTCAATTAAGTTGTTTTTTAAGTCTACTTAGTCTGAACAATAAATTTTTAATAGGTGTCATTATAATGATTGCAAATTTTATTGCTCCACAATGAATTTTACCCCAAAATGGATTAATTGATTTAACTTTACTTTCAATTGCATTCACAACTTCATTCACTGGGAAATCATAGCCGTTTTGTTGAAACCAAGCATGTCCTTGTTTGCCCATTTCATTGGTTTTTATTTCACCAGTCAGGCATCTATCAAGTGCACAGCTTAGACTTTCTGTGTCATAAGCATTGATTATTGGATACAATGTTCTGTCATTTTCATCTCCTTTGTGAATAATGGTTTTTCCCATTGCTAATGCTTCATAAACAGATGTATAAGCAGGAAAAGCATCTGCAAGTTGTCCTACAAAAACATCGCTCACTTTTAATCCATACAACAAATCTTTCTTTTCCATTTTCGGAAACCATTTAACTTGATCAGTTAAACCCAATTCTTCAGCCAAAATTTTTGATTTGTTTGCATCAGTTCCATAATCAATGGTAATAAGTGTAATTTTCTTTTTTGGATATTTATCTTTCAATTCTTTTATTGAATAAAAAAGAATATTATTCCCTTTGTCGTGAATAGTATTTTTTGAAGCAACCCACTCATGTCTTACATGATGAAAAATCACAAAATCATTTTGATTTTTTATTTCATCAAACTCATTTTTAAATTTCGATTTATTTAAATAGGATTCTGTATACTGAGGTGTATATAAATATGGAATTCCCACTATTCTTTTTCCCAATGGATTGATTTTTCTGCGTTTTGCCTCCATTACTTCTGGAGCTTTGTTCATGCTCAAAAAAGTTGCGTATTTGATAGCATAAAACTGTTGTTTTGCAAGTAAGTGTAGTTTTAACAACCAAACAGGTGGGGGAAATCTATTTAATTTATAAAATGGATAATCTGTTAAATCTGTTCCAATAGCATAGAACATATTGAGTTTTATGCCTGCTTTCCAAGTTAATGCTGGTGCCCACTCCACTCCAAGATAAAAATCAAAACCACCAATTTTTGATAGAATTTCTTTTTTGCATAGTTTTAAAATATCGTCTCTTTCCCAATCTAAGTTTACCCTTTTTAAATTCTCTATAGGTTCATGTGCATCTGATTCAGGTTTAAAATGTTCATATTCATTTAAAAAAAACATAGTAACATCGTATCCTTTATCTAACAAAGCTCTACCTATTACAGCAGGGACATTATTCATATTGCCTAATATAGCAATTTTATTCTTCAAATCGGGTCTATATCAAACTTGATATGCAGCTCAGCTTTGTTTGCTAGTTGTTGAGCTGTATTTCTATCTTTTCCACTTGCTACCACAAATCCCGCTCTTTCCAAAGAGTTTTTTAAGTTGCCCACTTCTTCTCCATTTTTCTTAGTAACACCTACATCTAGTATTCCAGACCAATTTCTAACTTCTTCAACACCTTTTACTTCTTTTAAAATTCCGTGAGGTGGATTTAAAAATCTGTAAACAACTCCATTTCTTTGAATATTGCTTAAGTTTGGTTTTTTACCAGTGAGTAAATGAGCAAATACAACTGGTGTATTAATACCTGAAACTGCCTCAATGATTAAAGGGAAAATATGACTTCCTCCTCCTCTTGCACCCGTTTCAACCATTTTCACTTCCGTTCCATTGAGTATTACTTCTGAGTGTGCCATACCTGAGATTATTCCCAAAGCTAACACTGCTTTTTTAACTGTTTCTTCTACTATGATTCTTTGTTCTTCAGAAATATTAGCTGGATAATTAAGCGATGTTGCTACTCTTGTTCTTAACTCGGGTTTTTCTTTATCACTCATAGCTAAAATAAAAACTTCACCATCTACGCTTATTGTTTCTACAGTTAGCTCTGTTCCTTCAATAAATTCTTCACATATCAAGGTGCCGTATTTAACTGCAGGCAAAGCAAATTCGAATGCCCATTCTGCATCTTCAATACTTTTTAAAACTGAAATTCCTCTTCCTCCACCACCGCTAAATGTTGGTTTTACTACACATGGAAAGCCTATTTTTTGCAACCCTATTTTGAGTTCCTCAAGTGTCTTAAAAACAATAAAATCTGGACCGGCTACCTTATGTTCTTTCCAAGTTTGACGCATCAAACCTTTGTCGGTTGCCAATAAAGCTGTTTTCTCTGAATTGCCAATTAATCCAAGCTCAGTAACTACTTTTGCAGCAGGCATAACACCCCATTCATTTATTGGCATTATGGCATCAATTTTATGTTCTTGGCAAACTGCTATAAGCTTATCTATGTCTGAATAATCCACATGAATAAATTTATCGGCAAATAATGCCGCTTCTGCAAATTGATTTCCATCAATTGCTAATGTGTAAAAACCCTCACTCTTGAGTTTTTTATATACATTGATGTTATATGTGCTAGCGCCTAAAACAGCTATTTTCTTCATGCAAGCGGATTGTTCTCTGGATTAAATTTGTTACTTTCAGGTTCATGTAGGTATTTTTTAAGACACACTGTATCATAAGTGCTCCATTTTCTTCTATCAATACAATCAAACCAAATGTCTTCTTGTTCTTCAATCCAATCAAGTTTTTTAAGAAAATCTTCATTATGTAATTCTTTTGGTATAATAACTACACCACTATCATCACACACTGCGATACTGTCATCATACATGGCTCTTTTTTCTGAAATTATGCTTTCGTCTAAATCTATTTCACTCGGTTTATTAAAACAGCCTATTGGTGTAGCTCCTTTTAGCCAAATCGGATAATTCTCCTTTATAAGATGTGGAATATCTCTTAATTTACCTAAAACTATAAGTGCCTCTGATTGACAATATAACATTAAATATTTAGCCACTAAATCACCGAAAATTGCTCTTTCGCCACAATTAAAAGGTTCTGTGATCAAAATAAGCCCTGAATCAATATCAGCAATTTGCCTATGGTGCTCCCAATTACTCTCATTGAGTGCATAGGTCCATTTAACTCTTCCTACTTTGAAATGTTGTCTGTTTAAAGGATAAAGTCCATAGTCCAAGTTTCCAGTTTTATTCATACAATCAGCTACTTCAGTTGCGCTAATTCTGTTTTTCTTGATTTTTTGGATGATTTGGTCTGTAATATTCATATTATAATGTTTAAGGTAATTTCAAATCTTTATCCAAGATTTCAAATCTTGAATTTTTACTCAAATATTCTGGCACTAGTTTTTTTAGAGAGCTTACTAATTCCATTTCGTCTATTTCGTCAATCATAATTTTTTGAAAAAACTCAATTTCTTTAAAAACTTTTTCAAAGTCATACGCTCTTGTTTTACTTCTCATTATTTTGTTATGATGAGTTGGCAATGTTGTTTCTGCATCATTTAATAATTCTTCAAAAAGCTTTTCTCCTGGCCTAAGTCCCGAAAATTCAATTTCTATGTCTTTGCCTACTTCTAAACCTGAGAGGGTTATCATTTTTTTGGCTAAGTCTATAATTTTTACTGACTCTCCCATATCAAAAATGAAAATTTCACCGCCTTCGCCCATTGCTCCTGCTTCTAAAACCAGTTGACAAGCCTCGGGAATTGTCATAAAATATCTAGTGATTTCAGGATGGGTAACTCTTACTGGACCACCTGCATCTATTTGTTTTTTGAATTGAGGAATTACTGAACCGTTAGAGCCCAAAACATTTCCAAATCGGGTAGTAATAAAAGCTGTTTCTGAAACAGCATTTTTGGATTGTATATAAATCTCTGCTGCCCTCTTTGTTGCACCCATCACATTGGTTGGATTCACTGCTTTGTCTGTAGAGATAAAAACAAGTTTTTTTACTTTAAATTCATCCGCCATGTCGGCTAAATTCTTTGTTCCTAACAAATTGCATTTGATTGCTGTTGAAGGATTCTGTTCCATCATGGGCACATGTTTATAGGCTGCTGCATGAAATACAAGGTCGATATTATTATTCTTAAAAACAGCTCTAATTTCTGTAAGTTTTGTAATATCACCCACAACAAATTCTATCTCTAAATTAGTATCATAACTCTTAATCACTTGCTCTAAGTCAAACAAGGGGGTTTCCGCTTGGTCAAAAAGAATGATTTTGGAAGGATTATAATGCAATATTTGGACAACTAATTCAGAACCGATAGAACCTGCAGCACCCGTAATTAGAATAATTCTGTTATAAATTTCGTTTGAAACTTCTTTATTTTCAATATTTATTACATCTCTTCCTAGTAAATCCTCAATTTTTACTGGTTTGATTTGACCCACAGTTAATTCTCCATGAATCCAAGTTTCGATTGCTGGAACTACTTTTACCTTAAGATTTTTATTCAAACACGCCTCAACCAATGTTGCTTTTGCTGTTTTAGAAATATTTTGGATAGCAATGATGACTTGAACGGGTGTTTTTGATTTTTCAATTTGTAATACAGCATCACTAAAGCTATAAACTCTTAATCCATTGATATATTTCTTTTGAATACTTTTGTTGTCATCAATAAAGCCTATCAAAGTTCCATGAGGATTTAATGCATCAAAGGTTAATAGTCCAGCTGTGCTTGCTCCATAAATCCAGTAAAATGGGCCCGATTCGTTGTCGTGTTTAACTAAAAAAAAATTTCTTACCAATAACCTCCATAAAACAAACAAAGAAGACACAATGATTGCATGAAAAACTAAAACAAGTAAAACCTTTGGTAAGATTATTAAATTGTTACTCCAAGCATAAATGGCTATTAATAAAATAGTGGTAATCAAAAACCCATATAGCGAGGTTAGGAAACATTTGTATATATCTGAAATTGCTGTCTTTCGGACAATAATGGTATATAGTTTTGTTGGAAATTGACCAAATGAATACCCAATTATTATAGTTAAAAGTAAAATCCATAATTCCTTCGGGTCTTGTTTAAAACTGTCAACAATTGCTAAAATAAAAAACGCAAAAACTGCCAAAAATACATCAACAGAAAACACTAACCATTTGCTGGCAAAATTGTGTTTACTCGGGATTATATGGCGTTTGTTGGCATTCAAATTGAAGCTGTAATGACTTTTTCAACTGCTTTTGTAACACTATCAATGATTAAACCAACTTGTTCACTTGTAAGCTGAGGGTATATTGGCAACGAAATCTCTTGACTGTAATTTTCATAAGCCTGTGGAAAATCGTTAATTGAATATCCTAGTTCCTTAAATAAAGTAAGCATTGGTAAAGGAATAAAATGTACATTTACTGTTATTTCAGATTTAGTTATTTCATCAATTATAGCATCTCTTTGAGATTCAGTAATTCCTTTTATCCGAAGCGCAAATAGGTGAAAAGAGCTTGATTTTTTTTCTGTAATTGAAGGTGGCGTAAGCGCCCATTCACATTTGCTAAAGGCGTTAGCATAACTATCAAAAATTTGCTTTCTTTCTACTAACAATTTGTCTTTGTATTTTCTTAATTGCGCTAATCCAATTGCTGCACAAATATCTGGCATATTAACCTTTAAGCCTTGGCTAATAATATCGTATTTCCATCCACCTGCTTGAGACTTTGTAAATGCATCTTTAGTTTGACCATTTAATGAATTTAATTTCAACCATTTGTATTCTGTTTCATTGTCGAATTGACTAGGCAGGTTTAAACAAATAGCACCTCCTTCTGCTGTAGTTACATTTTTAACTGCATGAAAAGAATAGATTGTGATGTCAGAAAAAATAGCTGCAGGTGAATCTTTATACTTTGCTCCTATGGAATGAGCCGCATCACTTACTAATAAAATACTATTCATTTTGGATTGAATAGTATTTGAGGGACTAAATTTTTCTTTAATATCTTGATTTGAAATTATTTCATTTAAAACGTCATAATTACATGGATAACCCGCAAAATCCACTGCAAAAATTACTTTGGTTTTTGAGGTAATGGCTTTTTTTACTTTTTCAGGGTCTATGGTAAAATCTTCTAAAACATCAACCATTACAGGTTTTGCTCCACAATGTAATACAACCAAAGCTGTTGCTGCATAAGTGTAGGCTGGAACAATTACCTCATCGCCTGGACCAACGCCAAACCATTTCAAAACTAATTGAGCTCCTGAAGTCCAACTATTGACACAAGCTACATATTTTAAGCTCGAAAACTCTGCAGTTAGTTCTTCAAGTGCTTTAACTTTTGGTCCAGATGTTATCCATCCAGATTTTAAACTATCTGTAACTTCATTGATTACATCATCATCAATGTAGGGTGGTGAAAATGGTATTTTCATTTTATTTTAACTTAATAATATTAATTTTGGAAGGCGCTAAAATCCATTCCCATGGATAGCTTTCTGAGGCTATTTTGGCGGCTTTTATTACTTCAAAAGCAATTGCATTCTCATGCATATCAAGTGTAAGTGAGGTAGATGCATTGTGAATACCTGGGGTAATCATAAAACGTCCAGGTAATAAATTATTTTCAATTTCTATTTCCACAACATTTTTACCATTGTTAAGTGAAAAAGGAATATTTTGATATTGGTTGAGTGCATGAAATAATAGAGTTCCGTTATTATCACTAATTTTGATATCAATTGACGCTGTTGGAACCGATATTTCAGAATCTATGTGTATCCTAACCTTGATTGGTTCTTTGTATAAAACAGTTTCGGATACTTGTCCTTCGTAGTCAATCATTTCTACTATATTAATTCTCGCTTCACCAGACCCAAATCCTTTTTTGGGTAATTCAACTCTCCCAGTATTTTCACCTGATTGGTTGATGCTTAAATATCTATTAACACATTCATCAATGTTTCCGTCAAATGTTAGTGTGCCATTTTCTAATAACAAGCCTCTATCACATAAAGCTTTTATTGCCCCCATATTATGACTCACAAACAATACTGTTCTTCCTTCGCCACTCACAGCCTTCATTTTACCCAAACACTTTTTTTGAAATTCTGCATCTCCTACTGCTAAAACTTCGTCTATAACTAAAATTTCAGGCTCTAAATGAGCGGCTACTGCAAATCCTAATCGAACATGCATGCCTGAAGAATATCTTTTTACAGGTGTGTCTATGTATCTCTCTACACCAGAAAAATCTACAATTTCATCAAACTTTGATTTGATTTCTGATTTGCTCATGCCCATGATGGCTCCATTTAAAAACACATTCTCTCGTCCTGTTAATTCTGGATGAAAACCTGTGCCTACTTCAAGCAAGGAAGCCATTCTTCCATTAATTTTAATATGACCTGTTGTTGGTGATGTAACTCTTGATAATATTTTAAGTAATGTGCTTTTACCCGCACCATTTTTTCCTATAATGCCCAATACTTCCCCTTGCTTCACGTCAAAGTTGATGTCTTTCAATGCCCATACATAATCTGATACGCCTTTTTTAGATCGGTCGTTGGTTTCACCAATTTTTGAATATGGGTCTTCCTTACCTCTTATTTTATATAACCATCGCTTAAAATCATGAGTCATAGTGCCAGTACCGACTTGACCAAGCCTATACTGTTTTGAAACATTTTCTACTATTAAACTTTTATTACTCATTTCTAAACTGTATCGATAAAGGATTTTTCAACTTTAGTAAATGTAATTATTCCTAAAAACAATAAAATTATCACAAAAACAAAACTATAGGCTAATAGCCCTAAATCAAAAACACCACTCCCAGTTAAACCATATCGAATGGCTTCTATAATACCCGAAATAGGATTATATTTTACAACTGATTTGATAATGTAACTTTGATCATCTAATAAACTCAAAGGGTAGATAATTGGTGTTGCATACATTAACAACTGAACACCAAACCCTATCAAAAATGTAAAATCTCTATATTTTGTGGTTAATGAAGAAAGTATGATTCCAAAACCTAAGCCTAAGCCTGCAAACAAAAGTATGTAAAATGGCATAAGCAATATAGTAATATTGGGATGAAGAATATCTGTCGTTAAATAATAATAAAGCCAAACCATCAATAGCAATAAGAATTGAATACTTAGTTTAATTAAACTTGATATTACAATAGAAATTGGCATTATCAATCTAGGAAAATACACTTTACCAAACACTCCAGCATTGGTTACAAATGTGGATGATGTTGAAGTTAAACATGTAGAAAAATAACCCCAAAAAGTGAGCCCAATAATATAAAATAGTGGCGCAGGTATTTCATTGGTTGATATTTTGGCGACAACACTAAAAATTAATGTAAATGTTGCAGTAGTTAGCAATGGTTGAATAAAAAACCAAATAGGTCCTAATACTGTTTGTTTATAAACTGAAACAAAATCTCTGCGTACAAAAAGGAACATTAAATCACGGTATTGCCATATCGCTTTAAAGTCAATATCATACCATTTGTTTTTAGGTTTTATTTCTGTTGTAAAATTCATTTTCAAATCAACAATTATCTCTTATTATTTATCAAATCCTTAGTCTTCTATCACTTTTAATATTTTTGAAGGTAATTTAACCCTCATGCTGGCATTAAATTTTTCGAAGTGAACAAATACCCATTCTGGATTAATGAGTTGATTCAATTCCCCTTCTAATCCTTTTAAATGTCCACTAATTACTAAAACTTTATTGCCTGTTTGCAATGGTTTACGCTCAATTTCTGATAATTCTACATCATATCCATATTGTATAATCGATTTGATGATGTCTATTTCATACTGATAAACGATGGCTGGTTTGCCGTTGTATTGAAGATAAGCCACAAATCCAGAAAAAATCCGCAATGGCTCTAAATCTATACATTCTTTAATAAATAAATAGGAATTGAAAAGCGGTTTTTCAATCGTCTTTTTTCTGTCTTGTCTGATAGACTGGGTTTTAATCAATGGTAAATAAACTTCATAACCCATGAGATGAAGTTTGTCTGCCAACATTTTTTCATGCCTCGATTTGGTGTAAATAACATACCATTTTTCCTTGTTTTTCATCTTCAAAGCAATGCCCCCTCAGTTACATTTTATAACTAAGTAGGCTCTCTAAAATTGCCTGATACCAATGGTTTCAGACATATATTTACTTTTTAAAAAGATATTACAACAATGCCTTTTTAAAATGATTTTTTATTCCAAACGCTCCCACAACATTAAATAATTTTCTGATGAGTTTTTGATTAACTTATCAACCGTTATTTGATGATTTTCAACCGTGAATTTTATCTCCTTTTGTATCTTTCTTTTAATTTTTTCGCACAATTCATTCATAAAAGCTACATCGATATTACCAACTATAATCAATTCAATCTCATCGCCATTATTCCCTCTAGCAAAAGATCCTGTTAAATATACTTTTTGAACATCACCTAGTTTTTTGACTAAATAATCCACAATCCAATCTATGCCTGTATATTTTAATACAATGCTGTTGATATCATTGAATAAAGGATGTTTGGTGTTGGCTTGATAGATTTTTTTGTTTCCCTCAAACTTTGAAGAGAGCATACCTGCTTCCTCAAATTTATTGAGTTCTAAACGGATTGCGTTAGTACTTTCGCCAAACTCAGATTCTAAATTTCTTAAATATGATTTTGTGCTACTATTCAAAAAGAACTTTAGCAGTAGTTTTACCCGTGTTTTTGAGGATATGAGGGTTTCTATCATAAATATCGAGTAGCAAAACTACTCAATATTTCTTAATTGCAAAACAATATTAATTTAATTTTTTATTAGTTAATTATTATCAAGCAAATAAGTTGTATTTCAATATACAATGAATGGCTCTGAATCCGTCTTTCCAGCCTATTTTTTTGCCTTCTTCATAAGTTCTGCCATAGTACGAAATGCCAACTTCATAAATTCGCACTTTCGGAATTTGTGAAATACGGGCCGTAACCTCCGGCTCAAAACCAAATCGCTTTTCTTTGAACTGGATAGACTTAATGATGTCGGATTTAAACAATTTGTAACACGTTTCCATATCTGTTAAATTCAAATTGGTGAACATGTTGGATAAAAAAGTCAAAAATTTATTGCCTATAGAATGCCAAAAAAACAAAATTCTGTGTGGATTACCTCCCATAAACCGACTGCCATAAACAACGTCTGCAAATCCGTCTAAAATAGGTTTTAAAAGCAAGTTATATTCTTGTGGGTCATATTCTAAATCGGCATCCTGAATAATGATATAATCGCCTTTGGCTTGTTGAATACCAGTATGCAAAGCTGCGCCTTTTCCTTGATTGATTGGCTGTTTAAAATATTGAATGTTTAATTCGGGCGTTGATGTAATATAACTTTGAATAGCGGTTTCGGTATCATCTGTTGAACAATCGTTAACAATGATAATTTCTTTTTGCATCTGATTTAATAACTGAACCTCTTTAATTTTATTCAAAATTAAATGAATGGTTTTGGCTTCGTTATATGCAGGTATTATGATTGAAAGTGTTTGACTCATTAATTATGCTTGAAAAATGGATTTTTTTCGTATATTCTTTCTATAATCTCAACTACTTTTAAACCTTCTAAAGCATTGGTGGTAATGGTATTTCGATGTTGTAAGGTATCCATTACATTTTCATAAATGTAGTTATGATTAGCTGCAGAACCTTTGTATGGGCCATAATCATTGGCTGGATTGGAGGCAGCCAATTCGGGCATGGTGTAATCTTTGATATGGCAATATTCAACCTCGTTCATATATTGACCACCAATTTTTACACTACCGTTCTGTGCCACTATGGTTAAACTGCTTTCTAAATTAGTATCCCATACTGCAGTTGAATAATTGATGCAACCCATTCCGCCATTTAAAAAATTGAAATTCACTAAACCACTGTCTTCAAAATCTGTAGAATCCTTGTGAGCAAAATCGTTGAATTTGGCCTGAATGTCTTTGATATCTCCAAACAACCAATACATAATATCTATAAAATGCGAAAATTGAGTAAATAAGGTGCCGCCATCTATGGCTAATTTACCTTTCCAACTCTCTTTTTTGTAATAACGCTCATCCCTGTTCCAATAACAATTGATTTGAACCATATAAATATTCCCTAAAATACCCTCATCAACTAGATTTTTAATCCAGGCTGATGGAGGCGAATATCTGTTTTGCATCACACAAAAAACCTGTCTTGAAACCTGCAAAGATTTAAAAATTATTTTTTCACAATCAGCCTTAGTGAGTGCCATTGGTTTTTCTATTACAATGTGTTTTTTATTTTCGAGTACTTGTAAGGCGTGTTCAGCATGATAACCATTTGGGGTAGCTATGGCAACCACATCAAAGTCTATGTCAGATTTTAACAAGTCATCCAACTGATTAAAAAATGGTAAACTATAATTTTCCAACCCCAATGTTTCCTTAGCTTGGGTATCACACAATGCCACTAATTCAGCTTCTGGATGACGAACAATCATCTCAGCATGTCTTTTTCCAATATGACCACATCCAACAACAGCAAATTTTATTTGTTTCATTTTCTAATCTTCTATTAATAAAGTCTTTTTAACTCACCTTTTTCAAATTGATATTGACTGTCGCAAATATGTATTATTTTTCCATGATGTGCAATAATTACAATACTTACATTTTTTTTCTTTAAAATTTTCAAACTTTCGATAATATATGACTCTGTTGTTTCATCTAATGAACTGGTTGCTTCGTCAAAAATCAACAACTTAACATCCTTATACAAGGCTCTTGCAATGGCTATTCTTTGTTTCTGTCCTTCACTAATTTTAGACCCTTGCTCACCCATCAAAGTGTCTAATCCATTGGGTAAATTTTTTACAAAATCATCTAAACAAGACTCTTTAATAACCTTATTCAATTTATCTGCATCAAAATTAGTTTCTAAAGTGATATTTTCACGCAATGTCTTATTAAAAATGAAAGGCACTTGATGAACAAAACCAACTTGCTGTAACCAATGGTATAAATTATCTTGATTCAATTCTTTGCCATCTATTAATACCTTGCCATGGGTTGGTTTTACTAATCCGGATAATACTTTCATCAAGGTGCTTTTTCCAGAACCACTTTGTCCAATAATGCCTATTGTCTCGCCTAATCCAATCTTAAAATTAACGGCTTTGAATAATGGATTTTCTGTATCTTGATATTGAAAAGCAACATCTTCTACTTGTATATTATTTTTAAATGAAATATGATGCTCTTTTGCAATGGCATTGTTTATTGAATCATGATCTAAAAAATCGATGGTATGTTGATATAATTTTAATTTCATTAAACCAACTAATAAACGGTTTAAAGCAGGCACTAGTCTGAATACAGCTAAAACAAAAATGGCCGCTAAAGTTCTTAATCCTGCTGGATTGTCTGAAAAGAAAAAACCATAAACAACCAAACAAATTACAGCAAACAACACAACTATTTCATTGGCTCTAGCAGGTATATTTTGGTAAAAAATTGATTTTAAATCATTTTCTACCAAAGGTTTTTGCTTGGATAAAAAATCCTTGATAAAAAAGGTGGACGACTGATTGATTTTAATATCCATCAAGCCATTAATGCCAATATTTAAACTATCAATCGTTTCTTCTCTTTGTTTTTTTCCTTCAACACCTAAATTGTATATTTTCTGTTTGATGGTTTTGTTGATTAAATAAAAAGCAGGAGCCGTAATACAAACCATTAATAAAAATATGGGAGGATTGTATAAAATAATCAAAATCATCATTAAAAGGATGACCAAACTTTCACCGAATATATGCACAAAGGGCAACAAGACGCCTGTTGAATAATACAAGGAATTAAAATGTATTTTATTTAAAAATTCGGAACTCCCTTTGTTGCTAAATTTTTCGTAGGGTTGAGATAAAACATGATAAAACGATTTTTCGGTGAATTTTTGAACAATTTTAGAACCTAATAAGTGAATTTTTCTCTGAAGTAATATCGCCAATATGTTTTTGAAAATAAAAAAAACAACGATGATGATAATCAACATGATTAAAAAACTAGATTCTTTTTCTGAACCCATTAATCTATACAAATATCTCAATTTTCTGCTTTTTGACAGAAAATCACCATCAATAGCCAACATCAAAACAGGCACTACAATAGCCAAAGCAATCACATCAGCAATAGAAATCAAGCCAGTTAGAAACAACATCCATTTGCCTTTTTTTAAATCTTGAGCATCAAGAAGGGTTTTGATAGATTTAATAGTTTGTAATATAGCGTTTGATTTATGTGGCAATGCTTTTTTAGTTAAAATTGAATTTAGTTTTTGCAAAAGTAAACAGAAAAATTCTATTTTAATATGTTAGAATTGAAAGGAATAACAAATATAAAATTATCAATGAAATACTTCCTTAATTCATAATTGATACAATAAAGTATTTTCAATCGCTTTTGCTAATGTTTTATCTACCTCTACTTTCTTTGCAAATTTGTGCCAATCACCCACTGCATTTCTCACCTTTTCTATCATTTCAAGTGGTTTTTTGATGTTCATTTTTGAAGCTAAATTTACAAAATCTTTGACTGTAAAATCTGTTCTTTTACCTTCAATACTCAAAGCATGTTGACTCACCCAAGGACTATTGGGTCGGTATGCATGGCAAATATCAAATGCTGGTGACAATCGCCAAACGCCACTTTTGTCCATTAAAAATGCAAAATTTTTGGTGTGGTCTTCGCAATTACGTGCCATTACATTAAAAACCATTCTTGTAAATAATTGTTGCGCATCTGTGTAGGGTAAACCTAATAATCGCATGGTTTCAAACAATTGCTCGTAGCTAAAACTGTTCACTTCATTAAAATCGTAATGTTGCAAACCGCAAAAACTTTGCATGTGCAGTTTTTCGTTATTCACTCTGTCAAATCTTTTGGTCATAAAATGTGCCCTTCCATTTTCTTCAAATAATTGGCATTCTTGCATGGTGATACCTGCTGCTTGTGCCATTAAAAAGTAAGCCATTTCTACCCTACCATAGCCACTGCTAGCGCCAAACTGGGTATCAGTAACACCATCAAATTTGATCAACCAATGCTCAAAACCCTCAGGTATTTCTGCTTGTCCGCTTCTTACTTGTTTGGTTTGGGGATTAAAAGCAATCACCGCTTTTGCTCTAGCACCTCCTGCCGAAGTGCCTATTTTTAGTAAATCATACAGGTGTTTATCATCCTCTGTGTTTAACTCACTTTTAAAATCTTGTCTGTCTTGTAAAATTTGTTCGGCTATTTGAACCAAACTATTGATTTCCAATTCAAAATCTTTGTCATCGGGCTTGGGATGGTTGGGACTAAATTCTAAAGCGCCCATCCCTCTGTTGCCAATAAAACAAAGCATTTCTATAGGATTCATACTATTGCTCGGTCTGTTGTTTTTTTGCAACCATGCATTGATGATGGCATTTCCATATTTGTCTGGCATCACATCCGCAAGCAAACCTGGTAAACCTTTAAAAGTATGGTTATTGCGCAATTCAGGAAAAGAAAACACAGCATTTGGATTAGTTATCGGCATTTTAATTGGACTAATTTCCAAACCTTTGGATTTAAAAGACGGGTCATACTCGAAACTAGCTGTTTCATTTGCACTGTTCCAAGCAATGGCACCAACTAAATTTCCCCAAATATTGATAAAAGCAGTTGTAATCATTTTTTAATTACCAATCGGATTTTTTATCGTCTTTGGGTTTGGATTTAGAAGCCCTTTGGCGTTTTTTGTACTTGGCTTGCATTTCTGCCAACTGCAAAGGACTTAATTCTGTTTCAATTTCGAAAAAATTCATAAAATCTAGGCGACCCAAAGCGCGCATGACTTGAATAAAAGTAAGCAAATTAGCTCCTCCACCAGACTCTAACTCAATTAATGTGCTGCGATTAACACCTGCATCGGCTGCCAATTGGGCTTGTGTTTTGTTGATTTTTAGGCGCAAATGTTTGATAGATGCTCCTATGTTTTGTAAGAGGGCTTTATCTGTAAAAGCTTTGTGATTAATGTTGTAATTATTGAACATTGTATGCATAAAACAACTTTAATGTTGATTTTACACCACAAAGTTAATACTTATTATTTGATTTTAAAACATTTTTCAAATTTTGTTGCTTATTTACAACATTATATACTATAAATGACATCAATGTTGTATAAATTTAACATTATTAAAAACTAAAATCATGAAATGGGCTTAATAAAGATAAAGGTTAAAACCCAGATATGTATATGGTTATTGTTATACTCACTTTATGCAACGGTGGTTAAATATTAACAAAATGATGAATTAATTATTTGTTACAAAATGCTGCATAATGCTAAATTTTAGTTTTCTTTGCAATGGAAACAATATCCCAAAAAGCTTATCGTGTTTGAAATAACTCCTAAAGAACAAATTCTTAAAAATGTCAGAAAAGGACTGGTTCAACCTTTGGCAAATCCTTATCCAGATTTAAATTTGGATAATCCTCTTTTGGAACCAAGTTTATTGTTAAATGACGAAGATTTTGTAAAAAATTGGACACAAGTAGATGGTTTTTTGTTCAATCCATTCAATGGTGAATATGATTTATTGCATCAAATTAGACAATTTGTTTTGAAATTTGAAATTGATAAGCCCACTATTGTGGATACTAGCTTGATCGAATTATTTTGTGACAATGACATGTCATACACCACCATCGAAAATCCAAGCAACACTTTAATTTGTAGTGTAAACAAATTAGAAAGCATCACCCAAAGCCTCTATTTTAACTCAGAAATTCATCCCATACAATTGTTTAATAAATTTAAAAATATAGTTTTTTATATCAATTCTTCTCAAATTGAAACACCAGAAAACAATAAAATTTTCAGTGAGTTGGGTATGAAAAACTTGATTAAAGTTCAATTAAAATCAGATTATTTTAAATCTATAAATCAAGTTATACTTTTGGTGGATGAAAACGCTTAAAAGAATAAGCACAATTCCTCTTTTTTGCTGATTTGTATCAGTTTTTTCAAAAAATGACTGCTATCATATTTATTATTTTTGATTAGGATTAAAATTGCATCCTAATTTAAAATCTCTAATGCCCATTTATCATCAATTAGGAACAGTACCCCAAAAACGACATACAGTAAGCCGTCAAGCCAATGGCAACCTTTATCAAGAAGAATTAGTTGGTACACAAGGTTTCGCAGGCATGTCATCCTTGGTTTATCATTTGTATCCGCCAACCAGAGTGAAACAAAAAGACAAAGCCTATTCTGTTGCTCCAAAAGTAGCCATAGAAAATGGTTTAGACGCAATGAGTTTTAAGGGTTTCGACATTCAACCTGAAGCGGATTATTTGAAAAGCAGAAAAACCTTGTTTGTTAATAGCGGTATGCACATCGGGTTAGCGGCTCCCATGAATAGTACAGACTATTTATACAAAAATGCCGATGCCGATGAAATGTTGTTTGTGCATGAAGGATCAGGAACACTATATACCATGTATGGTGAATTGAATTTTAAATATGGTGATTACATCATCATACCTAGAGGAACAGTTTACCAAATTTCATTTAACACACAATCAAACAGACTTTTATACATTGAAAGTTTTACGCCCATCTTTACACCAAGCCGTTACCGCAACCAATTTGGTCAATTGTTGGAACACTCTCCCTTTTGCGAGAGAGATATTGTTAGACCAAGTAACCTAAAAACCTATGATGAGCTAGGAGAATTTGATATTTTTATCAAAAAAAGAGGCTTGATGTTCCCCTATCAATATGCCAATCATCCGTTTGATGTAGCAGGTTGGGATGGGTATCATTATCCTTATATTTTCTCAATTTTCAATTTTGAACCGATTACTGGTCGCATCCACATGCCACCCCCTATTCATCAAACTTTTGAGAATGCCAACTTTGTAGTGTGTTCTTTTGTACCTCGATTGTATGATTATCATCCAGATGCTATTCCAGCGCCATACCACCACAGCAATATCGACAGCGATGAATTGTTGTATTATGTTGATGGCGATTTTATGAGCAGAAATAACATTGAAAAAGGACAGATTACCTTGCATCCGGGCGGTATTCCACACGGACCACACCCGGGAGCCATTGAACGCAGCATAGGCAAAAAAGAAACCCATGAACTAGCCGTAATGATTGACCCATTTGCCCCTGTGATGATTACTGAAGAAGCCATGAAAATAGATGTAAAAGGCTATTATAAATCTTGGCTAGAGTAGTTTATAGTTATTAGTTGATAATCGATACTCAAATACACCAATAACCATCCCGCAGTTTTCATGCGGGACACCAATAACCATTATACCATTAACCAATAACCATTACACCATTAACCAATACACCATTAACCATATGCCAAACTTAACAGAAGTAGAAAATTTCAATTACGGTATCGAAAAAATATTTGAAGAAGCACAAGACTTTTTACCAATAAACGGTACCGATTATGTAGAGCTTTATGTAGGAAACGCCAAACAAGCAGCCCATTATTACAAAACTGCATTTGGTTTCGAATCATTTGCCTATTGTGGACTAGAAACAGGTAACAAAGAATACTGTTCTTATGTTGTAAAACAAGATAAAATCCGCTTGGTATTAACCACTCCATTTAATCCAAACAGCGAAATATCGGACCATATTCGCAGACATGGTGATGGTGTAAAAGTGATTGCCCTTTGGGTGGAGGATGCTCGAAAAGCTTTTATGGAAACCACCAGTCGTGGGGCGGAAATAGTGATGGAACCAACTGTGTTCTCTGATGCCGATGGCGAAGTAATTAAAGCCTCTATCAAAACTTATGGCGATACCATTCACACCTTTGTAGAGCGAAAAAACTACACAGGTGTATTTATGCCCGGTTTTGAAAAATGGGAAAGCGAGTACAACCCGGGAACTAAAGGTTTAAAATACATCGACCACATGGTAGGCAACGTGGAACTTGGACAAATGAATAAATGGGCCAACTTTTATGCCAGCACCATGGGATTTGCCAACTTAGTGACCTTTGACGACAAAGATATTTCAACACAATACACCGCTTTGATGAGTAAAGTAATGACCAATGGCAATGGTAGAATTAAATTTCCTATTAACGAACCAGCCAAAGGATTAAAAAAATCTCAGGTAGAAGAATATTTGGATTTTTATGGCGGTGCAGGTTGTCAACACATTGCAGTTGCAACCGATGACATAGTGTTTACCATTACCGAAATGAGAAAATCTGGTGTTGAGTTTTTACATGTTCCGGGTACTTATTACGACACCGTTTCTGATAGAGTTGGTACAATTGCTGAAGACATGGCAACTTTAAAATCATTAGGCATTATGGTAGACCGTGATGAGGAAGGTTATTTATTGCAAATATTTACCAAACCCGTAGAAGACAGACCAACTTTATTCTTTGAAATCATCCAACGAAAAGGAGCCAAATCTTTTGGTAAAGGTAATTTCCAAGCCTTGTTTGAAAGCATAGAAGCCGAGCAAGCAAGAAGAGGAACGCTTTAGGGATGAGGGTTTCTAGGTTAATGGTATAATGGTTAATAGTCACACTATAGGACGTAAAACCATTACACCATTAATTGTTAACCAATACAAATAACCACTAACAATTCACCTCCCGCATTTATCATGCGGGAAACCATTACACCAACTCATGACGCAACTTTTTCCAGCATGACCAATAGTACCGAATATGCCTTAAATATAATCCAATTAATTGACTCAAAAAATAGACTATTTTAAGGTTAGAATTGGTATAAATATTAACCTCACACAGTATGGCGTAAAACCATTATACCAATAATCATCCCGCAGTTTTCATGCGGGACACCATTATACCAATAACCCTTAACTATTAACCTCCCGCATTTATCATGCGGGAAACCATTACACCATTAACTATTAACCTCCCGCATTTATCATGCGGGAAACTATTATACCCTTAACTATTAACCTCCCGCATTTATCATGCGGGAAACTATTATACCCTTAACTATTAACCTCCCGCATTTATCATGCGGGAAACTATTATACCCTTAACTATTAACCAATAACCCTTAACTATTCAAGCAAAAATCCATAAGTTTGTAGACAATTTATATAATCAAACAAAATGACAGTAAGAGAAGATATTTTAAAGCGAATTGAAGAAAAATATATAGCCATCAATCAGAATCCAGATGTGCATTTAGAAGGTTTGGTGCATGCCAACCCTATTACTTATTGGGATTATATTTTGCCTGAAGCGCTTTTGGGTTTACAAATTCAACGCACCACATTACCCGATGAAATGGTGTTTATTATGTATCACCAAATTAATGAATTGTTGTTTAAAATGATACTTTGGGAAATTGATCAGGTAAGCAATGCGCAAACCATTGAGGCGGCTTTTTTTACGGAAAAATTAAGACGTGTAAGTCGTTATTTTGATATGTTGTCTTCTTCATTCGACATCATGGGCGATGGCATGGAAAAAGAACAATACATGAAATTTAGAAACACCTTGACCCCTGCAAGTGGTTTTCAAAGCGCACAATACCGTTTGATTGAATTTGCTTCTACAGAAATAATCAACTTGATAGACAACCGTTTTAGGGCAACCATCGACCGCAACACACCTATCGAACATGCCTTCGAACATTTGTATTGGCAAGCTGCTGGAAAAGACCATGCAACTGGTCAGAAAAATACCTTGCTCGTTAATTTTGAAAGAAAATATAAAGCTGAATTTTTGTTGAAAATGGAGGCATACAACACCACTAATTTGTGGACTAAATTTCAGCAATTACCTGCCAATGTTCAACAAGACGAAGCTTTAATTAAAGCCATGCGTCATTATGATTACACCGTGAATGTAAGTTGGGTCATGGCACATTATCATGCAGCAGGCAAATATTTGGGCAATGCAGAAGCTACAGGTGGCAGCGATTGGCGCAAATACATGCATCCAAAATATCAACGCAGAATTTTCTTTCCTGGATTGTGGAGTGAGGAAGAATTAAAAAATTGGGGTGAGGGGGTGTAGCAGATATTTTTTAAAATACTTTTTGCCTCTCTTTTGATCAGAAAAATCTTACTCTTGGTAAGCATCTTACTCTTTAGGATTATTTACGCTAAATAAACACCAATTACAAGTGAATTTATATTCATTAAATACTCCATAAAAAAATGCTAAAATGTTGTTTTTAAAGCAAATAATAATTTACTTATCTTTTTAATGATTTGAATTATAATTCATTATTTTTTGATTTTTAGCATTTTATAAATAAAATATTTTTTATTAAATTATAACAATATTTACAATATTTTTGTAAAAAAATTATGATTAAAAAATTACTCTTAACTATCGTATTGTCTTATACCATAGTTACAATCAAAGCACAACAGATAGACACTTTAACCGGACCTACAGGTTCGAAACAATTTGGAAACGCTATTACGGTTTTGCCCAATGGCAATTATGTGGTTGCTGATCCCACTTTTAATGATGGTGCTATACTGGCGGTTGGAGCTGTTTATTTATACAATGGCGCAAACCATTCGCTCATTAGTTCATTAAAGGGTAGTAATGCCAATGATAGAGTAGGTAATGGTGGCATCACAGCTTTAAGCAACGGCAATTATGTAGTGAGGAGTCCAAGTTGGAATGGCAACCGAGGGGCAGCCACATGGGGAAATGGCAGCACTGGAATCTCTGGCACTGTAAGTTCAAGCAATTCTTTGGTGGGTAGCAATGCCAATGACTATGTAGGCGGTAGTATCACAGTTTTAAGCAACGGCAATTATATAGTAAGGAGTTCAAATTGGAATAATTCCCGTGGGGCAGCCACATGGGGAAATGGCAGCACAGGTATCTCTGGCACCGTGAGCTCAAGCAACTCATTGGTGGGTAGTAATGCAAATGGCTTTGACTATATTGGCAATAGCATCATCGCTTTAAGCAATGGCAATTATGTGGTGAGTAGCACAAGTTGGAATGGCAACCGAGGGGCAGCCACATGGGGAAATGGCAGCACAGGTATCTCTGGCACTGTAAGTTCAAGCAATTCTTTGGTGGGTAGCAATGTCGATGACTATATAGGCAATTATGGCATCACAGTTTTAAGCAACGGCAATTATGTGGTGAGTAGTTCGAGTTGGAATGGCAACCGAGGGGCAGCCACATGGGGCAATGGCAGTACCGGTATCTCTGGAACTGTGAGCTCAAGCAATTCTTTGGTGGGTAGCAATGCCAATGACTATTTAGGTAGTGGCATCACCATTTTAAACAATGGCAATTATGTGGTGAGGAGTTCGAGTTGGAATGGCAACCGAGGGGCAGCCACATGGGGCAATGGCAGCACAGGTATCTCTGGCACTGTAAGTTCAAGCAATTCCTTGGTGGGTAGCAATGCCAATGACTATGTAGGTAGTAATATCACAGCATTAAGCAACGGTAATTATGTGGTGAGTAGCGGAAGTTGGAATGGCAACAGAGGATCAGCCACATGGTGTGATGGGAGCACCGGATTCTCTGGAACTGTGAGCTCAAGCAATTCTTTGGTGGGTAGCAATGCCAATGACTATGTAGGCAATTATGGCATCACAGTTTTAAGCAACGGCAATTATGTGGTGAGGAGCGCAAGTTGGAATGGCAACCGAGGGGCTGCCACATGGGGCAATGGCAGCACAGGTATCTCTGGCACTGTAAGTTCAAGCAATTCTTTGGTGGGTAGCAATGTCGATGATTATATAGGCAATTATGGCATCACAGTTTTAAGCAACGGCAATTATGTGGTTAGGAGTTCGAGTTGGAATGGCAACCGAGGGGCAGCCACATGGGGCAATGGCAGCACCGGTATTTCTGGCACCGTGAGCTCAAGCAATTCTTTGGTGGGTAGCAATGCAAATGACTATATAGGAGGTTGGGGTATAACAGTTTTAAGCAACGGCAATTATGTGGTAAGTAGCGGAAATTGGAATGGCAACAGAGGGGCAGCCACATGGTGTGATGGGAGCACCGGATTCTCTGGAACTGTAAGCTCAAGTAATTCTTTGGTGGGCAGCAATGCCAATGACTATGTAGCTAGTATGACCGCATTAAGCAACGGCAATTATGTGGTGAGTAGCACAAATTGGAATAGCAATCGAGGGTCAGCCACATGGGGCAATGGCAGCACCGGTATCTCTGGAACTGTAAGTTCAAGCAATTCTTTGGTGGGTAGCAATGCTAATGACTATGTAGGTAGTGGCATCACAGTTTTAAGCAACGGTAATTATGTGGTGAGAAGCGGAAACTGGAACGTTAATCTAGGGGCAGTAACATGGGGCAATGGCAGCACCGGCATATCTGGAACTGTAAGCTCAAGTAATTCTTTGGTGGGTAGCAATGCCAATGACTATGTAGGCAATTATGGCATCACAGTTTTAAGCAACGGCAATTATGTGGTGAGGAGCGGAAGTTGGAATAGCAATACAGGTGCTGTAAGTGTTTCATGTAATGCAAATCCTATCACAGGAACTGTAAGTGCCTTAAATTCTTTGCTAGGTGCAACTACATCCGTTGGATTGGGCCAATTTGCAGTGGTGCATAATACAGTCTATAATTATGTTTTAATATCAAGTCGAAATGAAAATAAGGTGTATATTCACAGGTGTCCACAACCCGAAATTAACGTAAAAGGAAATGGTGTTGGTATTGTGAATGGAGATATAACGCCAAGCCTGGCAGACAGCACCGACATGGGCGCTACAACCAGCAACTTAGTTCGCAGATTTAGAATAGTAAATAGTGGTACGGATACCCTAAAAATATCAAACATAGTAAGTAGCGGAACACATGCTAGCAATTTTGTGATTAGTAATATTCCGAATAATATTTCAGCAGGTGATAGTTCCTTATTTACTGTAACATTTTCTTCTTCTACCGTTGGCATTAAAAACGCAAGCATCAAAATTTTTAGCAATGATGTTATTCAAGACACATTTCAATTTGCTGTAAGAGCTGAAAAATTAACAAATACTAAAATAACGAATGTAGATATTTCTGAAAATATTTCAGTTTATCCCAATCCATTCAACAGTTTTTTAAACATCGACATTGAATCTTTACTTGATGGCGAAACAGCTGAAATTATAATTTATGATGCTTTAGGCAAGATGGTATTTAAGCAATCTGCCGAACAAATTGCTAATCAACTTGATTTATCGAATTTAACTAGTGGCATGTATCAATTTACTATTAAAACCAATAATGAAATCAAACACTTTAAAGTTATAAAACAATAAATCAAATAGTTTTTAACAATATTTTTCACCTATTTTCGTTTGGTGAATATGAAAAAGTTTTTGGTTTTTTTAGGTCTTTTTTACGCTTTAGGGTTATCTGCGCAATACAAATATCAAATAAAAGCCAATTTGTTGGTTAGAAATGGAATTTTTACCAATGGATTTAACATTGGTTTTGAAACCTTGCACAAGAAAACCAATTTTTTAATCGATTTACAAACTTTTGGGGATTTCAAAAATCAAAACAGAGAAATTACTAAAGTTAATCAACTTTATTATCTAACAGAAACAGATATTAATACAAGTCAAATTGGTGTTAATTTAGGTGTTATAACCTCTTTTAGTGAAGGCGAAAAATTTAGTTTAAATGGTGGCATTAAGTTATTTTTAGGTGGGCATACCAAAGCCACTCAAATTAAAGAATATGTTATGGATTCTTCTAGATTTGGTTTTAGTTGGCAATTTAAAGATAGGCAAATAAGCTATGGTAATATTCCAACTACATATACTCATTCCTTTGCTTTTGGCGCCATTCCTTTTATCAGAATGGATGCCAAACTTAGTCCTCGTTTTTTCCTGATTCCTGAAATTCAACTGCCTTTGACAGGATTTGCCAATAAACAACAAGCTCAACTCGACTTTAATATTGGTTTCAACATCTCTTTGGCTTATCGTTTTTCAAAAAACAAATTCCACAATCAATTGTAATTTATGAATAGATTTAAATGCATTTTACTGTTACTATTTTTGTTGGTTTTATACCCAATAAAATCCCAAGAATTAAACAAAAAAACCATTGATTATTTTAGCAAAGAACTTCAATATAACCCTTTGCAAGAAGACTATTTGTATATTTCAAATACAGAAGTGAGTAACCTTCAATATTCAGAATATCTGTATTGGCTGCTGCGTAAAAAAGGAGTAGATGCCTATCGAAAGGCCCTTCCAGATTCTTCAGTTTGGATGAGTCAATCACCTTTCTATAAACCTTATGTGGAATATTATTTCCGACACCCTGCCTACAAAAATTATCCTGTGGTAGGTATTTCTTATCAACAAGCACAAGCTTTTTCTCAGTGGGTGGCCGAAAGAATAATGGAAAACGAAAATTTTGGTTCTTTAAATATTGAAAAACTGATAGGTAGACTGCCCTCTGAAAAGGAATGGATGAAAGCAGCCCGTGGTACTTTGCCCGAAACTGCCATTTGGCCTTGGGAAGGCAATACCACTAGAGTTGAAAAGGGGAAAAAGAAAGATTTGGGCAAATTTCAATTTAATTATAAAAGGGATAAAGGAGAAAATGCTGAATTTAATGAAGTGGGCTTTATTACAACACAAACCTATTCCTACTGGCCTAACACGTTCGGTTTATACAATATTTGTGGCAATGTGGCTGAATGGACCGAAGAAAAAATGGCAAAAGGTGGTAGTTGGAATCAAGCGCCTTACCAAGCAAGAATTGATTATGAAAGTCCAATCAATCCAGATAATTTCCGAAGTGCAAGCATTGGATTCAGATTTGTATTGGAAATAGTGTCTTACAAAAAAACAGTTCAAACAAAGCCATACTCATTGAATGCAGAACTCCTTGAAAAATATTTAAAACCGGTCAATGACAGTTTGTATGCTTCCATTTTTGAAACCAGTAATTTATTATACAACACGTTTTTGAAAGAAAATCAAGATGCTTCACTAACCATAAATAACAATGAATGGCTTAACTACACACGTTATGCTTTTCAGTTGCAACACAATTGGCTTCCTCGTTTTGACTTTCATCCTGTTGTTAATATTTCACACGAAAATGCCGTTAAATTCTGTGAATGGCTGACCATCAAATACAACAGTTTTCCGAAAAGAAAATTCAAAAAAGTGCTGTTCAAATTACCGACTAAAGAAGAGTGGGAAATGGCAGCTAGAGGTGTATATAACTCTAACCCTTATCCATGGGGAAATTACTACATCAGAGATTATAAAGGACAGTATCAAGCCAATTTTTCACCCTTAGAAGAGCAGTATTTTAATGGTTATTTAAAAACGGAAATTAAAACAGACAGCAACACTAGAAATATTTATCAGTCAGGTGCAATTTATATGTATCCCAACAATGATTTTACCATCAGCAGAAAAGTGGATAGCTATGAGTTCTTGTGTGATGTGAATTCCTATTTGCCCAACAAATTTGGATTTTATAACATGGCAGGCAATGCCGCAGAAATGTTAGCTGAAAAAGGCATTTGCAAAGGTGGCAGCTGGAATTCTCACAACAATTCTATTCAAATTGGCAGCTCAGAAAACTACACTAAACCTAGCCCAACGATTGGATTTAGATATTTTATGAAGGTGTTAGAAAAGTAGTTAAAAGTATATTAGTTAAGTGTTAATGGTATATCAGTTAAGTGTTAATAGTTGTCACCCTTTGGTTCTCGATGGGTTGAATGGTCGAAGGTCGACATCCGTATTTAAAATCATGGTTCGAGAACCTCACGCTGTCATATAGAGACGCCTCGCAAGGCGTCTCTACTATTAACAATTAACCATTAACTAATAACCATTAAACTACAAACTGCGTTTCCTTTTTCTGTTATTAAAATATTCCTGAACCGCTTTTTCGGTTGTCAGCCAATTTTTTCCTTGTTTATAGGCGTCTATCTTGCCTTTTCTGGCTAGCAAACTAACATACTCCTGACTGTATGGAAGCGACATTTCCTCCACAATGTTTTGAATTTCTTTGTAATCATCGTGGGTATTGTCTAAACTGCTCAAATAAATATCCAAACTTCTTTCCATAGCTTGAATCATTAACAATAAAAGCTTAGAATAATCCCCTTGATTGGCTTTATTCAGGGCATCGTAATATTTTTTTCTGTCGTTTTTGAGAATAATAGCTGGCGGAAAACCTTGTTTCATTAAAAGCAAATTGAACAATAACCTAACGGTGCGACCATTGCCATCAAAAAAAGGATGTATCCAAACAAAACGGTGATGAAAAATACTGGCTCTAATAATGGGATGTAAATCTTTAGAATCTGTATTCACCCAATGTATCAACTCTTCTATCATTTCATTGACTTTAAGGGCATTAGGTGGCGTAAAATTGGCCCCTGATATTCTTACACCTGAGGTTCTATATCT
Organism: Bacteroidota bacterium; assembly: GCA_030682255.1. Lineage (GTDB taxonomy): Bacteria > Bacteroidota > Bacteroidia > NS11-12g > UBA955 > JABMMZ01. The sequence continues at coordinate 60,867 of JAUXOK010000021.1, read as the reverse complement.
ACCAGCAATCTCTTTTTCTATACTTGCTAACACAAGTTCATGCACTTCTAAGATATTTCTATCGGTAAATTGGGTTTTTGAATGCGCTAATTTTTCTATTAATTCTATGGCATTTTGATGGTTAAAAGCTTCAAAATGTTCTCTTAAAGATTTGCCTTTGATGGTGATACCTTCTTCTATGATGAGTTTAGTTTCTTGAAGGGTTAATGTATTGCCCTCTATACCATTGGAATGAAATGTCCACTCTAGGCTTAATGATTCTTTGATGCTTTTAAGGGCATACGTAGGCAAGGGTCTTTTTTCATCAAGACTTTGTTTTTTAGCATCTATTCTGCTGAGATGTTGCTCTAAATTTTCAAAGGAATATGGATATTCTTGCCATTTCACCCCACAAAGATACTAATATCGTTTAGATTAAAAAAATGCAATTGCCGATATTAAGAACAATTTCTTTTAAGCTAATTCTGATCCACAGTCTTTGCAAAACTTGGCTTCCGCATCATGCCCCTCGCTTAAGCAATTTTGGCAAACCTTACTGTGCTTTTCTTTTCTATTGGCATTAAACATTTCTACACCTACAATACCTGTTGGAACTGTAATGACAGAATAACCTAAAATCATAATCAACGATGCCACAACTTTTCCCATAGCAGTTATGGGTGAAATATCGCCATATCCAACTGTGGTAATAGTTACAATGGCCCAATAAATACTTTCGGGAATACTTTTAAAACCAGGATTACTTGGCGATTCGATGGCATACATGACAGAACCTAACACACAAACAGAAATAAACAAAAACAAAAAAAACACCATGATTTTTCTACCGCTATTTTTAATGGACAAAATTAACAAACGACTTTCTTTGATGTATTGAGTTAGTTTTAATATCCTGAACATTCTAAGCAAACGCAACAATCTTAAAACTGATAAATATTGGGTGCCTGTAACAAATAAGCTTAAATAAGTTGGTAAAATGGATAACAAATCTATGAGACCAAACGTACTAAAAATGTATTTTTGGGGCTTAGACAAACACCAAATCCTAAGAATATATTCCACAGAAAACACAAAAGTGATAAACAATTCGATGTAATAAAATGGGTAATAATAATTGGCATGAATTTTAGGTAAAGTTTCTAGCATGGTTATTATAACAGCCAGAATAATCAGTCCCATCAAAGCCAAATCAAAAGCTTTGCCTGCGGGAGTTTCTGCTTCAAAAATCACTTCATAAACTTTGCGTTTAAAAGGATTAAGTGTGTTCTTGTCCGTTTGAGAATTCTTATTGATCACGAAACAAATGTAATACTAATTTGATTTATTAATTTATACCGCATATGTATTTATAAATGTCCAATAATATATAAGGTTTTTGGGACTATAAAAATATTATTATGGCATTTCCATTATTAATTCCGAGCAATTCTAGTGTTGATAGTTTCATAATATATTAAATAATTATTTAAGTTCAATATTTTTGATTATTTTTGAAATAACAAATTATGACTTTAGAAAATCAAACATCTAAAAATGAAACAGTTAAAGAATGGGTTAATTTGTATACAGACTATTTATACCAATGGACGTTTAAAAAAACTTCCTCTAAAGAAATATCGGAAGACCTTGTCCAAGACACATTTTTAGCCGCATATAATTCATTTGAAAAGTTTCAAAATAAAAGTCAACCTAAAACTTGGTTAGTTTCAATTTTAAACAATAAAATAATTGATTATTATCGATCTAAATATAAAGAACACGACAGTTTTGAAATTGCAAGAGAAAACCAAACTACAACTTTTATAGATTCAACTTTTGATCCATCTGGCAATTGGGTTAGTCATAGCCAAGCCAATGTTTGGAGTAATGAAATTAACTTACTTGACAATGTAGATTTTTTAAAAATAATGAAATCTTGCATGGATGATTTGCCTAAGAAATGGAGAATTGCAATTAATTATAAATACCTTACTGAAAAAAAAGCAGTTGATATATGTAAGGAATTAGATATTTCAACTACTAATTATTGGCAACTGATTCATAGAGCAAAGCTATTACTTAAAAAATGTATAGAAATCAATTGGGAGAGTTAAAAAATATTAAAAATGAAAATATCTTGTAAAGAAGCTAGTGAATTAATTGAAATGAAACAAGCAAGTAAGCTTTCATTTTCAAAAAGCTTAAGTTTAAAAATTCATTTAATAATCTGTAAAACATGTGCTTTATATGAAAAACAAAGCAAAATTATAAACAAAGCAATAGGCAAATACTTAGATTCTAATACTCCTGAAAAAAATGAGATGTTAAAAAAGAAAATAATTTCAAAATTAAAATGAAACCTTTAGTTATTATTCTAAACCTTTACTTTATTTTTTCTATTTCAAATAGTGTTAAAGGGCAATCATTTCCAAATTTAGAAAAATGGAGTCTAACTGAAATTAATGGACAAGTAAAAATAGATATCAAATTAAGTTCTGGCAATATTTGTTATGGCATTGATGTTTATCGATCTATTGATAGTAATAATTTTGTCTATATAGGAGGTATTCCAGGTTTTTGTGGAAGTTTAGCAGAACCAACAAACTATGAATTTGTTGATGAAAAACCTGTTGTTAACTCTAATAACTATTACTACATAGATTTTGGTGGTTTAGGAACAAGCCCTATCTTGAATATCGTCATTAACAAAATAAATACAAACGGTTATCGAATCAGCCCTAATCCGAGTAGTGAATTTGCCAATATTTATTTTTTAAATGATAATTTAAATGAATTTGAATTTGTTTTAATCAATAATATTGGGGGAATTATTTTAAAACAAAATACAAATACTGCATTCATAACTATTAATGTAAATGATTTGTTGTCAGGAATTTATAGTTTTTCATTAATTAACAAATCCATTCCACAGATAATAAATGGTAGCATATTAGTGATGCATTAAAAAATTATTTCGAAATAATGTCAGGATTAGAATTTTTATACGACAAATAGTATAAATATTATATTATATGAAAAAAATTAAACTAATTTCCATTTTATTATCTAGCTCTTTTTTGGCTTTTATTATTTTTGCAACATCATGTAAAGAAGAAGATAATACCTCTAATCCTAATCCAACAAATAACGAATTTATTGCTGATAGTAATACTTTCGTAAGTTATTTAAGTTGGCCTATTGAAGCTACTTTTAATGGCGCAGACCCATCACTAGGAATGGCACATGCCGGAAATGACAGCACCGCAATTCGCAGAGTACATTTTAAAGATGGTGTTAATCGTTTAAACGGTAAATTTCCAATTGGCAGTGTCATAGTAAAACATACCACTAATGCTGCAGGTACTTTAAATGAATTTACTGGAATGGTAAAAAGAGGCAATGGTTTTAACCCCAATTTTGGCGATTGGGAATTCTTTATGTTAACAAGCGATGGTAAAATTGCAAGCGATATGGGAATGCCAATGAGAGGCGCTAATTTAATGAACGGCATGTGTGGCGGTTGTCATACTGGTGCTGCTAATAAGGACTTTATCTTTTCAAAATAAAAAATCTAATATATAATAACCATGTTCAATTTTTCAACTATTACCACACTTGTTTTTGTGCTTTTTTTAAATCAGTCTTGTAAAAAAAATGTAACAACCCCCAATCAACCTCAAACCGATAAACCGGTAACAGAAGTTGAAATGACTTTGGAATACAACAAATCATCTAAACCCATACTTTTTGAATTCACAAGCACAGGTTGTCCTGGATGTGGCAGTTGGGGAAAACCTACCTTTAATCAATTGATTAAAGAATACGATAGCGCGATAGTTCCGCTTGCAGTACATATTAAATATGGCGACCCAATGATAACTCCTATTTCAGAAGCTATTGCTGCCAATAGATATGGCAGTATTTATACCCCTCAACTATGGGTAAACGATAGCAATGGCTTGGTTCTTAATAATAACTCAATTAATGGCAGTCAATCTGTAAGGAATTTAAGGAATTTAATCAACTATCAATTAACCTTAGAGTTGCCAAAAATTGCTGTTCAAAAGAGATTGAATCAAAATAAAATTGATGTAAAATACGGTGTAAAATGGGACCAAAGTTTTAGCAATAAAAACTTTTATTTGTCTTGCTATCTAACCCAAAATGGTAACAGCCACAATCAAACAAGCTCTCCTAGTAATCCTACTATTCATAATTATGTAATACGCGAGGCAAATAATGGCACTTGGGGCAATCAATTAATTGCAAATAATGCTATTGACAATGAGTTTAAAGGTAGTTTTAATATTGACCCTAACGCTTATAGCTCTTATGAGATTGTGGTTGTTTTATGGGAAAAAATTAATGATAGATACAGAGCTGTAGCTTCTCAAAAAATATAGATAACTTTTTGCTAGAGTATTATCAAGCAAAGCTGTAATAAGGTTCGCTTTTATTAAAAAATTGATTATTGATGCGATAATTATCGGGTCCTGAAAAAATATAATATCCTCAAATTCAGGTTGTTAACAAAAAATTTTTAATTTAAATTGTTTAATTTAATTCGCAATAATTTACCTATTCAAATAACAATTTTTCAACATGAAATCATTTAATTTTAAAACTTTGGCTTGGGCATTATTGCCAGCCTTAATCATCGGATTTACAGCTTGTGGAGACAAAGACGAAACCCCACCAACTTCGACACCAACACCGAATATTCCAACAACTGGTACAGAACAATATATTTTAATGAACAGTAAAAAAGTAGTTTTAAGAAACCCTCAATTTCCAAGCATTCAAGTTCTTCAAGGTGATACAATTTTGCAGTGGGCAGGTAACAAACCTTCAGGAATTGAAGGTGATACAGTTGTGATTGTAACCCACTATGAAGGTGTTAAAAGAGGCGTTAATTCCGTTAGCAATTTTGCAACTGATTATGGAGAAATTTCTGTATCAATATTTCATGGAAATATCGCTGCGTCTCCTAGGGTGTTATTAACAGGTGGTGATTTTAATATGGAAAAAATCAATGGCATTTGGTATTCTGTTCTAAAAAATGGCACCGCGGTTTGGAAAAAAGCAGGTGGTGACGTCAATCTTACTGGCATTGAATTTAGATTGGCTTGGCCTAGCACTTTTAAATAAAAAAATTTTAAAATATATCATTTTAAAAGCGTTCCTCGGAGCGCTTTTTTTGTGCTCAGCTTAAAGCTTTTCATACATTCAAAAATGCTTATCTTTGCAAAGATGCAGAAAAAAAAGTTATTCATTATTTCAGGATGCAATGGAGCAGGTAAAACTACCGCTTCGTTTACCATTCTGCCTGAAATATTGGATTGCAAAGAATTTGTAAACGCAGATGAAATAGCGAAGGGACTATCTCCATTTCAACCCGAAAAAGCATCCTTTGAGTCAGGTAGAATAATGCTAAACAGAATAAACGACTTATTGGAACAAAACAAAAACTTTGCTTTTGAAACGACCCTTTCAACTAAAAGTTATAAAAATAAAGTTATTGAAGCTAAATCCAAAAATTATGAAATCATATTACTGTTTTTTTGGTTACAAAATCCTGAACTAGCAAAAGAAAGAGTAAAAATAAGGGTTTCTGAAGGTGGACATAATATCGCTGAAGATGTCATTGAAAGAAGGTACTTTAAAGGAATAAAAAATCTTTTTAATATTTATTTACCAATAGTTGACCAAGCGTTAATTTTTGATAATTCTGAAGGAGGCCATATTTTAATTGCCGAAATGTCTGTTTCAGATTCTATCACAATCTACAATCACACAAAATACAACGAATTAAAAAACTACTTATGAATACAGAATCAAAAACTGAATTAAAAAATAAAATCATCAAAGGGCTTGAAATAGCTTACGAAAAAATGTTAGCATTTAAAAAAGAGCGAAAAAGCTATCTTGTAATCATTAAAGACAATAAAATTGTTAAAATAAAACAATAAAAGATTGGATTTTGAATCTTTTATTAGTCTTGAGCTGAGGCCAATAAACACAAAAATTCGTATTTCAGACAAAAGTCAAATGTGAGCGAGACCTTTCCCTCCAAAGATAAAGGTGATATTTTTAGCAAAAAAATCACTATCGCTTCCATTTTTATTCCTCTGTATATCAAATATTTACAAAAAAATTTTTAATTTAAATTGTTTAATTTAATTCGCAATAATTTACCTATTCAAATAACAATTTTTCAACATGAAATCATTTAATTTTAAAACTTGGGCTTGGGCATTATTGCCAGCACTCATCATCGGATTTACAGCTTGTGGAGACAAAGATGAATCAACACCTACTACAACACCTACCAAAACCCTTAACAAAACATCTTTGACCAATAATAAAAAATGGTATAATAAAGGAAGCCAAATTCAACACGATTTTAAACCAGATGGAAAATATTTTTCTGGTGGCACATGGCGTTGGATTAACAATACCGACACCATGGAAATCATTGGTTCTTTAGGTGCAAATCCATTAAAATGGCTTTTTATGTGGAATTCTGAAACTGAGTTAGAATGTAGCAGAGTATTACCAAGTGGAGTAGAAGGTCCAATTCTAATGAAAACAACTGAGTGGTAAAAAAAAATTAAAAACCAATATTTTAAAAGCGTTCTTCGGAGCGCTTTTTTTTGCTCGGCTTAAAGCATTTTCATACATTCAAAATTGCTTATCTTTGCAAGGTGATTCGCTATAATACCTATAAGCTGCCAAATGGTTTAACCTTAATTCATCATGAAGATTTAAATACCAATCTTTGTGTGTCTAACTTGCTATATAACGTTGGCGCTAGAGACGAAAACCCCAATCAGACAGGATTTGCCCATTTGTTTGAGCATTTGATGTTTGGTGGTTCGGTAAATGTGCCTTCTTTTGATACACCTCTGCAATTGGCTTCAGGCGAAAACAATGCCTTTACTAGCAATGATATCACCAATTATTACATCACGCTTCCGGCAGATAATATCGAAACGGCTTTGTGGCTAGAAAGTGATCGCATGTTGCGTTTAGATTTTTCTGAAAAAAGTTTATCTGTGCAAAAAGGAGTGGTTATAGAGGAATTTAAACAACGCTATCTGAACCAACCTTATGGTGATGCCTGGTTAAAACTAAGACCCCTCGCCTATCAAGTGCATCCTTATCAATGGGCTACAATCGGCAAAGAAATCAGTCATATTGAAGAGGCTAAACTCTCTGATGTTGTTGCCTTTTTCGAAAGGTTTTACAATCCATCCAATGCAGTGCTTTGTTTGGCAGGCAATATTTCTCTAGAAAAAGCCATTTCTTTAACCGAAAAATGGTTTACTGATATTCCTGCTGGCCCTATCAACCCCAATATTTATCCCCTAGAACCAGAAAAAACCGCCATCAGGCAAGAAACGGTAGAAGCAGATGTTCCACAAAACGCCATTTATTTGGCATTTAATATGGTGAAACGCATGCACAAAGATTATTTTGCCTTCGATTTATTGTCTGATATGTTGTCTGGCACAGAGTCTTCTCGTTTTGTTGAGGAATTGGTTAAAAGGAACAAACACTTCACACATGTGAGCGCTTATGTTTCAGGAGACATGGACGAAGGCTTATTCATTGTAGAAGGAAAATTAACTGAAGGCACCTCTTTTGAAATAGCAGAACAAAGTATTTTAAATGTTTTCAATACCATTTTGTCTGAAGGATTAAAACCACATGAATTAGAAAAAGTTAAAAACAAGGTGATTACAAGCAACTTATTTGCCAAAACTTCCGTCTTAAATAAAGCCATGGCATTGTGTTATGGTTTTAGATTGGGAGACATTAACCTTATCAACACCGAAATAGAGGATTTAAAAGCCATCCAAGAAAAAGATATACTGAGAATCTGCAAGGATTATTTGTTAAAAAACAACTATTCTAAACTACAATACACCACCAAAGCATGAATAGAAGCATAGCACCCGATATTAAACCCATTCAAACCATTCATACAGGTTTTGTTGATGCACAACAAAATATCTACAGAATCCATTCTGAAGAAGGGGTTTTTAAATTGGAAATCAATTTTCCTAAGGCTGGTTTTGGTTTTGCGGACAATAAGTTCCACGCGCTTTATGCCTTAGATTTATTGATGAGTGGCACAGCTCAAAAGTCGGCACATACAATTGCTGATGAAATAGATTTATTGGGAGGATTTGTGTTTAAAAACTGCGATTATTACAGTTCTAGCATTGCCATTTATGGATTGAATGAAAACTTAGAAGCCATTGTTTCCTTGGTTAAAAATGCGATGGATGAGTGTGTTTTTGATGAAAAAGAATTGGAAGTTTTTAAAAGTAAAAAAACAAGTGAACTGCGCATCAATCTTAATAAAACAAGTTTTTTGGCTGGCAGATCTATCAATCATCTTTTATTAGGCAAACAACATCCTTTTAGTCGCTCTTCTGATGAAGAAATTATACAATCCATTCAAAGAAAAGATTTATTAGATTTTAAAGAAAAAAACCTGATTAATCCTTGCTTTATTTATACTGGTCCGACAAGTTATGATATTAAGCAAACCCTTGTAAACATTGGCTTTGAGCTAGAAAACATCTCCCCTATCAACTATCAAGAAAGCATTTCAGAACCTGAAGAAACTTTTGAAATTATTCCTAAAGAAAACAGCACACAAAACGCCATTCGTTTGGGTAAAATTTTACCAGATAGAAAGCACAAAGATTATTTTGTCATCAGTTTAACCTATCTAATTTTAGGAGGCTATTTTGGTTCTAGATTAATGAAAAATATCAGAGAAGACAAAGGTTTAACGTATGGCATACACTCTAGCATTACGCCTTTTAGAACGTTCAGTCTTTTCAAAATTTCGAGCGAGTGTAACAATCAATTAACCCAAGAGGTTAAATCTGAGATTGAGAAAGAAATCATTCGTTTACAAACAGAGTTAGTAGAAGAAAATGAACTTCAAACTGCAAAAAATTACTTGATTGGCGCCTTGCTTAGAAGTTTTGATGGAGCCTTTAATATCAGCGAAAGACTCAAGACCAATATTGACTTGGGTGGAGAAAAAGACTTCTATGAGCGATACTTTGAAGCCATCAATCAAATAAGCGCAGAAGATATAATGAATTGCGCGAACAATTTTTTCGACTTTAAAACGTTTAAATACAGCATTGCTGGTGAGGTATAGGCATATCATATTGCTCCTTGTTTTCCTTAATATTCTAAGTGTATCTTGGGCTGTGGAAGGTCGCCCTAAAATGCGAAGAGCTTGTTTAAATAGACTCGACTCAACCCTTGATTTACTGTGGTTTAAACCTACAGATAATTGTGGCTCTTTTACCAGTTTTAGCCTGTATGGCAGAGATGATATTTTGGGCTTGTATCAGTATTTAGGCAATTATCAAAACTATGCATTGGATAATATTCAGCTTAAACTCAAGAATTTAAGAAATTGGGAGTTTTATTTGGTTTATAATAAAGCTTGCAATGGCATAGACAGCGTCTTTAGCGATACCATAAACATTGATAATCAAGCACCTTTTGATTCTCAAATAGATTCTGTTAGTGTAGATTTTGCCACTCAAAAAACCATCATTGGATGGACCAATAATCCAAGCAATGATATCAAAGGGTATTTGGTTTATTATGTTACAGGTACAAATGCAGTAATTCAAAACACACAACAAACCAATTTTTTAGATAATAGCAGTAGAAACCCAACCCAAAATGTATTGACATACAGCATAGCTGCTTACGACAGTTGTGAAAACACTTCATTAATTAGTCAGAGTCATTCAACCATTCTACTCAACAGGGTTTACAACGAATGTTTAAAAACCATTAGTCTATCTTGGACAAATTACGTTGGTTGGCAAGTAAAAGAATATCAGATATTCAGAAGAATCAATGCTCAGAATTATGAATTGGTTGGCACTGTTGTGTCTAACATCAATCAATTTACCTATAATTTTAATACTTTTGGCGATACCTATTGTTTTTATATCAGAGCCATCAAATTTGACAACACATCAAGTTCTAGCTCAAATATTGTATGTGTTACCACCTCTCCTATTATAGCTAGTCAAAATTCTTATGTTGCTAAAGCATCTGTACAAAACAAACACATCGAATTAGCCTTTGTAACAGAAATGGGCACATCGGTTCAAAATATAATTATTTACAAAGCTGAAAATAACGCTTCATTTGCTTTATGGAAAACCATCAACACCAATGGAGGATTAATTGAAATCAACGACAGCCAAGTTAACGTTCAACGCAATACATATTCTTACTATTTTACAACTCAAGGGCCTTGTAATTTTATTTTCGACACTTCTCAAATTGCTAAAACCATCTTATTAGATGTGGTAATGAATGCACCTGGAGATCAGGATTTAAAATGGAGTTTATACAATCGTTTTATTAAAAACACAGAAAGACAAGAGGTTTTATTAGGAAACAGCATCGACTTTAACAAAAGTTCCCCGTGGAACATTAACGCTAACCTCAATGAAACAAATAGTCAATACAAAGATAATTCTATATTTAGCAACAGTTTCAGCGAATTATGCTATTGTATAAGAGCTATTGAAAACAACCCCAACGCAACATTTACAAGGAAAGACACAAGTTATAGCAACATAAGGTGTGTTACAGCTGAACCTATTGTATATTTTCCAAATGCTATACAGATTAATGGTTTTAACAATATTTTTAAACCAAAAGGATTATTTTTAGATACAGAGCTTTCTGAAGTTTATATTTATAACAGATGGGGTGAATTGGTGTTTATTATTAATGACATTAACCTAGGCTGGGACGGAACAAACATAAAAGGGGATTTTGTACAATCAGATGTATATATGTATAAAGCATATATAACAGGTATTAATGGAGATAAACTGCAATTTAACGGTACGATTACTGTATTAAAATAACAATGATAGAATTTGGCGGAAAAACCGAACTTGTAAAAGGGGTTAAAAACATTATCAAAAAAACCATCAAACAGATTTTAGACGACCATCTTAAGAAGGCTGAACAAATCAATGTTGTGTTTGTTTCTGATGATGAGCTATTAGAAATGAATAAAACCTTTCTTAAACATGATTATTATACAGATATCATTACTCATGACCTCAGTGATAACGATTTAATATTTGGTGAATTGTATATCAGTTATGACAGAATAAAAGAGAATGCTGAAAAAAACAAAGTTTTGTTCCACGTGGAACTTGAACGCGTAATTTACCATGGTGTGCTGCATCTTGTGGGTTACAAAGACAAAAAGAAATCCGACAAAGAAGAAATGACAAAACAAGAAAACAAATACTTAAATTTAAATTAGAGTTCCACGTGGAACAAATATAATGGAACAAGAATACGATATTATAGTAGTAGGTGCCGGTCATGCCGGATGTGAAGCAGCCAATGCAGCTGCTAAGATGGGAAGCAAGGTGTTATTGGTTACCATGAATATGGAAACTATCGCTAAAATGAGCTGTAATCCAGCAATGGGTGGTGTGGCAAAAGGTCAAATTATTAGAGAAATAGATGCCCTTGGTGGCATGTCGGGTTTAATAACAGACTTAACCATGCTGCAATTTAGAATGCTAAATCGCTCAAAAGGTGCGGCTATGTGGAGCCCTAGAGCACAATCTGATAGAATGAGATTTTCAGAAGAATGGCGTTTGGTTTTAGAAAACAACCCAAATGTTGATTTTTTGCAAGACAATGTCATTGATATTTTGACAGAAAACCATCAAGCAAGTGGCGTTAAAACAAGTTTAGGATATCTTATTAAAGGCAAAGCTGTAGTTGTAACAAGTGGCACCTTTTTAAACGGACTGATACACATAGGTGAAAAACAATTTGGTGGAGGCAGAATGGCTGAAACAAACAGTGTTGGCATTACCGCATCCTTAGAAAAAATGGGGTTTGAAAGTGGCAGAATGAAAACAGGTACACCACCCAGAGTAGATGGTCGTTCTTTAGATTATACCAAAATGGAAAGACAAGATGGTGATGTAAATCCTGATAAATTTTCTTATAGCAAAACAACCAAATCTTTAAATCATCAACTGCCTTGTTATATTACATATACGAATTTAAATGTTCATGATACCTTAAGAGAAAGGTTTGAAAAATCACCCATGTTTAATGGTAGTATTCAAGGTTTGGGACCAAGATATTGTCCATCAATAGAAGATAAAATCAATCGATTTGCAGAAAGAGATAGGCATCAAATATTTGTAGAACCAGAGGGTTGGAAAACCATTGAAATGTATATCAATGGATTTTCTACATCGTTACCAGAAGATACTCAATTAAAAGCATTGAGACTAATACCGGGTTTTGAAAATGCAAAGATTTTCAGACCTGGATATGCCATCGAATACGATTACTTCCCCCCTACCCAATTGAAATCTACTTTAGAAACAAAACTTATTAATAATTTATATTTTGCTGGACAGATTAATGGTACAACAGGATATGAAGAAGCGGCCTGTCAAGGTTTGATGGCTGGTATCAATGCACACTTAAAACTAAACGAGAAGGAAGCGTTTGTACTTAAAAGATCTGAAGCATATATAGGTGTTTTAATAGATGATTTAATCAATAAAGGAACTGATGAACCTTATAGAATGTTTACCTCTAGAGCAGAATTTAGAATACTTTTAAGGCAGGATAATGCAGACGAAAGACTGACTCAATTAGGATATGATATTGGATTGGCAGATGAACAAAGAATCATAGATTTAAACCAAAAGAAAACTGTAATTCATGATACTATCAAATTTATCAAAAATCAATCCATTGAACCAAGTGTAATTAATAATCTCTTAATTGAAAAAGGTTCATCAGAAATTACTCAAAAAGTAAAACTCGATAAATTGATTCTAAGGCCACAAATAAGTGTTTTTGATATAAAACCCTATTTTAATGAAATGAGTGAAATAGAAAAGACCATTTTAGAGGAAATTGAAATTATTATTAAATATGAAGGTTATATTGAAAAAGAACAATTGATGGCAGAAAAATTAAAGAAACTCGAAAATTATGTATTAAAACCAGATTTTGATTATCAGAGTTTAAAATCATTAAGCATAGAAGCAAGAGAGAAATTAAGTAAAATCAAACCCATGAGTATCGGACAAGCAGCCAGAGTAAGTGGCGTATCTCCTTCTGATATTTCAGTATTGTTAGTTCATTTAGGCAGATGAAAAAATATATAGTATTCTTTATAATAAGTTTTTTATTGGTTTCTTGTGCCAATGTAGGAACCTTGACAGGAGGTGCAAAAGACGAAAAAGAACCTGTAATTATATCAAGCAATCTAAAGCCAATCAATTTCAATGATAAAATAATAATACTAAAATTTGATGAATATGTAGAATTGAATAACGCTAAAACAAATATCTATTTACAACCCAATCATTCAAGCATCATAGCAAAACAGAAAGGCAAAACCATAACACTAAATATTGATAGTAATTTAAGAAGCAATACCACCTATCAATTGGTGATTGATAAAGGTATTAAAGACATCAATGAAGGGAATCTTTTTAACTTTGATTATCTATTTTCCACAGGCGATATTTTAGATTCAGCTGAATTAAATATTTATTATTCATCCATTCACAAAATTGAAAAATTAAATATCAATTTATATTCGGAAAAACCAGATTCTTTTGTAATCAATCAATATGATTATAAAGTAGAGTTTTTAGAACAAAGAGCTAGCTTTAAAGGTTTGAAAGAAAATAAAACTTATTACTATTTCATCTATCAAGACAAAGATAAAAACAATCAAATTGATTTAAATTCAAATTACAAGATAGATACCATATCCCCTCAAAAATTAAAGAAAATAAACGCTGAAACTATTTTTGATATAGAAAATAAAATAGATAGTTATAAAGACCGTATTGTAATTAAAAAAAGCTCACACAATCCAAATTATAGTGTGGAACTTTTAAAAAATTTTAAAGACAGTTTTAAAAATTTAAAACTAATTTTTAGTGATAAGGATTCAATGGTGTTATTAAAAAATAATTTAGATAGTCAAAAAATGTATTTAAAACAACTTTTAAGCACTTCTATTGAAAATAATTTACAAATGTATAGTGAACCTAAAAAATTTCATTACATGCTATATAAATCACAATTAAATTTTAAAATTAAAGAATTAGATACTGTAACTTATGAAGATGATAATTTAATCTATTACGAAAGTAAAATTAAGCGCGATTCCTTGCATTTAATTTTAATGGATGATACTAACATCCAAAGCAAGATAATTACTTCAAATTATAAACCATTTAAAGAATTCAGTGAATTAAAAATTAAAAATGATTCTGCTTATCATTTATTTGTTCTAATATTTAAAGACAATCGTATTATTCATTCTTTAAATATTGAAGAAAAAAATGCAAGACTTCCATTATCAGAAGGAGAATATTTAATAGAAATATATAATAGTAAAAATATTAATAACAACTTATTATCCAATCCGTTATATTACAAAAAAATAAATTTAAAACCTAATTGGAAAGAAGAAATCATCATAAATAAAGAATGAATTTTTCAACATAATTAACAACATCTATTGGTGATAATTATTAAATATGTAGATTAACTTTAATTGATGTAAAATTAAACTAACAACTCATAAAAAAAGTTAATAACTATAGAATAAATAGAAGGTTATTAGCAATTGACAAGCGATACACAAAAATAAATAACACAAATGTTAATATGTTTAAAAAGTATATAAAATATTAATATTGAGTTAATTGAAAAATAATATAAGTATAAAATACTATGGATAAGTTATTAATTAGATTATTTTAAATAAAATTTAAGCAACTTATCACGATATCCACACAGCTATAATACAATACTATATTTTTAAAATAAATATATTCTATTATTGAATAGTTGATAAGCCATTATTGAACAATTAAAATTTAAACTACTTTTGCAATCATGTTAGATCAGATTAATGAATTACGAAATTTAATAAAATCATTCCAAATTGAAAATGAAAATTCTTTGGAAGAATTTAGAATTAAATTTTTATCCAAAAAAGGACATATCAATGATTTATTCGAACAATTTAAATTAATTTCTGGCGAAGAAAAAAGAGAGGTTGGAAAACAGTTGAATATTTTGCGACAAGAAACGGAAGCAATATTAGAATCAGCTAAAGAAAAATACGAAAAAAAATCAAATACTCAAACTCAAGCTTTTGATAATTCATTACCTGTTAATGCTTTTAAAATAGGTTCTCTACACCCTATCAATCTTGTTAAAAAAGAAATTATAGATATTTTTAATAAAATTGGATTTTCTGTGGCCTACGGACCAGAAATTGAAGATGAATGGCATAATTTTTCTTCTTTAAATTTTGCAGAAAATCATCCAGCAAGAGATATGCAAGATACTTTTTTTGTAAATCAAGATCCACAAGGAAATTTTGCTTTAAGAACCCATACCAGCAGTGTTCAAATTAGATTGATGGAAAATGAAAGACCGCCAATCCGTTCGCTGATGCCAGGTAGAGTATATAGAAATGAAGCGGTTTCTGCTCGTTCAAATTGTTTTTTTCATCAAATAGAAGGTTTATATATTGATGAAAATGTAAGTTTTGCTGATTTAAAACAAACCTTGTATTATTTTGTATCTCAATTTTTTGGTGAAAGAGAAATTAGATTCCGCCCTTCCTATTTCCCTTTTACAGAACCTAGTGCTGAAATGGATATATTTTTAGGAACCGCAACAGAACAAGATTACCGTTTAACAAAAGGTACAGGTTGGTTAGAAATTTTAGGTTGTGGAATGGTAGATCCGAATGTATTAATTAATTGTAAAATAGACCCTGAAAAATATTCAGGTTTTGCTTTTGGAATGGGAATAGATAGAATCACTATGCTGAAATATGGTATCAAAGATATTCGTCAAATGTTTGAAAATGATTTGAGGTTTTTACAACAATTTTAATAGAATATGACACAAGAAGAACTTTTAAAAAAAATATTAAATTTATTGAGTTTAGATTTAAATTTATTTAAAGAATCTATTAAAGAAGTAAGCGAAGATATCATCAAAGAAGGATTTAGTAAATTTCCAATTTTTGTTGCACATAGAGGAGAAATTAAACTAGGTGAAATGATTTTAGACAAAGATGAATTAGGTACCACATTTAGTATTCAAGCTAGCACTTTAGAAGAGTTTGTAGAAAAGAAAATAGTATTAGCAAAAAACGAAGGAAAATTTAAAGCCACTTACAAGAATCCAGAAACTCATATTTGTGTTTTTTTAATCACTGAATTGGGCGGACAGTTTGTATTTATACCTTATGAAATAACCAAACCAGCAACCGAAACACCATGATGATGCCAAAAGTTGCCGTTGTTATACTTAATTTCAATACCGTTGATTTTTTAAAGAAATTTTTAATAAAAGTTATACAAACTAATTATACAAATTTAGAAGTTGTTGTTATTGATAATGCTTCAACCGATGATTCTGTAAACTATATCAAAGAAAATTTCAAAGGGGTTAGAATTATACAATTAGAAAATAATTATGGCTTTACAGGAGGATATAACAGAGGTTTAAAACTGGTAGAAGCAGATTATTATGTGTTGTTAAACAGTGATGTAGAAGTGGATGAAAATTGGCTTCAACCTTTGGTAAATTTAGCAGAATCAGATAAAAATATTGCTGCTATTCAACCTAAAATATTAGATTATAAATCTAAATCATTTTTTGAATACGCTGGTGCTTCAGGTGGATATATTGATAAATATGGATTTCCATTTTGTAGAGGTAGAATTTTTGAAAGTTTAGAAGAAGACAAAGGTCAATACGATAACGTAAAACAAGTTTTTTGGGCTACAGGAGCAGCTATGTTTGTGAATGCAAAATTGTATCATGAAGTTGGGGGTTTAGATGAAGATTTTTTTGCCCATATGGAAGAAATAGATTTCTGTTGGCGAATTCAAAACCTGGGTTATAAAGTGATGGTTTGCCCAGAAAGTAAAGTTTATCACGTAGGAGGGGGGACGCTTCAAAAAACCAATCCTAGAAAAACGTATTACAATTTTAGAAATGGTTTGATTTTATTGATTAAAAATTTACCTACCAAAAAACTTATTCCAATCATCATCATGCGTTTGATACTTGACCACATAGCGGCTTATAGATGGTTGTTTCAAGGAAAAACAAAAGATTTTTTTGCTGTAGCAAAAGCACACAGACATTTTATATTCAAATTGAGATATTGGTATAAAAAAAGAAATAAAACCCAAACAAATGTTTATTCCAGTGAATTGGTTTTAAAAGAAAGTATTGCCTTAGCACATTATGTAAAAAAACGCCAATTTTTCAGTGAAGTAGCACCATGAAAATAGTTGTATTAACAGGAGCAGGCATGAGTGCTGAAAGTGGAATCAAAACATTCAGAGACTCAGATGGTTTATGGGAAAATCACAGAATAGAAGATGTGGCAACACCAGAAGCTTGGCATCGCAATCCTGAATTGGTAACATTGTTTTATAACCAAAGACGCGAGCAATTGTCAGTGGTAAAACCCAACGAGGGTCATTTAGCCTTAAAATCTCTAGAAGTCAAACATGAAGTTATAATTATTACCCAAAATGTAGACGATCTTCACGAAAGAGCTGGAAGCACTCAAATTATTCATTTGCATGGTGAATTAACCAAGCTTAGAAGTGTTAAATTTGAAACAGACCTGTACGATGTGGGTTATAAAAGTGTCAAACATGGCGAAAAATGCCCCAAAGGAACGATTTTAAGACCTTTTATCGTTTGGTTTGGTGAATCGGTGCCAATGATTGAAAAAGCAGTTGAAATAACCCAAAAAGCAGACATGTTGATTGTAGTGGGCACTTCGTTGGAGGTTTATCCAGCTGCAGGATTGATTCATGAAGTGAAACCAAATACCCCAATTGTGTTAATAGACCCCAACCGTCATGACAACATCCATCAAAAAAACATTCATTTAATCAAAGATACGGCCGCCAATGCTTTACCCAAGTTGGTCAATAAATTATTGAATGAACATTAGCCTTTTAAGTCATTACCAAACCATGAATTTAAATCAACCGCTTGCCGAAAGAGTTAGACCCAAAAGTTTAAATGAATTTGTAGGTCAAGAACATTTAACTGGAGAGGGTTCGCCACTTAGAAATTTTATTGAAAGCGGGCAAATACCAAGTTTGTTATTTTGGGGACCGCCCGGAGTGGGCAAAACCACATTAGCAAAAATTATTGGCGAAACTTTGCAGTTACCCTTTGTTCAGCTCAGTGCTATCAATGCAGGTGTTGCAGATGTGAGAAAAATTATTTCAGATGCCAAAGAAAAAGGTAAAATTCTTTTGTTTTTAGACGAGATACATCGTTTTAACAAAAGCCAACAAGATGCTTTATTAGGTGGAGTAGAATCAGGAAATATTTTATTGATTGGCGCTACTACAGAAAATCCATCATTTGAAGTCAACAATGCCTTGCTTTCCAGATGTCAGGTGTATGTTTTAAAAGAATTGAACAAAGAAGATTTGCTTAAAATGGTGCATCAAGCCATAGAAAAAGACTCTTTTTTGCAAACCAAATCCATTGAATTGATAGAAACCAATGCCTTGCTGCAATACAGCGGTGGTGATGGTAGAAAATTACTCAATATTTTAGAGATGCTCTGCATGTCGTCAGAAAAAGACGTGAGCATCACAGACCAAAGTGTTAAAAAGGTGTTGCAAACCAAACAAATTGTATACGATAGGGCAGGAGAGGAGCATTATAATATAATTTCTGCCTTTATAAAAAGTATGCGAGGCAGCGACCCCAATGCTGCGGTGTATTATTTAGCCAGGATGATAGAAGGTGGCGAAAATGCAGAATTTATAGCCCGCAGAATGTTAATATTAGCATCAGAAGACATCGGCAACGCCAACCCCAATGCTTTGGTATTAGCCAATAGCACTTTGCAAGCTATTCAAACCATTGGCATGCCAGAAGGTAGAATTATTTTGTCGCAATGTGCCATTTATTTAGCCACAAGCCCCAAAAGCAACGCCTCATATTTAGCCATTAATGAAGCCTTAGACCATGTGAAACAAACAGGAGCCTTGCCAGTGCCTTTGCATTTAAGAAACGCACCAACCGGTTTGATGAAACAATTGGATTACGGAAAAAACTATCAATACGCCCATCAATTTGAAGGCAATTTTATAGAACAAGAATTTTTACCCCAAGACATACAAGGTAAGGTGTATTATCAACCCGGCAACAACGCAAAAGAAAACGAATTAAGGGCATTTTTAAAAAAACGTTGGAAAGAAAAGTATGGGTATTGATATACCCATAACCGTAGGGGCAGAATATTTTCTGCCCCAATAAAATGGTTATAATGCAGAATATATCCTGCCCCAATAAAATGGTTATAATGCAGAAAATTTTCTGCCCCAATCCCACATATACCGAAAAACGTTTGGGCAGAAAATTTTCTGCCCAAACAACCCATTATTTAAAAAATTTATCATCGTGCCATTTTTTTGGATTGTTGACAACGTAAGATGATATGTTTTGATATGAAATTTGGTTTTTAATAATGTTTTCGTAATAATTTCGATGCCAAACAGTTTCAATATTTGAATTGGTTCTTGCCCATTTTGTAACGCCTATTTTAAATCCTTTCACAATAGAACCAATAGATTTTGGAATCATATTTTGAAATTTATTTACATTATTTGTTTCTGATATTGTAACATCCAAATTTATCAATTCAATAATTCCATGAACATGGTTTGGCATGATAATAAATTCATGTAGAAAGGCGTTCGGAAAATGATCTGGAATTTGTAACCAGCAATTTTTAGCAATGTTTCCAAGGTTGTTCAAATTCATATCACCGTTATAAATCTCACCGAAAATACAGGCATTATCTTTGCAACAAATGGTTATAAAATATAAACCTGATTTAGAATAATCGTAATCTTTTAGTCTTATTGATTTTCTATGGTGTATAGAGGGGTTGAAACTCATTATTATAAAGAATCCAATCGCAAATATAAACATTTTGGTGATACACGAACTAATAGAATGTTTTTTAGAAGTTTCGGTTTAACCGAGACACATTCAATGCTGTATACATACAAGAGAATTTAATCTTCTTTTCTTTTTATGGTTACTGATTTTAAAATATCTATAGTTTGATTTGATTTATTTACATCACCAATTGGTGCATGTTTTTTTCTGATTAGAACTGTAGACAAAAATTTTGAATCTAGGGATATTTTAATAGCAGGTGAAGAATAAATTATAGTATCATTGTAAGAATGTACAGAATAAAAAATTTGTTCTTGATAATTAACATATACTATAGGCTTTAAATCTGAAGTGTCGTAAATATTTATGGCTCTTTTAACAAACTCTTTAAATAATTTCTCATCAGTCAATGCTAATATTTTTTTCTTGTTTTTTATTTCATAAAAATACTCTTCAATGAAAAATTCCTTATTAAATATGCTAATTAAATATGTATGTGTCGAGTCTTCAAAATAAAATTTATTTTTCCCAAAGGCTATTTTCTCCACACAATTGGAATCTAATTCAAAACTTATTATTAAATTCTCATTTATTTTTGATGAAGAGTCTATTTCAAAAAAATACATTTTTTTGTTTTGGGAAAAAACCTCAAGGTTATACATACTATTAAAAATAAGTAGTAGACTCGTTAGTTTTAATATTTGTATTTTCATTTTTATTACTGTGATTTTTCTCAAGCCAAGCTTTATGCAGTGGTGACCACCTACCTCCATAAAATTCATCTTATCATTACACTTCTTATCGCAAATATAAAGTTTTTGTTAAGAATAGGAAACGCCCAATAAAAAGGTTATTTTTGCGATGTTTTATATTAAATTAAGTATCAAAAACAGTGATTCTATTACTTTAAAAAACAAAATGTTAGCTCTATAAATTTTATAAAATGATATTACTAAACATCTTTGAAACTACCTTGCCTTTAACCAACCCTGTGTTAAAGTTTCTACTTATACTGATTATTATTTTATTTGCGCCAATTTTACTCAACAAAATAAAAATTCCTCATTTGCTAGGTTTGATTATTGCCGGTGCTATTATAGGCCCAAATGGTGTTAATTTGATGGCAAGAGACAGTAGTATTATTTTATCTGGAACAGCAGGATTATTATACATCATGTTTCTAGCTGGTTTAGAAATAGATTTGGCTGATTTTAAGAAAAATAGTCAAAAAAGCTTGGTGTTTGGTTTATATACTTTTGTTATTCCAATGATTATGGGAATATTAGGCGGGATTTATTTATTGGAGTTTTCGATTCCAACATCAGTATTGTTGGCTAGTATGTTTGCTTCACACACCTTGATTGCTTACCCCTTGATTAGTAAATTAGGTGTTACCAAAAACAAAGCGGTGAATATTACAGTGGGCGGCACTTTGATTACAGACACCTTGGCCCTTTTGGTATTAGCTGTAATTGTTGGCATGACAACAGGAGAGGTTAACACCGAATTTTGGGTAAGATTATCGGTTTCAATTATCGTATTTGGATTGATAGTGATGTTTATTTTCCCGATGATCGGCAGGTGGTTTTTTAAGCGTTTTGATGACAATGTTTCGCAATATATTTTTGTATTGGTAATGGTTTATTTGGGTGCAGTTTTAGCTGAATTGGCAGGCATCGAAGCCATTATTGGTGCTTTCTTATCTGGTTTAGCCCTCAATAGATTAATACCACACACATCACCATTGATGAACCGCATAGAATTTGTTGGTAACGCTATATTTATTCCTTTTTTCTTAATTGGTGTTGGTATGCTGATAGATTATCGCGTGTTTTTTAAAGATATAGAAACCATAAAGGTTGCAGCTGTAATGATTTTTATTGCAACAACAGCAAAGTTTTTGGCGGCTTGGATAACACAAAAAACCTTTAAATATTCAGCAGATGAAAGAAGATTGATTTTTGGTTTAAGCAATGCTCAAGCTGCGGCTACATTGGCTGCTGTTTTGGTGGGTTATAACATTATCATTGGCGAAACAACAACTGGAGAACCAATTCGTCTCTTGAATGAAAGCGTTTTAAACGGAACAATTCTGATGATATTATTCACTTGTACCATTGCTTCGTTTGTTGCACAAAAAGGAGCTAAAAATATTGCACTATTAGAAAGCACAGACTCAACATCAGACGAAGAAGAAAGCGAAGAAAAAATTCTTATTCCAATAAACAATATAGAAACAACTGACGAGTTGGTTAATTTAGGTGTTACTATTAAATCGAAGAAAAACAAAGACGGTTTGTATGCATTAAGTATTGTTGACAATAATACTACGGATGGTTCGACAGACAAGTTAGCTAAGAAAATTTTGAGCAAAGCAGCCATTACAGCTTCAGCAACAGACAATTATCTACACGAATTGCTTAGATACGATTTAAACATTGTTAATGGCATTACAAGTGTTGCCAAAGAAAATAAAATAACAGATTTAATTCTAGGACTTCATAATTCCAAAGGCATATCATCCAATTTTTTGGGTCATTTAACAGAGGGTATTTTAACAAAATGCAATACAACAACTTTAATTTATAAACCCATACAACCATTTGGAACCATTAAAAGACACATTATTATTGTTCCAGAAAATGCAGAAAATGAAATTGGATTTCCTTTTTGGTTAATTAAAGTGTGGAATATTGCAAGAAATTCTGGTGCAAAACTTTTATTTTATGCAAATACAGAGACGCTTTCAGTGATAAAAGAAATTCAAACCAAACACCCAATTGATTGCGTATTCGAAGTATTTAATGATTGGGATGATTTTTTAATTTTAGCGAGAGAGTTTAACAAAGATGATAATCTTATCATTGTTTTAAGTAGAAAAGATAAACCATCATATCATCAAAATATGAGTAAAATCCCTTCTTATTTAAATAAGTATTTTATGAACACCAGTTATATTTTGATATTCCCAATGCAAGCAGGTGTGTCAGATTCAACAGAAATTGATTTTAAAAACCCTACTTTTATTGAACCACTCGAAAAACTAGATGAAATTGGAAAAACCATTGCCAAAATGTTTAGAAGAAAATAGTATCTTGTTTCTGAAATAGATATTTAAGGGAAAATATTTTCCACTATCCAATAACTCTTAACTATTAACCATCCAAAAACTATACACATTTTGTTTAAACTTCACACAATGTTATTAAAATAAGATTTTGATACCAATAATTTAACATCATTTGCCCTTAAATTTGCCGCCAATTATGCAATCAGTTATAAAAAATTTAGGATATCTATTCCTATTCTTGTCTTTTATCTTTGTCAACAATGGCAATGCTCAATCTTCTAAAAAATTCAGTGTTTATTTTGATGTTAATCAATCTAAAATAAAACCCAACGATTACAAAACTTTAGACAGTGTGGTAGCTTTAATCAAAAAACAACCCATAATCAGACGTATTCAAATCAGTGGTTATGCCGACACAACAGGCAATGCAGAAGCCAATCAGATTTTGTCTGACAATAGAACAGACACAGTTTCGGGCTATATTCTTAGCAAAGGCTTACAAGCTTATAAAAAATTAATTACTACAGCCAGTTTA
The DNA here is from genome assembly GCA_030682255.1 of Bacteroidota bacterium. Classification (GTDB taxonomy): domain Bacteria; phylum Bacteroidota; class Bacteroidia; order NS11-12g; family UBA955; genus JABMMZ01. Next base: position 37,213 of record JAUXOK010000021.1, on the reverse strand, counting down.
GGTGATAATAATTCAGACAAATCCTTAACCCTCGAAGAACAAAGAAGGGTAGATATTGTATTGTTTTTTCCAAAACCAGATAGAGACACTGTTATTAGATTGGGTTGTATTGCAGCTTATATAAAAGCCAATTCGTTCGACAATTTTAATAACAATGAATTAACTTTTAAATTGGAATACATTGGTACAGCCGAAGATGTAAAAAAATATAAAATACAGTTTAAGGACCAAGATGGTCAACAGATTTTAAGCAATGGTGCCGTTAGATTGGTGGCTATGTTTAAAAATAAACCAGTTAAAAGCATCAAGCCAATCACTATCGAATTACCTTTAATTAATGAACAAATGAACTATGTAGTTTATAAAGGTGTTGAAGACAAGGCTAAAAATATCACCTTTAAAGCTACTACAGATAGAGTTTTAAACGTGGGAAATAAAGCTGGTCAAAATGGCGAAGATTGTAATGTTCAATCTTTTCAAACTAATGATGTAAACACGATGCTGTGTGCAGGCATGCAAAAACCAGCTTGTTATTGTTCTGCTGAACCTTTTGGAGGTGTTTTATCTCCTAAAGCAAATGATGAATTTATAAAGCTTGGTGCATCAAAAGGCGGCTTTTTATTAAACGATGGTTGTTTTAAGAAACTAGACCCTACCAAAGTTAACATCGAAATTTTAGACAACCTTAAACCAACAGAATATCTTAATTTTTGTAATGTTTTCTTATATCCTGGTGTTGGCAATGTGCCTCAGGTGCCCAAATTTACGAGAGAAGTATTAAGATTTATTGACATTAATATACCTCAAAACAAAGAAGATGTTGATCAATTAATGGTAAAAAAGAATTCAGTTTTGTTAATGATACCAAAAAATCAAATCAAGTTTCAAAAAGATAAAAAATATGCTATCATCCCTGCTGAAACCAGAATGGATAATTTTTTAAGTTGGAATAAAAAAGTAATTTATGCTGACACGTGCAAAGGGCTTATCAATTGTGAATATCTAACCTTTGATGTGCCATTTACAGGGTTTTATACTTTGGTTGAATTGACACCAAGCGGTTCTAAATCAAAAGCTAAAACAGAATCTGAAGATGAAGAAGAACCTGTTGTTGCATCGGGTAAAAACATAAAAATTAAAGCCAAAAAATTCAACAATGTGATGGTGGTTTATGGCGAAAAAGAAAACAATCAAACAGAAAATGCTAAATTCATTGCAAACAAAGGTAAACACTCAATTCTAGAGCCTAACATTGCTAAAAAAGACAGAAAAAACTACAAACAACATGTGTTTTTATGTTATGTATTAAAAGATGGAAAACGCTATGCTTGGATGGGCTATGGAAGCGAATTAAAGAAATCTTTTTTCAGTGGTAATTGGAAATCGCCCAAATTACAATATGTGCCAGACGAAGAGTGGGACAGTTTTGTAAAGAAGTTCTGTGAGTAGTAGCAACGAAAAAAACTTTAAAATAATTAAAAAAAACCTGCACATGTGCAGGTTTTTTTGTTAACATTATAAGTATTTGAAACTTAATGAAATGTATTTGCGTCTAACTAATATGAAAAATACAGTAAGTCTGATTTTGCTTTTAATATTTATAGGTCATTTTGAGCTAAAAGCAACGCATTTGATGGGCGGTGATATTACCTATCAAAGTATATCTCCTGGCGTTTATAAGATTACTTTTAAATTTTATCGAGATTGCAGAGGTATTCCTTTGAACAGCCCCAGTATTACTATGTTTTGTGAGACCAATCCAGGAAGTTCATCAGCCTTAAATTATGCCAGAACATCCATCAAAGATATTACACCAGTTTGTTCTGGTGATACCAATAATTTATGTAATCAAACAAATACTTTCAATTCTGGTAATGGATTCGAAGAGCATGTGTTTGAAGCAACTGTGGATTTTAATTCGGGGGTATTTAAGCAAATGAAAGACGCAGGCTGTTGTAAATTTAAAATTCAAATGAGCCAATGTTGCAGAAATGGTATTTTAACAACGATAAGTCCAGGAAACTTTTATGTGGATGCCATGATGGATATATGCAACATAGAAAAAAGCAATATCAAAGTAAATAGTTCACCTTTATTTATGAACTTACCTGTTTTGAAGGCCTGTTGTAATAAACCTTTAAAATACAATTATGGAGCGGTTGAAATACAAGATGGTGACAGCCTGTCTTTCGAGTTATCCACTCCCTTAAACGGCAATAATTCTAATGAAAATTATACTGGAAATTTTAATAGTCAAATTCCAATGACCCCATTTTGTCCGCCAAATCCGGGTGTAGTAAATTGTAGAGCACTTCCAAATGCTAAACCACCAAGAGGTTTTTATTTTGATAAGACAATAGGTGATATTGTATTTACACCTACAAAGTGTGATGAGGTGGGTATTATTGCCTTGCAAGTTAATGAGTGGCGTATCAATCCAGAATGGATAACTGATAAAAAGAAAATAAAATGGTTGCTAATTGGATATATCAAAAGAGAAATGCAGGTTATTATATTTAATTGCGATACTGTCTCAAATCCACCTATAATAGATAATACAACTAATTTTTTTGATGTTTGCGAGGGTGATAGCATTAATTTTGATATTAAAGTGCAAGACCAAGACACTAGTGATACCATAGAAATGGATGTATTTCATAATATCCCTAACACTACTTATCAAATAATTGAAAATAGTTCTTCTGATAAAATCATTAGAGTAACAACCAAAACTGTAATTGGAGACGGTCAATTAGCTCCATATTCCTTTGTTGTGAATGCTCAAGACAATTCATGTCCTTATGTTTTAAAAACAAGTCAAGGTTTTTCTGTAATAATTCGCACAAAACCAATGGTTGATAGAAAATATACTGAACAAGACAGTCAAGTGGTTTTTGAAGTGTTGAGAAATAAAGCTGCTACTTACAGTTGGACCATCAAAAATGAAAATGATTCAATTATTAAACAGAGCGCACATAAATTAGACTCTTTTTCAACAGAAAAAGACAAAACCTATTTTATCAAACTGGATTATCAAGACGATATCAATTGCGAGAATTCATTTTTTGACACCATCTCTACTAAACCTAATTTAAATAACGCCATTCAAAATTATCATAAAACCAATGTCATTGTTTACCCCAATCCAAGTGGTGGTGTTATTAAAATAGAAGGCATCAATCAATTTACAAAACTTAGCGTTTTTGATATTTTTGGAAAAGAATTGATGATAAACGACCAATTGTTAAACAAAAGCATTTCAATGATTCAATTACAATTACCTAAGGGCATTTATTTATTAAAAATTGAAGACAAAGAAATTTTTATCACTAAAAAAGTTACGATTTACTAACAAAAAGCATGAAAATTAAACGTCTTTACCTTTCATCATCTTGTTCCAATATAAATAGGGAAGGATGTATTTTTTTAGTATCCAAAGTCTCCAATGCTCTTTATAACTATCGAATATCAACATTTGTTTAAGTTTAGGATCGGGAATAAAATTGTTTTGATAGTCAAATTCAGCTAATACCATTTTGCCATATCCTGTTATTAGAGGACAAGAAGAATAGCCATTATAGATTTTTTCACTTAATGTTTTTTTGTCCATCAACCTCAATATATTTTCTACAACAATAGGTGTTTGTTTTCGTATTGCAGCTCCTGTTTTTGCTGTAGGCAAACCAGCCACATCACCCAAACCAAATATATTATTGAATTTATTGTGTTGTAATGTGCCATGATTAACATCAAGCCATCCAGCAGCATTTACTAAAACAGATTCTTTAACAAACTTAGGGGCAGTTTGTGGGGGCGCAATATGGAGCATGTCGAATGGCATTTCAATGACACTTTCACCAGTTAATTTTTCAGACAGAACGTTGCCTTCATTAACAATACAATTGTTTTCATCTGGTGCTACACTTTTAAATGTAATAATTTGATTTACGGCATCAATTTTTACAGGTGCATAAAATGGTTTGAAATGAATTTTATAGCGATGAATAACCTCCATTAAAGTATCAGCAATAATTTTGATACCAAATATAACTGAACCTGGGGTTGCATATACAACATTTGTTTTGTCTGCTAAATTGTTTTTTCTAAAATAATCTGCTGCTAAATAGGCTATTTTTTGTGGCGCACCACCGCATTTAATTGGGGTTGTTGGCTGAGTAAACACAGCATTTCCACCTTTAAAATTCTTAATGACTTCCCAAGTGTGTTCGGGGTCTGTATAATTACTACAAACTACGCCCTTATCCATAGCCTCTGTTAATCCTTCAATCAAGGATGGGTCCATTACCAAACCAGGCGAAACCACTAATAAATCATAACCTAGAATATCACCATTAGCCAAGTTTATTTCATTATTTTCTGGATTAAAACCAGTGGCAAACTCCTTTATCCATGTCACATTTTTTGGCATGACATCAGACATGGGTTTCTTGGTTTTTGCCATATCATAGTCGCCTGCTCCAACTAATGTCCAAGCAGCTTGATAATAATGAAAATCCGCAGGTTCAACAACTGCAATTTTAAGGCTTGAATTCCTTTTTAGCAGTTGAGTGGACGTCATTATGCCACCAGTTCCACCGCCAATAATTACTATTTGATAAGATTTTTTCATGGTATTATATCATTAAATATTTCTGAAAATTAAACATATAAAATCAATTGAATTGCAACAAAGGTTACATTAAGTAAAATTCAACCCAATTTTGATTAAATTAGCCAATATTCATTTCATTTTCTGCATAAATTATTTTAATTTGCCATCCTAATTTATTTCCATAGCTTATTTTAAACACATGAAAAAACAAGTTTTCTCCATATCAAATAGGTTAAAAAGTTTTAAGCATGCTGGGAATGGGTTAAGAATTTTCATAAGAGAGGAACACAATGCAAGAATTCATTTTTTAATAGCATTTGTTGTGATAATAATGGCGTTTTATTTTAGAATAGATGTAATTGAATGGGTGGCGATTTTGTTTGCAATTGGTTTTGTGTTAACAACAGAAATCATTAATACTGCCTTAGAAAATATTTGCGATTTAATATCAAAAGAAAGAAACGAAAGAATCAAAACCATCAAAGATTTATCTGCTGCTGCTGTTTTAATTAGTGCTATTACAGCATTGGTTATTGGAATCATTGTGTTTCTCCCCAAATTATTCACTCTAAAATAGATAATGTACTTTCAATTAAAAACACCTACCTTTGCAGAAGTTCATTTATTTGCGGCATTCTAAGCCAGTTTTCAGAAAGTTCATTTGCTCCAATGTATTTTTAATTTTCTAGTTTTCAATGATAAAGCCATTTGCTTTATTTCCGCCTTTATTTTATTAAACAATTATACATTTTGCAATTTACAGAATTAGGCATTATTCAGCCCATTTTAAACGCCCTTATTGACGAGGGTTACACCCATCCAACACCCATTCAACAACAAGCTATTCCTCATGTTTTAAAAGGAAATGACTTGCTTGGATGCGCTCAAACTGGCACCGGAAAAACAGCAGCATTTGCAATTCCGATGCTACAACTACTCAATCAAAATCAACCAAAAACTGTGGGCAGACGTCCCATACGTGCTTTGATTTTAACGCCTACAAGAGAACTTGCAATACAAATTCAAGAGAGTTTTGATGTGTATGGCAAAAATCTTCAACTCAAAAATTTTGTTATTTTTGGAGGAGTTAATCAAAATCCACAAGTTAATGCCATCCAAAGAGGCATAGATGTTTTGGTTGCAACGCCTGGTCGTTTACTCGATTTAATCAATCAAGGATATATACAACTGAATCAGTTAGAAATATTTGTTTTGGACGAAGCCGACCGTATGTTAGATATGGGTTTTGTGAATGATGTGAAACGCATTATCGCAAAAATTCCTGCCAAACGTCAAACCTTGTTTTTTTCTGCTACTATGCCCAACGAAATTCAGGCTTTGGCAAACAGTATTTTAAGAAATCCAGTTAAAGTGGAAGTAACCCCTGTTTCCTCAACAGCAGAAACAATCAATCAATCTTTGTTTTATGTTTCAAAAGACAATAAAAAGGATTTGTTAATCCATATTTTAGCAGATAAATCTATTGAAACTGCTTTAGTTTTTACTAGAACAAAGCATGGTGCAGATAAATTAGTGAAACACCTTGTTAAACATGGCATAACGGCTCAGGCTATTCATGGCAATAAATCACAAAATGCTAGACAAAATGCATTAACCAATTTTAAAAATCGTTCAACAAGAATTTTAGTAGCAACAGATATTGCTGCCAGAGGTATTGATGTTGACGAGCTAACTCACGTTATCAATTACGAACTTCCTGAAGTGCCAGAAACTTATGTTCACCGAATTGGTAGAACGGGTAGAGCTGGTAATAGCGGCATATCATTTTCGTTTTGCGAAGCAGAAGAAACCAGTGACTTGAGAAGTATTCATAAATTGATTGGCAAACAAATTCCTGTTGTAGAAAATCATCCTTACCATGAGATTTTTGAAGGTTTTACCAAACGCCCAACCAAACCAAGCAGACCTGCAAGACCACAACGTGCAGGTTCGGCACCAAAAGGTCATTCAAATTCACAAGCTAAACCATCAAGACCATCTGGCAATAAGCCAAGTGGAAACAACAAAAGAAGGTATTAGAACAACCAAGCTAAAGCCTCTTTGGCTTGCCCATTTCTAATCATATTTTGAGCCAAGTTATAGTCCAAATCTCCATATTTGGTTTTTGCTTCATTCATTTCATTAACGGTGGGCATTTGTTCAAGATTTCCTAAAACACCTAAATCATTGCCTGTTAAAACATGGCTTAAACGGATATGTTCTGGCAATACATCTACACCAATACCACAAGTGGTCAAAGGTTTTTGGAGTTCAAAAATGGCATCACCATTGGCTCTGCAATACCAGTCGCCTCCCATTCTTGCTACTAAGTCAATTTTAGTTTGATCAATTTGACCCAACTCATTCATCACACTTTCGTCTATGTGCATTTTAACCACTTTACATATAATTAAATTGCCGGCTCCACCACTTTGACCTAACTCAACAACATTTTCTACCACACATTCCATTTGCACAGGACTTTCCTTTACTCTGAAAGGACGAACTATTTCTGAAGCAATGGGCGTAAAGCCAGTTTTGATAAATTCATCTACGCCTTTTGGATAAGGCGAACTGGCCAAAGACATTTGTTGAACCATTTCATAGGTTACAACATTGATTACTACTTCTGCCACTTCTTTTACGTTGTCGTGGGTGTGTTTGGTTTCTCCAGTTCTACCACTTCTTGCAGGCGAAAAAACCAATATGGGCGGATTGGCACTGAACACATTGAAAAAACTAAAAGGCGCTAAATTTCTCTGTCCATTTTTATCTATCGTACTAGCAAAACAAATTGGACGAGGACCCACACTACCCAAAAGCAATTGATGAATTTTGGGTAGTGGTAATTCAGAAGGCGTAAACGTAAGCATGTTGCAAAGGTAATGGATAATTAGATTCATGCATGCAAATGCGGTAGGTTAATACTTAATGGTTATTTGTAATATTGATAAAGATTTAAAGAGTTTCAAAGACAACAATGATATATAAATTACTTTTTTGAAAGGATGTATTTTGAGATAAATATAGTATAATAAATGAGTATAACTTAAAGATATTAATTAAATGATTCAGTATGCCTTAAAGCAAATTCTCGGCATTTATTTATTAACTTTGCCTAATGTTGAAAAAGGTTGGAATTGTTTTCTCTGGAGGCGGTATTCGAGGAGTGGCTCATTTAGGTGTGATAAAAGCTTTGCTTCAATATGATATAAAGATACACTCAATGTCGGGAACTAGTGCTGGAGCAATGGTAGCAGCATTTGTATCAGCTGGATATTTACCCGATGAAATTAAAGATATTATTAAAACTAATTCTTTTTTTGGTTATAAACATCTACTTTGGGGAAAAGCAGGATTGTTTGATATGGGATTATTTGATGAAGCTTTTAAAAAATATTTTCCTCATAACAAGATAGAACAACTGCCTATTCCTGTTTTCATAGCAACTACTGATATTGTAAATGGCAAAAGCTATTTGATTGATAAAGGAGATTTATCAATTGCATTACAAGCTTCTTCTTGTGTGCCCTTGGTGTTTCAGCCTATCAATTATATGGGCAAAACTTTAGTAGATGGTGCCATTACGAATAATTTACCCATAGAGCCCCTTTTAAATACTTGTGATGCCATTGTTGGGATTCATGTAAATTCTATGAGTAAAAATGTAGATGAAATTCATATGAAAGATATGTTAGATAGAAGCTTTCATTTAGCCCTTGCTCAAAGTGTATATGCTAAATCACATCAGTGTAAATTGTTTATAGAACCACCAAACATGAGTCGTTTTGGCATGTTTGACATGGACAAAATTGATGAAATTTTTGAAAATGCGTATAAGTACACTCTTTCAATGGAAAGTGAAATAAAAAAATTCATTGCCCAAATACAAAATGATGAAACTACTTAGTATATCTTTGCCACCAAAATTTATATGATTATATACAATGTAACTTGCAATATACCTATTGAAATTGAAGAAGAATGGGTACATTGGATGAAACACGAACATATTCCTGAAGTGATTGCAACAGAAAAGTTCACCGGTTTTAAAATGCTTAAATTATTAACCGAAGTAGATGGCAATGAAGGTGTAAACTATGCCATCCAATATTACTGTCATTCTTTAGATGATTTTAACGATTACGCTGATAATTATGGACCAGCATTAAAAGCCAAAACTTATGCTAAATATGGCGAAAAAGTTTTAGCATTTAGAACTTTGTTGGAGGAAGTGTAGCAAAATATAATTTCTATAGTTTCTCCATGATGTATTCGGTAATCTTTTGCATCAAATGAATTCGGTCTTTACCCAAAACATTGTGTTTATGCCCTGGATATACAAAATAATCCAAATATGTATTTCCAGTGTCTACAGCTGCTTTGCAATACATTAAACTATGTTGCCATAACACTACATCATCATCACATCCATGTATCATTAATAAATCATCTTGTAAATTATTAATTTGATTAATTAAATTTGATTTTTTATAACCTTCAGGATTTTCTTGTGGCGAATCCATGTAACGTTCTGTATACATAATTTCATATAAAGCCCAATCGATAACTGGTCCGCCAGCAATTCCTAATTTGAATACACCTGGATGTCGACTCAATAAAGTGGTTGTCATAAACCCGCCAAAACTCCACCCATGAACTGCTATTCTTGCGGGGTCCACATATCCAAGTTTCTTTAAATAATTAATCCCTGCCATTTGGTCGGATGTTTCTACAGTACCTAAATCTCTAAAAGTAGCACTCTCAAATTCATGTCCTCTATTAGCCGAGCCACGGTTATCCATTGTAAATACTATGTAGCCTCTCTGAGCCATCAACTGCATCCATAAATTACTGCCACCTAGCCATGTGTTATTAACCATTTGAGCATGTGGTCCACCATAAACATAAACGACTACTGGATATTTTCTTTTTGGGTCAAAATCTGGTGGAGTAATCATTCTGCAATGTAACACAACGCCATCATTGATAATTGGAAACAAAGTTGTTTCGCCCAATTTAAAATCGGCAATTGGATTAGGTGACTTTAATAAAGTTTCTATCATGTCGCCTTTATTGTTATGCAAACTAATTCTTCGAGGAACATTCATGCTCGAGAAAATATCTAAATAATAAGAATAATTTGCATTAAATAAAGCATAATGTGTGCCTTGCTCTAAACTCAATTTCTTAATTTCTAAGGTATTTACATTAACAGAATAAATATTTCTTTCGGTAGGACTTTCTTTTGTTGCTTCAAAATACACCATGTTTCCCGATGGTTCAATGCCTATTAAACTAGTTACTATCCACTTACCCTTTGTAAGTTGTTTAATTAAACGACCATTGGTGCTGTATAAGTAAAGGTGATTAAAACCATCTTTTTCACTTTGCCAAATAAATTTATTGGATTCATTGGGCATAAAAACTAAGCCATGCTGAGGTTCTATGTATTTTTCATCTCGTTCTTCAAATACATTTTTTTCTAAAAAACCTGTTTCAGCACTGTAAACATTTAACAACATTTGATTCTGACCTCTGTTGACATGTGCTATATAAATACTGCTTTCATCAGGGTTCCAAGAAATATTGGTCAGGTATTGTTCTTGTGGCAATCCTGTTTCTAAATAAATGGTTTTTTTGGTGTTAATGTCATAGATACCAACAGTAACATGATGACTAGGCGCACCCGCTACAGGATATTTAATGTTTTTAACTGTTGCTGGCATGGTGGAGTTGTCGTAGATGGCATAATCCGTTACCATGGTTTCATCCATTCTATAAAAAGCCAATTTATTGCCCCTAGGACTCCAAAATAATCCTTTAGTGATGCCAAATTCACTTCTATGAACGGTTTCACCATAAACTATGCCTTTTCCGCCATCGTTAGTTATTTTAATTATACCGTCTGAATTTGCTATTGAAATATTGTTGTTTTCAACAAATGCCAATTGTCTAAGATTTTTATCATACTCTGTATGTTCTGCTGTTTTAGGAAAAGATAATATTTTAGAAAAAGACTTTTCGGATATAGAAAAGGCTAAAAATTGTCCGTCTGAAATTATTTTAAAGGAATTATTATCAATCCATTCTATCATTGGAAAGGATTTTAAAGCCATTTTTGAATCGTATTCTTTAATTGCTGCATCCAATATGGAGAGAATCAAACTGCTATCTATGGTTTTGTTTTCAGCATCAACAATACATAAACGCGGTTGAGCACCCGGTTTGAAATAAGAATAAAAATTACCATAAGGCAACCATTGAATCATAGGAATAGACTTAGGTCTGAGCGATTGTTTGGTTTGATTATCAACCATAGAAATTGCCTCATCCATTGTAAATACTCTCTCAGATTGAGAAAAAACAGAATTAGACCATAAAAAAAGACATAAAAGGGACGATAAGATGTAACGCATTTGAAATTATTTTTTGCAAATTTGATTAAAAAATCAAACTTTTCACATTTTTATTGGTTAAAATGTTCAATAAAACGCTCTAATAAAGCCGAAAGGCAAGCAAAAGTGAAAAAAATGTAGATTATTTTATATTTTCTTGGTAAAAACAAAATCAAATTTTACTTTTGCAGTCCTTTTTTATTTATTGCCCGATCGTCTAATGGCAGGACTACTGTTTTTGGTGCAGTGTATGTTGGTTCGAATCCAGCTCGGGCAACTTTAAATAAATAAGATTTAAAAAACTACTCATCGTGTCAATCATCAACAAAGTAAAAATTTTCAGTGGTTCAGCTTCAAAATCACTTGCCTTGAAAATTGCCGACTACTATGGTTTGCCTTTGGGAGATGTTACCATCAATAAATTCAGTGATGGCGAAATGCAACCAAGTTTTAACGAATCGATTAGAGGTTGCGATATTTTCATTGTTCAATCTACCAATCCTCCAGGCGATAATTTATTAGAATTACTCCTTATGATTGATGCAGCCAAAAGAGCTTCAGCTAATCATATTACTGTAGTAATTCCTTATTATGGTTATGCCCGTCAGGATAGAAAAGACAAACCAAGGGTTTCTATTGGAAGCAAAATGATTGCTGATGTATTGAGTGCTGCCGGAGCCAACAGAGTTATCACCATGGATTTGCACGCACCACAAATTCAGGCATTTTTCAATATGCCGGTAGACCATTTAGATTCTTCAGTTATTTTTATTCCATATATCAGATCTCTCAATTTAGAAAGATTGGTGATAGCTGCACCAGATGTTGGCGCAAGTAATCGCAACAGAGAATATGCAAAAGCCATGGGTGTTCCAATGGTAATATGCGACAAAGAAAGACGCAAAGCCAACGAGATTGCTAGCATGACCATTATTGGTGATGTCAACGGCATGGATGTAGTTTTAGTAGATGATTTAATTGATACAGCTGGCACATTATCTAAAGCAGCCAAATTGATTAAAGACAACGGAGCCAGAACCGTAAGAGCCGTTTGTACCCACCCAGTATTGAGTGGAAACGCATACGTCAACATAGAAAACAGCGTATTAGAGGAATTAATTGTTTGTGATACCATACCTATGGCACAAACATCTCCAAAAATCAAAGTGCTATCCGTAGCGCCTCTAATTAGCAAAGCCATCAGAAATATCCATGAACATGGTTCAATAAGTTCCTTGTTCAAACTTGATAATAGTTTCCAACACAATTTAATTTAATTTCAAAGAAAAATGAAAACAGTAGCATTAACAGGCGAGTTGAGACCTAATTTAGGTTCAAAATACTCAAACGCGTTGAGAAACGAAGGTAAAGTACCATGTGTATTATACGGAGAAGGTAATTTAATCCACTTCTTTGTGTATTCACCTGATTTCAAAGCCCTCGTTTACACGCCAAACACGTACAAAGTACAATTGACAATCGAGGGTAAAAAATACATGGCGATTTTGCAAGAAATGCAATTTCACCCTGTAAATGAAGCCATCATGCACGCAGACTTTTTGTCTGTAACCGACATCAAACCAATTACTATTACAATTCCAGTAACTGTAAGCGGAAATTCTCCAGGTGTTAGAGCGGGTGGTAAATTAATCCAAAAAATCCAACGTGTTAAAATCAAAGGTTTAATCAGTCACATTCCTGATAACGTTGATATTAACATCGATCAACTAGATTTAGGTCAGTCTATCAAAGTTAAGGATTTAACCATCCCTAATGTTGAGATTTTAGACAACAAAGACAACGCTGTTGTTTCTGTTAAAATGACTAGAAACGTTGTAAAAGCAGAAGAACCTGCTAAAAAGTAATACCTTAACCCACATTTAAAAAAACCCTGAAATTTTGTTTCAGGGTTTTTTTTGACTCTACAACAGTTCAAACCTTTGGTATCTCTCTTTTATTAAATCCAAATAGCCTTTTTTGAAGTCCTCTGATAAAAAGCTTTTGTTAATTAAAGTTTCAAATTCAAATAAGCAATATTTGAAATTTTCTAAGGTATTATCCAATATTTTTTTGCTCAATCCTGAGGTTTCATAAGCCACTAAAAAATCATTGTATTTTAGCTTGCTTTTTTTGCCATTCAATGTTAAAGCCAATTCTTCTTTATCTGATTTTATAACCAAAGCCGTGTTTAACAAATCATAAGCCGGAGACAATGTATAATTGCCTAATGAATCGCCCAATAAAGAGAAATTCTTTAAATGCATATCTGCATTGCCCGTAAAAAAACAATACAATACTAACTCATAAAAATTGCTTACATCGAGTAAAGGATTTGATGAATATTTCATGATGGTTTTGGCAACTTGTTCATGACTTCCTTTGTATTTATCCTCGGTCAATCTTTCTGTGAGTTGACACATGTCTTCCATATGAAATTTTCCTTTTTTATGTCGGTCTACTCGTTTGGTGATGTAACACAAGGTTTTGTCTTTTAATCGCACAAGGCTATGAGGCACTGTTTTTAAGCCACATAAATGCGCCAACTTCATGGTTAGATGTTCTAGTTCGGGTAATTGCTCATAATGCTCAGAGGGCGGCTTTAGTATATAATCGCCATACAATCCCACTATAGTTAGTTTTTTAACCTCGTTCAATTCCTCTTTTCTATGGATGCTCAAAGAAACCTTTGCCTGAACCCCTGTTACAGCCATTTGACTGTGGATGATTTTTTTAGCTAAACTTTCCAATTGTTCCTTAGAGTATGAAAGCAGTGGTGTTTCAGCTTGACCAAATATTTTTCTATTACAAGCCTCATGAAAATCGCTTTTCTTATGGTCTATTGCTTCATAACAATACAAACATTTATTTTGACTAAAAAAGTCAGCGCGCGACTCTTCCACATGATTGACAGACAATCTGCGTGCTTTTTCTTCTAGGTATTTTTTTTTAAAATTTTTCATCTCTTTGTAGAGTGTTTATGACAGCAAACACTGTTATTTAATAGCAACAACACTAACTGCGCCTATGCAGTCTTTACAACATGCCAACAATAAACCCATTCTATCGGAATAATTTAGTTTCCAGTTTGATTGTGCAATATCTAACAACCAACCTTCGGGTATTAGGCCATCAAAAAAAGGAAAAAGCACTTTTGATGCATAGGCTTGGTTATTTACGGGCAATATTTTGCTGATAGGCAATGGGTTTGCTTGGTTTAAATAATCGTCAGTGTATTTAAATTCATAGCCATTCTCCGTTTCTTGAATAATACCAGCCAATTCTTGATGAAAATACACTTCTCCTTTTCTGTAGTTTGTCATCTGTTAATTAATTTTTCTCTGTCTATGGGTGTTGGCGCCAATTCGTGTCCAAAAAGTATTAACACATCATTGACTTTATCTATTCTTAATGTTTTTTTATTTTGTTCTAAATCCCTAACAAAATTAAGACCTACCCCTGCTTTTGTAGCAAGTTCCACTTGGGTCAAGTGGGTTTCTTTTCGTTTTTTTTTAACAAATTTTGCAATTGTAGTATAGTCTTTTGTCTCCATTTTATATTAAATAGCCTACAAATATACATATTTTCTATAAATTTTATATTAAAAACAATATATTTTTACATTATTTATATAAATTTATATGCTTTATAATATATTTTCACAATTTTAATTGATTTTATAGTTGATATAATGTAATATTGGGTGGAATAAGTTGTTTGAAAAAAATCATTGCCTAAAAAAATAAGTTCCTAATCCACCATCCCCTTCAACTCCTGCAATTTCATTAAGGCATCTATGGGGGTCATGGCATTAAGTTCTAGTGCTTGTACTTTTCTGTGTAATGCTTCTAATTTTGGGTCGTTTACGCCAAACATCGTGAGCTGATATTGTGGCACTTTCATCGATTTGAGGGTTTCTCGTCCGCTGATTTGTGAACGGTCTTTTTCTAATTCTATCAAGATTTGTTCTGCCCTAGCTACAACAGTTTTTGGTACACCAGCCATGCGTGCCACATGTATGCCAAAACTGTGTTCGCTGCCTCCTTTTGCCAATTTTCTTAAAAACAAAACCTTGTCTTTCGTTTCTTTTACCGAAATATGAAAATTGACAATGCCTTCAATGTTTTTTTCCAATTCATTCAACTCGTGATAGTGGGTTGCAAAAATGGTTTTAGGTTGGTCGGGGTGTTTGCCCAAAAACTCTGCTATTGCCCAAGCCAAAGATACACCATCAAAAGTGCTTGTGCCTCTGCCTATTTCGTCTAACAATATTAAACTTCTGTTACTGATATTATTCAAAATGCCCGCAGTTTCTATCATTTCCACCATAAAGGTACTTTCGCCACCCGAAATATTATCGCTGGCACCTACACGGGTATAAATTCTATCTACCAAACCAAACTCAGCTTTTTCGGCTGCCACAAAACAACCTATTTGACCCATCAAAACTGCCAAAGCCGTTTGTCTTAAAATGGCACTTTTACCACTCATATTGGGTCCCGTTAGGATGATAATGCGCTGAATATCCTTTTTCAGTTCAATGGAATTAGGAATGTATTCTTGATCTATAGGCAATTGGTTTTCAATCACAGGGTGACGACATTCCTCAAGATTCAAATCAAAACCATCGTTGATGATGGGTTTGGTGTAATGGTATTCATTCGCAATGATTGAAAAACTTAAGAGGCAATCTAACTTACCGAGCAAATGACTATTGAGTTGAATAGCCGCAACATAAGTTGTCATGTGGCTTAACAACTCGTTGTATAATCTTTGTTCTATTTCGCTAATTTTAGATTCAGCGTTAAGGATTTTTTCCTCATACTCTTTTAATTCTTGGGTAAAATAACGCTCAGCATTGCTCAAGGTTTGCTTTCTTATCCATTCTGGCGGCACTTTATCCTTATGGGTATTGGTTACCTCCAAATAATATCCAAACACGTTGTTGAAGGCAATTTTTAGTGATGAAATGCCTGTGCGTTCAATCTCTCTTCTTTGAATTTCTAATAGCTTTTCTTTGCCATTGTTTTTTAACCCACGCAATTCATCTAATTCCTCATTAACACCATCATTAATTACGTTCCCTTTATTGGTTAGTGCAGGTGCTTCTGTGCTAATTTCTGTAACAATTTTTTCATACAACAAATGGCAGGGATTAAGCTGTTCTGCAAATAATTTCATCTCGTGTCCATTCATTTGCGTAGCAAGTGTTTTCAATTTACTGATACAATCCAATGCTTTCGCCAGTTGCAAAACCTCTCTGGGGTTGGCTCTTAGCAAAGAAATTTTAGAAATAATGCGTTCCACATCTCCGCATTGACTCAACAATTCTCTGATAGTAGCTGCATTGGTGTGGTCTGTTTTTAGAATTTCAACAGTGTTTAAACGGTTGTTTATTTCACTCAACTCCTTCAGCGGTAAAACCACCCATTTTTTGAGTAAGCGGCTACCCATAGGGGTTTGGGTTCGGTCTAAAATATCTATCAAACATTTGCCACCAGGATAAGTTGGATATAAGATTTCCAGATTTCTGATGGTAAATTGATCGAACCAAACATATTTGTCTTCATCAATTCTACTAATGGCGTTGATGTGTCCAATGTTGTTTTGCTGATTGTGTTCCAAATAATACAAAGAACTTCCTGCGGCAACAATGGCTGCTTTTAAATGCCCAATTCCAAAACCTTTGAGGGTGGAAGTGCCAAAATGATTCAACAACTTTTCTTGTGCATAATCGTATTGAAACACCCAATCTTCGAGGGCAAACTGATAAAATTTATCGTTACTTAAAGTTTTAAATTCCTGGGTTTGATTTTTGCAAATGATGGTTTCGGAAGGACGCAGACTATTGAGCAATTTTTCGATGTATTCATCGGTGCCTTCAGCTACTAAAAATTCACCCGTAGAAATATCTAAAAAAGAACAACCAACTACTTTATCCAAAAAATAAACCGATGCCAAATAATTGCTTGTATGGGTATCTAAAACTTTGTCGTTAAAAACCACACCTGGTGTCACCAATTCCGTAACCCCTCTTTTAACGATGCCTTTAGCCATTTTGGGGTCTTCCAATTGGTCGCAAATAGCAACACGATGACCCGCTCTGACTAATTTAGGTAAATAAGTATCCAAAGAATGATGCGGAAAACCAGCCAATTCAATTTCGCTAGCACTGCCGTTGCCTCGTTTGGTTAAAACGATGCCTAAAACTTTAGAAGCTTTGATGGCGTCTTCGCCAAAAGTTTCATAAAAATCGCCTACTCTAAACAACAATAATGCCCCTGGATATTTTTGTTTAAATCCAAAGTATTGCTTCATCAAAGGTGTTACATTATCGGTATTTTTTGCACTCAAAATGACTTGCAAATTACATCGGTATTCACAAAGCCCATTAACATTTTATCAATAGTTATTTGGGAGTAATATTATAGACAATTTAAACCATATTTAAATGTTAGTTACTTACAAAGCTGAACTAAAACTATCATTAATCCTTGTATAATCATCGTGCCATCTAAAATGCCATAATGGTATAAAGTGTGTTGCCTAATTTTCCTTGAACTTAAAAAATAAATTGTGCTGATTGCAGATAGACTAATAGGGATTAGTATAAATTGGTTATTTAAAATTGTATAATGTAAGACAGATACAAGCCAAAATATAACCATACAAAGTATGGCAAGTTGATAGGATTGTGTGGGTTTCAACAGATGAGGCAAAGTTTTTAATCCCAATTGTTGGTCGGTTTGCATATCTCTGATATCAAATGGAATGGTTATAGCTAAAATAAAAAAAAATCTTTCAAGAAGCATTAAATATACATTTCCACTGGCAAATTTAATGGGAGCATGAATGACAGGCAAAAGTATGGTAGCTGATGACCAAACAGTTGCAATTAAAAATAACTTAAGGTAAGGTATATCTCTTAATCTAACCCATCGATTTTTTGATTTAAACAATGGAATACTATAGAAAAAAGTGATAACAGCAATTGGTGTTAAAACTAAAAGCACTTCTTTTTGGGCAAAATAAATGGCTATCAAAAAACCAATTGCAGAAACTAAAACTAAAAAATGAAACAACGATGTGTTACGCTTTACCCAATCGTATTTATGGTCGATGATACGATTTCTATATTTAAAAAAAGGGATAAATCTGTGGAGGTTATATTCAAAAAAAGTAGCAAAAAAGATGATGAATAAATAAGGATGAAATTCCAATTTTAAACCTAACAGAACTTGTGTTGACAGGGTTAGTAACAAAGCCGCAAAAGCAATGAAGAGATTAGAATGTATGAAAAATTTTAAAATCAATAGCGCTTTAGTTTTCCCAAATTAATCTAACCACACCATTCAATATCTTTTCGTTTTTATCTTCACCTTTAAAACGGTATTTTAGAATGTAATAATAAGTGCCATCTGTACATTTTTGGTCTTTATTCATCAAATAACCATTCCAATCATAAGATTTATCTTTACTTTCAAACACTTTAACTCCCCAGCGATCATAAATCACCAAATCATAATATTCCTCGCCTTTTATATAGATATTAAACACATTATTGCCTTCAAGTCCGTCTTTATCTTTTCCTGAAAAACCATCTTTCCCTGATGGGGTAAAAACATTGGGAGGTGTTATAATGCGTTCAAAATTATTGAATATTTTTTTACAAATAGTATCTTTACAACCAAGTGAATTAGTGGCTTCTAAGCAAATCCAATACGTGCCAGGATGCTTATTAAAATTTTGGCAAATTTGTTTTTCGGGCTCTTGTTGTTTGGCATTTTCTAAAAATGTTAAAGTTGTGTTTTGAATGTCTTGTTCATGAAAAAATCCCCAACGGTAAGATTGTGCAAAAGAAGATGTGTTATTGAAACAATAAATAGGCATTTGTGTGGAATCTATTTCAAAATCTGCAAAAACACTATCTGCATATACTTCAATGCTGTCTTTAGAAGGGCAAGCCAAACGATTGAAACCCAAAGTATCTGGTTCAAAATATATCCAATTCGAACCTGTTCTATTCAATGTAAAAAATTTATTAAGTTGATTGGATAAGACTTTGTTTTCTTGATTCAATTGCCATTGATATTGATTGTAATTATTGAAAGAAGTAATATTCGCCTCTATGTTCAAAGAATCGCCTACACAAACTATCTGTGGTGTAGCTTTTAGTTGATAAACATCGTAGGGTCTCACTGTAATTTTAATTTTATTGAAGGTGTCAGGATAAGTTTCTGAGCAATATTTTCCTGTATTTGCAATGCTATCAAATTGTGTGAGATAAACATAAAATTCACCCGTTTTGGAATATTGATGTGTTATGAAATTGGTGTCTTTTTGTGGTTCAAAAATATCATCACCATAATTCCATAACCAAGTAGCAGAAGAGGTTGGATTAAGAGACGTGTTTTTAAATTTTACACTGTCATTTACACAAATGGTCATACTTGTTTCAACTCTAAATCGTGGTTGAGGACCCGGAATAAATATATCTTGATAAGCAGAATCTTCACATCCTTGAACTGTTTTAATAACAAACCAAATTCTATAATTGCCATTTTTTTTGTAATCGTGTCCTATTTGAAGAGGTCTATTTTTTATGTATTCATCAATTGGGCTGCCATCTCCCCAATTAATTTTCCAATAAATAATGTTATCACATGGTGCTAATCCTCGAATAACACAAGGGTCGATAATTTTTGATGTGTCAAATAATTCAACAATGGTTTTACAATTAGGGGCTTTATAATCAATAAAAAAACCAGCTTTTGGTCCTAGAATATACAAATTATGCTTAAAAGTATCTTTACATTGGTTGCTATCAGAACTTAGCGTTCGAATGGTATAAAATCCTGGTGAATTGTAATAAATACCTCCCGGTTCGTTGCCCAAAGTTATATTAGGATTACCAAGTCCAACACGAGTATAGGGCATAATTCCAAAAATAGTATTAGGATTGCTTGGGTCATCATCTTGTTGACTGTAATCCCAATAGGTTCTGCCTTCAAAACCGATTCTTCCTGCATCCTGTTCTCTAATTTTCCAATAATCAAAGCTATCTAATAAGCCAAAAGTGCTATCCACTGCACTGTAATACCTAAAAAATGTGCTTGCAACTATGGGCTTACCAATACAAAAAATACTATCGCTGTATGAAATATCGGCAGAGAATCCTACAATTACCTTTTCCTCAGTATATTTTGGACAATATCCTGGATAATTGCTTTCTATTTCTCTTAGAATTTTATAGGGTCCATTTTTATTGGTTTTGAAACAGTATGATTGATAATCTATACCATTATAATTTGTTTTATCTATGGGTAAAAGAGAGGTGTCTTTAAATGATAAATAGGTAACAGAATCTTGAAAAATTTCAAACTTTAATTGTGTGCCAAAACCAGAAGTATCAATGCAACCTTTGCTTCCTGTTGATGAATTACCAATGGTTCCAACGCCATTCCATATCATTTGAACAATAAGACTGTCTTCCATTTCATCAAAATTAAATCCTAATGCATCTAATCTTTCTTTCAATAAATTATTATTGACGCTGTTGAGTAATTTAGTATGGTATTGATGAACAATGGCTGTGAAAATTGTATCTAGTTTAATTAGTTGACTTTTTTCAAAACGCTCAATCACGGTATAGTTTACCAATTGGTTTGGATATCGATTTGATGCACCTAATTTGTGGTAGGTTTCAACTATTCTTTGTATGGTATCTAATTGGTTGAACTCTATCAAAGACCAAGCACTTTTATTAGCAAATTTATTGGCATTGAAATCTTCATTTGGCACATACACACAAATAGATTCATTAGGACAAACATGCTTAATTTGGTTAAATGGTCTTCCGATAATATCAAAATCAGTTTTTAGTCTAGGAAAACTCACAAAATTTGGATAATAAATGGTGTCATTACAAAATTCTGTTTGATTGCCATTGCCAATAATAAGTGCAACATTGATTTTCTGAACATTGCTGCTATCTAAGTCTTTGTCGGAATACTTGTGATAAAAAGTATTATTAAAAGGACCAGCTAACTTGTATCCTTTATATGGATCCGAACTATTTATAAATTTATTAAGTTTGAGGTCACCATAGCTTAAGTTATTGATTAATTCATACTTATTAGGAGTCTTAATATAGTCAAAATTAATTTCAGCTAAAGCTTGAGAGCAACCTGGCTTGGTATCACTCAATCCAAATTCAACAATTTTATGGTCATAATCATAACAGTACTGATCTGTAATTCTTAGTTTTTTGGCAGAAGGAGGCAATAAAGATAATGACTTGGTATGTTGTGATTCGCATTTCAATGGATGAACTAAGTCTTTTTGATACAATGTAAAGTCAAAACATGTAGGAATATTATCATAAAATAATTGTCTGTGTTTATCTGCTTGAATGATTTCCCCAGTTTTAATTAAAGGGTTTTGTATTTTTTTGACAATGTGTTGATGTGTTTTTTTAACATGAAATGGCAACGAATCTATATTGATTTTTAAGCCATGAACAAACCAACATGTATCTGTTGAACTTGAAACAATAATTTCATCATTTTTTAGTACATTGAAATAAGTTGGTCCTCTGATTTCAAAAGGAGCAAAACCATTTTTTCTATCAATATAAATGGTATCGAAATTGGGTACAAAAACTAGCAAATTATAAGGCGCATCAAGTTTACCTTTACCCAAAATACCTTCAGGTGTTTTTAATGTTCTTAATCCTTTGTAAATACTACTATCTTTGGATGTATTTCCAAGCCAATTATCGCCATAAATTAAAACAGTATCGGTAAGTACATACAAACTATCTGATGCAAAAACTTTGATTTTTTGACACGATTTGCTGTTTATGTCAAATCCTGCTATTTCAAAAGATTGATGACTGAATAAATAGTCGTATATGGAATCCCAAGGGGTGAACCAATGCTGCGGATTTTCGTCTCTGGAATATCTGCAATTTATCCAAGTATTTCTATTGTTTTTTGAATCGGTGGTACACTGTTCGCAATAATTATCGCCAAAATCCCATAGTCTGATAACGTTGTCATTTTCTCTTTTAAACTGAACATAGTTTGTAGGTAAATTATTGGTAAAATGATGACCTAACTTACCAGCTGTTTTTCTAAAAAGGCTGTCGTCATCCAACATATTTTTATCGTTGTGATAAAACAAAGATTGGTCATAAAATTTAACAGAATCTCTGATAACACACTGAAAGCGTTGATTGGGGTCGATTAGATAATCGGGCTCGATTAAACTAACAGGACCAATAACAATTAAAGTGTCTGACATAGCAAATGGACCACATGGATGAGAAATGGTACAATTGATTTTTTTAGGACCTAATGAGCCATAGGTATATATGCCACTAAATTCATTGCTAATACCAGGATTAAAATTCCAACGGATGTCTCTTGTAGTTATGTAATCGGACATAGATTCAGGTAAAATTTTGTATTCAAAAGTATCTCCAGAACAAAAAGAATCCCTACTGATATAAATGGATGGTTTTAAATTATATAATTGAACTTTAGAAAGATTAAAAATTTTGACACATCCAATTTTTGAAACAACTTTAAAAGTGGGATAAAATGTTCTTTTCAAACTATCGCCAATTAAATATATATGAGGCACACTATCCCAATCTACATTATTTTTGTTGCCATCTCCAAAATCCCACTCAAAAGATTGAACATCTGATTTTTGAATCTGTGAGGTGTTAAAAAACATTGTATTTGCTGAGCCTGAACATGGATTGTTACTCATTTTATAATTGGCAAATAATGAAGGTGAAAAATCAGTTTTTAAAGCGTAAGGATAATTATATCTTGAAATACAACCATTGCAATCTTCTATTTCTACCGTAAGGTAAACATTTAATCCTTGTGGGTCATAAATAGATTTACAAACTTTTGCAGGTAAAACAACTGGTGAAAACTTTGTTCCATATTTTGTAATTAATTCGCCATCACTGAACAAATATTTAATAGAAACTATGCATGCATCATTGTCTCCTGACATACTAGAATCATTGAAACAAAACACATTGCCATCGAAACATTGAACAGAATCGTTTAATAATGCAATTTGAATTTTGGGTTTTGCCTTTATAATAAAACTGATTTCACCATGACAAGTGTCTCCATTTGATAGTCTACATGCATATTTAACCATTTTAAATCCTGGAGTTGTAAAAGTGAATACTGGTCGAGCAGTGGTATTATTGCTTCCTTCGTTGTTAAAATTCCAAGTAAAATTCTTAGCCCCAGGACTGTTTCCATCAAATTGAATGGGATTATCTATACAGGGTATACCATTGTATGAAGGTGTACACTGAGCTAAGATATCGATAGATAACAAACCAAAACACAATATGAAAAGTATTTTTTGCAAAGCAATATACAAATATAAACAAATTGTAAATATATTAATAAACCATAAGTACCTATTCTTTTTATAATAATATGTTTTACATTTGCTTTTAATTTTTATGGCACTGAGCAGATTTTGGTTGGCAATTTTTATTTTTTCAATTCTTTTCATTTTCTTTGATTTGATGATGGATAAGCATTATTCGCTCGACCACATGATTAATGGCAAAAAGGATGATAAAATATTAATTGCTGAAAAATATCAATCTGAAATTTCTACTTTTATTTGGGATAGCCTCCAAAAAAGTGAAGATAAAACTTTCATTGCGAAGAATCTAGAAACACAAATTGACACGATTTATCAAGCCAATCTTCAAACCATTAAAGTTTATTACGGTACTCAAAAATCGGATGGTTTATTACCAACCTGCAAAAGCAGTATTTTCGATATTATTTTACCTTTAATGGCTTATCTCGCCTTTTTTTGTGGCATATTGCAATTGCTTATAGATTCGGGTGCTACAGAAAAATTAGCCAAATTCAGTAGCCCGCTTTTTGTAAAAATTTTCCCGAGTTTACCTAAAAATCACGAATCTATTTCATACATGACACTCAATTTTGCAGCTAATTTTTTAGGACTCGATTCTGCGGCTACTCCTTTTGGACTAAAAGCTATGCAAAGCTTACAAGAAATTAATCCCGATAAGGATAAAGCCAGTGATGCTCAGATTATGTTCATGTGTTTGCATGCTGCTGGTTTGACATTGATTCCAACATCCATCATTGGATACAGAGCGGCTCAAAATGCAGCTAATCCTGCGGATGTTATGCTGCCTTGTATCATCACTTCATTTATTGGCACTTTAGCCGCTTTGATCATTGTTGGTATCAAACAAAAAATCAATTTCAAAAGCAGATTATTATTGTTGAGCATATTCAGTGTTATTGGAGGTATTATAGGTTTATTGCTTTACATCAATCAAATGGGTTTGATAGCAAAAAATCATTTTACGGGTAATTTATCTACAATCATTCTTTTTCTAATCATACTCTTTACTTTGATATATGCATTTAGCAAAGAAAAATTATTTTTACTTAAAAACACCAATGTATTTAATTCATTTGTAACAGGTGCAAACAGTGGCGTTCAAACTGGTGTAACTATATTTCCTTATGTATTGGGCATGTTGGCTGCTATTTCAATTTTCAGAAACAGTGGTTTATTCGAAATGATATCTAATGGCATTTCACATTTATTCATGTATTTTGGTGTTGGCAAACACATCACTGATTCGTTGCCAGTTGCCTTGCTAAGACCCTTTAGTTCAGGCGGCTCAAGAGGGTTTATGATTGATGCCATGAAAAGTTTTGGTGCCGATTCCTTTACGGGTCGTTTAAGTTGTATTTTTCAATGCAGTGCCGAAACAACTTTTTATGTCATTGCCGTATATTTTGGAGCTGTAAAAATCAAAAACACACGCTATACACTTGGTATCATGCTTTTGGTAGATTTAATATGTGTTGTAGCAGCTATTGGCATTGCTAGTTTGTTTTTTTGATAGATAATTATGTAACTTATTAAATTTATTAAATAACATTTTAAATGGTTTTTAGGTTCATTTTTGTTTCCTAATAATCTTTAAAATGAAAAAAATAAAATTACTCTCTTTAATTGCTATCATATTGATTGCTACAACACCAACTACTTTGAGTGCTTCAAATCCTGTTAACCCTATAGAAGGTGTTTCTAACAAAGCTTCGGCAGCAGATGATTATGCTGTTTTATATCATCGATTAAATGAAATCAATGATATGAAAAAATCTGATTTGAGCAGAGCAGACAAAAGAATTTTAAGAAAAGAAGTTAAATCTATTGAAAATAACATGCAAAAAATAAGTTCAGGTGGTGGGGTTTATATTTCTGTAGGTGCTATTATTATCATTTTAATCCTATTAATTATACTTCTTTAAAATACTCTAATTTTTTAAGAACTCATAATTAACAATAGTATTACAGGTTTTATCCATTTAAAATCGTTTTTAATCGGTTAAAATTTGCTCATGTTTTTGGGTTTCCCCCATCTTTGCACCATCAAAATTTAATTATTGTATATTATGAACAGTTTAAGAAATCGTGTGTTATTAATCGGCCGTTTAGGCGCTCAACCAGAAACCAAAACCCTTGCAAACGGAAACGCTATGACGCGTTTTAATTTGGCTACCTCCGAATCGTATAAAAACGACAAGGGCGAGCGCATCACAGAAACACAATGGCATTCTATTGTAGCTTGGGGAAAAACCGCTGAAATTGCAGGCAAATTCCTTGACAAGGGCAAAGAAGTAGCCATTGAAGGCAAATTGGTTAGTAGAAACTACACCGACAAAGATGGCAACAAGAGAAGTATCACAGAAATTGTAGTCAACGACCTATTACTCATTGGTGACAAATCCAACTAAAACAGAAATGCTTTAGGTATAAAAGATTCTCTATTTTTAAAATCACTAAACGCCTCTTTTTAGGAAGGGGCGTTTTTTTATGGTAAAATCAGTTATCTTGACATGAAATTCAACTTTAAAAACTAAAAAATATTACCGAAAATCATCAGTTTTATTTGGGATTTTAGGTCATTTATATTATTTTTGTTGTTGCATGGTTACAAGACAATATGATGTACAATTAGGCAAGTTGCTCAAACAATTTCCTGCAGTTTGTCTTCTAGGTCCTAGACAATCAGGAAAAACAACCGCAGCTAAAAATTTCTTATACCAATTCTAATTATAAAATAGTCCAAACTATTTTATAATTTTAGAATTGTAAATGCCGATATAGCTTGAAAATAGTCCATTTTTAAAATCGATTGATTGGACTATATTGAAAGCATAATCGGTATTAAAGACCTACAAAGGCAAATCTATTTACCTTGATTTAGAAAGTTATTCAGACTTGCAAAAGTTAGATAATCCCGAATACTATCTCGATCAATTCAGAGATTACTTAGTTGTTATAGATGAAGTTCAATTTTTACCTTCACTTTTTCCTTTATTAAGGCATTTGATAGACGATCAATTAAAAGCAGAACGATTTTTATTATTGGGTTCGGCCGAACCTTCTCTTATCCAAGGCGCAAGTGAATCACTTGCTGGAAGAATTGCCTACATTGATATACATCCATTTAACATATTGGAACTTAAAAAAGCATCCAAAAAACCAATCGAAATTAATAAACATTGGATTAAAGGCGGTTTTCCCAAAGCATGGTTGTGTAAAACTGAAAATGATTGGAACAATTGGATGGATGCATTTACAAGAACTTTCATTGAGCGTGATATGAACAAACTATTTGGCAAATGTTGGCGCATCTTAACGGTCAGAAATGGAATGCACAACATTTTGCAAAAGGATTAGATGTGAGTCCAACCACCATTAACAGATACATCGACTATTTAGAAGGCGCTTACATGATTAGAAAACTGCCACCATACTTTGGAAATGTAAAAAAAGATGCTGGTTAAATCGCCAAAAGTATATATCCGAGATAGCGGCATCCTTCATCATTTTCTTCATATATCAAATAAAAAGCATTTAATTAATCATCCAGCAATAGGTTTCAGTTGGGAAGGCTATGTAATTGAACAAATTCTACAACATGTCAACCGACAATATAACGCCTGTTTTTATGCCACAGCAGATGGCAGCGAAATGGATTTGGTACTTGTTAGCGGTATAAAAGCAGTGGCATGTATAGAAATCAAGACCTCTCCCGAAGCAAAAATTACTCGAGGCACCTATGAAAGTATCAAGGATTTGGGTACAAACCAAAATTTTGTTATCAATAGTTCTGAAAACGAAGATTATAAAAACAGTGATGGAATAATTTTTTGTGGACTTGAAGTCTTTTTATCAAAATATCTTAAAAAAATATCAAATTAACGCTTCTTTTTGTTGTGTGTTTTATTTGAATTGTAGGTAATGATGAGATTATAAAATCAAAATTATCAAAAAAGTCACAAACGGAACATTCTTGTTAATTCATTATTTTCAATGTCTAAACCAAATACAACTATTTAAAAACGTTTTTAATCGGTTAAAATTTGCTCATGTTTTTGGGTTGCCCCCATCTTTGCACCATCAAAATTTAATTATTGTATATTATGAACAGTTTAAGAAATCGTGTATTATTAATCGGCCGTTTAGGCGCTCAACCAGAAACTAAAACTCTTGCAAACGGAAACGCTATGACGCGTTTTAATTTAGCCACCTCCGAATCGTATAAAAACGACAAGGGCGAACGCATCACAGAAACACAATGGCACACACTAGTTGCTTGGGGAAAAACTGCCGAAATCGCAGGCAAATTCCTTGAAAAAGGCAAAGAAGTAGCCATTGAAGGCAAATTGGTTAGCAGAAACTACACCGACAAAGATGGCAACAAGAGAGGTATCACCGAAATTGTAGTCAATGACTTGTTGCTAATTGGTGGCAAAGCCAATTAATGGCGAAAGCACATTCAACATAGTCCAATTTCGATAAAGTCTTATTTGTACTATTTTCATGTAGCAACCGCATACAGCAAATTTGGTATTGACTTAAACGCTGTAAAGATTCTCAATTTTTAAAATCACTAAAGCGCCTCTTCTTCGGAAGGGGCGTTTTTTTTAGTTTTCAATTTTTCTAGATTTCTTAAAAATATACCTATCCAAAAAAACACTTGAAATTGCAAAAACAATACTAAAAACCATGGTTTTATAATTGGTAAACAATGTTTCGTTATTGAGCAAAGTAAAAACCAAATAAAAAATAATGCTATTTATGGAAACAAAAATCCATTTTAAAATAATTTTATTTCGATTGTTTGACATATTATATTTAGAATTCTATTTTAACTTTTTGCAAACCTCTTCAAGCTTGTTTTTGTCTATTAAATAATTGATTTTTTCAACGATGTTTTCTATGCTTTCCTTATGTCCGCAATTACACATTTCTGAAATTGGATCTTTATCAATTATCATGTCATACATCACTTTTAACGAAGGCAATTCTGATAATTGCGCATATTCTTTATAGGTAATTTTTAAAAAGGCAACATGGGTATTAATGCCTCTATTGTCTAATAAATAACCTTTGTTTAAGACAGTTGGAACAGCAACTAAACTATCTTTAAAAACATCGGTTGGATGAGGATATGAAATGATTTCAGATTTATCGTCAGACAAAGTTACCGCTACCAAATTGTTGTAATTGGCTTTTGTTTTGTATATAATAGCATTCGCACCGGGCATATATTTCGGTTCAAAACTAAGTGCTTTCTTTTTTTTAGAACTGCATGAACCTATGATAATAGCAAAGAATAAAAGAATTAAATATCTCATTTGTAGATGGTGATTTTTTTAGTCATTACACCTTCAGATGTTTTTATTAAAATAGTGTAAACACCACTGGAATAATTTTCAGTAAGTATGGCTAACTGATTGGTTTGATTGACATCAAATGTTTCTATTTTTTGTCCTATCATATCCAATATTTCTATTGAATTGACTTCTAATTTTAAATCAGACCAATTGATGTTAAACAAACCTTTTGTAGGGTTAGGATACACTTCAACTAAATTTAACATTTCAACATCATTGATATTCGTTGATGTACTTCTTGTAGTGCTAATATCTAATAAATAGGTGCCTTTATCGCCTGTAAAATATGGTGAAACCAAGATATAGAAGGAGGTGCCACCATTTGTTATAATGCTATTGTCTAACTCTGAATCAAAAGCATCCGACCAATTTGTACCGTCTTTTGAATAAGAAAACACAGCATCTAAAGTATAAGTTTTACCATCCGTTGCTTTGTAAGCATCATGAATTCTAGGTCTGATGCTATATTGATAACCCGCAGGTAATTCCAATTTATAATAATCATAATCTGTTCCAGTATGACAATTTGAACCCACAGAAGTTGTTTTAGCAATGTTGTTTATAAAATTGAGGGGCAAAGCATAAGCTGTTGAAGACGTATTGTTTACTTCATAAATATCCGCTGGTAATCCTGGTGCTACCAATTGAATATTAACAGGGTTTGAATAGTTGCCTGTACCAACATATTCCCAATTACCATTGTTTGCTTTCGACCAAATAAATAATTGATAGGTGCCCGGATCTTCTGTTAAACCACCATCAATTGTAAAAGTTAGTCCATTGGTAAAATGATAGCCTGCTTGCAAACTCAAAGATTCTTGTTTGGCTAATTCTCTAATCCAAGCACCATTAGAACTATGTAAATCAACAGAAACTGTTCCGTTGAAATTAGAAGCATCAAAATTTGCTATATCAAAATGAATATCAAATGTTTGATTTTGAACCAAAGTTGTTGGATCAGTTGTAATAGGAGCATATAATTTCAAGGGGTTTTGATCATTGCCCTCAACTGTAAATGTTACAAAATTAGTATAATTGCCATTTGCAAATGCTGTCCATTGTGTGGTGCCAGTTTTTCTATAATACATACCTACAGTGTAGGTTCCAGGTGTTAGCGAACTCATGCCTGTAGTTGAAAAAGTGCTTGTCAAATATTTTTGAAATTCTAAAGAAATTCCTGTTTTAGTTTCAATATAATCTACAAACTGATTGCTTGAATTAAAAACTGCTGCTGCAAAATCTCCATTGAAGTTAGCGGCTGATGTAGTGCCAAAATTAGCCAAATTTGCAGTTACAGAAAAAGCTGTTGAATAGATAACAGGATTGCTACTAATACTAATAGCAGAATATAATCTCATATCAAGATTAGATGTTCCACCACCTGAAGGAGGTTCAACACCAATAATTGCTTGATGACCGCTGTTAAAACCACCATTTCCACCACCTGTACCAAGTGCAGCAGGGTTTAAAGCATTGATGCTAAAATAGCCATCAGAATTTCCGCCCCATCCCCAATTGAAATGAATATAATCATTGTTATCGTAGCCATCTGCAACAAAAGCATGTCCACCACCACCACCAAATCCAGCATAGATAATTGGTCTAGAAGCATTTAATTCTGTTTTTAATAAATTCAGCCATTGGGTTTGTGTATAATTGTCTCTTTCAACACCAGATAAAGATGTTTTATATCCAAAATAAGTTTTTAATGCATATTCAGCACAATTTGTTACGGCACTTTTATTGGTAATTACATATGCACCACTTCCGCCTGTTGATGCAATTCCATAATTCATATCGACACTCACACCCACGTGATATGTAAGTGTAGCAACTGCTGAATTTGCAGAGCTCACTGAATTTGGCATCGATGACCAATTGTAGGTTGTTGCGCCAAAATTGGCAGATAAATTACCATATTTACTATGTGAATAAGTATGATTGCCTGTGCCCTGAGTTGGATAATTCCAATATTTCATTACTTGTGTCATTGCTGTAGCAACACATCCACTCACTGTTCTTTGACCTGAAGTATTATCTAAAGGACACAAAGCATTGTAATGAGGCGATTGATTCCATGTAGTAGTTAATAATGGAGAAACGCTCGCTCTTTTAGATGGATTGGTTGAGGTTAAATTATCAGAACCTATGGGTAAAATACCTTTTAATAACTGATTCCATTGTTGGGTAACGGCTGTTTCGGCAATTAAACCATTTACAACAGAATGTCTTACTTGTTCTTTGTATCCTTCTAACCATTTAACAACTTGTGGTGGCATTTGTTGAGTTTCAAAATTGTTTTGATATGAATATGCAAATACAGGAGTCATAACATCATCCGCAGATACCATAGCAAAACCCTTGTTTTGATAATTGAAAATGTAAAAATAGTTTTGTGATTCAGTTTTGTTTAAGTTGCTGTAAGATTTTGAAACTTCAGTATAAACCAAAATACATTCGTTTGCATTTTGAATTGGTATATAATTACTTAAAAAATTGAAAGCAACTTTTTGAGCTTTGTTTACATCGACAGGTTTGGCAAAAACACTAAAACAACTAAGTAAAAGTATAATGAAAAGTAAATTTTTATTCATATTTAATATTATTTTTGAACGATTAATGATTGAAGTTGAATATTGAACTAATTGCGTATTAAAAATGCGAATTTATGCGAATTTAATAAACTAAAAAATATATTCTTTATCCAATAACCCCACTCCCCACCAATTCATCATCTAAATACCAAGCTGCAAATTGTCCTGCTGCTATAGCTTTTACGGGCTTCTCGAATAAAATATACCAGCCTTCTGATTGATGGTGTAAAGTAGCTTTAATCAAAGTTTGTCGGTAACGAATTCGAACCATAAAGTCTGCTTGTGCGCCTATTTCTATTTTTAAATCCTCTCTCACCCAATGCACATCTTTACTTGGAATATATAGGCCATTTCTTAACAAACCTGGGTGATTATCTCCCATCCCAACATAAACAATATTGTCTTTTACATCGGTAGCAATAACAAACATTCCCTCAGCTTTGCCACCAACATTCAATCCCCTGCGTTGACCAATTGTAAAAAAATGTGCGCCATCGTGTTCACCTACTTTCTTACCATTTTCAGGAGAATAAATAATTGGTTTTGTAATTGTTTCTAGTTCCGAAACTTGATGTGTATCCAATTTTTCTCTCAAATTGTTGTATGAATTGAAATCATTAGCAATCTCAATGATATCACCCTTTTTGGGTTTCAGTTGTTGTTGTAAAAAATCGGGTAATTTTACTTTTCCAATGAAACACAAACCTTGAGAATCCTTTTTATTGGCGGTAGTTAATCCAATTTTATTGGCAATTACCCTCACTTCAGGTTTGGTTAATTCACCTATCGGAAATAATGCCTTAGATAATTGTTCTTGAGTAACCTGACATAAGAAATAACTTTGATCTTTGTTGCCATCAATGCCCGCTAGTAATTGATAAATGGGTCCATTCAGGCTTTCGATAGTTCCTTTTCTGCAATAATGACCTGTGGCTACATAATCTGCTCCAATTTGTATAGCGGCTTTTAAAAAAACATCAAATTTAATTTCTCTGTTACACAAAACATCAGGATTGGGTGTTCTGCCTGCTTCATATTCTGCAAACATATAATCTACAATGCGTTTTCTGTATTCATCACTTAAATCGATGGTTTGAAAAGGTATTCCCAAGCTTTCTGCCACCAACATCGCATCGTTGCTATCATCTATCCAAGGGCATTCATCACTAATTGTAACGCTTGTATCGTGCCAATTTTTCATAAAAACACCAATCACTTCGTGCCCTGCTTCTTTCAGAAGATAAGCTGCCACAGAAGAATCAACACCACCACTTAAACCTACAACTACTTTTGCCATAAAATGGATTGCAAAAATAGTTTATCGTTATGAGTTTCTATTCCCATGTATTTCAATCTTAAATTCTCATCTAAACATGTTTTTCGATAAAGTCAATCAAACTGTGTATGCATTTAATGTGAATTTCTTGAGCCCTATCTGCATATTGAGAATGTGGTGCTCGGATTTCAACATCGCATAATTCCGACATTTTGCCACCATCTTTACCTGTTAATCCAACTACTTTCATGCCTTTTGCAAGTGCAGTTTCTATGGCATTTAGCACATTTTTGGAGTTGCCACTTGTGCTTATAGCTAGTAAAACATCGCTTTTATTGCCAATGGCTTCCACATATCTCGAAAACACAAAATCAAAGCCATAATCGTTACCTACGCATGTTAAATGGCTAGGGTCTGATATCGATAGGGCTGGCAAAGCTTTGCGATTGTCTCTGTATCTACCCGATAATTCTTCAGCAAAATGCATGGCATCACACAAACTACCGCCATTGCCACAACTGATTATTTTTCCGCCTCCTTGAATAGCTTGCACCATTATTGCGCCAGCTTTTTCTAAAGCTATAAAATTGGCTTCATTATTTAAAAAAGCATGAAGCATTTCTTTAGCTTCTTCAAAATGTTGTTTCATATTTAACATTTAAGGATTTCTTTTTTTAAATTCTGCAACACCGTTTTGTAGGAATTTTAAAAACTCCTCAGTGTCAAATTGCTTGCCGTTGATTTCACTTCCAACGGGCGTTTGTAATAAATCTTCGTTTGGGTCTAAAAGACAATACAATGGTTGAGAGGTTTTACCAAAATAACACATTTCAATTTCGGTATTTTTCTTGCCTAATGTTTTAATATTTTGTTGACTGAATCTTCCTTTAAAATGGTCTTCAAAAGGCAGTAATAATTTTTTATCATCCACAAATAAAGAAGCAACGATGAATTCTTCATTCAGAATTTTTAAAACCCTTTCATCGCTCCAAACTAACTCTTCCATTTTACGACAGTTGACACAACCATGCCCTGTAAAATCAATAAATACTGGTTTGTTTAATTTTTTAGAACACAATAATGCTTCGTCATAATCAAAATAACCTTTCAATCCATGAGGAATGTGTAAATCGCTTTCAAAAGAAGGTGTCTGACATAAGTTGCCATTTTTTAAATCCGATTCATTATTAGAATGTATAACAAAATCTTGACTGCTCATAGGGGGCAAATAACCAGACAATGCTTTCAGAGGTGCGCCCCACAAACCAGGTATCATGTATGCAACAAATGACAATGTCACAATAGCAAACATTAACCTTGGAACGCCTAAATATTTTAAATCGCTGTCATGCGCAAACTTGAGTTTACCCAAAAGATAAATACCCATTAATGCAAAAATGATAATCCATAAACTTAAATACACTTCTCTGTCTAACAAATGCCAATGATAAGTTTGGTCGGCAATACTCAAAAATTTTAAACCCAATGCTAATTCTAAAAAACCGAAACACACTTTTACAGAATTCAACCAGCCGCCACTTTTAGGCAGGGTATTTAACCAATTTGGAAACAATGCAAACAAAGAAAATGGAAGTGCAAATGCCAATCCAAAACCAATCATAGCGATAACTGGTCTAAGAAATTCACCGCCTGCACTTTGAACTAAAACCGAACCCACAATTGGACCTGTACAAGAAAAAGAAACAACTGCAAGCGTTAAAGCCATGAAAAACGTTCCATAAAAACCGCCTTTATCAGCTTCTCTATCCACTTTGTTGGTGAGCCAAGCGGGCAACATGATTTCGAAAGCACCAAAGAAGGATATTGCAAAAATCAAGAATATGAGAAAGAATAATACATTAGGTAACCAATGTGTAGAAATAAAACTACCAGCATCTGCACCAAATATAATCGCTGTCAATGTTCCGATAATAACATAAATCGCTATGATGGAAAAACCAAAAAATAAGCCATTGATAATGGCTTTCTTTTTGTCTTTTTTATCTTTTAAAAAAAAAGCAACTGTCATTGGAATCATTGGGAAAACACAAGGCGTTAACAAACCAGCTAACCCTGAAAGAAATGCTAAGATAAATAATCCCCAATTGTTTTCTTGATCTGTTTCGGATAATTCACCATTAAAAGTTTTGACTTCACAAGCACCTTTATCGTTTTCATCTTTTAGTCGGTAATGATTTTTTAAACCTGAAGGCGTTCTTGTAGTGGGAGTATTTGTTTCAGGGTTAATATTCTCAATTTTGGGAGTGTCTATTGCATTGGGAATTACTGGTTCAGAAACCGCTTTCTCATCACATTTGATTGGTGTTCCACTTACTTTGATATTTGTTTTAAGAACAATAGGAATTAAAGTTCCAAAATTGAAACAAGCGGTTTCGGTACACCATTGACCATCCACATTAGCAACAATTTTTACATCGTTCGAAATGATTTTTATTTTTTGTCTGACTTCAGATTTATTGAAAAACTCACCAACTTCACAGCCAAAAATTTCATCGTTGATGATTTTATCTCCAACACTATAGGGCTTTCCTTGGGTGCAAAAACCAATTGGTTTTTCAAAAACAAGGTTATATGCTAAGGGACCAATATCACATTTGTTATATGTGCTATACATGTGCATGCCCTCAGGAATACTCGATTTGATAATCACTTCGATAACATCGCCAATTTTGGGATTAATATTGTTTAAGGTAAGATTAAAAACAGGAGGTTTAGGTTCATTTTGGGCAATTATTTCAGATTGAAATAAACCTAAAAATAAAAAACATAATAAAAGATACTTATTCATCGTTATATGGATATGTTGACAAAAATAAGTACTTATTTTTTGAATTCAATATATTTTTGTTCTATAGGCTTTCTTATTTTATGTATAAATATCTTTTCAATACCTTCATTATAATCATATTAAATGTTAGCGCAATGGCGCAAAATATGACTGTCAAGCAATACATTGATAGTTTTAAAAACATTGCCATGATTGAAATGATTGAACATAAAATTCCTGCAAGTATCACCCTTGCCCAAGGGATTTTGGAAAGTGGAGCAGGAAATAGTCGGCTTGCAAAACAAGGAAATAACCATTTTGGCATCAAGTGTAAAAAAGATTGGACATCATGCACCATTTTAGAAGATGATGATGCCCTTCAAGAATGTTTCAGATGTTACAAAAGTGTCAGAGAATCATATAATGACCATTCTTTATTTTTAAAAAATGGTAAACGCTATGAGGGTTTGTTTAAGTTGGAAATTTCAGATTATAAAGGTTGGGCTAGGGGCTTATTAGCTGCTGGCTATGCCACCAATCCTAAATACGCTGATTTATTAATTGGTACTATCGAAAGAAATAAATTAGCACAATATGATAGCATGGTTTTGAATGGCTATAATCCATATAACAAAATAATGACCGCCAACATTGAAGTTGTAGATAACAAAGTGCCTTACACTGTCATTCAACCAAATCAAAAAATTGCTGATATTGCAACAGAAAGTAATAAAAGCGAAAAGAAAATTATAAAATATAACGATTTGCAAGGCAAAACCATACAACCGGGTGATGTTTTGTATTTAAAAGCAAAAAAAAGAAAAGCGAGTGTAGAAGCGCATACAGTTGCACTAGGCGATAACATGTGGTTGATTTCACAAAAATATGCTGTTAAACTCAATGTGTTGTATAAAAAAAATAAAATGGAGGAAGGAACTGAACCTAAGCCAGGCGAGGTGATACAATTAAGAAGCAAAGCAGATCAACGACCAGATACTGGTAGAATAAATATGGATGAAGTATTAGAAAAAAGAGAACAACAAAAAAATCAGCAAAAGTTCCATATCGTTGCCCAAGGTGAAACTTTGTATAGTATATCAAAAAAATATAGCATTTCAATAACAGATTTAAAAACACAAAACCATTTGAAGAGCGAGCAAGTATACATAGGACAAAAATTATGGCTTGTTAAATCAGAAGATTCAAGTAGTGCAGAAAATATTACAAATCAATTGAAACATATTGTAGTTCAGGGCGAAACGTTATTTGCCATTTCAAGAAAATACAATGTTACAATAGAAGACATCAAAAAATGGAACAAAATGCAATCGGACAATTTGGTTCTTGGTCAGATTTTGATGATTCTAAAATAAGAATTCAAAACAAATATAAAAGAAATTGGAATTCAATTATTTTATAAGATAAAATAGTGATTTAAATTTATTTAAATCGCGATTACCAATACATTAAATATTTTAAAAATTAATTTTCAGTCATATAATTTATAAATTATTTTGTCATTATTATGTAAAAAAATACACCAATTTTTATTTTTATTTTGGATTCCATGATTTAATAGATATATTTGGACCCTAAAAGTTTTAAATAATAATAATATATGAAAAAATTAATTACTCAATTTAACAAGAAGATTCTAATGTTTGCCTTGATGGCGATGCTAGGTTTTTCTTCATTATTACATGCGCAAGCGCCATGGTGCCTTGCCAACAATCCAGGTTCTATGTACATGTCATCT